>CAZXRU010000014.1:0-85625 GCA_964643345.1 uncultured Fluviicola sp.
GACTTAAAATCCTGTGCTCTTAGGGGCGTGCGGGTTCAAGTCCCGCCTCGAGTACTCAGAACCCTCGTAATCTTTTGATTATGAGGGTTTTTTGTTTTTAAGGTGGCGGATTAGGTGGCTAAAATCGTAATTAAACTTTACTCAAATTTTCGTCTCATATCCAAAAAAGTTCATTTGTATACTATTCTGGGACTTGTCCGCAACAATGCAAAAGTAATTACGGCAATGGGAGCAAGTAGTCCTTAAAATAATTTTCTAATTTCTCCAATTAGAAGCTCCTTCTTAGTCATTGAACTAGAGTGATTAGAAAATTTGCCAAGCTAAACGAAAATGACCTAAGAAATTGTGTCCTTTAGCTCCTGCGCCAAGTTCGTCATATTTGCCTCATTAACTCAAAATGAAAAAAGATGAATTATGATGAAGTTTTAATTATTGCATTATTCCTGATTGAATTCCAACCAAAGCAAAAAAGCAAGAAATAGTCCTTGATTATCAATTTTATTTCCATTACCTTCGTTCGGAGGGGCAAACCGAAGATAAGAAGGAAAACAATATTTATGAAAAAGTACGAATCTATTTCAACGGCTGACTTAAAGGCTATTTATGACTTCACTAAAGAAGATATTGCAACTAAAAAAGCAATAAATTCAAACAATTCCAATCAAGAATTAGGGAAGCAAATAAGGGAATTGGAGCAAGTGAATACGCAAATTTATGACGAGTTATTAAATCGAAGTTTGTTGAAGTTTTAAGTTATTCCTCTCCAAACCATTCCGAAATAGCCTCATTCTTATAATAAGTTCCATCTTCATCCGAGTATGTGAATCGTTCCTCAAATTCCTCAAGACTCATTCCATCAGCAGTTGCCTTGACCGAATATCTCGCTCCAATGTTATCATTCTCATTGGTCTTGAAAATCTTGCCGAACAAGTCATGAGCTTGCTTAAGCTGTCCAGCCTTCCAAAGCTTGTTTGCCTTCTGGAACAAACCTCGAATTAAAGGTCGGTTCTCCACCCAGCCCCACTCAACCCTTTTTTTGAATATATCCTCCTTCTCAGCAACTCTCTCGCAGGCTTGCATCCATCTTTGCTCCAAACTCACTTGAAGTTCTTGGAGGTCTCCGTCTGGCTCCATAAGACTAAGCATTGACAAGGCGAATTCATAAGGAAGGAGAAAATCTGGTGCTTTGATGGTGAGATTGACCAAATACTGGAAGACGATATTGAATTCATCTTCTTTCTCGATTTCTTCGGGCAAGTAGTCATACTTCATCATAAGGTCCTCGAAGTCAACGAGGTCTTTTCGCTTTATGTATTTGGTATCATCGTAAAAGAATTCTTCCATTTCAATTTTGGTTGAGATATTCAAAGTTAGGAATTGAAATTGTCTTTTTCCAAATTGTCAATTATTGATTCGACATCACATTTAAACCAGTGATTGTCATCACTGTAATGAGTAACATAATTATCATGTTGCCTTAATTCAAAATCATGAATCATTCTGTTTTTTAGAGTGTCGAGTTCATTGTCAATACGACTCCTTTCTCTTTGATTTTTGGCTCTTTTCAGTTCATTATAGAGATTAAGGAATTGATTGAAATCGTCTTTTAGTTTTTTTAGTTGGATTCGGTCCATCGTGTGAATATGTTTTAGTGTTGAATACAAAGATTGACATTCGATTCCATATTTCATAAAATATTGATTTTGATATAATGGAAAACCAAAAAGACCGCCAACAATCTGACAGCCTTTCGATTTTCTTTAAGTTCCAATCTTAACAATATCAAACTTTTGAGGCAGTACCGTCTAAATTACTAACATCAACATTATATAAGCTAATAAATAACTCATCAAAAAATGAATTCTAAAATATTTACGTGTTCTTAATAAACTATATCTTTTAGTAATTCTGTCCAATCTTTTCTTTGAACCTATGTAAAACCAATTTAACGCTAACACTGGAAAAAAAAAGTATAACAACACATATATATAAACAGCGTAATTATGTTTTATACCACTTATGATTAGTACATCACTAAAATTTGGAAAAACAAAATGATACAGCAAGAGCCATAACGTCAATAGATTAAGAGTCATGGATAAACTTAAAATGCTTATAGACATGAATTTCCAAATATCACTAAATTGGCTGTTCTGAAAAGTATAGCAAGTGCTAACTAATAATTTATGATATATCCCCATGATTAAATTTATTTTTCATTTAGCCTGCATTTGCTGGTTTAGCTTGATTTGGAATTGGTGAATCAACTATCGGTTTTCTTGGAGTTGAAAGGTCTATATCATAGACTGTTCTTCCAATAAAATAAGCTCCTGTTCCAATACCAATTACCCATCCTACAGGATTACTCAATATTCCCACCGATGCACCAACTGTACCAACCGCGCCAGCAGTTCCAACTCCTAAATCTACTTTATCCATAGTGGTTACGTTAGTGGTTGGGTCACCATCCGTGCTTTTATCGTACATATCCAAACCTATAAATATTGGCGTTGCGACAGCTGTAACCCTCCCCAGTCCCCTTGCAAAACTAAAAACTGATTTTCCAGCTTTGCCTGTTTCAGCCATAACTCTCCAATTTTGCTGGTTTGTTGTTAATTTGTTAAAAGTATAGTTTGTCCTATTACTCTTAAACATGGGAGCAACATAGGATGTCATAGTTTCAGTAGTAGCACTTGCTCCAAGAGATAAATATGCAGGTGCATCACTATAAAGATAATCATTTTGATTTTGTGTATCACTTTCTCTACCATTGGCAGAGGTAACTCTGTGCGTTTAAAATTAAATAACCGATAATTTGATGCACAACCTACTTTTTTAGCTTTTTAATACCTGATACAATTTTAGTATTTCTATCACTCGTTCCTGAATATAAGTAGAACCTAACTTTTAATTGTTTAGGAACAATTTCAGAAAATTCAGTGTTAATCAGTTTACATCCAATTACCTTTGCGTCATCACTATTATGGATAAAAACATCGATACAAATCTCATCGGTCGTCATTTTTCTCAAAAAAATATCGGGAGACTCACTATAATTCGTATTAACAATTACCTCTCTCAATTCTAAATAGGCATCTGTACTATTTAGAGCTTGATAAGGGTTGGTGTGTTCAACGAACCAAACTGAAATCTCGTTGAATTCCTCTGTTGATAAAGAAAAGCCACAACCATTTTCTATGAACTTATTCAAACTCGGATTATCTGCGTTTGTATCTTTTTTGTACTGGCAAGACAACAGAATTAAAGTGGAAAAAAATAAAGAAGTGAGTAAATTAATCATAGGTATTAAAAATTAAAGTTAAATTATAAAATTACAAAATATGTTAGTGTAATAATTAATCATGTGTACGTAATCCATAATCAACATAATAATTTATAATTCTAATTATCCCACTATTTGTAGATATTTTATGATATGCCCCTTTTCCGTCAGGGTTAACTTTGAGCTCACCTGAAAAAAGAATTTTATAATTAGGGTCAAATATTTGCGGAGAAGTGTAACTACTTTGTGAGATTCCGATTTCATTAGTAGGGAATAAATATGGAACAAGGCCTGGTCCCCAATCTTCTAACAATTTACCACCTTCCTTTGCCAATATTTGAGTTCCTGCCTTTGCAAATGCATACTTATATATGCTTCTTGTGATACCAAAAACTGATATTGCCAAATCAGTTGGGTCAACATCTGGTGGTTGCAATGCTCCAGAAGCTGGAGGTAATGAATAATAAATTTTACTTCTATAAAAAGTTAAAATATCACCCTCTGCAGAATTAGGGTCAACCCCATTATACGTTCCTAATTCAAAAATATTAGAATCAAAGTAAAAACTTTTTTTGGTATTAATGTCATATCCCCATATCCTTGAGTTAACTTCATTAGTATTAATGTATGGAGCTTTTCCTTGAGGAAATACTGCAAAATTTATATAATCCTTTAAATGATAAAACCCTTCTCCATATATTTCTCCATCTTTTACAATCCCACAGTGTGCTACTAGGGTTTCTCCATTCACGTAAACTACGTCTCCCTCTGCCAAATCCGAAAATAGATTACCATTTTCTAAATTCACATTAACACGAGGATTTGGTTTATAAACGCTTACTTCATGAGAAAAATCTTCAACTCCATCTATTGCAACGGTTGTAGTACCCACTTCCTTTTTAGCAGGTTCTAATCCCTCTAGCTCCATATGAGTAACAACCATGTTCCCAGCAAAAGAATAGGAGCAATAGTTAGGATATTTAGGTGCCAATGGATCAACTGATATAAAACGACATGTCCAAGCTGAATGATACCTATACTCACAGTAGTACAATCCGCTTTCTTCATCCCGCTCCTTTCCTGAAAATTTATACCGTTTTTTAGCATAAGAACCAAAAGAGGTTTCACCGAAAGGATAATATTCTTCTTTGCTAATTAAAGCTCCTGATGTTTCTAAGAGTACAGTAGAATTTCCAAGGTAATCATCAATATTGTATTTAATAGCAGGCGTTGTATCCCCAAAAGTATCACCTAACCGAACCATTGCAATTCTAGCCTGATCATCCATAACATGGAGCAAATTCTGTTCATTTGTACCGTCTGTTTTATATTCAAAAACATCATCAATATAGACTCTACTTGTGAAATCTCCTCCTTGAACTCGTACTAGTTTTTTAACCCGTGTACCAACTGCATCATACAAATACTGAGCGTATTGAGTTGGTTCACTTGTGCCTACCTGAACATAAAAATTTCTTAATTTATTTCCTATCCCCCATTCAAAATGCCTGCTTGTAGTTTCAGATATTTGATTTCCGCAGGCATCATAAGTAAAAGCAAAATTACTCATTCCAATATCTATACTTTGCAATTGGTTGTTGGTTGCTGTATAATTAAAGTTTCGGGTAAAATCGTTATTCCCTAGGTGCTGTAAAACTTGAATATTTCCGAGTTTATCATAGGAGTAATTTTGCGTATAGCCCGTTGTTGTATTATTGTCTGTGCTTCTATATCTATCATCCCAAATAGGAGTGATAGTTGGAGAATTTTCTCTACCAGTTCCACTTAGTATTCGATACAAAGGATCATACTCAAAAATTCTTTCAAGCGAACCTGCTCCTCCAATTCCACATGCCGTTGTTTTCTCATTCAATTTAATGATGTTCCCAATTAAATCATAAAAATGAGCAGTGTCTTGTTGCACACTTCCATCGGATGTATACGTCCAATCTGTTTTTATATATTTTTCACTACGTTGTCTTACAATTCTGAAAGTTTTACTGTCATAAACATAACGAGTCATTACATCGTTTTCATACGCAATGAGCAAACGTTTTCCCTGTGCATTGTAGGCAATATGGTTCACGTAATTATTTCCATCCATTTCCACACTTTCCAATGCGCCTGCACGGTTATAGGAAGGAATCAATTCTTTACGTTCCGTATCTACATCTTCGGGGTAAATCATTTTTATAAAAGAAACAAACTAGCTATTATCTTCCCTCTTTATGATAAATAGAAACAAATTCAAAATCACCATATCCTAAAATTTTAATAGGCACTAAATCAAAAGGTGTTTCATATAGTTTTTCAATTATTCCATTTTTTTCATTAATCTTATATTTCGCAGAGCTGACTTTGGCCATTGTAAGTTCGTTATCAATAGATTCGTTATTCGTAATATAGGCTGTTAGTATTTCAAAACGATTTAATTCATTACAATTTGTCATCATAATAAAATCATCCCCTCGATATGCTCCAACCCATATTTTATTAATAATACGATTAGTTTTTTTTTCGAATGTAATTAAAAGAGTTTCATTTTCATTGAAAGACCTAGTGATCTTGATTGTTAAAGCTCCTATATTTTTCGATATATCAATAATATAGCCGGATTTATACACGATTTTATTCGAATCATATTGGTACAGACAGTAATTTTTTGATGAACAAATTACACCTTCCACTATATAATCGGGTATTGTAATGGAACTTAATATTCTATTTTTATAAACTTTGCTTACTGGAACATCAAGTTTCTGAGTTGTATTAGGTCTTCTTGGTTCTATAGCCATTTCAAGGGAAGCTGAATCTTTGAATAAAGATATAAGTTCTCTTTGTTCCTCTCTTATTTCCTGAGAAAAAGAATGCCCAAACAAAAATGTATATATCAATAAAGTTGTTATTTTCATGGTTGTCTGTTATTTTGAAACTTTAAATTTGGTCTTATTTCAGTAACTGCACCAGAATCAAGACTAATATCATAGATATGATATGTTTGAGTACTTCCATCTGGCATATTGAGTGTTGCCTCAAAATCTGTAAATTTACCTAGAAAAGGTTTATTAATGGGTGCACCATTAGATGGACCTTTAGATTCCCAGTCTAAAATATAATACCAATTTTGAGGGTTTTCGGGGTTATCTCCCTTGATGGTTGCATTGTCCATTGCGATATAATATTTATTTCCATTTTCATCAGTACCTCGACCATGAAAAACGACAAAGTGCCCAGTTGAGCGGTTAGTATTCTTATGATCAACACCAGTTGATATTCCTACCAATATAGGAATACCGCGTTCTAGACTTCTATTAATAATATCAATTCCAAGCTGCACGTTTTCTATACTCTGCATTTCATCATTTTTATTGTATACATCTAGTCTTGTATCCGAACCACCTGGAGAACCTCCTGCATTAACTGTTTGTTTGGTTCCAGCAACTTTACAATTCCATTTTCCAGTCTCTGGATCAATGGCAGCATCAGATTTGAAGTATATAAAATCTTTAGGATCTATTATTGGGTCTATATTCCAGGAATCAGAGTTAATATTTGGATTGTTTAATCCTGTGGAATTACTTACATCTCCATTTCCCTCTGTATTATTTGTTTGAGCAGGTGGTTCTCCTTCCTGCATCCCATCAATATCAATTTTATTGATGGGTTTATTTCCTGCATAATTGTAAGGTGTATAAAATGGATAATCCGCCGCTAAAGGGTCAACACTTATAAACCTACACGTCCAAGGCGAATAATAACGTGCACCATAGTAATACAAACCACTTTCAGCATCTTTTTGTTTTCCAACGTAACGATATTGCTTTTTTGCAAAAGTTCTCAACGAAGAATCCCCAAACGGATAATATTCTTCCTTATCAATAACCCCTCCAGTAGTATTTAGTCTTACCGAACTACTTCCAATCTGATCTTCCAGATTATAAGTCACAGCGTTCGTAATATCATCAGGAAATGGAGTGCCAATTCTAACCATCGCAATCCTGCTTTGGTCATCCATCACATGCACGTAGTTTTTCTCGTAGGTAGTTCCGTTTTCCAATATGTGATACTCAAAAATACCGTCAATGTAAATCGTTCGCTCATAAATAGGAGAACCTGCGGTTCCGGTACGTACCATTTTGCTTACGCGGTTCATTCCTGAATAATCGTATTGTGCAAAAATGGTAGGATCTGCCGTTCCTGCTTGGTTGTAGTAAGTTATCAACTGATTCCCTGCATTCCAAACGTAATTTCGGGTAGTACCTGCGGTAATCTGGTTTCCTACAGTGTCATACGTAAAATCTTGGATCAACACACTACTTCCTGTTTCTATCTGTTGGAGCGTATTTACACCTGTATTGTAAACAAAATTACGCGTAAAGCCGTTTGTGCCCGACTGCGTTACCTGTTGGACGTTTCCAATTTTATCGTAATTATATTGTCTTGCGTACGCTCTCACATCATCAGCATTTGGACTTCCCGGTGCAGGTGCATCACTATAAAGATAATCATTTTGATTTTGTGTATCGCTTTCTCGTCCGTTGCCACTAATTACTCTGTAAAGTGGGTCGTATGCAAATGTTCTATCTAGCGCATTTGCCCCTAAACCAACACCTGTAATTCCACAGTCGTCCACCCTAAGTAGAATTTTCATGATGTTGCCTACCAAATCAAAGTTAAAACCATCGTCTTGTCGGTTGGTGCCTGAATCTGGAGTGTACGTGTGTGTTTCACTTACCTGAGAGTATGTATATTTTTCACTGCGCTGCCTTAATAGACGAAACGTTTTTGTGTCATACACATAACGTGTCATAACATCATTACCAAAAGCAATTAACAACCGTTGTCCTTTGGCATTGTAAACGATATCTTTTACATATTCAGTGCCGTCATAATCCACCTTTTCCAAAGCTCCAGCACGGTTGTAGGTAGGAACAATTTCTTTTCTATCGGTATTTACATTTTCAGGGAGTGTTATCTTTGTTGCTCTATTCAACGCATCAAATTCACTGCTGGTCTCAAATTCCTGTGTTCCAAGAATACTTGGTAATCCTGTCCAATCTACTAAATAGGTAGTGTAATTATCCAATGCACTTTTCAATGTGGCACTGCTAATGACAAGTTGCTTTTTGGAAAGTAAATTTCCTTTAAAATCAAATTCCATCATTTCAATCTTACCACTTTCGTCATACTGTTGCCAAAGTTGTCCGTTTAGATTGATGTCTTCAGAATCAGTTGCTTCTTCACCATAAATGGCATAATTGGTCAAACGCATTATTCACTACATTCAGAAAGTCTTGCTAATCTTGCAACCGAAGGATCTTCAATAGAATATTCAATACAATAATATTTTGCATCAGAGCTATCTTGAAAGTTTTCTCCAATCCTTAAATTGTAATACTGGTCATTAACTACATAGCTAAATATTGCATAAGGACCATCTTTACCTGTTGCTTGACCTTTTTTCTTTAAAGTACCCAAAACTGTAGCTGTGTTTTCAAACATTTTATTTTTATACAGGGTATCACAAATCATGTAAATGGCAACAAGTAAAAAAATTGTAACAATAATAATTCGAAACTTATCTATCTTTTTAAAACTAAAACTCATAATTTATTATTTTTTGCTGTACACCCCCAAAACCTTGCCATAAGAAAGAATTTGCATGAGGATTTCTTATTAAACCAATGCTTTTATGTGAACCCATATTTACCATCATTCCTGATAAACCAGTTATAACAGATTCACTTGCTGACCTTTTCCAAAAACCAGTAAAACCTTCATTATGTGAATAAGATATTACTCCTGGTGTTGCACCTAAAATAGCAGAGTTTATAAACCCAATTTTTGCCGGAGTAAGTAAACTAACAAAAAGAGAGACTTGGTCTTTATCTCCAAAACCAACATTTCCGGTGGCTATACTTTGATTCATATAATTTAAACCGACAGAAAAAGTACGTTCTGCTGTAATAACGTTCCTAGTTGTTTGTGCAATTTTCAATGTACCTAATATTTTGGGAGCTGCAAATTCTGGTAAAAACACTAAAGAAGCTGCCGTTGGAGCATATTGTATTCCGCTTGTTTGAAATTGTGCAATTGGGAGTTTATTGAATTGATCTTGTTTTATTTTTAATTCCAAATTTGTTCTACGCTCCATTATAGCTCCAAGATTTGTTTCACTAAAAGTAGGATACCCCTCTGGGTATATGGTACTTTTACTTGGTGTTTGTTCATTATTTTGTATAAACTGGGAATTGCTTCCCTGAGAATTATTTCCTTGGGGATTTTCAACCATTTGCTGAGCTTGTGATTGATTCCAAGGACCCTGAACTGTCTTTCCGTTTACCTCTTGTTCTTCCAAGCCCTCCAATTCAACTGCGCTAATAACCTTATTCCCTGCAAATGAATAGGAGCAGTAATGAGGGTACTTAGGAGCCAACGGGTCAACAGAAATAAATCTACATGTCCAGGCTGAATGATATCTGAACCTACAATAGTACAATCCACTTTCTTCATCTCGTTCTTTACCAGAAAATTTATACCGCTTCTTTGCATACGAGCCAAACGAAGTTTCACCAAAGGGATAATATTCTTCCTTGTTAATTAAGGCTCCAGATGTTTCCAATAGCAAACTAGAATTACCTAAATAATCATCGAGGTTGTATTTAATGGCAGGAGTTGTATCTCCAAAAGTATCACCTAAACGAACCATTGCCATTCTGGTCTGATCGTCCATAATATGGAATAAATTCTGCTCATTTGTACCATTTGTTTTGTACTCAAAAGCATCATTGACATATATGGTACTTGTGTAATCACCTCCTTGAGTTCTTACCAGTTTCTTTACACGTGTACCTCCACTGTCATATAAATATTGTGCATATTGCGTAGGCTCACTTGTGCCTGTCTGTACATAAAAACTTCTTAATCTATTTCCAAAATCCCATTCAAAATGCCTGCTTGTAGTTTCAGATATTTGATTTCCGCAGGCATCATAAGTAAAAGCAAAATTACTCATTCCAATATCTATACTTTGCAATTGGTTGTTGGTTGCTGTATAATTAAAGTTTCGGGTAAAATCGTTATTCCCTAGGTGCTGTAAAACTTGAATATTTCCGAGTTTATCATAGGAGTAATTTTGCGTATAGCCCGTTGTTGTATTATTGTCTGTGCTTCTATATCTATCATCCCAAATAGGAGTGATAGTTGGAGAATTTTCTCTACCAGTTCCACTTAGTATTCGATACAAAGGATCATACTCAAAAATTCTTTCAAGCGAACCTGCTCCTCCAATTCCACATGCCGTTGTTTTCTCATTCAATTTAATGATGTTCCCAATTAAATCATAAAAATGAGCAGTGTCTTGTTGCACACTTCCATCGGATGTATACGTCCAATCTGTTTTTATATATTTTTCACTACGTTGTCTTACAATTCTGAAAGTTTTACTGTCATAAACATAACGAGTCATTACATCGTTTTCATACGCAATGAGCAAACGTTTTCCCTGTGCATTGTAGGCAATATGGTTCACGTAATTATTTCCATCCATTTCCACACTTTCCAATGCGCCTGCACGGTTATAGGAAGGAATCAATTCTTTACGTTCCGTATCTACATCTTCGGGGTAAATCACTTTTGTTACACGATTTAAGGCATCATATTCCATGGAAGTTATATAATTACCCTCCAAGGTAGGGGAATTTTCCCAATTTACCTTATAAAATTGAACGTTCCAATCTGTTGGAGGGCCATCAAATACCGAAAGTAAATCAGCATCTGAGATAACTTCACGCTCTTTTTCAAGCAAGTTTGCCTTAAAATCATATTGATTGAATGTTACCAACCCGGCTTCATCGTAATGTTTATAAATCTGTCCTATTAAATTTTCATCTTGAGGGTCAGTTAAGCCTGAACTATCTCCATATTCCATCACTTGCCTCAAAGTAAAACTGTCTCCTGTTTTGTCCTTCGCCCACAAACGAGTTTGTCTTGATAAACGGTCGTAAGCACCAAGGGTAACTGCACCCTTTGCGTCAGAACTCTCAATAGGTTTCCTAGGTGCATCCACTAAAAGCACACTTTCTCCTTGGTCAATGTGTTTTGTCCAAAGCGGTGTCAACGGTTGTTTTTCACCATCCTCACCTTCCTGTGGTTGGCGCAAGTCATACAAATGCTCAAACACCTTTCTGTTGTACGGGTCCTTTACTTCCAACAAGTTTCCGCGGATATCATACGCATAACGCATCACTACATTTTCATAGGCTGTTCCGTTGTAATGTGCCTTGTGTTCTGTAGTCTGTATGGTTCTTCCCAATGCATCTACCAAACTACTTTTTGGCGTGTACCAATGGCTTTCAGGAACATCTGAACTCGGATTGGTAATCGGAGCTAAGTCATTAGCATCATACGCATAATTTTCCCACGGTGTAGGAGCAAAAATGGTTGGTGTGTCCAACGCATTCGGAATTCCATAAATGACCCATTGCTGGCTGTTGTCGGGGTTAATGGTTTTTACCACTCTTCCTAACGGGTCGTAGTACATCTTTACTTTTACACCCAATTGGGGTGGAATGGTGCCACCTATGGTACTCAGTTGAGGCAATACGTATTCAAATCCTTTGTCAAAAAACGGTTCGTATTGTTCTACTACTTCGCCTTTGTTGTTGTAAATTTTCCAACCGCTTACTACTACATTTAGCGGATCTTCTGGCACTCTTTCTATCCCCACCGCAGGTCCATTGGTAGCGGTTTGGTCGGCAGGAAGTCCAGAGCTTCCAAAAGTTTGGTTCCCAAAGATGATGTCTTCGGCTTGCGCTCGTGTTTGTAACAACCTGCCAAAACCATCGCTGTATTCTACCTTTACTATAGTTGGACTGTCTTCTTCATCTTGCCAGTGCTGTTCTCGCTGGATAGTTTTTACCCAAATTGGGTTTCCTTCGTTCACAAACGCAAAGAAATCATATTCCATGCGTGAAGATGGTGCAAAACGCTCATAAAAAGTACCTGAAGCAGCTTTGTAATCTCCTTGTGTTCCTTTTCCAATTACAGCTGTGGCTCGCAATAAACCAAGCGGAGAGAAATCAAATTCAGTGATATTATCGTTGGGGTCGGTTACTTTCTTCGCCTGCATTACACGATAATCGTATTCTGCAGTGGTTTCCAAGTAATCTGTTCCATTGAGGTACTGTCTCGTAGTTTCGGGCAATAAGCTGTAATCGTCGTAAGCAACGGTAGAAGTATTGTCAAAGACATCTTTGCTTTCGAGCATAAGCCCTACAGGGTGTTCAACAGTAACATCTTGCCAGTCGTACTTCATTCGACCTCCTTCTACATACCAACCCTCTACATGATTTGGAAAGCTAGATGTAGATGTGCGGTCTTTGTAGCCCAAACGTTCATCGTTGTTTTGTAACAGTCCTTCAAAAGAAGCAGGATAACCGTTACTATCGCTCCAGTCTGGATCAGATTTAAAGCATTCAGGAGTGTTGGATTCGTACACATCAGAAATAATATCCTCAGTCAACACCAATGCTTCACTCCTCACTGCTGTACCGAATTCGCCAATTTCTCCGTAGGGAAGTCCTTCAAAGGCATCACCGTCGTAAAAATTCAGTGAACAACCAATGACGGGAAGTGTTGCCTGGCTGTCAAAAATGTCATCACGGAAAGCAAAAACAGAAGTGTTGTTTGCAATCTTTGTTGCATCCCAAGAACGCGAACGTTTTGTTCTGTCTACCATGTATTGTCCGTCTTCAAGGTCTTTGTATATAAATTCGCTTTCGCCGTACGTTGCCAAATAGTTGCCATTTCCGCCACTGAGGGGAGAAGCACCTCTCGGCAATCCAACACTTAGTTGTCCCAAGGTTTGTCCGTACGCATCGTAATCTTTGACAAAACTCATGCTGTGCATTGGGTCGTTGCCACGTTCGTATTGGGTAGTGCGCTGTCCTACGTTGAATGGAAAGAAAATATAGCCTGTTCCTGCCCAATAACCTTGTCCAGATTTCTCCCATCCAGCGAAAAGTTCAGGGTGCAATGTGGGGTCAAACTCTTCTCTTACACTCATCAAATTCTCAGAAACGGTGTAAGGTCGGCTTTGTAAAGGTGTTCCATCCAGTGCATAGGTCTCCGAACGAAGCATTGTGCCCCTCAGTGTTCTCAGTGCGTCTCTTCGCGCTCTGCGTGTTAAAGCCGCTAAAAGACTTTTCATTTGCTGGGTGCGTTCCAATACATTTGCATCTCCACTCCAATATTCATCGCTAAAATTTACTTCGTGCCAACGGGTAAAATCTGTTCCCACAGGTCCAGGTTCAAACCAACTTTTGGTCATTACAGGTGGAGTATACTGTTCGGAAGTTAAATGGTCAGGTGAATTTAGATTATTGTCAATAGAATCATTGAACAGGTTGCTGAGCGCAGTCGAAGTAAACTGTTCAAACGTTTCGGTATCTATTGTATCCACCCGTCCAAAACCTCTAAATTCACGTTCTGCACCGTCCCAATAACCGTGGTGGTAATTGTATTCCGTAGCCAGTTTTCCACCAGAGAGCAGGTCTAATACTTCTACTCTATTGACTACCTGAACAGAAAACGGAAGTTCTGTTTTCCAACGAGTGGCAGGATTTTTCTCATCCCTTAAATAATGCTGAATGGAAGAACCGTATTGCACACGGGTAATGCTTCCCATGTTGTTGTTCATTTCTTCCAGCACGTACGGCTTATTGTTGTTGGTGAAATCCAAAAAGTACATTTTTCCAGCGCGTCCATCGATTCCTGCCATCGACCATAAAATACCCGGTTGTCCCGTTCCATGAAGGTCTGTGATGCGCAAATCGTTTGGATCAAATACTGCAGGCGTGTTCACTATTTTTGTTCCTTCGGAAAAACCGTTGGCAGATTGATTGATATACAAAGTAACGCTGTTGTTTTCCACAAATGCAATGTCGGCAAGTCCGTCGCCGTCCAAATCGCCCAACAAAACTTGCGCGGGATTGTATTGCTCAGGAAAACGCGGTGCATTTGTCATGTTCACTTTCTTTCCAAAACGTCCGTAGCCCATATTTGGCCAGTATTGCACTCTTCCCGAAGAAATAAGTACAATGTCCTGCAAACCGTCTCCTGTCATATCGGCAAACCGAATGCGTGGGTCAGCAAAACTGAAATTGGCAAAGGTTTTATCAGCAACACGTACTTTATCAAATCCTTTCACGGGATCGTTCAAAAAACATTGGAATTTTGAACCATTGTGGAGTACATCCGTCATTCCATCGCCATTCAAGTCCATGAGTTGCACTTCAGGATCGGAAAAATTGATAGACGGTGCTTTGCTGTACGGTTGAAAAAGTCGCTCGCTCCACACCGAACCAAATTCTCCAGGATAATAACCTGTCATTAGTCCATTGTTGACCAACAAATCATTTCTGCCGTTTCCATTTGCATCAATAAGTTGTACGCCTGGTTGTCCCAATTGAACCGCTGGAGAAATACTTAAATTCTTCGGATTGCTAAATTTACCGCCTCCTTTGTTGAGCCAATAACGCGCAGCAATGCCGTCTAATTGTAATAAATCTGGAAGTCCATTTCCATTGAGGTCTGCCAGTTCATATCCGGGCAACGCCAACGAAAGTGCAGGAATGGGTCCCGAAACTTGCCCCAAACCTCTACGGGAAGGAACAAAAGTAGAATACCCAAAATCCAAGGGCGGCATAAATTCACTCTCCTCACCATCAACTCCTTCTACTCGCACTGCTTTTAATAGCGAAGCACCATTCAGGGGCAACTGCGTTAAATAATCGAAGTGATAAACTTTGGTTTTTCGTGTTTCATCCGTATGCGTAAACATTTCAATGGTCGCACAACGTTTTGTTGTCCGCATTTCAAATCCTTGTCGGTACGAAGAAAAAGGATCTGGGCGCTCTTCGTAATTCATTCGTACCTCGCACACATATTTTTTCTCTTCCCCATCCATGTATTGCGCATACTTGATGGAAGTGAGATACAACTGATCATATATATGTGGATTAGACGGCGACTGAGCGAAGTCGAAGTCCCGTTCGTATTCGTAAATAATTTCATTCCCAAAAGGATCAACCGTTTTACTCAAACACCATCCAAAAATTGCTTTTCTATTTTCAGGATTCGCAATTACGCAGGGATCTTGAGCCGCCGATTGAGCGGAGTCGAAAGCGTCAGGCGAACCATAGAAGCTTATCAACCCATTCTTACTCCGCACTTCCCAATAGTCTTCTCCAGTGCTTTTTTTATGGTGAATAATCCGCGCAAAAAGCCCTTCAGTACGTGGGCGATACTGTGTTTTGGTGTGTCTAACGGATTCGGTGACTGAGCTTGTCGAAGTCACAGGAACCAAATCCTCCGATCCTGATAAAATAAAAATATCCTGCTCATCGCTATACACTGGAATTCCACGGCTTGTTTTTCGTGTAACACCTGGAATACCTAGCGCCCAACCCATGCCAAAAGTACCATTTCCATTCCCGGAACTGTAACCCAATGTCAATTCAGGTTGAAAGCCATTTCTACCTGGTGGAACAGCAATAGGTACACTAAAATTGCCTGTACCTGTGAACAAGTCAGGAGAGAATTTTTCTCCCAGTCCACTTTGTGCACCTCCTCCTTGGGGAGGTACTATGGCTGAAGTTCCTTTTGTGTTTGACATAGGTTTTGGTTAAATGTGTTTGATTATATTTATCATTCCTTGACCAAAATATATCCACTAACCGGGAAACCACTAGAAAGATAATTAGAATTTGATTCCATTATTTGATATCCTTCCTCCAACCATTTGTCAATTTCTTGCTTTAAGGTAACATGAACGTTGTTGTCTTTAGTTGTATATTCTTTTAATTCAACACTATAGTCTGGATTGACGACCTCAATTGTGTGCTTACTTCCTTTGACACATACGGATATAATTACAGACTGAATTTTACTTTCCTGCGCACTCACATCTCCCATTCCCAAAAACAACATGGTCATTGTTGCTAGCACTACTAATTTTACATTTTTCATAATTTTTAAATTTTAATTTGTTCAATTACTAAATTACCATTTTAACCACGGAATTCACCACGTTTGCACAAAGTTCACAGAGATCTCCTTTGTGTACTTCATGCCCTTTGTAGTTACCCTTTATAACGGATACGCTGGTAAATCAGCTCTGCAATTCACCAACAAAACAATATCCTGCACCTTTTCTTCACTGAACAACTCGCGGTTAAAGAAGTTATTATCAAAAGACAAACGTAGCTTTACAAAAGGCGTTCCTCCTCCTTGATTGGAAAGGATATTCGTTAGTTCATTGGCATGGAACGTTCCATCTACTGTTTCTCCCACAAATTGGGAATCTTCAGCCGATGCAAGATTGAAATCAAAAACCTCAATTTCATCTGTAAATCCACCTTCTCGTACAAAATGTAAAAGAAGATTACTTCCGTCTAATTTTATCTCATTCAATCCCTGCGGGAAATTATCCCGTTTCAGTTCAAATTCCACTATGATAGTTTCTGTACCCTCTTGTGCTTCTGCCAATTCATACCATTGATCAGGGAAATCATTCTTGAACGAGAACCCTCGAGCAAAGTGTGCTGTATTGTCAATGTCCTGAAGTACTTGATAGCGGTATTGGAAACTTTCCATGGCGGTGTATTCAACATCAATAAGCACATCCGCAATCTGGTTGTAATCCATACGGTTAGAGAACTTAGGCATTTTAAATTCCCATTGAGATTCAACCCCCATTCCTTCAAACGGATTTAGCAGTTCCCCCTGCATGGGTTGTAATTCAAACAACCCATTGCTTTGTGTCGGAGCCGTTAACGCAATCTGATCAATTTCCATTCTACGGATCGGTACGCGTTGGTACAAGCCATTCGCTTCAATCACCGTGTAGGAAGTTGCTCCTGCGGTTAGTGTTGCTTTGATGCCATCATTGACAGGAACAAGTCCCACAATAGAAGCTTTAACCCCATTGATTAAACGTAAATAATGTCCAGGGAAATCGTAATCAAACATGCGATCTGTAATCGCAAACCCAAGCACTCCTGTTTCTCTGAACTCTTGAAATTCCTCAGGGAAATTTTGTGCCAATGACACCCTTTTGGTCATTTGTAATTTGCGCTTCGTATTTTCAAACGCAAACTGATCCAAACGGGTAAGGTCTTGAAGCAAACGTGCGCTACCAGTCAAACCTCTTCGGTCTGTTCCACCTCCGTTCGGAGTGCCTGCTTCAGGAATTTCCCAGTAATCGTCCAAAATAAACGGTCCAGCTTGTTGTTGCTGCTCAAAGTAATATTGCCGTTCTGCAGATCTTGCCACAGCAGTACTTAAACTGAGCATATAACTGTAGGTACGCTCCAACACATTCCCCATCCAACGGTACAACTCGGCATTGGTGAATTTAGACTTCAAGAATTCCAGTGTATCGGTTGCGTTGTCCATGTTTAGTGAAGCAATTTCGCGTTCTTGTGAGACGATGCGGATATTTTGATCTGCTATTTTTATTTGTTGATCAGCAAGGGCAATGTCAAATGATGCAATGTTGCTTTGGAACTGCCATTCTTCTGCACGACGTTGGTAAGAGGCGAGTTGGGACATTATTTGAGAAACTGAATAGGATGCCCTAGCAGTAGCACTCAAAGCATCATTAATGTCAAACTTCCCAGCTGGAGTTAAAGCGACAGCAGCTAATGTTGTCTCTATAACTGTCGAAACCGTTAATAATGTCAAACTTGCTGTTTCATATCCATTCAACCCTACGTCAATCCAACTATCGTAGGTACCTTTTATAAAGGTAGCTTTAGTATGTTGGATATCTGCAACGGTTCTTTCATTCTCAGATTGCCTTACGCGCAAATCCTGTAATTTCACCGTAGCTTTGGCTGTTTGTAAATCTTGGCGGGCGCGCAATTGGCTGTAACTTTCAGCATCTTCTTTTTCAAGGGCAGACAGGAACTGGCTTTCCAGTTGTTGCGCCTGTGCTACCAATTGTTTTGCACGTTCGATGAGCACACGGAAGCGGTACTGAGAAGGTGTGAAATTGCCAATCCCTGGTAAGATTAAACTTCCCCCAGCACCAATCATTGGCACGCCCGTAGTACTGTCAGTTGCCGCGGCAAAAATATCCAGCTCACGCACCATGCCTGCAATGTTTCTGCAGTTGTGAATTTTAAACAATTCCAGATTTGCTTTCAGTTCCATAGAAGTGTACACAGGGTTCTTTGGTAAACAGAAACGGTAGGTAATTAATGGTGTGTAACTTTCAGCATACAAAAAGGGATCGTACACCACTGCTGCGTTGCTGTACACTAGATTTGCCGTAAATCCAGGGCCGCCTGAACTGAACGGATTGTACGCATATTCATTCGGTAAACGCTGCGCTCCACTTGACTTCACGGGTGTAAAGCTGTAAGGCGTTGCATTGTCCAAGACTTCTTCTCCCAACCACGCAATGTGTTCTTCCATTTCTTCCGTTTCCACCAACTCAGGCTCAACAAAGGAAATACTTGCAACAACCTCTTTAAAATGCTGTCCTACCTGCGAGTTGAAATTAGTCAACGAGATATCAGCAAACAGGTAACGGAAGGCATTGTTCATTTGTTCTGCGTGTCCATCGGCTATGTCAACTACCGTATCTGGCGTTGGTGGAGCTGGAGCATTGGTTTCAATGTAAGCAAAGGCATTTGAAAATTTCTCTTCGATGGTGGCTCCGTCGGCATTAAAAATTGATGCGATTTCACTAATCATATCCTGAATAACAACTGTATTTCCGAGATTCAAGAGTTTTGTCTTTAAAACGGAAAAGGAGTTTTCCCATGGGGCAGGGACAACAATAATATCATCTAGGCAATCATTCACCATGGTGATGCATAGGGAAGGTTTTCTATCCAATTCAGGAACTTTAAGCAAGCTCAATGCTTCTGAGTACAATTTTCGGGCGTTCGGAACAGTCTCTATCGTATCTATGGTAAACTCACGGTCTCCATAACTCAACAAACATTGTGTAATGTTCTGAATGGTATACTTTGTATAGGCATTGATGCGGGTTTGCGCAATCATGTGTGGATTGAGCGGATCTAGTAACCAATCCGCAGGTCGCTGATAGGTGCTATTGATTGAACCTTCCAATACAAGACCATAGAATACTTTTCGCATTTCAGGGTCTGTATTATCACTCAGTGTGTAATCGTATACCGAACGGTACCAGGAAAGCGCCGCTTCATACTGTCCTCTACTTTGTTGATCTAGTGCTATGAGCATCGGAACAAAGTAATATGCCTCATAGAAGTACTCCTTTAAAGTAGCAGTAGAAAGAATCTCATTGCCCATGGTTCCAACAGGTTGGTTCATGTTGGTAACCATATTGGCTCTGATACTGTCTTTTCTTAGTTGCACATTATCGTAGCAATCAGAAGATTCTATGGGAATTAATGTTTCGTATTGTGGTTTTAATCGGATAGGGCTAAGAAGCAAGATTTCATCACTTTGTACTTTTACGTGAGCTCCTGTGTATTCCCCTGAGATTGCAGATTTCACTACTAATGCGCCTTCCCATGTACTTACTTTAAAAGTAGGGAGGATTTTAGCAGCATTACTAATTATAGACGAATTATTATCAATTATTTGGTAGGTGATTAAATCTTCTATTGGGATGCTGGCATAGACTCCACTTTGATAAGAAAAAGTGGCTTCGACTATCTTTACCTCCCCTGTAATTGCTTCTTTACCAATAATAATTATTTTGTTTTCAACGGATTGTCTTTGAAAACAACCCAATATTTCAGAAAAATCAATTGGTATGTTTTCTAGCTTTTCTCCCATCGTTGGCACAGCACTCGTTGATCCAAAATATTGAGCTCGAATCTCATTTTGAAAGGCAACCAGTACTCCAGCAAACCAAACTCCGGTATTAGCACCAGAACCTTCCACTCTAAATTTGACTGAACTAATTGGCTTTTTATTTTTACTTATAAAATGAATTCTTCTAGAAGCTGAAGTATTAAATTTTCCAGAGTTAATGTCAAATGAAAGATTCACATTATCATAAAAATCTGTGTCAAAAGGACCAATAGTAAAAAGAAATGATGGTGAATCCCAAGATAAAGAACTTTGGGTAGCTGAGACCGAAATTGGTGCAAACGGAGCATTCCATATATTAGGCATCTCCACTTCCGCTTCATCTTCCCACTGACTTCCAGCGGTCATCAGGTCTTTTTTGATGTATGCCAAGACTAATTTCCCATCTTTTCGGTAAGTATAAAAAAGCCAAAGCGCTAAATCCAAAGCTTGGTGGTCTTCATCATATTCTCTTGCCAATGGATAACAACCTAAAATTTTGACATCTTTAATGAGTGGTAATTCTTCCCAAAAACTATGTGCACCAGATGCCTGATCGTAAAAGATCTTCTGCGACCAATAGCTCTTTCCAGATGTTGGACTTTGACCTATAAAAAAGGTGCAATAGGGAGATATGGTATCACTAGAATCACCACAACAATCAAAAGGGTCTTGATTATATAGGTAAGCACCAGAGTTTACAGAACAAACAATTTCAAGTTGTTGAAGATCTTCAAAATACGCCTGATAGTTCTTAGCTGCCCTACACGCATCATCTGGTGAAAAACGATTGGCGTTGCGCAATGTTTCTGATAATTGTCTAAACGCTGGACTTTGCAACCTTTTCAAGGTAGGATACAACAAATTCTCTGGGAAAATATAGGTAAAAATTGCTGCACGCCATGTGGCATAAGAGCCCAACCATTGCCATTCGCGTTTAAAATTGGGCGCAGTAATTTTAAATCCATCGAGGTAATCATTGAAGATACCACTTTGCAGAGAGAAATAAAATCCTTGCAACGTTTCTATCGCAAAGGAAACCCTGCTGTGCTTCACACAACAATTGTCTTTGGTTTCAATAAAGAGCGTTTTTGCCAATCGTTCTGCCGCATCTTCCATTGATTCACATTCATCTTTCAATGCTTTGATCAGAGCATCCCGCATCACAGGCATTGTGATGTCTTCTGCTTCCAGCAAAACATCCTTCCAGGCTTCTTTTACGCGTTTTTCACGTTCATCACGGGTTTCAAGCGTATCTTTCCAAGCTTTTGTTTCACGGTGAGACGTCCGCCATTTGTTCGGCTCATTGACAACCGTATTTAACGGGAAGTTAATGCTCGTAGGTTTGTAATTTTGAAACGCATCGCTGCACAAAATCACATCCTCGTCAAACTCTTCTTGAATCGCTTCAAAAGGAAGCACATTTCTCGTGTGAATTTTGATCAGAATATCGATAACATCCGTGTATTCCGATTCGAGTAAATCAACGCTTGGTGAACCTTGAGCATCATTAATTACTGTGTAGATTTTTCGCAAGACCCGATATTCGGTAATTTCTATTCCCAGTTGTGCAATGTACGGTCGAATGTCTTCACCTAGTTCCTCTAAGTTTTCAAGATCTAGAAAATAATCTATGTAATTGGCAACCGTGATGGTGTCATCCTCCGTGCGTGCTACCGCCATACTTAGCAATTCTTCGTAATTGGCGAGTAAATCTCCAACGGGTGTTACCGCAGAATTAAAAAGTGTCGCTATATCATCACGAAGCGTATCAACAGCCGTTTTACGTGCCACCCAAATATCGTGTGCTGTTTCTCCTGCAATAAACTCCTTGATGTTTTCAGGAGGAACAATGTCGGGTACAATGGTTGGAATGCGGTTCCAAACACGCAATGTGTATTGCCAGTTAATTCTGTTGGAAAGAATTCCAAGTTCGGGTGATAGACGCATTTTTAGTACGTTGTAGTATTTTACAGGAACACCATCGTCAAAAGTCCCTTCTACTTCTTCTTCAATCCAACCGTCTGTCGTAAGCGTAGGATACAATTGAATTTTTTTAAACCCAGTTACGAGCAATTTCACCACCTTTTTGAGTTCAGTATGAGAAGGCAGCGCAATAGGATTATTGTCCTCATAAGCGCGCATGATGGGCAAGATCACTGAAAAGGCTTCCGCTGAAAAACCGAAGGCTTCCTCTAGTTTTAGCGTCGCTTTATGTATCCTAAAGTCATCTGTACTTTCAAAGTCAGCAATTAATTCCTGCAGATCATCATATTCAGGTAAAAGATCATAAGAAGTTCCCGTGCTTCCAGTATTTATTTCATTCAATATTTCCTCAAAGGCGTCCGGATTATATGTCCCAGATGTTACCATTGCAAAGTATTCGTCAAACTTATCTCTAAGTATTTCTACCCTATCTTTGTATAATTCTCGGTAAATTTTTGCTCCAGGATGTTGAAGCATGTCTTTGAAAGCTAACAATTCAGGATCAATGATGGGAACATTTGTTGGGCTGATGTCCACCATGTCTGCAGGAATAGTTTGCAAACTCGGATCCCAAGGACCTACCACAGGTTCGTGCAGTGCCTTCCAAAAGAACTGACCGTTCAACATTAGTTTTTCGTAGGCGGTTCCGCCCAGTGGATCGTATTTGATCTCCTCTTTCACCCAAGGATCGCGCAAATGGACTTTTGCACTCGTTCTAAAAATGGAAGTCAATGCATAAAGTTGCTCTTGCGTGGGGCGCTCAAACGTATACATGGATGCAATATAGTTTTCACATGCCAGAAAGATTTCCATCATTTTCGCAAACGTAGCAGGATTCAAGAACAGATTGTTGGTTACAATAGCGTTTAAATCGTCCGTCGCCTGACCGGATTGAATAATGGAGTAAAGTTGTTTTAGTTTTTCGTATTTGGTGCCAGTACCAAGTACTTCTGGCCATAAAGTCGGTTCTACCCATACTTGGTATACAAATGGAGTATCTATGGCAGGAGCCAAATAAGTATAAGTTTGATCCTCACCAAATAATTCATTACAAACAAACGTCGGATTCGGAGTTTCGGCGGTGTACAAGGGAACTTCTACTTGAAAGAACATTGTTATTTCTCCTGCAAAAAATGCTGGAACCGTTGACTGAATATCAAAACTAACCACGTACTCAGAACTATAATTGATATTTGTAATTCCGTAGCCAGAAACAGGACTCACATTGGTATAGATTTCTGGTGAACCAGTACTTTCAAGTCTAAGAGGCCATGAAGAAAACACGTCCACAAGTAAGGGCTCTGAAAAGGTTATTGTTACAACATCACTTACAACTGCAATTTCACTAGAAAGAATCTTCAAAACACGAGTATACTGCATAACAGGCTCAACGCCGTCAGGTTGAAAAATAGCAGGTTCTGTTACTTGGGGTGTAGATTTTTTAAGAATAACGTCCGTATTTAACCCTACAAGTGAAAGCTCCAGTACGTTAAAATCTATAAAACTACTTCCATTATCGATGCGAACTTTATTTTCTTCAATTTCCTGTGTGGTAATATCTCTATCAACAACACGCAAAATTCTGTGCGTCATGTCCACAGAAGTTCTGTTTATAAGTCCAACATCTGAAATATAAAAATCCAGACAGCGGTCGGTATCTTCTTTTCTGTGCACCAACAAATTTTCGGCAAACTCAGAAGTGAGGTAGGTCATGTCAGCACGTCCAATAATGTCTGGATCAATGATAGGCAACCAATTGTCCTTGAACGTTCCATTGTCCGTAGGGTCAACGTGTTCACGGCTGTAATTCGTAAATGGGTAATCTGCTTTTCTCCACAAATCTCTCAAATGTACCGCTCTCCATTCTTCCATTAGTGATTCTGGAGTGGTTGTAAGCACATCTCTCAGTGTATCTCTAAACCCGAAAATGAGTTCCAAATTTTCTGCAGTTAGTTCATTGTCTGGATCAGCATTGTCCACCGTTAACCAAATTCTGTCAGCAGTAAGTTCAGTTTCCTCAGGAACGTAAAGCGGAATACCCAATTTGTTCGCCCAGCGTTCTGCACGTTCAACCTTATCTTCAAGCGGTTGCATTTTTACGACGTCGCGTAATTCTTCAAACGATGTACTCGCTTGTAACAAGATATTCTGATACGTCAATTGAAGAAATTTCAATCGATCTGCTTCCAATTGATCAAGGACAGGCGTTGGAAGACTTTGCTCAACTGCAAATTTTTCCAATACTTCTGTCACCAGTCGTACACGACAATATTGCTCATGCAGTGTATGGCAATCAACGGCCAATGTTCCAAAAGGCTGGTAGAAATAGTCTTGCAACAAGGTTACAAATGCGCTGTAGTTTACAGGCGTATATTCTTCTGTTTTTGAAACGTGTTTACCACCGTACATAAGTAAGTCTACCATATATGTAAATGGACTTACAGCAGATGCACAATCGTCACAATCACACGAGTTGATAAATCCTGCAAATTCTTCTTCAACAAAATTATTACCTGGTATTACTGGAAAGACTGGTGTGTTTAATTTGAAGTCTGAAATCCGCTCAGCGAGTGCATTTGAGATCATTTTTTGGGTCTGTCCTACAACCTCATGAATCTGGGCAGCTTTGAAAAGAGGAAGTGCTACGGCTACCACTGCATCCAAAAATTGTTTTTTGGAGGTGTTTGCAATGGCATACAAATTATCATATCCTGTTGCAATTAAATGTTGGTTGACTGTAATGTCTTCATTGATGGTATAAAGATCAACATGTCCTTGTAAAAGTTTCAGTTCAGCTTCCGTCACTCCTACGGTAGGCAGACCGTCCAAAAATTTTATTGGACCTGCGCTTTTAAGGGCATTGAGAGTTTCTAAATCTGCTCCTGTAAGAAATGTTGTTAATTCAGTAGTAAATGTAACTCCACTTATTGTTTCAATAGCGGATAAATTAGGTGAGCTATCTACTTGTGCAGGTGGTCCATCGACTGTTAATACTACAAAATCTTTACTCCCTGGTAGTACATTTCTATTTGAATCAAAAATAAGTGTATCTCCGAATGGTTCGTAGATTTTAATATTGACTCCAGTTATATATGGCACTGGATTTTCAATGGTTGCCCAAAAATTTTCAAATGGTGTTGAACTTGCACCCAAAAAACCAGAGGTCACCGAACCAGTGTTTGTATTGGTGGCATAAATACCATCTGAAATAACCGTTAGCTCTTCTGGGAATTCAATATGCCAAAACGTCATTTGTCCAACGGAAACCCATCCTGGAACACCACTCGTGTTATATGCAGTTAAAGTCGCATCTTTGGTAACAGTAAGAGCGGTATATGTGCTGAATATTTTTAAACTATCACTAAGCGTATAGTAAGTTTCATCTCCATCAAAAATAGAAAGATAACCAGCGTGCGAGATAATATCCGTTATTAGTGTAAAAAATGCATTAACTCCATCTGTTATTCTTAGGTAACACTCTTGATTTCGGCTTTCAAGCGGACCATTTACTTTGATCTGTGCCAATAGATCGCCTTCTGTTATCTTTACAATTGGTAATTCTGGATATTGAAGATCCACAAAACCTTCTTTATTGGAAATTAGTGTTCTTTGGAAAATTCCAGCATCAAACTCATATTTATACCCTGCAGGAATAGGGGCTCCATTCGTAAATTTAGTCTGAAACAAAACGCTCCAAGATTGTTGCGGAGCATTTTCGTTTACTTCTTGTTCGCGAAGAACAGGAAATTCAAATTCGGTAACTTGAATTTGTAAGGTGCCAAGGTCAGTAAAACCTTCGTTGAGAATTAAGTCTTTAATTGGACGTGACATAAGTAATAGGTTTTAGGTAAATAGTTGTTCTTATTTTACATTCTTCGCCTTTAGTATGGATTGCCTCCTGAGATGAGGGTGTCATTGTAGTACACTTTCATGAAGACATCGTTTATTTTTCCGTCAATAAGGTAAGGTGGGGTTCCTTCAACCTCAAATTTCACGATAAAATCACCGTTTACATCTGTGATTCCGCGACCAAGAAAAATAACTTCCATTGGGCTTTTGTGCCATAATTCGACACCAAGATTGGCAATGCTCTTGTACACTGTTGATACATCGGGAGTAAATCCGCATTCAAGGTTTCCCTTTACGGTAAAATTTCGTGTGTTCGTAGGTTCCATAAAAAACTAAAATATGGGCTATACTTTAGAGGCGTATTTTAGGTTAACTGATAAATAGAGTTGAACAGTAAATAAAACCTAAATGTGATACGGTGAATTCTTAAGTTTAGCAAGGTTATTAATTCTATATCAAGGCACAAATTAGTTAAATAAAAATAATATCCAAAAAAAATCTGGTGATTGTTAACAACTTACATTCTGATTGTGAATTAAAAATGTAATTGTTAAATGAGTAATATTAAGTAGTTCACATCATCGAGGGAACGACACTTATGCCATATCCCAAAATTCAACCGCATCGCAACCTAATGCTTCGGCAATCTTTCTTAGGGTCAAAGCTGCTGGGTTGTGTCTTCCGTTTTCCAAGGCAGATATATTGGTACGATCAACGTTGATTAGAAATCCCAGTTCAGTTTGAGATAAACCTTTCTTCTTTCTTTGAAAAGCTATATTCTTTCCCAATCTAATTAAGAACTCTTTGTCATTCATGCTGACAAATTGTTCAAACTTATTCTTCTAAATAATATAATATATTACACCTTTTTTATACCTTAGACTATAATTGAAAAATATGAAAAAAATAATTTTTACACTTTGCCTTATCTCGGGTGTTTCTTCTTTGAATGCCCAGAACCGAGAAATGTTAGACACACTATCAAAATCAGAAATCAAAATGATGTTTGATTATTTTTCTAGTGAAATTATATCGCTTAAAAAGACGATTCAATCCATTGATTCATGCCACTACAATCATGAAAAGTATTTGTTTTCAGAAGCAATTAATGCTGATACAAATAGTATAGTGAAATCTCCGTGGGAGTTTCTAAAATTCAATGTTTTATCCGCTCATGGAGATAGAACTAATCAAAGTGTAACTGTAACGCTACTTGTGCAAAATTCAGGGTTAAACCAAAAAATCTATATCGATCCCTTTGAAGGAACTGCTATCGACCCCATCGGAAATTCAGCTCCATACGCTAAAAAAGGAGTTAACTTAAGTCAAGGGTTTCATTCTGGAACAATTTTCACCAATGTCCCTCAAAAAATTGAGCTAACCTTTGTTGGAGTGTTGCCAGGAACGGATAAGTTCAATCTAGTTGCGTTCAAAATGAGTTCGACTGATGTAAACTCTTCTAATGCACCAGTAAAGAAGCAAGTTGAAATACAAAATATTGAAATCGAATGGTAGAAACAGGAGATAAGGTAGATCGATTTATTCAAATGAGTTTGGATTTCATTCAGAGCAATCAAGATGCCTACTCAGATGAAATTCCTCCATATTTATTGAAATTTTGGGTGAGCAATCAAGAGCATGGAGATGAGGATTCTCCTGAAAATATAAATGAGGAAGAGGATCCTCAATGGACAATATTCCTGTTTGCTTATTTGAACTATAAAAAGAACCAAGGAGCAATTGAAGTCCAAGTGACAATTGAAGAGCTTAAAGATAAATTCAGCTCATGGCAATGCCTACTTCGATCCGCTGATATAAGTAGCACGCCCGAAATTAAAATGAAGCCATTTCCTATTTTTAGGTTTGATGAGGCAAAAGAATTATCGATGAAGTTCATAAATGATGACGAACTTCAAAAAAGCGCAATTAATTGAAAAAATGCTATCAACCATTTGAAAATTTACTACTTTAAATCTTTGAAAATTATTGCCATGGATTACATACCATTTGACGAGAAAAACCTAAATATCATTTCGCACAATGACTGTTTGGACATGGCTTTCCTAGGCTACGAATGTTTCGATCTTTTCTTTACTCAGGAAGACTGGAGCAGTATATCTCAACTTCCAAAAGATGGACTTGTCTTTTTCCATTTTTCTACTTTACTACCAGAGTTCATTGAACTAGCTATTGATAGCAATATTCCCTATGACAAAAGGTATATGAAGCTTATTTCCATACGGAACAATCATGAAATGGAAATGCTAGAACAAGATCACTTGTTTCCAGACGAATGGGAATTTGATATCATATTTGAACCTTAAACCCTATTTGTTTCGGCTTTTTTGAACCCTTCCGTTGCAGAAGCATGTCCTCATACTCTTCTTTTCTAGACTGTCTAGAGGACTGTAAAGATATGCGAAGTACATCCGTGATAGCTCGTATTTCTGGGGCTAGCAACTCCTGCATGTGCGGATTTTCTCCAATATCCTTCAGAACCTCTTCAGTACTTCTTCTCCCTTCAAATCGGGCGATGTTTCTGTCCAAAATGAACTGAAGACTATTATTCGCTTTATAGGATTCGCCATATGGTTGAACAGAAAGAAATCGATTAATCTCGCTCGACTTGAAGGTAAATTCACCGTACTTCAGTTTAACCCCTAGCATTCCATTTTTGAATTTATTAATACTGATTTCAAGATTATGAAAGTTCATGAGATGATCAAAAATATCATCGACTGACTGAGTTGTATTCTTATGCAGCACCTCCTTCACCATTCGATTTATTTCGTCTTTGGCTTCCCCTCGAGGACTTAAGCCATCAACGTCAGGAGTCGATTTAAAAAACCTCTTTGCATTTTCTTCCCGAATATCCTTTGCACTTGTGATATTGTATTTTTTAGCAATCTTATCCGCTGCTTTCATGCAGTTCAGTCCAATGTGACTATCATTAATAACTGTATTGTCGTACTTTACTCGTGATACCAAAATATGTGCATGGTTGATATGAGTATTAGTATGGAGTACTGCAACGTATTGGCTTTGGGTTAAACCCAGTTCCTTCATGGCATCATTAACGATTTCTTTGAAATCGTCGATTGATACATTATCCGAATTATCTGGGCTTACAACAAGTGAGAGGAACTTCTTTTTTAATCTTTTACTCGGCGCATCATAAAGAGCAAAATCGCTCATAATGGAATTGGCGGAAGTAATGTCTAAACCGTCGCTTGATAAAAAGACATGTTGTTTCTCTTCTTTGAAAATATAGTTGACCAAATTTCCGATATGGCTTACAGAATGACCCAGTATAATCATAGCTTTTTAATTTGCTTTTTTATATACTTTTTAACTCCCTGTAAAAATGGAGTATGCTCTTTTCTCTGTTCGTGATACAAATTCAAAGTCCGGGTAATTTCGATTGCTTTGTCTCTTAAAACAAACAACTCATCGCGCTCATCTTTCGATAAAAACGATGGTCTTTTATCCAAAAGAATTCTTCGTATATAATTGGATAAATTCAGCCCTGTTTCATCTGCCATTCTCTTAATTATTTCCTTCTCTTCCTTTGTTACTCTAAATTTTAAAGTCTCTGTTTTATTCATGTTATTTTCTTATTTTTTTTCGACCATGGGGAGCAAGAGAGGGTTTTAAAACGGAGCCAATTTCTGGATTCGTGTCACAAACCCACTTCTTGCAAGTCACAACTTATCAATCTACGATCAGCTTCTATTTCCCCTGGTTTATCATTTAGGCTTTAGGGGGAGGAGAAAAGCGTTTGATGAATGATGAATTGATGAAACCATTCAAATCTCCCATTCCATCTACGATACATTCGTCATCAATTGCATTTCGAAAATTTAGTTTGATGAAAATTGATTCTAATACACTTTTGATGAAATGATGAATTTTTGATGAAAAGCAACCTATCCCCTAAAGCCTTATGCTATAAGGCTTTTTCCATACTAAATATCTATTTCTCATCAAATCATCAAATCATCAAACCTTTTATAGAAAAAGGACTTTTCGAATTCATAATATCTCCCTATTTCCGATTTCTCAAGAATATGAAAAACACCATCCGTATTCCTGCAAATTCGTTTATAGGAATTCGAATTATTTGATGGTTCTAGGTTCCATCTATTTTTCAAAACGTTTCTAATTTGACCCAATTTTACTCCTCGATTTCTTGAGAGGAAAGACTCAATATCAATTGGGGTTGCTTGAAAGCTCTCAAAGTCAAATTGCTCGAAAATTGAAATAATGATAGTAGCCAATTCTGCTTCTAAGGAGTTTCGACTATTTTGAATTATTTTTTCTAAAGCGCTCGTATAGTACAACTCCCTTTGAAAACAAAGTCTACTAACATTCGGGTGCTGTTGTTTGTGATGAATTATTCTATGAATAAATGCTGGAATTTCCGAAATCATTTTGCTTAACAAATCGCTATCTCTATAAGAAACATTTATCGGTTCCACTTTCTCTACCCAGAACCTGTCTTCATCCGCGTCAATTCGGATTAAATCAAATTCATGGTTACTACCAATGAAAAACTTACCGTGCCAAGGAGTTTGAGTCCGATCGATGCCCTTGACCTCAGTTAAGAAGGTTCTGGCTGTAACAAGCTCTTTCATCCTGTTCATTTCTTTGTCGGTGTAAAGTTTTGCTTCGTCGAAAATACAGATCAAAGACTCGGACCAGTCTGAATTAAATTTTGACATGAGCGTCTCAATATTTATGGTGGAGGCATTTTTATCAAATAATACTTGGATCCACGAAAGGAAGGTGGTTTTCCCACTATTCTTTTCAGACGACACTAAACAAATGGCTGGTAGTTTCTGCTTTGGATGAACATAAAGAACATGCATGTAGTCGATAAATAAATCATAGCGATCTTTGAAGATTCTTCTTAAATACTTCTCTGTATGATCAATTAACCCTTCTTTTGGAGTGTGGGTCGGAGGATGAAACCGATTGTAATAGGGTCGGTTCTTTCCCATTCTGCACTCTCTTTTGTAATCAATTAAATTCGGTTCATTCCAGAAACCATCATACTTTGGAATAAGATGCGCTGATTCTTTCGAAATATCTCGACACATAACATCAAAATTCCATTTGAGAAGTACCGGTATAAAAGAGCCATCGATAGTTGGTTGGTAAGATTTTTTATAGATGGTTGTGCCCACCTGGATATATTCACTTTCATTTTTCATAAAATGATTTTAAAAGTTGATTAAATATCCGTATCTTAGCACTTTAGGATAAGCCAAAATACGGCGTAAGAATTTGAAGCATGGTTTGCAGACCGTGCTTTTTTATTTCCAGTTAACTTTGGTTCTAGCGAACAAAACGAGTTCGTTCTTGCTATACATTATCGCTTTTCCTATTCGATGGTATGGCACCAAATTCTGCTTACGCCATCGGATAATTGTGGATTGATGGATGGAAAGAAAGGCACAGGCTTCCTTCTGGGAAAAATACACATCCGCGGGAATGCTTTCTTGCGAAAGACTTGGGGCTAAAATGTGCTTGTTCTCAAGAATTACCTTTTGAAAAGCAACACTTATTGCTTTGACAAGTGCGTCTTGATTTAACAATGAGGTGTTTTCATTTGTGTTCATACCATTGATTTTTATTAATAATTACTCTGAATACTAATGCAAATCAATGCTATCAATGTGAATCAAAAGGTACAATCCATACAACGACGGCATTGTACTTTTTGTCGATATCTATTGTACTGACTACGATGTAGCGAGAATTTTAATTTTTTCTAAAAACGCACGCGTCGGCTCACTTACAATTTTTTCTGAGGAATTTAGCTCTTCCATGGTTACCCGGATTTGCATAAAATGGCATTTATATGCGTTCATCTGTACAGTAGTTCGGGACTTCTTTTTTCCGAGGTAAGAAACAACTGTACTTCTGCCCATTTTATCGATTTTAAGTTTGTCCCACTTATCTAGAAATGTGTTATGTTGAGATATAGGGATAATACTATCTTCGGCTTGGGATAGGGTATGAAAGAGTATATTGAAAATCTTCCTATTCCACTTTTGTGCAAAGAACCTACGAATTCCGGGTTTTAACTGATTTTTCCCTTCATCTTTCAGGGCATCAATAAGTGATAATACATCTGCGAAATCAAGCTGACAATAGTCAAAAATTGGAAGTTCAGTAACCTCAAGAAGTACATTCTTAAACGTTTCCCATTTAATCTTACTTTCTATTTCGATTGCATTCCTTGCATTAATTCCTAACGAGCGCACGTCACTTTTTAAATCTTTAGTGCAACGAGTTCCATTTACATATGATGATCCAGGATTATGAAACTTCATGTCAGACCACAAACCATCGACTGATAGAAAATCAATCTGGTCGCATAATTTGGAAATAAATACAGCGGGATTATGTTCTTTGTGAATAATCTCAAACTGTAAAAGCTTTTTACATTGTTCCGTTCGCAGAAAACAGCAAAGAAATAGCGCCTTATTAAGTGAATCATTTTCAATTAGAAGGCTATCCTTAAGCTGCCATTCTAACTCACGCAAAGAATCTAACAACTTGCACTTGATCATGTATTTCCCATCCACAAACTTTGTAGTTTCAACCCTGTCACGGTCGGTAATTGGTTTTATATGCTGCTCTCGAAAGAGGCTAAAATTTAGGACAAGATGATTAAGGGTTCGGATATTTTCAGTATTATCGATGGATAACATCCAAGTAGGTGTAAACCATATATTTTTTAGTTCTGAAAGCTCTCTGTCAAAATCAATTTTATTTGGTCTCAATTGTTCAATTATCTTTCTTATAGCTTGTCCCATGCTGAGTTCAATTGGTTAATTTTTTCCTCGTTCGACACATGTACATATTTTCGAAAAGAAGAGTCACTTTTATGACCTGTAATTTCCTTCACCTGAAATGGAGACAACCCAAGAACTAGTGAGTTTGTCACAAATGTCTTTCTTGCAGTATGTAACGAGAGCAATTCATATTTAAATTTTGTCTCCTCAATTTTTTTGTTTCCAGAATAACGCGTTGTAGTAACTAAGGTGTTTATTTTCGCTTCTTCACAAGCATCTTTAATGTACTCATTAAGCTTTTGACTAGAAATCATTGGAAGAGGGTAATTAGCTGTGTCTTCGTATTTTTTTAGAATGGCCTTGGCTTGCTTAATTAATGGTATAGTCAAGTCTTTTTCTCGTGTCTTTGTAACATTTATTTTTAGATGGTCTTCATAGATATTCGATGGTTTCAAATTGGCTAAATCGGAAAATCTTAATCCAGTATAACAGGCAAAACAATAAATATCTCTTGCTCGTTCTAATCGCTTAGATTTAAACTTAAAATTTCCAAGTATCTGTAGTTCATTGATCGTGAGAAATATTACTTCAATATCTTCTTCAGGTGCTTTAAACTTTCTAAAAGTTGGGTTTGAATGAAGTTCTCTGTCCTCAGCCCAATTCATGAAAGTTTTTAAGTTATTAATCGTCTTTGCAAAAGTGTTATTCTTAAATTGTCTAACCTCAAAACAATAATTCCTGAAAGCATCAAAAAATGCCATATTAATGTTTGAAAGTCTGGTGTCATAATTAGTTCTCTCCTTAAAATCTGTAAATACATTAAGTGTCGTTCCGTACCCGGTAATTGTCCGTGCAGCTCTATGACTTCTGTTCTGCTCTATAAATTTTTCGAAACCTGAAACTAGATCCATTTCCTCTTCATTATCGATTTCTTCTGGTTTGATTTTATTCAAAATGACATCAATTATTTTCTCAGATGTGATTTCTTTTTCATTGACAAAGCTCTTTGCCCATAGATTGTTTAACCTATTTGTAATGGCAGATATTTCAAAGTTAAACTCACTTGAGTTATTATAATCAGAACTCTTACTATTTGAAATTACTTTTTGTTTGGTAACGTCCCAATGCTGCTCCAGTATTTTAACACCTTTGACTGGCTTTCTAATGCACTCTCCATTATGGTTGACCATTACATATAAAGGCATCATTCCGGTTTTAACTGATCTTTTAGATTTCCAAAGAAAAAAGGACACGTTCATATCACTAAGTATTTATTGTTGCAATTTTTGTTGCAATTATCAACATTCGTATTGATAATTATTTTTGAAATATAAATGTAGTAATTATCTTTTGATATGGAACATAGCTGATTAGCATACGTATTCAAAAGTTTTCAAAGTTAAGTACTCCCGCCTCGAGTACAAAAAACAGAGTGAGAAACAGAGCGAAAGCGGTGTTCTTCACTCTGTTTTTTTATTTGAATTCTAGCCAAGGTAACGGCACTAAATCTTCTGAAAAGAGATATCCCCATCTATATCACATACTGAATCCAACGTATTGTAAATCGTACCAAAATTCTGAAGGTTTCTAAGAAGGAGGTCTGTATTGATTTTGTCGTCTTTTGATTGAATTATAATTGAGAAAGAAATCTTCTCAATCATTGGTGGTTTGTCTTTTCGTACTGCCACGACGGATATATCAGCACTCTCATAACTGTAGTGCATTAATTCTGAGAAACGTTCAACATTTTTCAAACAACAAGCCGCAAAAGCTGACACAAGTAAATCTGCTGGAGTCATCAAGTTGTTTTGTTTTGAGATCCCAAAAGGGATTTTGTTGTCACCTGACACTATAATTCCTTCGTCTTTATGAATCGACTTGGCTATTACTGAATAATTCATCTTATTTCTTTTCTACAAATATCAACATTCTTAGCAATCTGGTTCGACAATCCATCCATGTCCTGTTCAAAATCAGAGTGAGAATGAGAGCGAGAGCGAACATTCTGCTCTGATATTTATTCACTCTCACACTCATTCATCTGTAAGAAAATTGTCCTTGAAAAGAATCTGGATAGATACGTCAACGACCAAATTGACGATGTCTGTATGATCGGTGTGCGCATCTAAATTCTAGTATGTGGTCGTCACATCTTCATCCACACAAATAATAAAATCCGCTTTACCGATATTCTCCTCGAGTAACTTCCCGATATTTTCTTGAGTGACGGTTGATATTGTTTTTACCTGAATAGCTGGATTATACTTATCAATGTACCAACCAATTCCCTCGTAGTAATTGGAATGATATGCTCCGTTAAAATGAATAAACAGCTTAGGTGAACTCCAATTTTGTGCAATGAAATATGCCATGGTCGCATCTTTAATCGCCTGCGCCATGACCAATTCAGGTGTACCATGGTCTCCCATCATGACCAAAATCTCTTGATAAGTCGGCAACAGACTGTCGTACAGAATAGGCAACGGAGCAATCCATCCTTTCTCTTCGTTCGATAAGGTATCCAACGCACCAAAACCACCTTTGTGAACCATTCTCGCGTATCTTCTTGGAATGTTCGTCGCGATAAACGGAATGCTGTTTTGTTTCGCATAATCCACCAGCGGGGCGTAATCTGTTTTGTGATTAATCCATAATCGAGCAGTAGAATCCAAAGCCTTTGCATCAATCTCGCCTTTCAAATAAGCATTCAATTCAACTTGATTATCTGCTTCAACCATTTCTGCCCCAAGAACGATCTCGCGCGTCTTGTGCATGTCCTTGGTGAGTTCCAACTGCAACCAGTGAGCGATTGCATTGTTGTGCAATTCACCAAACAAAATTAAATCTTGATCTTGCATTGCTTTCAGCATCTTGGCGTAAGAAACCTTCTTCCCTTTCGCATTGTAAATAACGTATGCGGGTTTGTCTTGCGCTAGTAGATTTAACGAAAAGGTAAAGAATAACAAAAGGGTGATGACTTTCATAACGGTAGGGGTTTTCTTCAAAAATACGAGATATGTTGGAAATACTACTTAATAATTCAGTGTTAAACCAAAACCTAGTCCCATATCACTGGCGTAGTGTGCACGTAAACTGTTGTTTCTTATTGACATGCACAAGCACGCCTATTTCTTCCATTTCAAACGCAAACTATTACCGACAACGCTTACGCTACTGAGTGCCATGGCTGCTCCTGCGATCATTGGGTTTAGTAAAAAACCATTGATGGGATAAAGAATCCCCGCGGCAATCGGAATACCAATAATGTTGTAGATAAACGCCCAAAAGAGATTCTGCTTGATGGTCGCAACCGTTTGTTTGGATAAACGAATAGCGTATGGGATTTTTGTCAGATCCGATGAAATAATCGTCATTTTGGCGACGTCCATGGCGATGTCACTCCCCTTCCCCATTGCAATACTGACATCAGCAGTTGCCAAAGCGGTACTATCGTTGATTCCATCACCGACCATTGCTACAACTTTACCCTTTTGTTGCAGGTCTTTGATAAAATCTGCTTTGTGTTGAGGTAAGACTTCTGCCTTGTAATGCTTTATTCCAGTTTGACTCGCAATTGCCTTTGCCGTCGCTTCATTATCGCCCGTTAGCATGTACAGCTCAATTCCCATGTCCTGCATTTGTTTAATGGCTTCAATGGAAGTTTCCTTCAACTGATCGGAAATCGCGATTACAGCAAGTGCCTGTTGACTGTCCGAGAACCAAATCACGGTTTTGGATTGCGTGCTCCACTCATCCGTTTTCTCTTGTAAGGAATCTGCAACGGTAATGTTGTTTTCCATCATCAGTTTTTTATTTCCGATGAAATACATTTCTTTGTTGTGTTCCGCTTTGGCTCCTTTCCCTGTTATACTTTCGAAACTGGTCAGATCCGTAACTGCAACACCTTCAAAGTGATTGACTACGGCTTCAGCCAATGGATGTTCGGATTGTTTTTCGATGCTGACCAAAATGTTCTTGGATTCATCTTGCTCATTTAACCATTGAACTCCACTTACTTTTGGTTTCCCTTCGGTAATCGTCCCTGTTTTGTCTAAGACCATGGCATTGATTGTTTTTGCAAGTTCGAGACTTTCGGCATCTTTGATTAGAATTCCTTGTTCCGCACCTTTGCCGACGCCTACCATAATGGCAGTTGGAGTTGCCAATCCCAACGCGCAAGGACAAGCAATCACCAACACCGTGACTGCCGCCATAAGTCCGTGGATGATTCCATTTTCACCACCTAGGAAAAACCAAAGTACAACCGTGAGTATTGCTATTCCTATCACAATCGGGACGAAAACACCAGCAATCTTATCCACCAATTTCTGAACAGGAGCTTTACTTCCTTGAGCGTCCTGCACCATTTTGATGATTTGCGCGAGCATCGTTTCTTTGCCAACTTTCACCGCTTCAAATTGGAAACTCCCTTTTTGATTGATTGTTCCGGCAAATACTTTTTCGTTTTCTTCTTTCAGAACGGGAATGGGTTCTCCACTCAACATACTTTCATCGACATACGAAGATCCCGATTTAACCATTCCGTCGACAGCGATTTTCTCTCCAGGCTTTACCAAAATGATATCGCCAACGCTCACGTCTTCAATTGCCATCTGCTTTTCTGTACCATCCGAAAGGATTACCATCACTGTTTTAGGTTGTAAACCCATCAGTTTTTTAATTGCCGAAGAAGTATTGCCCTTTGCTTTCTCCTCCAACATTTTACCCAACAAGATAAATGCAATTACGACTGCTGCTGCTTCAAAATATACATGCGCATGCAATCCCCGCTGGTGCCAAAAGTCTTCAAATAAGATATTGAATACACTGAAGAGATACGCAATTCCAGTACTCATCGCCACCAAAGTATCCATGTTTGCAGAGCGGTGTTTTGCCTGTTTCCATGCATTAATAAAGAATTCACGACCAAACCACACAATAACAGGTGTTGAAAACAGCCACATAATTTCATTGGCATACGGTATCTCCATAAAGAACATTCCTATCACTACAACAGGAAGTGAAAGTAGAACAGACCAGATTGTTTTACTCTTTAATTGTTGAAATTTTTCCGCATGGATTGACTCCAGCGTTTCTTGCTGTTGGTTTTCATCCTCTATCAACAAATCATAACCGATGGATTGAACTGCTTTTTGAAATTTAAAAGGATCGGTCATATTGGGCAAATACTCCACCATTAAATTTCCCGTTGCGAAATTGACCGATGCACGAACGACACCAGGAACATATTTTACGATGCTTTCTGTACTTCCTGCACACGATGCGCATGTCATCCCCAACACAGGAAATGTCTTCTTAACGGTTGTAACACCGTAGCCAAGGTCTTTAATTTCGTCAACAGCCTTCTGAATGACTTCAACATCATTCACGGTGATCACCGCTCGGTGGTTGTTCAGTTCTACCTTGTGAGATTCTATTCCTTTGACGCGCCCTAATCCTTTTTCAACGATCAGTGCACAATGTTCACTTTCTACACCCTCCAACGGGAGGTATATTATTTCTCTATCACTTGTTGCCATAATTCGCGTTTTTAATACGCTACAAATTAGGCAATTATTTCACGGGAAGCTATTGTGTTATTTTGGGATTGATTTGTAATTTTTAAAGCTCATCCAACGGTTTTCGCTTATCAACTTTTATTTGCTTGAAGTGGCTAGGTGTTAATCCTGTGACTTTTTTAAATTGATTACTCAAGTAACCTACGCTTGAATAATTGAGTCGAAAAGCAATTTGACTTAAGGACAATTCATCATACACCAACAATTCTTTTACCTTTTCAATCTTTTGAGCGATAAAATACTTCTCGATGGTAGTGCCTTCAACGTCGGAAAACAAGTTCGACAAATAATTGTAGTCTTGATTTACTTCTCTACTCAACACATCAGACAGGTTTTCATTGGTTTCATTGTCGTGATTGTGTACTACATCGATGATAGTCGTTTTAATTTTTTCGATAAGCATACTTTTCTTATCATCAATCAATTCGAATCCTAAAGGTTCCAGTGCAGCTTGAATTTGATTCTTCTCTGCAGGACTTAGTTCCTTGTCAAGCGTTACTTCTCCTAACGAAATAGCGTTAACTTTCAGTTCCAACTTATCCAATTCATTCTGCACCACCATTATGCAGCGATTGCAGACCATGTTTTTTATGTGAATTTTCATAATTTCACAATAATAAGGTAAATTTTTTACCTTTGATAAAACGAACAGATTATGACCTATCCATTTATTCCCATCATATTCATTGCTGTATTTCTTGTCTATATTCTATACCTTTTAATCATTAAAAAGGATGTAAAACTCTTCAAAACGGTCTTTTCTGTGGGCATCTTCTTTATTGCTACTTGGGTTGTTTTCTACTTTATACTTTTTAAATAGCTTCCTATCAGCACTAACTGAACAACTTATCCATTCCTTACTTTTGAGCATTTTCGGCTAACCTAAATTCAATTATTTGGGTAATAAGGTCATAAGGAATGTCCTGATTCAATGGAAATTGAACAGAACCTTTTCCTTGTTTGTAACGTGAAAGTTCTTTCGCAAATTTTGCATGTCCTGTTGGTGTGGCATAAAACCCAATGTGTTCCTTGTAAGCAGCAAAATAGACCAGTGGCTTCCCATTCATCTTGTAACCAGGCATTCCATAGGCAATACCTTCTGCTGCATCTGGTGCTGTCTTTTTTACTAACGATCGGATCTTGTTTAAAATTGCCTGAACTTCAAGTGGAAAATCCGCTATGTAATTATCCACTGTGTCAAATCCCTTATCCATTTGCTACATTCTAAGAATCATTGTCATTACAACTACTTTTCTTCGTGTGAATCCCTTTGGAAGATTGGACGATATTTTTTCCAATTTTCGGCTATTGCCCAGCTATTTACGGCAAAGAAGATCAGCGGAAGAACAAGATCTGCTGGTGCGAAGGTAATATGATGCAAGACTATACCAACCATTACTGGTAAGATGACAATTGCACCGAGCGCCCTGAATTTGGGGATGGCAATCAGTATTCCGCCAACTATTTCTACTGTTGCGACCAATGGCATCAACCATGTAATTTGCATGAATGCTTCCATGAGCTTCATGAGATCAGCTGGCATGTCTTCAGGCACAGGTATGTAATTAAAGAATTTATTCAGACCTGCATTGACCATCATCAGTCCGAAAAGGATGCATACTACTGTTAAGATTTTCTGTTTCATTTTTTCTGTTTTTAGCTTTAACTTTTAAGGCAATTCAGTCTTCCAACACTTCACATTGATATCCCTTTGTATTCATCAGCGTTATTACATCACTGACCGGGAGTGTATCTCCTTCACTTTCAATTCGGAGAATCCTGTCATGATCGTCCAAATCAAAATTGATAAATACTTCTGGAAATTGCAAGGACATTGTCTCGATAATGTGCTCAGCGGTCACTTCATCATGGACATTTGTTTTGAAGACTTCTATCATTGACCTACGATTTTGCTCAATTCTTCATTGAATTAATTATTCACCTCGTATAACTTCACTTTAACCGCGGTGTGCAGCTTCCAAATCTGCTATTATTATTTTTTTCATCTTCAACATGGCATCCATTACGCGTTGTGACTTCTCACGATCGGCATCACCCATCAATTCCATTAAAGCGGTGGGTATGATCTGCCATGAAAAACCAAATTTGTCCTTGAGCCAACCACACATGCTTTCTTCTCCTCCATCAGCAGTGAGCTTCTCCCAAAGTTCATCTACCTCTTCCTGAGTGTCACAGTTGACAAAAAGAGACAGCGCTTCGGTAGGTTTAAATTGAGGTCCGCCATTCAACGCCATGAATTTTATTCCTTCCAGTTCGAATTGTACCACCATTGGTGAACGCATTGTAACTGTTGAATTGTTGAAGACAGAACAGTAAAATTCTGCGGCCTCTTCCGCATTGTTATCAAACCAAAGGAATGGCACTATTTTTTGTTGGGTATGTATCATGATCTTACGATTTGTTTATGATTCAGTTCGTTTCAGTATATTTCTTGAAATTGTCCAAAATAGCCTGCCAACCGCCTTGCTGCATTTCGATGGGATTCATATCTTCTGCATCAAATGTTGTTGTTATGTACGCCAAATTCTCAGTCTGTTCAAATTGAACAACCGCCTGTCTGCCATCCGCCATGGTATAAGCAATCTTCTTCAGGTGAATGACTTCGTCATAAACCCCTTCGAAATCGAAACTCATGGATCCGTCTTTAGCTGCCATGGTTGATCTGAATTTTCCTCCAGTCCTCAGGTCATTCTCCGCACTTGGACAATGCCAGTCGTCAGAAGCTGCATTCCACTTTTCAATATGTTTTGGACCATTCCAGTATTCCCATACTTTTTCCATCGGTGCTGAAATTTCTGCCTTTATGGTAATTTTTACTGCATTCATCATTTGCTCTTTTTGGTTCATACTCTATTTTATCTATTCATCTATCAGTCAATCGATACTACAAATGTAGTGGCAACATTCGTACATTAGGATACGCTATTACGACAATACCAAGGGGTAATTGCGACAAATCTTTTACATATCTGTGGCCATTCAGTAACTGATAACACCTTATGAAACACATTAGTATTCTAGTTCTCGAAACCGCTGTACCCGCAGCAATTGTAGACCCTCGATATATGTTCACTGCGGTGAATCAGTTTTATAAAGAAGCTGGACACCGTCCGTTTTTTGACGTCCGTTTGGTTGGATTGGTTCAGAATGTTGAACTGCTAGACGGTTTGATGACCATTCACCCTGACGATCTTTTAAGGGATGTGAAGAAAACGGATCTGATTCTTATCCCCGCCATTAGCGGTAACCTTGAACTGGCACTCGAACAGAACAAGGAATTCATTCCATGGATAGTAGAACAATACAAAAATGGAGCTGAAGTGGCCAGTTTGTGCATAGGCGCATTCTTGTTAGGGAAAACTGGTTTACTGCATGGAAAAAAATGTTCAACGCACTGGCTTTTTGCCAATGATTTTCGTGAGATGTTTCCAGAAGTCGAGTTGACAGATGACAAGGTTGTAACCGAACAGGAAGGAATCTATTCAAGCGGTGGAGCCAGTTCTTACTGGAATTTATTGTTATATCTCGTAGAAAAGTATACCAGCCGTGAAATGTCCATTGTGGCATCAAAGTTCTTTTTGCTGGATATCGGTCGAAAAAGTCAGTCGCCGTTTGCCATGTTCCGCGGGCAAAAGGAACATGAAGATGCGGAGGTACTAAAAGCCCAAGAATACATTGAAGAACACTACGCAGATAAGATCAATGTGGAAGATCTGGCTGAGCATTTTGGTATTTCTCGGCGCACATTTGAAAGACGTTTTAAGAAAGCGACCTCGAACTCGGTACTGGAATACATTCAGCGCGTTCGTGTTGAAGCAGCCAAAAAGATGTTGGAACCAGGTAGAAAAACGGTTAGTGAAGTAATGTACGAAACGGGATACAACGATCCCAAAGCGTTCAGGGATGTCTTCAGAAAAATTGCTGGGATGAGTCCACTGGAATATCAGGAGAAGTATAGGTGAGTGAGATTTTTCTGAGAACCTAATTTAAAACTGTTTACCATGCTTGAAGACCTAAAGGTGGTGATTATCTCAGATACGGGTATTTTTACGATTACCACTGAAAAAAACAGCAAGAAGTATGACGAAGAATTCTTCCCTGTGTGTGTAGAGGCGATCGAAGCGTATGGGATTGGTTTGAAAGTAATTGGTTGACTAGTAATTAATCGTTTTTAGTTTAGATTATAAACATTTTGTTGATAACTAAGGATAAAATTAGAATCTAAACGCTCTAAATGAGGGATTTATAGTATACCTTTGGGCTAAATAAAAAGGGCAGAATTTGAGCTCTACCCTTTCATGGTTGAAAGATACCCGACCACTATTGGAAAGTATATTTCTATTTATTTCAATGCGAATATAATATTTTCTAAAATAACTAAGGTGTCTACACTGTAACATCCACAGTGATTTATGGATGAAAATATTTTAGCAATGGCGGTAAAACATACACCAACAAATGTAGTCCATAGTGGACAAAAGGGTGGTAAAACAGGTTGTGGAACTAATACTAATGACCAAGCAGGGCATTGGGTTAACACAAACGAAAAAATCACTTGTGACAAGAATGGTTGTAAAAACTAATTGCTGTTATCCAAAATGGCGTCTATTTTGGGCGCCATTTTTAGTTTTTTATTATAGTTTTATTTCGTTAGTATTGACAGTGTTATTAAATTGAGTCATCAACAATAATAATCAAATAGTATATTAGTAGTTATGAAGGAAGGAATTAAACGGTTTATTGAAACTGCCAATGTATACGAGGTTCACAATGTGTTTTCACTCGAGCCAGCATTAGTTAATGAAATAATCTCTCCTCATTACTTTGATGAATTAACATTTGATTATCATTGTTCTAGAGAGAACAATAAGTTGACATCCTTTATTTTAAGTTTTTCCAATCGGATTGAGATAAAAGCATTATTTGAGCGTATTTCTAATGGTGTGCCCCAAGCCTATTTAAGTCATGGGATGTTAGATTACACAATTCACCTTACTGGCAAATGTCAATCATGTAATGATTATCATGTAGACTTTTTAATAAACATTTTCAGTGAAGAAGCTATTCCTTCATCCTATATTGGAGTGTCACATAGATTTGCTGGTGCACCAGAGCAAAAACTTGGCATTCCTATCTCAATGAGAAAAGTTGGTGTTAAACCAGAGTTGAAAGTAGCCCTTAACCCACTATTATTAAAATTCTTTGATAGGGAGTCTGCGAATTGGTACCACAAAGGGGTTAAGGCAATTGCCGATAATTACGGAATTGGATCATTGGCTTACTTCAGAAGAATTGTAGAAAAAGAATTATTACATATTATCAAAGAGATAAAAGAGTTGCCAGACTCGCATGGACTAGAAATTCAAAAGCTATTGGATGAACATGTGCAAAATGGGACGGTTAGCTCCATCTATGAGAATATATTCCATCATTTACCAAATTCACTAAAGGTTTTGGGTGATAATCCTATAAAGCTGCTTTACAACCAAACATCTGAAGGATTACATTCAATGACAGAAGGTGAGGCATTGAAGAAAGCACAGGCAATCCAGAGACTACTAGACTTTGTTATTATAAAAATCAATGAAGAAAGGTCTGATATTAGAAATTTAAAAGAGGTGATAAAGGGATTGAAAGGATAATGATATGGCTGCGAAAAATATGGAATGATTCAGTAGGTAGTAAGGTGATTGCTACGGGAATCATTTGGTTAATTACTTCGGTTTCAATTTGGATTTATGGGTTAATTGTTAAGATTTCTTTTAAAGATGCGTGGGTTTATTTTTACAATATGAAAGTCCCATTGTTTTGGGTATTGATGATTGTTTTTACTATTTGGATACTTAGAGCAACTTTCAAAAAACTTCATAGTAAAAATACAAACAATGATTCTATATATACAGTTGCTCAGTTGGAGTTAAAAAAATACAATCAGAAGCAAGTTGGGAACATTTTGTGGAAATGGCAAGTTAACTTCGATGAATTCGAATATGAACAGCCAAAGATTTATGATTTGCAACCATACTGTACACTTCATAATACTCCTTTGAAGATGAGAGCAGTTTCAAATTATGAATGTCCACATCCCAATTGCTTAAATCATTTTCCAATTAGCGATATGTACAAAGAAAACCCAACTCAAATGAAATATATTATCGAATCGGAACTTGAGGCAATGTATGAAAACTTACTTTCAAAGTAGTTTCTGTCCCAAATAGCATCCCTACTTTTTCATACTCTCAACAAAACCACTAAACGCAAAAAAAGGAGCTAATTTCTTAGCTCCTTTTTGTTGTCCCACTAGGGCTCGAACCTAGACTCTTCGGTACCAAAAACCGACGTGTTGCCAGTTACACCATAGGACAGTTTCACAACTGTGCCTCAACAAGTGTTGGCTTGTTGCGGGTGCAAATGTATAAACAAAATAATCCTCCCTGAACGACCATTCAAGGTTAAAAGAAGCAATCTCTGACATGTTGTTGCACGCAGTATACATTCGGATTGGTTGGGCATAAACTGTCCCATACATCGTCCCTATTTGTATCACTTAAAAAGCCTCGTTGGTCAATGTTCCTCCGTAGAGCACTATTAATTTGTCAAATGCCTTTTTAAATCTATCATCTAAACCATCTGTAATGACTGATTTGTGTAAAACAAAACTATACTCATCTCTGTTTTCAGTCCCTATATCATGAATGACTTGAATGTTCTTCTTGTTTCCTTTTATTCTTAGAACTATGCTGACAGATTTAGAACCATCTTCTCCTTTGAAGCGGATTTTATGAAGTTCCTTTATTGGAATCTTGATGGTTTTATAGGATTGGTGACTTGTAAAATCTTCAAAAACAACTTTAAAGTCTTCTTGTACAATCATTTCTGTTTCGGAAAAGGAAATTGAATATTTAAAATGGGAAGCCCCAGAGCTGTGTTGATACATTTCAATTTTCTCAATAATCCAGTCCTGAGTTTCCTTCTTGTTCTGGCTATGCGATGTTATAGACAACAATAACGTAAGTAATAATAGTGCTCCTCTCATAACTCGAATCTTTAAGTTTTAATAAAAATAATACAATTAATCATGAAAGTAACTATCAGACAAAAGTCAGGTATGCAATATTTGTATGCCGACATTTCAGTATCAGGAATTAGAACCAAATGCACGTTGGGAATTTCTGTGAAGGAAGGGAAGTTTAACCCAAAGACACAACTCGTACAAGGCGTTTCGGATTGTGAAACCAACGTTCTAATTAACGATTTCAAATCTGCAATAATGGAATTGATTAGGAATCTGCAAAGAAAAGGTCAATTGTCACGTACCAACATCTCCAATGGCGTACAAGAAATCAAAACACGCTTAACTGATGCCAATTCCATCGAAGATGAAACTAGCTTTACCCTTTACATTGAAAAGTTCATTGTGCGGACAGAAAGCATTAGAAAAATTGCAACCGTAAAGCAGTACCGTAATAGTTTCTACAAGTTGAAAGAGTTTGAATACTTGAAAAAGACCAAATTGACATTCGACAACATTGACCACGAGTTTTACAATTCATTTGTGACCCACTGCATGAAAACTCTTAATCTCTCCACTAACTCCATTGGAAAATTGGTTAAGAACATAAAATTGTGGATGGGTACAGCACATGAAGAAGGGTTACATAATAACTTGATCTACAAGATGCGTTCATTCAAAAAGCCAGTAGAAGATGCAGAGACAATTTATTTGAATGAAGATGAGTTGCTTCGAATGAGAACGACAATATTGCCAAATCGACATTTAGACAATGTGCGTGATCTGTTTTTGTTGGCATGTTACACAGGCGTTCGTTCACAAGACTACCCAAAATTGACAAAGGATAGCTTAATAAATGGTGGTACGATGCTAAAAGTACGTACAGAGAAAACAGACGAAGAAGTGATAATACCGTTGCATCCAGTAGCTAAAAACATCCTAGATAAGTACAACGGTACACCGCGGTTAATCTCAAATCAAAAATTCAACAAATACATTAAAGAAGTGTGTCGTATTGTCGGTTTGACGGAAATGGTTTCTTTGACCAGAACATGTGGAGGAAAGAAAGTAACTACCCGAAAACCAAAATATGAATTTGTTTCATCCCATACGGCAAGAAGAAGCTTTGCTACCAACGCATATAAAGCAGGGGTGCCTAGTTTAGCAATAATGGCAATTACGGGACATCGAACAGAGAAGGTGTTCTTGAAGTATATTAAAGTGGGCAAGGAAGAACATGCTAGTTTGGTTAGTAAATCTTTGTTTTTCAGCTCACAAATTGCATAAACCGACAACCTTTTGTTGAAAACAAAGCTATCTAATGCAATAATTAATTATTTTGGTTGTATATTTGTACTTAATACCTGAGACTAATTTAATGAACTTTAGCGAGTTAAATAAAAACATCAAAATAAATGCAGCCCTGTATTTACTTAATAAAGCTAAGAGGCTAGACCGGCACTCGCTATTTAAAATGCTATACTTCGCTGAACAAAAACATGTTGTTAGATATGGTAATTACATAACAGATGACAACTTCATTGCTATGACATATGGTCCAGTACCGTCAGCTTTGTATGATTTTATTAAAGGTGGAGATAAAAATTTTAAGGTGAACGGGATGTATATCACTAGCGATGTGATGGCTAATGATAGGTTTTTATCTATGTCTGCAATAGAGTGCTTGGAAGAATCATTCCTAGAGAATATCGAACTTGATTTTCAACAGCGTTATGATAAATCTCATGGAGTGGCATATAATTCGGCACCTTTAAATTCTAAAATATCCGACGTTGAAATTGCCAAAGAAGGTGGTGCCTCTGATGATATGCTGGATTTTATTCGTGATAACTTCGGTGTAAAGCGTCAATACACTGAGTAGAACATGTGTGAAAGGTCGGAATCAGCCAGTCAAACTGACACAGAAGAAGACCATCGGTTATTGGTTGGTTCTGTTGTAAAAGTATTTATCCGGGTAACTACACCTCCAAAATACAAGAGATTTGTTATTGTTGGGCATTCAGATGATGGTTATATTGGGGTTGCTCTTATTGATAGTAAATTAAATAACAATGTACACCGGCAGGAAAGAACTAAAGCCTTTATTTTGCCATTGGAGAAAAATGAAGAACGTGATCATTTTCTTGATCATGACAGTTTTGTAGATTGTACTACGTTACATCCTTTCTCTAAAAGATTGATTCGTGAAGCTCTAAATGAAGACGAAAATGCTGAATATTATGGAGGTATTAGCATTGGAGATTTATCCAAAATCCGTAAGGCTATTGTACAAAATAATCATACAATACCATTCGCCGTGAAAGCTTTTTTTAATTTGATAGATTAGCTTCAGTCGAGTTTGGAGTCAGACGTAGAGGTGGTGGGAAAATTAATCATTCTTCATCTTCCCGTGGTTTTTTATAACCGTTCATTAACCGGGACAAAAAACTTGCGTTTTCCCATTTGTATTTTTTGTAAAGAGTCTCATACCTGTTAATGACCTTTTTGACTTCAATATCTTCTTTCTCTTGCTGTATATATTCTAAAAGTTTTGGCATAATAACTTTTTGCCTTTCAATCCATGAGCTGTCTGGCATCAATCTACTTAGAATTGAAAAAAGTAGTATCGCACCAAGAACACCGATTAAGAGATAAACTACAAATCCCCACCCGGTTAAAAAGAAGGCAATCGGGTATTGATCAGATTTGGAATAGTTATCAAAAGTATATTTTCTTTCGAGCAATCCCTTTTTGTCGACAAACACATCATAATCAGATATATTCTTAGCATCTATAAAGTAGGTTACTCGCAAGATTGGGTGGTTAACGTCCCCCTTTCTAGCGTTTTTGACCAAGTAACCTCTTCTAAAGCCACAAGGTTTATTCGAGGTGTTTAGTTCTTCAATTTTGTCAATTATTTCCTTGTTCCCGTCTACTCCCCATGCTTCCTCTGATAGTACTTTAGTAACACCGTCTTGGTTTCCAAATAATTCAATGTATATAGGTATGTTATCGAAATCAACGTCGTTAAAATTATACACCTGTACGTCAACTCTATATAGATTTTCAATTGTCGTAGTGTCAAACTTTATTTTAATATCATGACTGGTTATTTTAGACAAGTTTGAATAGAATACTTCAGTATCTATATATTTTCCTTCTTTCTTAAAGTTTTCTGAAATGTAGTTAAGAAGAAAGCCAACACTGCCAGAAAGTACAACTAGGAAAATTGAAAAGGCTGTTTTTCTCATAAAGCATAATAGTTAGTTGTGAATAGTTGTGAAACTTAGGTAAAAATAAGAGATTATGATTCATAACGATCAAGTTGATTGAAAAATACTATACTCCAAATAGAATAACATATATTTTTAGGGGTTCAAATATAAAGAACCTCACAACTCACCCAGTCCAATTTCAAAATATTCAGCTAATCTAACTAAAGTCGTATAGCTAATATCCCTCTTCCCCTGTTCTATTCGTGCGATATGAATACCTGTGTCGTTGTACACTTGCTCTTGTGTGACACCTTTAATTTTCCGTAGACCCTTCAATTTATTGGCTAAATCCAGTAGTATTTCCTCATTTGTTTTCATGACCGAAAAGTCACTATAAGCACATGTTTACACAATTGCCGTTCGGTCAGTATTTTCAATAGACTGGCTACGCTCACTATAATTTCATTCTAAAACCAAAAACCATGAAGCAGTTCAAAACTCGGCTTCCTGAGATACTATTGTCGTATCGTCGGGGTACAGAAGCTATTGTCAAAATCAGAAAAGCAGAAGATGCTTACAGGGTATTCGCAACCATTTATGATGAAACCATCATTGACTACATAGAATGCTCTTACGTACTATTTTTGAATAGAGCAAACAATACCATTGGATGGCTAAAACTAAGCCAAGGAGGTACGTGCGCAACGATCATTGATATCAAAGTCCTATTTGCTACGGCTTTGAAGTGTGGAGCATCAGCCGTAATAATTTCACACAATCACCCAAGTGGGCAACTCAACCCAAGTGAACAGGACAAAACGATTACTCAGCAAATAAAGAAGGCGGGTAGCTTACTTGATATTTCTATTTTGGATCACTTGATTCTAACATCTGAGGGATTCTACTCATTTGCCAACGAAGGGTTGTTGTGACTAAAAAAAATTGCTTAAAATAATGACCGTACAGTAATATTTTTAAATTTGTTATCTAAAACCATTGAGTTATGAAAAAACCACTTTTCTTATTAGCCTTACTTGTAAACTTGACCGTCTTTGCTCAGTCCTATACGTACAAACCTTCTGTTACTCCCGTTTACCAACCTTCTACCCTGTTGGAAAATCCAAATACATCAACAAAGAAACCACCAACAAGCAATAATGAGTACCAAAGAACTAATGCACCTGTTGCTCAGAGTCCAAATACAATTTTAATTACAAATGTGTGGAGAGAAGCAAAGACAATAGAATTGTACGTCCAAAACGCAGGGACGTTCGAATGGGAATTTTTGAAGTCCGTACGAATACCAGATGGTCAATCATTTAGTCTGCCAATTGGAGCAAATGAACACTATTACAAATACGGATATGTTGTTGTTGGAAGTCTGATTAAAACAATATCTGCTTTTTCAAGTTCATCCTTGAGCATATTTTAGTGAATAAGTGATTTCAACGCCTGTTACTTTTCGCATCTAATTGAATTAACTAAGAAAATAAACATTGCGCCCTTGGATCAACGGTTTCTATGAAGGGGATGCTTTATTAATTCATTAAAAACCAACGACTATGAAGTCCAAGCACGTATTAATAGTATTATTTCTAGGGGTCTTTTCCTCCTTGTATGCTCAACCTCCAGTGGTAGAAAATGTCCCTAACCTAAAGCTTAAGTTTTCGCCAATTACAGTAGGCAAATTCGATCGAGAAACTGATGAAATGGTCGATTCATGGAAAACGTTTAATACAGGAATATACAAAGTCAATTCCTCTGAGCAAACAATAGAATATGTTGAGTATAAAGGAGATGGGAGAGAGGTAGTTAAAAGATGGAAGAACGAAATTATTCGTTATATTGAGCTTGATTCGTTATATGTCTTTGGTATTATGAGAGAGGAAGGAGAAGTGAGAATCCTTATTTGGAAGGACAAAACAATGCTAGGAGTAGAAGATATCGAATGGGATTATTTAATCGTGGAAAAATTTGAAGAATGAAAATATTAATATTTCTGGTCGTCTGTAACTGTCAGTTCCTAATGTCTCAAATTTCCGAACAGACGATCACAGTTTATGGAGATAATTATGTTATGTATTATGATGGTGAATCTGGTGAAAAGATTACTTGTTCGCCCAAAATAATACTTAGACATTTTGTAGATTACCCTTATTTAATTTCGATTGAATGCACAGGAGTACTTGAGAAAGCAATTCTTATTAGTACTAATCAGGCTAAAGTTATAAACACTGATTCAACCATGACTTATGTAAACAATGGAGACATTCAAGACCAATTAATCCTTTATAAGACTAAAAAAGGCGAATTTTACAAAGCAGCATATGTGCCTTATGCAACGGATTGGATGTTTAATTTTTTCATCAATAAAATTTATATTAAAGATGAGTAGAGCGAAATCAATCATAACGTTAAGCCTGATGTTGTTCCTTGTCTCATGTAATGAAGAAGAAAACTCCTTACCAATTATCTCATTATCAGATGAAATGAGAAACTGCATTTTAAATCCTGAATGTCAAAATTCAAGTGGTCAATTGATTATTGGATTTACTTTACCCGCAGACTGGGATAGTCCCTATTATAGAGGACCTATTGTTTTAGAGGCAGTATATGAAGGTGATTCAGAAACATTTCCGTTATATAAATAATGATATTCGGAATTACCAATCCACCATGCAAGACATTCCACATTCATTGAGCGAAAAAGAAGCACATAGACGAGCGATAATCTTATATGATACCCTTTCTGAGGTTTGAGATAATAGTGTTCAGATACGCTTTCTTTGCCATCCACAGAGCATACATTTTTGGCATTTTTGGGTTGTAATGGCAAATGTCCATCCTTTAAAATAATATTTCTAAAGAAATAAGACCCTTCACCTTTTGATTTTCACCACATTACAAAATACTTCAAAAATATTACTATGTAAGCATAGGAATATCAAAATATAATTACTTACTTCACACAAGTTCACAACGGTGAATATTGTTCTTTGAAATCTTGGCGTGAAAAAAGTAAGTATAAAGACTTACCATATCATCAGGTTGACAATTCAACTAGATGAATTATTAACTGCCTAATTTTTGATTATGAAATCAACAGGTAGAGAATTTTTAAATAAAACGGAGGATGGCTTGGAAATCTTTAAAAAGTACCTCACAACACAATTTAGTTTGAATGAACCCGTAATTGTAGATGACGTTCGATACACTATTACATGGAATAGTAAATATAACAACTATGCCATTTATATAGACGAACGAATTGACAACAAATGGGAGAATTTTGCACGATACAATGCTATTTGGTTCGTTAAAGAGAAGTTTGACTTAACTGAATCAGAAGTGTATCAAAAACTAGATGTTGAAATGGGGCTAGGTTTGTTAAAACCAATCATAAAAAATGATGACAGCCTTCCAATGAGTAATCCCTTGGGACTTAATTTATAATGAAAAAGAGAAAAACAGCCAAAAAGTGGCAAGAACGCAAGTTCAATCAGTAAATTTCAATCATTGTAAAAATGGTAACAAGTAAAAATAACTCCTTCGACTCTGAGGAGATAAACAAAGTCAACGATGAAAATCAAAATGACGATATGTCTAATTGTCAAAATGACGATTTAGACACTTTAGAATTTTGTAAATTGCCAAAGCTTCTTTTGAATGTAAGTGATGGATTTGAGGATAGGCACAAGGTAATGATGTTGCTAAGTGCAATTACAGTTATCAGTAGTGCTTTACCGAATGTTCACGGATACTACAATCAGCAGAAGGTTTATCCAAATTTGCTGTTGTATGTGGTTGGAAAAGCAGGTTCAGGAAAAGGGAATATCACTTGGACAAGAACTCTGATTGAAGCCATTCAAAAGAGGAATTTCGCTGATGGTAATAATCCTTCATTGCTAACACAATTGTTGCAGAATGGTGATGATGTACAGCAGTGTACACAAATTATTATTCCTGCAAACAGCAGTGCTGCGGGGTTTACTGAGCGTTTCAATGAGCAAAGTGGTAAAGGCATGATTTTCGAAACGGAAGGTGATACAATAGCCAACATTTTCAAAACTGACTATGGTAATTGGTCTGATATGCTTAGAAAAGCATTTCATCACGAAACCATAAGCCAGTACAGAAAAACTGATAAGGTGTATGTGGATATTGCTGAACCACAATTATCAGCAGTAATTTCTAGTACACCAAATCAATTGGCAAGAATTGTATCAAGTACAGAGAATGGGCTGTTTTCACGAATGGCGTTCATCTTTACTGAACCAATTGAAGAGTTCATGGATGTTTTTACAAATCATGGTTCTGATCGAAAAAAGGTATTTAATGATGCTTCAAAAGAAATGCTGAAATTATTCATGATACTTTCTAAAAAGGAATCAGTTGCTATCGCATTTAGTAATGAACAGCGTATTGAATTTCTAGACTTTTTCAATAAAGCCAAATCACAGCTTACCAATCTTTTTCATGAGGATTTAGATGCCTCGGTAAACAGAATGGGATTGATCATGTTTCGAATTTGTATGGTATTAACTATACTTCGTAAAAATGAATCAAATATTGAAGAAGACAACATTTGTAGCGATGATGATTTCGCCACAGCAAAAAAACTTGCAGAAATTCTATTGGTGAATGCTAATAGAGCAATGCAATTGCTTCCAAAGCAGGGCGAAAGTCAATTGAGTGGTAGTAGATTGAGTATTTTTCAATCATTACCAAATGAATTTACCAGAGCCGAAGCAATTGAAGTTGGTAAACGTTTTGTTGTTTCAGGACGCACAGTTGATCGTTTTCTCGATTCAGCTTGTTTTGAAAAAATAGTACAAGGGCGTTACCGAAAAGCAGGTTAAACAATTACGCCAAGAAAATTTCAAGAACGTAGCCTCGGTCATTTATATGATCGGGGCTTTTTTATGTCTACTTGTCAATTTCGTCAAATAGACATTTCGACATCTTTAATCCTCCCAACCTCTCCGTTGTTCCTTGTAATCTTGAACATGCATTTGATGTGTTAGCGGAACAACTACGTTCGGTTGGGAGTTTGACGCACCCAAAAGTGGTGTTCTCTGCACAAAACAAGCAGTGAGCATTACAAAGATATTCCCCACGCCCAAAAGTGTAAGAGATTGGCTGTTTATATACTCTTTAGCCGACATTCTACCCCTCCTACTATTGATTTTTTGGATTGTTACTCACCCTAATAGCCTAATCTACAACTGCCCCTGCCATGAATTTAGCGGGGGATTTGGTTTTCTATCATTTCAAAATGGAATGAGCCACCCCTGTTTTATTTATTCAAACATTGATAATTATGGAACAAGTTCAATTAGTTTATGCGGAGGTGATGAATGGAATAACATTTACGATGCTAGAAGAACCAAAGGTGGTGATTATATCAGATACGGGTGTTTTTACGATTACCATTGAAGAAAACAGCAAGAAGTATGACGAAGAATTTTACCCTGTGTGAAGATGGGAAATTATTCTGTTGCCATTTGAATAACATGCCATGCAATAAATGTTACTATTCCTATGTAAAAAAGATAGTGTTGCGCACTAAAGTTTCGAGTTGAACGCTTACTATACTCATTTGCTTTTTCAATTAGGATTTTCTTTGCTTCTTCTTCGACTCTTGGTGCTGGGTGGTCAGAGATAACTTGGAAGTACTTAATGTTGGCGTGGGAACCAAGAAGAACAATCTTGATAAATTGGAAGCCACAGAAAATGCTTGCAGACCAACTTATGAATGAGACACCCAACAATATGTGAGTACAATTTAATTTTTGATTTATTGTTTGTGTGACAGAGAAACCAATCGAGGCAACACAAAGTGCAATGATATAATAAACCAATTTCTCTTGTCTTTCCTTGAATTGCTTTCCAATTTCAAATTGTGCGTCGTGATTTTTCAAAGTATAAAATTTTCACCAAGATAGTGTTTCTGTCCCAAATCCCGTCCCTACTCAAATTGTCGTTTTAACAAATTCACCTACAAAACCACTAAACGCAAAAAAAGGAGCTAATTTCTTAACTCCTTTTTGTTGTCCCACTAGGGCTCGAACCTAGACTCTTCGGTACCAAAAACCGACGTGTTGCCAGTTACACCATAGGACAGTTTCACAACTGTACCTCAACAAGTGGTAGCCTGTTGCGGGTGCAAATGTATAAACAAAAATCAATATGCGCCAATAACCCACAAAAAAAACTTTCAAATTTCTTCACTTTTAGACTTTTTGGCATTTTTTCACTTTTTAACTATGCATAGCACACATTATATTGCTAAATTCGCCAAGACGATTTTGGAAAAGGGTGGTTAATTACCTGGACTCCTTTAACAGACTACATATGACTTATAAAAAATTAAACCTCTATTTAGGTTGGCTATTATTTTTAATCGCAACGACCGTTTTTTTTATCACCATTGAAGACACGGTAAGTTTGTGGGATTGTGGCGAGTACATCACCGCAGCGTATAAATTAGAAGTTGGTCACCCTCCAGGGGCGCCTTTGTTTATGGTAGTCGGCAGACTATTTTCCTTTTTTGCTGATCCTGAAACTGTAGCTGTATGGATCAACCGTATGTCAGCATTATCGAGTTCACTTACTATTTTATTCATGTTTTGGTCCATCACGATGTTGGTCAAAAAAATGATTTTAAAAGACCGTCCAACGCTTTCAATAGGTGATAAAATTGCCGTTTTTGCGAGTGGTTTCATCGGTGGTTTAGCGTATACATTTTCTGAATCATTCTGGTTTTCAGCTGTTGAAGGTGAGGTTTACGCGATGTCGTCCTTGTTTACTGCTGTCATTTTCTGGGCGATCCTTAAATGGGACGAAGAAATGATGGAAATTGGTAATGGTTTGGTGCCGAAAGGTTATTCTCCAGATCGTTGGTTGTTGTTCATTATGTTTATGCTTGGATTGGCAATTGGTGTCCACTTATTAGGGATCCTTGTTGTGCCAGGTATAGCTTACATTATCTATTTCCGCTACAAAGAAAAAATTTCTGTAAAAGGATTTTTCCTCGTTGGAATTCTATCCATCATTGTGCTTGGATTTATTCAAGTAGGCGTTATTCAAGGTTCTATTTCCATGGCGTCCAAATTTGAAGTAGGATTTGTCAACTCACTTGGACTGCCGTTTTTTAGTGGTACCATTTTCTTCTTTGCACTATTAGTACTGGTTTGTGTTGTTCTTATTCGTTACGCAAGAAAGAAAGGAAAACGCATTCTGTACTCTTCTGTAATGGGATTAATGCTATTACTGATTGGATACGGTTCGTTTGCGGTGATTGTAATTCGTTCAAACGCAAACCCACCATTGGATGAAAATGACCCAGAAAACTTAGTAACACTTCATTCCTACTTGACGCGTGAACAATACGGTTCTGCACCGATTTTGTTCGGGAATCACTGGAACTCTAAAGAAAATGACCGTGGAGAATGGAAAGACTTATCTCCATTCCATGTACGTCGATTTGTGGTACAAAAAGGTGACAAAATTCTAAAAGCATTTTTAGAGGAAGATCGCGCACTTGAATTTGCGAAAACAGTTACAGGAGCAGAAGTCACTGAAACGTACTTCGAATCCAACGCTGGAACACGACAAAATGCAGTGACAACCTATGCACAATCGACCTTCTTTCCACGTATGTACTGGAACCAAGATCAACAACGTATCGAAGGATACAAAGTGTGGTCGGGTTACGATGCTACAGACGGAGCTGGAACAGAAAAAGGAACGGATGGAAACCGTCTCCCTACCTTTGGAGAAAATATGCGTTTCTTCACAAGTTACCAAGTCAACTGGATGTACTGGCGTTATTTCATGTGGAATTTCTCGGGTCGTCAAAACGATATTCAAGGACATGGTGATCAAATGCGTGGAAACTGGCAGTCTGGTTTCAGTGTTGTAGATGATGCACGATTAGGTGTGCAAGGAGAAAAAGCTCCTTACTATACATCACAAAATCCTTCGAACAACAGCTTCTATTTCTTACCACTAATTCTAGGATTTATTGGATTGATCTTCCACTTCTACAAAGCACCGAAAGATGCGTTTGTTGTATTACTTGTGTTCCTGTTTACAGGATTGGCCATCATCATTTACCTAAATCCACGTCCATTTGAACCAAGAGAGCGTGATTACGCCTATGCAGGATCGTTCTTCTTCTTTGCCATGTGGATTGGAATCGGTGTCTATGCCCTATACGACGCATTTAAATCATTTACAGCGAAGCACTATAAACAGATTGCTATTATAGTTGGAGCGGGTGCCGTAGTAATGCTCTTTGCTGATATCAGCAGTGAAGTATCTATGCCAACGGTAATATCGTGGTTGATTATATCAGTCATTGGAGTCGGGGCGCTTGGTTTAATGACTGGACTGAACAGAGTATTGAAAAAAGACGCTCAGGGTGCGGTTGTCGCAGGACTCTTATGTCTGAGTGTTCCCGTAATCATGGGGGTACAAGGCTGGGACGATCACGATCGAAGTTTGAAAACAACGGCTGACGACTTAGCACTGAACTATTTGAACTCAGTTGAAAAGAATGGAATCATCTTCACAAACGGCGATAATGATACGTTCCCATTGTGGTACATGCAAGAGGTAGAGGAAAAACGTACTGATGTGCGTGTATGTAACCTTTCTTTGATGCAAACGGACTGGTACAGTAATCAAATGAAGATGCGCGCTTACGAATCAGATCCACTTCCTATTAAGTTTACAGAGGACCAAATTTTGATGTATGCAGGAAGCACGGATCAGGTATTATTCTCAGATCTTTTTGAATTGTTCTACATCAATGCACCACGAGAAGTAATTCAAAAAGTGATTGCATTGCGTGCAAAATCGAGCGGTCCTGAACTTGAACAAGCAGTAAATACCTTAAATCAAAAGGCATTGGCGTTATTGAATAATGCTTCTTCGACAGATCAACGTGCAATGGCGCGACTGAATCAAATAAAAGGATTGTTCTCTGCTCCGCTTAGCGGAAGCAACAAGGCAGATCAGGTATTCAAAAAATTCCAAGCGGGTATGGAGATACTTTCTGCAGCGCAATCTGGTTTGATCACAATGACTAATGAAAACCTACAGGCAATTCAAACCATGCTGATTGATTTCGAAGAAGGATGGAACTATACCAATATTGACGATGCGATGGCTTTTGTTCGTGATGACAATAACATGGTAGATTTCCAAAGTCAGCGACCAATTCGTGTTTTCCCAAGTAAAGGATTTATCCTTCCTGTGGATGCTAAAAATGCAATTAGCTCTGGGACAATTGGTAAGAAGGATGAGAAAAATTGTTTGGATGAATTGCGTTTTGAATTCACGCAGCGTGTGTTGACACGTGAGCAAGTCATGATGTTAGATATTCTAGCAAACAACGATTGGAAACGTAGCATCTGTTTCTCTTCACCTGGCGGTTCTGACGTATCGATGGCGTTGTACAGAAAGGGATATATCAAACAAAACGGAATGATCTTCGAATTGAGCCCGTTGAATACATTGAATGACCGATTTAGTTCAGATAAAATGTATGAGAACTTGATGAAGAACTATGCGTATGGAGCAATGAACAATCCTGACGTATTGACGGATTATTACGCGCGTAGACATACGAATCAGTACCGTTTACACTTCTTAGCACTGGCAGAAGATTTCGTGTCAAAAGCATTCGCTGCCGAAGAAGAAAACAGTCAACGTGAAATGATGGCAAGCATGGGAAGAGATGTTTCTATGCTTCCAAAAGCAGTTGATGCTAAAACAATTGCCGAATACAAGAAAAAAGCGAAGAACTTAATTCACCGATCATTGGAGGTGATGCCAGCAGAAATCGTTATTGATTGTGGAGAACCAACAGCTTCCAATAATCCACGTGATAATTATGCGATTAATGGCAAGACGCTTCCAGCATTCAACGATGGAATTTTACATGATTATGTAGGCGTTCTCTACATGGTTGGAGATATAGAAGGTGCCGAGAAATTAGGAAAAGTAGTGGCTGACCAGTTAGAATCGATCATTGATTATTTTGAAAATGAGCATATTGCGATCACTAGCAATCCACAAAACACCAAAGATTTGTATGCTGCATTGGCTTCTTACTTTAAATTGTACGCAGGAGCAAACGATGGAGAGCTTGGAAATGCGGATGGTGCCTTGGCAAAACGCACACAGAAGAAAATCCAGTACATCTATTCTACGATGTTCCCAAGTATTTTGGATCGTTTGAAAGAGAAAGCAAAAGCCAATGGTGAAAATACGCGTCGAGGTCGACAAGCAGGGCGTTATGCCAACATGATGTTCGAAATGGAAGATTATTCTGAAGCAATGGCCATCTTCTTTGGAATCAAAGAAGCTCCAGTACCTCAACAAAATGAATTGCCACAGCAGCAGGGTGGCCCTTCGTTGGAAGACATGATGAATCCGCAATAATTAGCGACTGATTCATCCTTGCTGATGTACCTATTTAAAACTCCCCAAATTTTTCGTTGGATTTTCCCTCGAAAAATTTGGGGTTTTTCGTCTAAAGACACCGTATATCTCACCTTCGATGACGGTCCAACGCCAACGTTAACGCCGTGGATTTTGTCAACCTTGGAGCACTACAATGTAAAAGCAACTTTTTTCTGTGTTGGCAGCAATGCACAAAAATACCCTGAGCTCATGGAAAGTATCCGTGCTTACGGTCATGTTATCGGAAATCACACCATGCGCCACGAGAAGGGTACAAAAACAACAAAAAAAGCATATTTGCAATCCATTGAAGACGCAGCACCATTTACAAGTAACACCTTGTTTCGGCCACCCTACGGTCGACTCCCGATTTCATTTATCGCACCGATTCGGAAAAAATACCGTGTTGTCATGTGGTCGTGGCTATCCTATGATTTCGATCGACGTATTTCAGTTGATACCATCCTAAAAAAAGCAGAAAAAATAAGACCAGGAGATATTTTGGTCCTACATGACAATGAAAAAGTGGAAGATCGTGTGAAAGAACTATTGCCAGCGTTGATTGAATTGCTTCAAAGGAAAGGATATTTGTTTGGAGAGTTCAAGGTTCAATCAGTTTAAAGTTCAAAGAGTTAGGACACTTCAACAAATCAATTCTTAACTCTTAATTCTAAAACCTAATCCCTACTACGCACACATCATCCACCTGCTCATGTTCTCCCTTCCAGTCATCAAAGGCTTTCTCCAAATAGCGTTTTTGTTCATCTGATGATTTGGATGCAATCTTTTCAATCATTTTTTTCAACTCCGCACTCTTCAATTTTTTCCCTCGCTCGCCGCCAAACTGATCAAAGTAGCCGTCTGTAGTCATGTAAACCTGATCACCCGTTGATACCGATACTTCGTGTTCAGTGTATTGGTTGTTTCTCAAGTGCTTCCCAACAGGTTGTTTATCGCCTTTGATTTCAATAATTTCCTGCTCTCCATTTTTGATGATCCATAATGGTAAGTTCGCTCCGGCCCATGAAATAGTCATCTTACTCTTATCAAACAACAGGAGGGTAATATCCATTCCGTCATTAACATCCTCTTGATACTTAGAAAACTCTTCAAGAATTAGCTCACGGGTTTTATCCAATAGTTTACTTGGAGAGTAAACGCCATACTCACGTATTGAACGATTCAAAGCATTGTTACACACCAAGGAAATCATCGCTCCTGGTACACCATGACCGGTACAGTCAGCGACTGCTATCAGTTGTTTCTCATTGATCCTTTCTGACCAATAAAAATCGCCAGCAACAATATCCTTTGGCTTGTACAGCACGAAAATTTCATTCCAATCGCTCCTCAGTACTTCGTCTGAAGGCAGCATTGCACTTTGAATTCTCTTCGCATAACTGATACTGTCCAAAATCTCCTTATTTTTAAGCTCAACGAGTTGCTTTTGCTGTTCTACAGTGTCATAAGCCTGAACCACTTCACTGGTTCTTTCCTTTACTGTTTCTTCCAATACGACTTGTCTTTCTTTGTAATTCTTTTCTCGCATACGGATGATAAAGTAGGTTATACCTATCAAAAGCAGTACAACACTTACTCGGAACCACCAGGTATTCCAATAAGGACTTCGAATAATTATTGGTACACTTAAAACGTCACTCAAGCGACCGTAGTTATCAACTGCTCTAAGCTTAAACGTATACGTTCCAGGCATTAAGTTTGAAAACGTGATCTCATGTTTTTCACTCAGTGGTGTCCAATTCTTATCCTGTCCTTCTAAAAAGTAGCTATAGTAAACAGTACTTGTTGTTAGTGCACAAAAATGAAATGTTAGGTGATTATCCTTGTATCCTAATTCAATGGAGGTGGGGTTTCCGTACTTGTCCGTTGTACAATCGGGTTGCTTACTCCAGTCTACATCTTCGAAGAAGAGCTTTACGCCTTTCAAGGCAACAATGGGTTTAGGAACTTGATCGAACTTCACTACTGGATTAATTCTCAGCAGCCCTGTTGTTGATCCGACCCAAATGAGTTTTCCTGTAGAAATAAGTGCATTTTGCTGAATCTCGGTACTTTTGTGTCCGCTACGTTTCTCCAAACTACTTATTGAAGACACATTGCCATTTTTCATTCTAAGAATATTGACACCGCGATTGGTACCTACCCAAAGTTGATTATTTAAGAAAACAACGGCCTGAACTGTGTTGGAAAGCAATCCATTTTTTGTAGTGAATTTCGAATAAACACCGTTTTTCAAGATAACCAATCCATTCGTTTTAGTCCCAATATATAGTGTTTTATCCTCACCTTCCACGACGCTTAATATGAATCGATCAGTAAAATGCTCAGCGTCATAAATACGAACAAATTCCTTCCCATTAAACTCATACAATCCCTTTTGGTAAATACTCACCAAAGGATAATCATTGGAATTTAGGACAAAGGTGAAAATTTCATTGGATGGCAACAGATGTCGCGTGTTATACTGCACAGTATCGGTTGATGAGATCTTAAATAACCCCGCTTTGAATGTTCCAACCCATATGTTTCCGCTCTTATCCGTCTCAATCTTTGTGACTGTCTGCAGCAAGGAATTGTTTATTTTTCTGATTTTTCTTTTCAGTGTGAGCTTACGTGCGTCGTAATTAAAAATAAAAATTGAATGTCCTGATAGTTCTGATCCGACCCACAGCTCTTTTTTGTCTTTTACATAACAGAGGGTGGTTATCTTAACGTTTTCAAGTTCGAACGGCAGAGCATTACTCAGCACTTTTCCGCTGGCATCAATTACATTGATACCTGATCCGTATGTCCCAGCGGCAACAACACCATTGCCAAGTGCACAAACCGCAGTTATTTTTTCATCCGACAAGCCTGATTCCTTATCTAGTAATAAGATATCTTCCTTTTTCAAACATGAAACCCCATTTCCAGAGGTCAACCACAGGTTAAACTCTCGGTCAAAGTAACCGTTGTAAAGATCATTTGAACTCAATCCATTTTTCTCGGTAATTAATTCATAATCACCATTCTTACTTATTTGCACCAAGCCAGAAGAACTAACAATATGCATTCCTCTCCAATCATTGAGTATAGTGGAAATCCATGCGCTAGAAATTTCAGGAATTTCGATTTTTTTTAAGGTATTGCCTATTCCAATATAAGCTCCCTTATTCGTGGTTCCGATTAGAACACTATCTCCATAGCTTGATAAGGAAAAAACGTATCTATCATCCAATCCACTCTTTTCATCAAAGTAGTGAAATTCATCTTTACTCAGTCGAACGAGTCCATTACCTTGTGTTCCAAACCAAAGATCACCGTTTTTAGTCTGTGTCATGGAAAGCACACCGCTTTCAAACAAACCTTTTGGATCCTTGAACAAGGTTGGCTTATCATCATGTATGGTATAAATTCCGGCAGCAGTCAGCACCCAGAGATTGTTATCATGATCTATAAAAAGTCTTCTAATTACATTCGTCTTAAGGCCTTTCTTTTCAGAAAAATTCAACACTTTCTTGTTGTCATAGATGAACAAACCACTTGTATTTGTTCCTATACAGATTCTGCCGTTTTTGTCTTGCACAATAGAAACAGCATCCACACCTTCAAGTGCCTTAATTGGATGAAAATCACTAAACTCATGACCATTAAATACGCTAATACCATCTTGCGTTGCCAACCAAAAGTAGCCTTCCCTGTCCTGAAAAATATCATTGACAATCAAGCTGGGCAGTCCATCAGCAGTGCTGAAGTTTATGACATTGTGCTTCTGCGATTGAGTGAAAAATCCTTGAAAAATAAAAAGACAGCTCACTATAAATGAGCTGCCTTTATGAATGACATTGGTGAACAAGTATGTGGACACCCTTAAATTTAGTTTTTAATGAATGTGCGGCTAAAATTCTTGCCTTCAAAACGGATAGTGAAGAAATACACTCCAGATTCCAACTGGTCTATATCTAGCAATTGTTCATGCAGTAATAACTGGCCTCTGTTCATTATTTTTCCTGTCGAATTGGTAATCATGAAATCAGAACCAACTAATTGTTCATCTAATTCAATGCGAATATTTTCTTGCGCTGGGTTCGGTGAAAGAGCAAAATTCATGTTCGAATAAACACTACCAATTCCTGCTTGGGCCTCTTCTTCCTCCTCATTTGACATCATACCTTTAATGTTTGATCTTGACGTATTAATATTCGATTTGGTGATGTCGCAAGCAGGAAGGTCCATTTGCATTTGATACACGAAATTTTGTTGACTAGCCGCCTCTGAATCCAACCATTCTGTTTGTGCACCTCCAGTTGATGTCCACCAGTAACCCATAGATGTATACACACCCAGTCCTGTTTCATCCCGCAGACACTCATATCCACTCACCCAAGACGGATCAAGCTGATCCTCTTTCTCGTAGAGAGTCCATACCAATAGACCGTCCAAAAAGTCAAGAATCACAGGAGAATGCCAAGGTGATGGAGCACTTTCTATGCCCGTGGTGCTCAAATAAGCAATTCGATACCAGCTCTCGGTAATCGTAGAAGAACCCTCATCAACAAAGAACGAAAAATCATCTTGCATAGATCGGGCACCTATCCGTGTAAAAACCGTTTCTGCACCCTTTTTTCTATAAATTATAACACTGTCAATACCTGTTGTAACGGCCGGCTTTTCCCAAATGACAACGAATTTTTTAGCATCATCAAAATCTGCGGTGACCATGCATATTTCTTGTCCAAATAGGTTAAAAGAAAAAATGCCACTCAAAAAAAATGATACTACCAGAATATTATTAAACTTTTTCATAAAATGTAGCTAATTCAAAATTTGATTTTCACATTAAACTTAACTCCTTTTTTTGTAACACACAAATCTAGTGGGGATTAATTTAGGTTTTGAGAAGTTCATCATTCGATAGTTCATACCTCGACATCTCGATAAACTCGATGACCTCAGCTTGGCATGCGAGTTAAAAGAAATAGGACGTTTCAAAAAAACAACTCTTAACTCCTAACTCTCTATTTCCTTTTAAACACTGGAACTGTCGAACACGGCTCGCCGTACATGATGCTCTTTGCTACGGGTTGCAGGTGACGCACCAATTCTGACATCGCAAACGCGGGAGAAGAAATATCAGCACAGCCTTTGATGATAATTCGACCGTCTTGGTATTTCGTGCGATCTTCAGCAGCAATACGTTGTCGAATCAGCATTTTTTCTAAATCGATTCTTGTGCCAATGATGTAATGCGATGTCACTTCTTCCAATTGCGAACCAATGAGCATATACGCCCATGTAGGAACAATCGCATCTTCTGAGCAATGCACATATACGGCCTTCCCAGAATATTTCGACCAATCATGTTCCTTGATCCAAGTTCTAAAATCCTTTTCCTTCAACACTAGACGTTGCCATAAAACATCAGCAATATCAATCGCTTCAATCACCATTGTTGGTTTAAATGATGCCAAATCAATGGAAATCAAACCGCTTTCCTTTACTCGATTTACAATCTCTCCCATACTACAAATTTACAGTTTTTTGACGATAGCAATCATTAAATAGCTGTCATGTTGTCACCTAAATAAACAAGGCATGTCTTTTGACAATTCCATTTCCATGAAAAATGCACATCCTTTCGGTTCGACTAAGGAAGCAGTGGTCTACCCGCTACTCGTCTTAATTGTGCTTTGGCTTGTCTTTTGGGCAGATCACCTCTTTCCTGCAACCGATTTTTATAAGTTTGGTGTCAAACCACACGACATTGCAAGTCTGAAAGGAATATTGTTCATGCCATTGATTCACTCCAAAACGGAAATTGAACACCTCATCAATAACTCCATGCCGACAGCCATCTTACTGGGTGCGATAATCTATTATTACCGTTCCATTGCGGGGCGCGTATTCTTACTCTCGTGGATTTTTACAGGAATTGGCGTGTGGGTCTTTGCTGAAAACAACTTTAGCTATCACATTGGAATGAGTGGTGTCATCTATGCCATGGCTGGATTTCTATTTACCTCAGGCGTACTGAGAAAATACTTGCCGTTACAAGCCATTTCATTGTTTGTAGCATTTGTGTACGGAAGTTTAATCTGGGGTGTATTTCCTATGGAACCGCATGTTTCTTGGGAGGGACACTTAATGGGCTTACTGTCAGGTGTGATCTTGGCATTCGTTTACCGTAAAAAAGGACCGCAATCACCCAAGTACCAGTTTGAAATTGAGAAAGAATTGGGAATAGAACCGCCTGACTTTGAGGGTGAATTGAACGAACGAATTCGGTTAGAAGAAGAACGAAGAAAAGCAGCTGAAAATGAGGAGAGAGATGGGAACGAACCGACGTACCAATATCACTACGTTGAGAAGAAAAAGAAGGAATAAGTTTATTTCAGTTCCGCTGCCGACTTAAGGACTTTCGCCTTTAGTTCTTCCATATATGCTGACATTCTTGCAAGCACTTCTGGATTGGATGCACCAATAATTTTCGCAGCTAAAATTCCCGCATTCTTTGCACCATTGAGAGCCACAGTTGCGACTGGAATTCCACCTGGCATTTGTAAAATTGAAAGAATACTGTCCCAACCATCGATGGAGTTGCTCGATTTCACAGGAACTCCGATTACTGGTAAGGGAGTCAAGGAAGCCGTCATTCCAGGAAGATGTGCGGCACCGCCAGCACCAGCGATGATGACTTTTAATCCTCTAGTGTGAGCAGATTTAGCATACTCGAACATGAGTTCTGGAGTTCTGTGAGCAGAAACGATGTTGATTTCATAGCCGATTTTCAACTCGTCCAATATATCCGCTGCTTCTTGCATTACGGGTAAATCCGATGCACTGCCCATTATAATTCCAACTTCTATCATGTACTTCCTTTTTTACAAAAATAGTTAATCTACATGAGTTAGCACCTTATGCTCCTCCAAATTGTCTACACCCCAGTTCTCTAGCTCATCAGCTGTCCACAACTCAGGGAAGAAAATTCGTCGTTGGTAACGCGGGTGCATGTACTTCTGCCATTCACTTCCTCCAGTTGCTTCAGCCGAAGTTTCACCGCTATTCAAATATTTCTTGGCAGCATTCAAATGATGCATGACCCATTTCACATTTACGGTATGGTCGAGATGACGCATTGCATTCACCAACTGTACGTTTTTTTTGTCTTCTGCAGGCAATGCTTTGAACTTCGTCCATAAGTTGATGGTGTTGTATTCTTGCATGAAAACCAAAAACTCTTCTTTGTAACGCTTGTCAAAATTGGCGATTAATTTATTTCGTTTTCCCGTGGCATGATCCACTCCAGCGGCTTGCCAATACAAATGATCGTATGCATGCGTATAAGGCGTATTTCTATCGATGGTTTTTCTGAATCTAAAATCAATTAAATTGATTAATTCCGTAGAAGCAAATTCAATTTTGCGGTATTGTGCACTTTGGAATCCACTTGCGGGAGTCAACGTGTCTCTAAATTTCATGTATTGATCGACGTCCATTCCGTCTCCCATGATGGTAAATGAGTTGGAAAGCATATCAAAATAACGACTGACTCTGTCCAAATGCTTAGAGAATTTTTCCGTCGAAATAGCATCTTCATGCGCTACTTGATCAATTTCCCAAAGAATCATCTTGAACAAAATTTCATTGATTTGGTGGTACATGATGAACACCATTTCATCTTTGAGGACTGTTCGCTGTGCCTGCAATCCTAAAAGCGCATCAACTTGGATGTAATCCCAATAGGTAATAGGTTCTGCATACAACAATCCTGACAAGTGTACATCAGGGTTTTGTCCCATCGCTGTGTATTTTTCATCAATTGCCTTCAATAATTCTTCCCTAGTCATTTCTATCAATTAAAGCGTGTCCTCAAAGGTAGGAATAATAACAGCGCCAAATAATGACTTTTATCACGTTTATACCCCCAAAATAATCTTTAAATCGCTGTATGCACTTCTGCTGATGGGTACTTGCGCTTGATTAGTCATGGTGGCACGGTAACTGTTTTTTTCAAAAGCATCAATTCGCGTTAAATAATTGACATTGATGATATAAGAGCGGTGAATCCGAATAAAATCTGTTGAGTTCAAGGCTTGCTCGTAATAATTCATCGTCTTCTTTTTTAAGAAGTAACGTTTGTCGGTATGAATTTTCACATAATCATCATACGCTTCGATGTACACCACATCTGATGTTGGAATAATCTGAATCGTTCCACCGTCCTTTACGACAATACGTAAACCCTCGTCGGGTTGCTTTTGTGTGATTTCATCTATTTGATGGACTTTATCGCTTAATTTCCCTTCAGACTGCAACCATTTTTCCATCGCTTTATCGAATCGTTCTTTGGTAAATGGCTTGAGCAAATAATCGACTGCTGAGGCTTCAAATGCTTTTATGGCGTACTCGTCAAATGCCGTGGTGAAAATTACAGACGGATGCTCGTCCAATAACTCCAACATTTCAAATCCATTGATCTTGGGCATCTGAATGTCCAAAAACAATAAATCGGGTTGGTGTTCATCGATCGCTTTTATACCTTCAAATCCGTTGTTGCATTCCGCCACAATGTCGATATCGCTATAATCTGCCAAATAAGACATTACGATAGAGCGTGCCAATGGTTCGTCGTCGATGATAATTATCTTTTTCATAGTTGTGGAATCTTCAATTCAGTACTAAAAAAGTTTTCATTTTGTTGAATTCTGAGTAGGTTAGCTTGGCGATAAATGAGTTGCATTTTTTTCTCGATGGATTGCAGACCATACCCAGTACCCTTCGCTCCAGCGCTTGTGGCCGGGTCAAATGGATTGCTCATGCGAATTACGAGTTGATCCCGTTCCATGCTGCCAGTGATCGAAATTTCTACTGCGTCGATGTTTCCATACAATCCATACTTAACTGCGTTTTCAATCATCGGTTGTAAGATCAAGTGCGGAAGTTTATAATCGAGCAATTCCTCAGGAATAGCATACATAACAGTCAAACGATCTCCAAAACGTACTTTTTCAATATCGGTATACAACTGCAAGTGACGAATTTCCTCCCGAAGCGGAATCAGCTCTGCTTGATTTTCTCGAATCGCGCCGCGCATAAATTCAGAAAGCAGTTGAATCATGCGTTGTGCTTCGGTGGGATTGCTAATAGTCAACGCGTTGATGGAGTTCAAACTATTGAACAAAAAATGCGGTTGAAATTGTTGTTGCAAGCTGTTGAGCTGGATTTTCAGCGCTTCTCGTTCTTTTTCAAGGGTACGTTGATTGATTTGTTCCATTTCGCTCTTCTGTTGTTGTGACCAATGGTAGATTAAGATCAGCGCCAACAGAAACAAAATGAAAATTGATTTTGGCAGAAATGCATAGCGAAGGATGTGTATCTGATCCGCTTCGCCTGAAAAGAAATACAACGAACTATAGTGATTGATCAACATAAGAATAGCTCCAAACAGCACAATCGTACTCATATTGGGCAAGTTTAAAGGTGACTTCGCATGAAAATGATGCTGAATCAAGCGAATCAATGCTCCGAAACCTGCAATCAACAAAAAAAGGGAGACACTATCGATTCCAGCATTCATTTTTGACAACCCGATGCTCTGCATGAACGCAAAATAGAGCACACAACAACACGCAAATACAGCAAGAACGGTTATTCTTGCTGTAAATGAATATAGATTCGGATTGTTGTCCATTAATAGCTGATTATCTTCACTTCTCCAAAGAGACAATTTCCAGTTAAGGTAACAATTTTTGATTCATCTTGTCCAAGATCGTTGGCCGTAGATCTATTATCATCCACTCCACCGAACATGCACGTGATCTCAGATCTCACTTGCCAATGTGCAGGAACGATTAGTTTCAATTCACCGAACGCAGTGTTGGTTTTAATCTGAATCGGGTGCTCTACTTCAGCTTTTGTTAAGTTGACTTCAGTTCCACCGAAGGCTGTCACAAAATTTCCTCCTTTGAAACTTTTACTTACCACGTTCTTTTTTGTCCCCCCAAAATAGGTGGAAGTTTCGACGATCTCATCCGAAGAAATTCCGTCAGTTGATTCAAATAATGTGTGTGCGCTCATTGAGTTTTTTTTTTGAAAAAGATTGGTTCCCTTGACCAGTGTTGCTATCCCGAATACAATAATCATGATCGGTAAAAGAAGATTTTTGTCAACAATACCTGGGAAAATATCATTCAATAAAAAGACCCCACCGACGATAATGAGTACAAATCCCCACATTTTTTGCCAGTAATGTCTATACAAGGTGACTACTCCGACAGCAATCATACCTGTTTTCCAGGAGATCACCCAATCAGGAATTGGGGCTCCCATTCTTTCAGCTAAAAATAAAACTCCGAAGAGAATCAATAAAACGCCTGCAAGCACTTTTGCTTTTTGATGACGTAACGGTCTGCGTGTTGGTGTAAAATTCATAATACGTTGTTTTTGTTGAACCAAATCTACGGCGCAACTCCCGAATGGAAAAGTGAAAATAGGTGAATGGTGGCTATTTTTCGGTGAATGGTAGAAAGGAGCGGTATTGATTCTTTTACACCTTATTTACGATGGTGCTACTTGCCTGCGCAGTCGACATAACAACCAAATCTGCTATGTTGACATGGTAAGGTCGCGATATAACGAAGTGAATAATATCTGCAATATCTTCTGCCCGCAATGGCTGAAATCCTTGATAAACTTTTTCCGCTCGTTCTCTGTCGCCTTTAAAACGCACTTCACTAAATTCCGTCGCGACCATTCCAGGGTGAATACCGCCCACACGAATTCCGTACTTGTTTAAATCAATGCGCATACCTTGATTCAACGCATCGACCGCATGTTTGCTTGCGCAATAGACATTTCCGTTCGGGTAGACTTCCTTTGCAGCAGTCGAACCAATATTGATGATATGTCCCGATTTCTGTGCAATCATTTTTGGGATAATGGCTTTGGAAACGTAAAGTAATCCCTTCACGTTGATATCAATCATCGCATCCCAGTCTTCGAGTGAGCCATTCTCAATGGGATCTAATCCATGTGCGTTGCCCGCATTGTTGATGAGAACTTCGATCTTGGCAAAAGCAGCAGGGATACTTTCAACTGCTTTGAAAACTCCCTCTTTATCTCTGACATCAAAATTCAAACTGTAGACTTCAGTCAAAGCGCCCAATTCTTGTTGAAGTTCATCCAGTCGTTCTTGACGTCTCCCACAAATTACCAATTGAAATCCTTCCTGTGCTAGTCTTTTAGCCGTTGCACGACCAATTCCACTCGTCGCGCCTGTTATGAATGCTGTTTTTTTCATTTGAATTTTCCTTCCATCTTTCGCCCTAAAGTTAATCGATTATTAGTTCCTCCTTAGCAGTCCAAATTATATTTTAACACCCATGATGCACACATCATCGAGTTGTTCAAGGTCACCTCTCCACGTGCTGATTTCATTTTTATAGTGTTCAGCCTGTTTCTCACCAGTTTCATGCGCTTGTGCTAAAAGCAAATTCTTAAACACACTTGATTTATACTTTTTCCCATCAGCACCACCAAATTGATCTTGAAAACCATCGGTGTACAGGTAAATCCAATCTCCTTTCTGGACATTGAATTCGTGTGTTGTGAATTTGGTGTCGTCTATAAATTTCCCTATAGGTCTGCGATCACCTTTCAATTCCATTAACTCACCATTTCTTACAATAACACATGGGTTAAATGCTCCCGAAAAATGAATTGTTGTTTTTTTCCTATCAATGCAACAGAATCCAATGTCCATTCCATCCTTGACTTCAGCTCCCTCTTTGGCAAACTGTTCAATAACGTATTCTGTTACCAAATCAAGCAATTCCCCTGTGGAAGCTTTTGGTACGGCTTTAACTGCTCGTTCAAGTGCATTCGCACATACCACACTGACAAGTGCACCTGGAACACCATGTCCCGTACAGTCTGCAACTGCGAAGTAAATATGTGTATCTGTTGTGTAACACCAGTAAAAATCACCAGCGACAATGTCCTTTGGCAGGTAAACAAGAAAATAATCCTCAAAATTATCGCTAAAATGGTGCAGCGATGGCAAAATAGCATCCTGTACTCTTTTTGCGTAGTTGATGGAATCCATAATCTCTCCATTCTTCTCTTCAATGATGACTTTTTGCTGTTCCACTGCCAGTTTCTGCGACTCAATAACCTTTTTCTGGTTCTTGGTGATTCGCAGACGATTGTAGATGAATAATCCGAAAAGTGCGGATAGAATGAGACCTCCCAAAATAAAATAGAAGCGTTGCTCTTCCCTTTTCTTCTCCTCTTCTCTTTTCAATTTTTCTTCAGTCTTCTCAAGGTTGTAATCGTACTCCAGTTTTTGGCGTAATGCAGTTTTTTGCGCACCCACATTGTCCATGGAATCCTTCATTTGTTCTGAAATCTGCAGTTCTTGAACTGCATTTTTGTAATCACCAATTGCCATGTAATACATAAAATGCTTTTCGGCCAGGTTTTGCATCAATGCTGGATAAGGTGATCGTTCAGCTATTTCGCTAGCCTTCGATAAATAAAAAATCGAACTATCGTAGTTTCTTTCCGCGACATAACAACTGGACAAATTCGCCATGATCCAAGCTGCCCCCGATTCATCATTTTCCAGTAAACTTAAATCTACTGCCCTTTTTAAATACGGTTTTGCTAGTGCGTAATTTCGTCGAGTGAAATACCATGTACCAATATTATTGGAAGCAATAGAAACATCGTAATTATCCTTGACCTTTTCTGCAGCTTTTAACGCCATGAAATAGTAATCAAGTGCTTTTTTGAGATCGCCTTTCCCTTCCAAACAAGTACCAAGGTTTATGTAGTTTTTTGCTACATTATCTGGATCATATTTTAGTTTGAGTTTCAATGCCTGATCTAGGTAATCTAACGCTTCAACATAATCGCCTCGGTTCGTGTAGATAATTCCAAGGTTCCCCAAGATTGCTGCTTTTCCAGACTCATCCTTTGCTTCATCATACAAACGGAGTGACTCGAAATAATAATCAATCGATTTTGACATGTTGCCATGTTCATCGTAGTAATAACCTAGGTTTCCGATGGCATGTGCCTTAATTTTCACATAGAATAAACGCTCTTTCCCTTCTGCCGATTTCAAATGACCGTTCGCCAATTTAAGGGCTTTTCGATTATAGGACATCCAGTCTTCCTCTTCTGAAATGTATTCAGCCAACTCAATGTAAATTCGTGCACGTGTTGTATCGTGAGAAGTTGAAGTAAGCTGGGTTTCCAGTTTCGTTCGATAAGAATCATTTTGCGAAAAAGCGATGTGTGCACCAATGAGCACAACTGAAACTATTAGGCTATTTAACTTACTTATCCTCATACAACTAGTCATCTAAAGTTACTAGAAATATTTACATAGCATTCTGAATCTAGCGTTTGTATTTCACTTCATTCCAATTGTCTACTATTTCAGAAACGGAATAAATCGTGCAACCTTCTTCTGATATTCCTTGTATTTCGGATATTTCTTGGCGGTAATCTCTTCACTAAAATTAGAACTTCCCAAAAAGAGTAAAATCAATAAAATAGCACCAATAATTGACCAGTTTGCCCATACACCAGTCGCAACGACTGAAAAGAAATAGATCGTTATCCATACACTTTGCTCGGCAGCATAATTTGGATGTCTCACAATGCTCCAGAGTCCCGTTTTTACAAATCCATCTCCATATTCTTCCATCGGTTCATTGGCATTTATTCTTCTATATTTCTCTGTTTGGAAATCGTATTGCTGTTGATCAGCTATGAACTCAATCACTACAAAGAATACAACCAAAGCTGCCAATAGGTAATCCACCCACATCAATTCACTTCCGTCTATGGATTTAATCATTGGAAAAACGATGATGAGTACCAATCCCATCTGGTAAAAACTGATAAAAAACAGATTAAATAACATCCATTTCCACGGAGCTTGAAATTCAGGTTTTGCTCTTAAAACAGCCCAGCGATAATCTTCATCTCCTTCCCAAAATTTCCAGGAATAACCTCCACGACGTCCAAAATTATACGTCAATCGAGCTCCCCAAATGGTGATAAGAACTGCTATCAAGACAATTCTCGACTCCCAATTCGCCAGGTAAGCTATTTGCCATGCATAAATAATTGGAGCAATGCTCCACAGTTTATCCACTTGACTGTAATTCTTTGTGATAGTGCTGACGATAAAACAGAGACCAGCGAGAATGAGGTAAGAGATTACTACGGTCCAAATAATTGAAGCCTGTATTTCTGTTGGGGCGATATCGTAATTAAATGCCAGAATTGGAACAATAATCAGTGTCCCTATTAAAAAAACTGTGATCTTCCACATCGGTTTTGTTTCGCTTTAGAATGAATGAACAAAATAAACAATTTTCCTGAAGTGCTACTTATTCCCCCAGCGAAAGACTCATTTTAAATGTACTTCCATCTTCTCCCGTATAGGAATAGTTGCCATTGATCTGTGAGACCAAGCCATCTACTATGCTCATTCCCAACGAATCGTTAGTAGGCAATTCAGAAAATCCTATTCCATCATCGTGTACGGTGATTGTCAGCATATTTTCATCTAAAATTGCAGTGATGCGAATTTCACCTTTTTCTTTCTTGATAAAAGCATGTTTGTAGGAATTGGTGACCACCTCGTTGATGATCAATGCAATTGGAACTGCCTTATCGAAATCGATTTGGAAATTGGGTAACGTATAATGTACTTCGATGAAACCGAATTGCGTTTGAAAATAATCCTTTGTCTTCTCTATGATCGCAGCGATGTAATGTTCAAAATTGACTACCTGAATATTATCGGTTTTGTAAATCAAGTCGTAGATAGAAGAAATGGATTCTACACGGTTGTTGCAATCCAAGAAAAGCCCTCTGTGAAACTCATCTTTCGATCGCTCAGATTGAAGTCTAATGAGACTCGAAACGACAGATAAATTGTTCTTGATTCGGTGTTTCAATTCCTTCAGCAGTAGTTCCCTTTGTTCGAGTTCCTTATCTAGTTTGCTCTGTAAAATTCGTCGTTTACGTGCTTCCAAAACTGAAGAGAAAACGTTACTAATACTGAGCGCGAAAAACTGATCTTGATCAGAAAAAACCCGTTCAACATTTCCTGTCTTCTCAAAACACAAAACCCCAATCAATTCACCATGCATTCGCAAAGGAATGTCCATTAATGAAATAACACCATTTGGTAAAGAATATGGAATTGCAAGTTCCTCTAACCGAGAATCAGTCAACACGTTGGGTGAAATCAATATTTTATTGTCATGAAGGTGATCGATGTACTTTCTATATTCAGCGTAAGGCAATGTTGAGTTTTTTGAAAATTCAGACGTCCGTGCATCGTATTCGCCGATTGAAACCATCACGGATTTCTCTGCATTAAACAACCAAGCGCTAATGCGTTCAATCTTGAGTGGGACGACAATCCTCTTTGAAAACTCATGCATAATCTCGTCTATATCTGGACGATGTAACGTATGAATCTTGGATAAACTATCCAGCTCTTGTAATAAGTCTACGGTGTAAATAATGCTCATACTCAGTGGATTTAACAGCAGTGATCAAAAATTAATTAATAACACTGATTTATAATGGCTTACGCTACAATGTACGAAATTAATCCAGAACAATTACGAATATTTATTGGTTTAACAAATTGATAATTGAACAGTTAAAATTCTAAATCAATCAAGACTGATTAAATTTGCAGTATGAATAGTGATGCATCATCTTTTAAAAGAGTACAAAAACACCTTCGCACCGATGTGTGGGAAGCGTGGAAAACATACACCCTCATTGAAAATGGAGATCGGGTGATGGTGTGTTTGTCTGGTGGAAAGGACAGCTACACAATGCTCGATGTGCTGATGCACTACCAAAAAACTTCTGAGATTCAATTTGAAATTATTGCCGTTCATTTAGATCAAAAACAACCCGGTTATCCCGAGCATATTCTGCCCAACTATTTAGAGCAATTAGGGATTGAATACCGCATTGTTCAGAAAGACACCTACAGCATTGTAAAAGAAAAAACGCTTCCGGGGCAAACCATGTGCAGTTTGTGTTCTCGTCTGCGCAGAGGAAATTTATATACGATTGCCGATGAAGTAGGTGCTACCAAAATTGCGCTCGGTCACCATAGAGACGATATCATTGAAACGTTTTTCATGAATTTATTCAACGGTGCTCGAATTGAAGCTATGCCTGCAAAATACCTCACCGATGATGGAAGACACATCGTTATTCGTCCCTTGGCGTTTTGCAAAGAAAGTGAAATTGAAGTGTACTCAGAAGCAATGAATTTCCCTATTATTCCTTGCACTTTATGCGGTTCTCAAGAAAATATGATGCGCAAAAAAGTCAAAAAAATGATCAAAGAGTGGGATGAGGAATTCCCTGGAAGATCTTCCTCACTATTCAATGCGTTACGAAATGTCAATCCTTCTCATTTGCTGGATACTACTCTCTTTGATTTCGAGCAACTAAAAAAAGGTGCCACCGCTTAAGATGACACCCCGTGGTTAGGAAGTTCTGACGAATTCTCCTTCTAATTTTTCTTTTTTCCATCGTTTCTAATTTGCTCTGCTTCCCACTGGCGGTATAAATCAAAGTAGCTTTTCGACTCCATCACCACGACTCCTCCGAGAGTGTCGCCGTACTTTGCTGGCAATCCACCCGAATAAACCATTATACGACCGATAGAACATCCTGGAACACTTCCTACCTTTGCTGTTTTGACACCGTCGACTAGGTAGAGCATATCACCTTTTCTTGCCCCACGAAAAACTAGTTCTCCGTCTTCCATCATGCGCACATCTGTGGTCATCGACGCAATCAATCCCTTTACATCAAATTTTAGTGGTGACTTATCGATTTCCTCTGCGGTGAGTGTTTTGACAGGTAAATTTCCATCGATTAACTGAATTTTGTCTGTGTAATGAATCGCATCCATGGCACCCAACACGTTAATACTACTTTCAAACTTTAACTCTCCTGTTTGAAAAAAACCGTCCATTGGCACATGTACAATGATATTCTTCATCGTATCCTCATAATGTCTGATTGCTAGAATATAGGTGCCAGCCGGAATCCCAGTAATTCTAAATCTGCCATCAGTTCCTGTTCTTTCTTGGTACTTTGTTCCACCCGTTTCAATATATGCAACTGCATTGTATACTGGCGTTCCATCGTTCTTGTCTACTACTGTGCCTATGACTTCTCCCAAGTTTGATTGTCCTACGAGTGCTGTTGAAATCAACAAACAACTCACTGCGATTAACTTTTTCATAATTTTTGTTTTAGATATATACCAGTTAGATGCGAAGAAATTGCAATTTCCATAATTGACATTTTTGTAGCCGCTAGGCACGCTAAGGAATTTTGTATGTGTTATTGGCAAAACAGGACGCAAAGAATAAGGCAATGGTCATTGCCTTTGTTTGTGCAAAGGAAATAACTTGGTGCACTTCCCAATACCAAACGTTTCCCCTATTTCTTTGCGCACTTAGCGGTAAAGTCTAATTTACCTAAAACAAAAAACTCCCCGTTTTCACGGAGAGTCTATTTTTATTAAAAGAATCTACTTATGCATTTAATACAGCACTAGAACAAGGGAACTGTCGATCTACTTTCTTAAATAAACCTTGCAATACAGTTCCAGGACCGACTTCAATCACTTCAGAAGCTCCATCGGCTATCATCTGTTGCATGGTTTGAGTCCATTTAACTGGTGCTGTTAATTGTGCGATTAGGTTCTCTTGAATTTCTGCTGGATCGGTTACGGCGGTTGCAGCTACATTCTGGTAAATCGGACAAATTGGTGCATTGAACGTTGTTGCTTTTATCGCCGCCGCCAATTTTTCACGTGCTGGTTCCATTAGTGGTGAATGAAAAGCACCTCCAACAGGTAAAATCATGGCTCTTCGTGCCCCTGCCTCAGTTAATAATTCGCATGCCTTTTCAACAGCGGGTACAGTTCCAGAGATAACCAATTGACCAGGACAGTTATAATTCGCTGCTACGACAACACCATCTACCTTATCACAAACTTCTTCTACCACTGAGTCATCCAACCCGATAATTGCTGCCATTGTGGACGGTGTAGCTTCACATGCTTCCTGCATTGCAAGGGCTCTTTCTGAAACTAAACGCAATCCGTCTTCAAAACTCAATGTCTTATTTGCGACAAGTGCGGAAATCTCTCCCAATGAATGTCCCGCTACCATATCAGGTCGAAATTCATCCCCTAAACATATTGCCAAAATTGTTGAATGTAAGAAAATGGCGGGCTGTGTCACCTTCGTTTCTTTGAGTTCTTCTGGCGTTCCTTCAAACATGATTTTCGTAATCTCGAAACCCAAAATATCATTTGCCTTTAAGAACAATTCCTTTGCAACTGGTGAACTATCAAATAAATCCTTACCCATTCCTGTAAACTGGGCACCTTGACCGGGAAAAACGTATGCTTTCATAGAGTAAAATACTTTTATTTAATGATTATTTTCTTTGTTATTGACGACTGTTGATTGCTAATCGTTACGAAATAGATACCTGCGCCACTGTCGTTCAAATTCAACTGGATTGTTTCGCTTGACTCAGTCGCATAAATTCTATTTCCAATTGCCGAATATACTTCAATTGTGTTTGTTGAATTGGTAGAATTGGTAACTGTAAATTCCCCGTTCGATGGATTTGGGTAGATTTCTACACCATCCAAATCATTTTCCGAAACATTCATCCAACCACCATTCATCAGTAGACGAATCCCCAATGCGTTACCATTGGTATAAGAAACTCCTGAATTGTGAATAGCACTTGCGAAGGTGGGCTGCTTCACAGTAAGGTCATTAATAACATTTATTGGATTCACATTGTTATTGCTATACAATGTAACGGCTGCATAATATGCTCCTGTATCTAAAAGTGGTGGTGAAGCAAAGTAAACATCAACATAACTATCTGCAATGGTCTGAGCACCCATATACTCATACTCTGCTTCTATAATAGGGGATACATCATTCATCCAAAAATTAGCGGTATCAATTAAGCTCCCAATTACAAAACCACCTTCCACTGTCCCCGGTGCCAACATAATACGTAATCCAGAAACCACGGTTGGTTGTTTAATGTGGTACATTGTTGCCAATACTAATCCATCTGCTGAATTCTCAAAAGTTGTCGAACCAATGGAAGAAAGCGTTAATTCTGAAATTGGATGAACACCGACTCCATCTTGCGCATATAAACTATCGGTAATTTCAAAGTTGCGAAGTAGTTCATTGTTCCCAAATTCAGAACCTCCCGTTTCATTGTCCGAAACAACTAAAAATTGTCCCTCGTAGAGTCCCACAGGAATAGCTATTGGTTCAACGCTTCCCATGTTATAGGTGGCACCTACTTCAATCAAAGGTCTAGTGTCTGAAACTGAAAAGGCGGTGAAATCGGCATCAAAAATTACATTTGTTTGATCTAGCGCTCCGAAGTTTCGAACGTCAGCACTGATCTCCCAGTTTGTTTCCAGCTGATCAATTGGTGTTTTGGCATACTGGATATTATCCTTACCTTCATTCATGACCCAAGTGTCCATAAACATGATGTCGTGCTGTGGTTGTTCAAGCACCTTAAAATCGTCTACGAATAGTGCATATCCCCATCGACCTGTCCAGTTAATACGAAAATAAATTTCATTTACTGCGCCAGTCAGTGCAGAACTCACATCGATTTGAACTTTGTGTGGATTATCTGAATACTGACCGTCTTGCCAGTTTGGAAAGATTTCAAATACATTATCCATTGCAGAAATATCTGTTGTTGGATTTAAGTTAGGCCAAACTACGTTTCCTAATCCGTCGCCTACACCAACAACGAGGTATGGTCGTTCAAAATTATATCTTCGGTAAAACGTTTCGAATTCAACAATAACATTTGGTGTGGCTGTAAGATCAAGGGGATTTGCAGTGGTTAACCACGCATCTTCAATATCATTTCCACCCGTCAAAGAACCGTACTCGTCTGAATCTAATAGTGCCCATCCATCTGCCGCAGTTGTTGATTGAATGGTATCTATGTAAAATGGTCCTTGGCAAGTATCAGAACCAATTTTCCAGTTTAGGGAACAATCGGCAGCGTCGTGATCAACAACCCATTCGGATGGATTGTCAAATGTACTCTCCCAAATTGTATTTAACTTTTGGTGAAAAGTTGGTGCAATGATTGGTTTCAAATCAATTCTACTGGTTGATTTTAATTGTGGCAAGGATTGAATCGCCACTTGGGATTTCGCTCCAAAAATTAAAAAACAACTAACTACTACTGCGATCTTTTGAATCATACCAATCTTTAATTTAGACTGCTAATTTACGGAAAAAATAGAGAATGTACGGTGTGACTTTAGGAGATAAAAAAAGGAGCAACTTGCGTTGCTCCTTCAATTTGAAACGTAACCTTTCGGTTAATCTTGTAACTATTTAATTACAACTCGCTCTACTAATGAACCGTTTTCATTCGAAACTTTCACGATATAAATACCAGTTCCATTTCCTGAAAGGTCAATTGTAGTTGAAGTAGATGCAGTAGAAGTAAATACTACTTTTCCTAACATATCATGTACTTCAATTGAATTTGTAGTGTTCTTATCATTCGTAACCGTGATAACACCTTCAGATGGATTAGGATACACAGAAACACCTGTTAACGTATTTTCGTTGATACCAACACCCCAATCAGATCCCATCAACATACGGATAGCGAAAGCAGTTCCGTTCTGCCAAGACTGATCTCCAGGAATAAAAATTGCAGATGCATCACCAGGTTGTGCAACCGTTTCATCGTCTAGTACACGAATATCGAACTGGTTTCCGTTACTGTACAATTGAACTGCCGCATAATAAGCGTTGGAGTTAAGGGTAATCACTGACGGAAACCAAAGATCAATATAACCATTGGTAATATCCTGTGCAGTTACCATCGTTACACCAGTATTGTACAAAGCTGCCATGCTATTCTGCCAAAAAAGAGAGGTATCCATAATAGAACCTACTATCTCTCCACCAGCGACAGTACCATTTGCCAACAGAACTCTCAATCCAGACACTTGATCTGTTGTTTTAAGGTGATACATTGCCGCTAAGGCTAAACCATCAGCGCCATCATCAAATGAGTTTGTACCTAACGAACTCAAAGCTAATTCTGATGCTGGATGCACATTTATACCGTCTTGCGAATAAACATTCGTTGTTACCTCAAAACTTCTCAAATAGGTGTTGTTCCAAAAATGAGCACCCATCGTTTCGTTATCAGAGACTGCAGTATAAACTCCATCATATAGGCCAAGAGCCAACGTAGGAGTAGCTGTAGTTTCCATAATTACCGAAGCACCCGAAACCAACGAAGCTTCAGTTAAATTTGATGAAAATGTTCCAAAATCAGCAGCTAAATCAATATTTGTTTGGTCATCTGTTCCAAAGTTTAATATTTCAGACCCAATAATCCAATCAGAGTCTAGATGATTCAAAGGTGTTCTACCATATTCAAGTCCTCCATTATCTGATCCTGCAATCCAAGAAGATAAAATCTGGATATCGTTAGCTGGTTGCTCGAAGATTTGAACATCATCAACAAACCAAGTATACCCATAAGTACCAGTCCAGTTAAATCGAATGTAAATATCATCCAATGGCTGTCCCGCTAAAGCCGAACTAATATTTATCTGAACCAATTCTGGGTTGCTAGATGCATCGTTGTTCTGAGTATAAGCTGGAAAAACATCAAATACATTGTTCATCATTGAAATATCAGTACCTACCGCTAAGTCTGGCCAAGCAACATTTCCTGCCCCATCACCAATGCCAACAACTAGGTAACATCTTGAATCCCATCTTCTGTAGTTGTTTTCAAATTGAACAACAGCGTTTGGGAATCCAGTTAAATCTATCCCGTTAGCATTTGTTAACCAACAATCTTCGGGAGTCGTTCCAGCCAGTGCATCAGAATCTAACATCGCCCATCCATCAGCAGCTGAAGTCGATTCAATATCTGCCGTCGGATAGGCACCTGTATTAGAAACTATTCCAATTTGCCAGTTCAGCGTAGTCGCGCCGTCATTAGCAATTACCCAATCGGATGGTGTTCCAAAAGTGTTTGACCACAAAGCACCACCTTTTGCTATATTCTTAATCGGCTTTTCTGGGCTAACATCCTTCCCAAAATCTTTCATTTTTTTAACCGGTAGATGATTTGATTTTACCTGCGCATTGATACTTGATATAAGCGCTACAGATAAAATACTTAAGTAAATTCTTTTCATAATTTTTATCATTCTTTAGTGTGAGGCGTAAAGATAAGAAATAGAGGTCAAAGAAAAAAATAAATTGTGAATAAAATCGGGCTCTAACTGGTTCGTTGTTAATATATTTTAAATTGCTCGGACTAATGAATAATGGAAGACAACCAACGCTCCATCTTATCTGAGGGAATGCTCTTTCTTTCAGCAATAGATCTCACTTGATCCAAACCTATTTTCCCTACTCCAAAATACTTGGCGTGTGGACTTGCGAAATACCATCCTGAAACACTTGCGGCTGGTAACATTGCCAAGCTGTCCGTCAAGCTTACACCAGTCATTTCAGTGGCATTGAGTAATTCGAACAATCCAGTTTTCTCGGTATGGTCAGGACAAGCAGGGTAACCCGGTGCCGGTCGTATTCCAATGTATTTCTCCTTAATCAATTCGTCGTTGGTCAACGATTCTGAGGTGTCGTATCCCCAAATTTCTTTCCGTACTTTTTCATGTAAAAATTCAGCAAACGCTTCGGCTAAACGATCGGCTAGTGCTTTCAATAAAATCGAATTGTAGTCATCGTGGTCTCGTTCAAACGCCGCTACGCGCTCATCAATCCCAAGCCCCGATGTCACCACAAAACCACCAATGTAATCCTTCTTGTCGGTATCCTTCGGCGCAATAAAATCTGCCAATGCAATGTTCGGGACTCCACTTGCCTTCTTGGTTTGTTGACGCAAGGTTTTTTGAATATAATTCACCGAAGTTCGCGATTCATCCGCATAAATTTCAATGTCGTCACCCGTTGAAGCGGCTGGGAAAATTCCGACAACTCCTTTGTGGGTTAACCAAGATTCGTTATCAATCTTTTGAAGCATAGCTTTTGCATCCTCAAACAATTTTGTGGCAACTTCTCCAACGACTTCATCCGTTAAAATGGCAGGATATTTTCCGTGAAGTTCCCATGTTCTAAAAAATGGGGTCCAGTCAATATAGGGAAATAACTCAGAAGCTTTGACTTCAATATGTTGAATTCCCAACTGTTTCGGTTGAACAATTTCTTCAGTATCCCAGTCAATTTTGAATTTGTTTTCTCGTGCTTTTTCCAACGGTAAAACTTCTTTCTCCGCTCGGTGTTTCGCATGATGTTCTCGAATGCGTTCATATTCGGATTTTATCTCGGCAACAAATTCATCACGACGTTGTCCTAACAAGCGTTCAACCACAGTCACCGATCGTGAAGCATCCAGTACGTGTACAGTCTGATTCAACTGAAAATGTTCTTCAATTTTAACTGCTGTGTGCACACGTGAGGTTGTCGCTCCACCAATGATGAGGGGAATATTTAAGTTCGCACGTTGCATTTCTTTTGCCACGGTGACCATTTCATCTAACGAAGGAGTGATCAATCCACTTAAACCAATGACATCCACATTTTGCTTGATGGCTTCTTCAATGATTCTGTCGCACGATACCATGACGCCCAAGTCGATTACTTCGTAATTGTTGCAGCCAAGAACAACGCCGACAATGTTTTTTCCAATGTCGTGGACATCACCCTTTACGGTTGCCATCAAAACTTTTCCTGCCGAAGAACTTTTTCCATCTTTTTCCGCTTCGATGAATGGCAGCAAATAAGCTACAGCCTTTTTCATTACACGGGCAGATTTCACAACTTGAGGCAAAAACATCTTCCCACTTCCAAACAAATCCCCAACAACGTTCATTCCATCCATCAGAGGACCTTCAATGACTTGTATCGGTCGTTCAAACAAGTGGCGACATTCTTCCACATCAATTTCTGCGTAATCCGCAATTCCTTTAACAAGCGAATACGTCAAACGCTCTTGTACACTTTTCTCACGCCACGAAAGATCTACCACCCGTTTTTTTCCTTCACCTGTTACAGTTTCTGCGTGTTCAAGCAGTCGTTCAGTCGCATCCTCTCGTCGATTCAGCAATACATCTTCGATACGTTCTAAAAGCTCTTTATCGATGTCATCGTACACTTCAAGCATGGATGGGTTGACAATTCCCATGTCCATTCCGTGTTGAATCGCATGGTACAAAAACGCAGCGTTCATCGATTCTCGAACGACATTATTTCCTCGAAAGGAGAACGAAACATTGGAAACACCACCGCTGACATGTGCTCCTGGCAGATTTTCCCTTATCCATTTTGTCGCTCTGAAAAAATCAACGGCATTGTTGTTGTGCTCACTCATTCCAGTAGCAACTGGAAAAATATTTGGATCAAAAATGATATCGTTTGGAGGGAATTTCACCTCATCCACTAAAATTCTATACGATCGTTCACAAATTTCTATACGTCTTTCAAAGGTGTCTGCTTGACCTTGTTCATCAAACGCCATGACAATCACTGCTGCTCCGTAGCGCTTCACCTTTCTAGCCTGCTCACGAAATACGTCTTCTCCTTCTTTCAACGAAATCGAGTTAACAACACCTTTTCCTTGAACGCACTGCAGTCCTGCCTCAATAATCTCCCACTTCGAACTATCAATCATCACGGGAACTCTAGCAATATCTGGTTCAGCAGCAATGAGATTCAAAAACTTAACCATCGCAGCTTTTCCGTCTATCATTCCCTCGTCCATGTTGACGTCGATGATCTGTGCTCCACCCTCCACTTGTTCTCGTGCTACACTCAACGCTTCATCGAATTTTTCTTCTTTGATGAGGCGTAAAAACATTCTGGAACCAGTGACATTCGTCCGTTCACCAACATTCACAAAATTACTTTCAGGGGTGACAATCAACGGTTCAAGACCCGATAATTTTAATGTTGCATTACTCTGTGACATTCGACGGGATTTTTCTCGGTGAATAATTCTTTGCTAGATCAGCAATTGCTTTAATGTGATCGGGCGTTGTTCCGCAACAACCTCCAATAATATTTACGAGCCCTTCTTCAAGAAAAGCTTTTATCTGCTCTCCCATCAATTCCGCTGTTTCATCGTATTCGCCAAACTCATTTGGCAATCCTGCGTTGGGATGAGCGCTTACAGCGAAAGAACTCTGTTTGTCTAAAATCTGTAAATAGGGACGCATCATTGATGCGCCAAGGGCACAGTTCAGTCCAACAGAAAGTAAATCCATGTGCGAAATGGAAATTAAAAATGCATCGGTGGTCTGTCCTGTCAGAGTTCTACCACTTTGATCGGTGATTGTTCCCGAAACCATGATAGGTAGTTTCTCTCCACGTTGTTCAAACACCTCATCAATTGCATACAATGCGGCTTTGGCGTTCAAGGTATCAAATACTGTTTCTACAAGTAGAATATCTACACCTCCGTCCATCAACGCATTGACTTGTTGTGAATATGCAACGACCAGTTCATTAAAGGTAATTCCACGAAAGCCAGGATCGTTAACATCAGGTGAAATCGATGCTGTTCTGTTGGTTGGCCCTATCGATCCAGCGACAAATCTTGGTTTGTTTGGTTCTCTTGCTGTAAACTCATCTGCCACTTCACGTGCGATCTTCGCACTGTGAAAATTGATGTCGTAAACGGCACTTTCCAAACTATAATCGGCTTGAGCTATTGTTGTTCCAGAAAAGGTATTTGTCTCTGCGATATCAGCTCCTGCCTCAAAATAGGCTGCGTGAATTTCTTTAATAATTTCAGGACGCGTCAATGAAAGTAAATCATTGTTTCCTTTAAGTGATTTCGTGTGATTTTCGAACCATCCCTTTCGGAAGTCTTCCTCTTCCAATGCATAGCGCTGTATCATGGTCCCCATGGCACCATCCAACACTAATATTCTTTCTTCTAAAATAGATTTTATATCCTTCATTTGTATGCATCATTGTGACTTAGAAGCTTGAAGGAAATCGAGCTAAACTTATCTTTTCCCGCTGAGCGAGATCGGATTTGGCACCTTTTTCAATAATGAACAGGTTGCCAAGGTTTCAAAGGGCCTATCCCTCCACCTTTCTTCATAAGTCTATTTGAATGAACTGCTGCAAAGTTACATGAATAAAATTGTATTCAAAGTGTAGATTGAAAAAAGTGGTGGGAGATTTTTGGAGTGGAACATATCTTCCGCTTTATTGTGTCCTCCCCCTTTTACCATCAGAAGCTCTCGCTTCTTCTCCTCCAAAGGTGGAATTTAATCCTACTTCGCATATATATGGATTCAGCTTCTTAGAAAATATTGATTAAAAAGTTCTATAGAGAATAGACTCGACTCCGTTTCCCCCTTTGGAGGAGAAGAAGCGAGAGCTTCTGATG
>CAZXRU010000015.1:0-81054 GCA_964643345.1 uncultured Fluviicola sp.
CGAATTTGAGTTTACTTTAAAAAGTCGGCACGCCGCCAAGCCAGAAAACGTTATGGGCAAGTTTAAACAACATAGCGGTTCAAGGCAGGCTGACCACCTAAAGTGACAGACTAAAAAGTGGAGACAAGAAAACCACTATAAAAACAGGGAGTATTCCGAAAATCCATAAGAGTAGGAACAAAAAAATAAAATTCAAAACAAGATGAAAAAGTTTTTATTAATGGCAACGATGTTGCTGACATTTGGAGCCGTGAATGCCCAAATTGGTGAAATCAAGAATCAAGGTTCTACTGCTTACATATACAATGACCAAGGTAGCTACTCTGGGTATTCTATTTCTTTAAGTGGTGGCAGAGAGATAGTTGGTTACAATAGTAAATATGCTGTTGTTAAAGATGGTTCAACAGCATACATATATGATAGCAAAGGTAGCTACACGGGTTATTCTATTTCTGGCATTACTAAAATTTCAATGGAATTAGATTTAGTTTTCCAAAATAAAAAAGGGCGTTAATTCTAAATCGGTCAAAGTTTCTAAATCCTCTTGCTTTAGCCATTACTGCTTGTATTTTACCGTTCAGGTTTTCGTGTTTTGCACTTGAAGTCCGACTTTCAATAGCATTGATGATTCCTTTTAAATGCCTGTCAAAAGTAGCTATTACATCATTTATGGCTTTTATGGAGTGTTTTAATGCATCTTCTTTCCATAGTTTGTAATGTCTCTCTATATCTCGTGTTATTTGAGCTGAGCTTGCGTTCTCACCGAAGGTAAACAGGTATTTGAAGTTTTCCCTTATCTGCCAAGCTTTTGCGGTCAATAAATTGTCTTCAAGCATCAATTCAAAATCTCTTTGTTGCTGTTCAGTACGATTTTCTCGGTTCTTTAAAACGGTATATCTATGCCCTTTAAGTATCTCATTTTCTTTAACTTCTTTTCTTCTGGTTTTGTCAATGGCTTCGGATAGTTTTTTGAACAGATGAAACTTATCGTGAACGATAGTTGCTTGTGGAGCTATTTCCGATATGGCGTTCATATAAGGCTTCCACATATCCATATTTACACGCTTGATGCTTGGGTGTTTTTCACTGCTGTTCAGACTGAAAAACAAAGATTTTACATTCTTTTCTTTCCTGCCTTCGGTCATTTCCACTACATAATCTTTTGGCTGTCTATGAGTATTGTAGCGTATTTATGCCCTCGGGCATAGGCTTTTTCATCTAAACTGATGTACTGCAAATCATCAATTTCTCTTCTTTGAGATAATCCGTATTCCACAGCCTTCTCCATTATGCTGCGGACAATATATGGTGTGGTATGGAACAGTTCTGCAACCGTACTTTGAACTTTTACTTGCTGTAAAGCTTCAATGATTTTCTCTGCAAATAAATGCGTGTATCCTTTTGATTTTGGTGCAAAATTGATGTCGATAACCTTGGGCTTGCCATCTTCTGCAATGTAACGAGGCAGCGAACAAACCAAGTAACAACGGTAATCAAACCAGTTTAAATGTTGCCATTCTCGCTCAGGAGCGTGATCGTAGAGCTTATGACTCTTATAATGCGTATTCAAATAGTGAAGATGAATACGGATAACTTTTGAAGTTTCGTCTTTCTCTATTTTGGTAATCGCAAAATCTTCTGTTACACCTAACATATCGCGTAAAAAATCTACAAATTCCATTTGTGCCTATTTTTTTTCGTAAATTTAACCCATTAAAAATTTAGTATAACCAAATAAAATTGTACATTTGTACTGCTTTGGTAATCTTGCTCATGGGTTCTGCATAATCATCAGGGCTGAAATATGAAAAATCAATTTTTAGAACCCGCAAATGCATACAAAAGACCATCATGGAACATGTTGCTCCCCTTTTAGCGATTCTTTTAGGTTTGGGAATATTGATCGGTTTGATTGTTTGGCTGGTGCAGCGTCATAAAAAATTGAACAAACGCAAGCATGTATTCTACGCAGAATGGGCCAATAAATACAACTTACAGCATCGCGCAGATAAATTTGCCATGGCGGCACTCAACACGGTGCAAGGGCATTGGCGTGGTTATCCCTTTGCGGTGTACGAGGAAATGGTAGGCTCCGGAAACAGCCGACAGATTTATACTTACGCCGTTTTCGAAAATGTTCAATTCCCTTCTAATTTCAAAATTGGAAAAGAACATATTTTCACCAAAACTGGAAAGCTGCTGGGCATGAAAGGCATTGAATTTGGTGATGCCGAATTTGATAAGAAATTTGACATCAAAGCGGAAGATGAACCAACATTCCGGCTCTTTTTCAATCAATCTTTGCAAGAAGCACTGAAATCCATTAAAGATGACCTTGCTTCCTCCATTCGTTTAGATAATGGCATCCTGAGCTATTATCACTATGGGCCATTGCTGAATGAAAAAAAATTCCACAGCTTCGAACAAGTGCTTCAGTTTATGATGAAATTGATTGAAGCAAGCGAGAAAAAAGCATAAACCTTGTCTGTCCATTGCGCACGCCCTTGGCCGTTTTTTCGAAACATGTCCTTGCAAAAACCCATGGATCCAAAAACATAAAATGCACAAAATACAGATGGAAGAAAAAAGGCATCCTGCGTAATAAATAAGCCATAAAGCTGGATATAAAAACGCATTACACTCTGTTTTTATGTGATTTATAAAAAATTTCTTTAAGCAGTGGGCGCACAATAAAAAATGTAACTGGTTCTAACATCCTAGTTAAAGATGGAAGCACAGTATATTACTACGATTTCAAAGGTTCATACACTGGTAATTCAACTAGAGACTAAATTAAATCGGGGAGTTTAGCTCCCCGATTTTTAATATCTATATTATGAATAATATTAGGCAGTTTGACCCTCTACAAATAGAGAGATTAGGTAAATACATTTATGCTTTACGTGACCCTCGTGACCGAAAAATATTTTATGTGGGTCAAGGAACAGGCAATAGAGTTTTCGACCATTTTAATGAAGCCGATGCCATAGTTAGACAAGCCGTCAATCTTCAAAATATAAGTAGCAAGACACTAAGAATTCTTGACATTTGGAAACATGAAGAAGATGTTGAATGGATAATACTTGCGTATAAGCTCCCGGCTGAAACATTAACGGCAGATTTCGTAGAAGCTGCTATTTATGACGCACTATTAGAATCTCAAAATGGTGATACCCTAAACGAAATTACCCCTCCCCGTTCAACCAAACTTTCATCAGATGAGGTAATTGCTTTAGCGGCTGAGTTTGTAAATCCTAACGATGCGATTGAGAATGTATTTTTATTTCCAATACATAATGCTGTAACTCGAGGCGCAAGCATATACGATGCAACAAGGATGGTATGGTATGTGAACCAATCGAATAGAAATCTACAAAATTCCATTGCTGTTGGTTTAAAGTATGCAATTTCAGTAGGTAGCTACCAAATAAATAACTGGAATACCGCTGTTCTTGATACAAATAAACATGAATTTACAGCGGTAAATCATCCAACACCAAACACATACGAACCTCTTTTAAATAAAAATTGGATTAATGTATTAGACAAGGCAAAAGGATTTTGGCAAAGAGGAAATTATCTGATTGTTGACTTTGACGGACAAGGACATTTCAGAATTAGAAGAGGCTCACAAGACAGAACGACTTGGCATAACTGTGTATAAAGACAGAAGTCGAGTAGGCAAAGGGGAATTTCACCCCTAAGCCTCTCGCAGAACCGTACGTGAACCTCTCGATTCATACGGCTCTTCATAGTGCAACCTTGCGGTTGTGTCTGATAAGCAAAATCATCGTCTTGCGACTTGTAATACCTTACCAATACTCACTATGTGAAGTCCTTCGCTCGCAGGGGCATTACTCCTGCTTTCTTGGGTATGTTCGCTACTACGACTTCATCCGCCACAGCGTAGGAGCTTCGCTACTTTCTGCCTTTTCCATTCGGATTCTTGGCATTTTTGCTTATCATCTCCTACCCTGCTTCTCCTGTTCCTTATCGAAGCCCGAATACAGGTCTTGCCCTCTTAATGCCGTGTGCCGTGTAGCCAATAAACAGGTCTCCGCTACACTCTGTCTCGCAGGGTCGCTCTCCCCTTTGATTTTGGCACAGTAAAAGTTATTTTCGACACGTCCATAAGGGTTCACTCTCGTTCAACTCCTGTATCCACACCATACAATCACTACTCCTACAACCGAGTATGAACTTGTTTTGACCTTGTCGCTCAATACCACACCGTGAAAATGCAGCACCACAAGGCGGTTTGAAAAATACGCCTGTACGTCTTTTCCGATAGTCCAATTCTTTAGGTTCCGTCTTGCGTGAGTCCTCTGTGTTTGCCCGTTTTCTTTGGGGTACAGCTCGTTTCTGACTTCTCCTAAAGCCTATCATCTTCGATAAAGTTGTGTTACCATTTCAAAGAACTAAGTATCTTTGTACCCTGTGGTAACGCAGGACACACAACCAGCCCATAACAGCACCTACAAGAAATTGGCGGTTCAGTGCTCCGCAGAAACATTTGTGGTAAATGAAAAATTCTTCTCAGCAAAAGCATTTCGGTAAAAAATCGCCAACTTCTTGTAGCTGCGAAACGTTATAGATAATGAAAAATGCACTTAACATACTACTACTGTTCACTGAGTTTCAGAGTTCTGACCAAAGCTTGATACCCATATTACGGCCATGGGCATGTTTCCATTATGTCTTATTGATTCACCTGCTATTTTCATTGATTCACTGGATGTACTATTCGCTATTATTAGTATAATTTAGTGATTATGAAACAATTACTATTACTCGCGTTACTTCTCTGCGTTCAACGGGCTAATTGTCAATGGACATTTACCTATGGAAGTGAAACTGTCTCCGAAGGAGGGTCAAGTATAATTGAAGCCCATGATGATGGTTACATAGTAACTGGAGCTGCTAATGATATTCAGGGTGTATCTGGCGACATCTTGGTGGTTAAAATAGACTTAACTGGCAATCTTGTTTGGTCCAAAGAATATAACTTCGGTGAAGAGGAAGAAGGGTACGCTATTACTAAAACCGATGATGGTAACTATTTACTTGGAGCAGGTTCCTTTGCAGGTACTGGATATTTATTGAAACTTGATACTTTCGGAGATTCACTTTGGTCTAAAACATACTCTGGAGTTTCAAATCAGAAGATCCGTGCAGTTAAAGAATCTGTTAACAATCAGATTATTCTAGCAATGGGCGACCGAATTGTTTGTTGCAATTCAAGCGGAGATACATTATGGACGAATGATTACGGGAATAGCGAAACTATATCCTTGGATACTGATTTATTGGGCAATATTTATTTTCCGAAGTACTTTAACAACAGTGGCTACATTAAACAAGGAATGTATAAGATTGATTCATTGGGAAACATAATTGTCAATTCAATAGTTGATCAAGGACATACACACTTACCTTATAGTTCAACACTAACAAGTGACAACGGTATTTTGACTACTGGCTCGACCTATGATTCAGGTGAGTTCGATTTGTTTATTACAAGATTCAATTCAGTTGGAGATACGTTATGGACGAAATACTATGGAAATCAAGGTAAAAGAGAGTGCGGTATGTCAGTTATTGAAATAGACAATGGTAATATAGTTGTGGTTGGTTATAAGGAAAACTCCAGCTCTGAAAATGACGCCTGGATGCTCATGCTTGACACTAACGGTGATACTATATGGTCTAGACAATATGGAGGGTACGAAAATGAAATAGCATCCCAAATTAAATCAACTCTAGACCAAGGACTTATATTTTGTGGAAGCACTAGGACTTTTGGTAATACTTCAGTCCTTTATGACCACTACAATGCTTGGGTTGTTAAGACCAATTCGGACGGTTACGCTTCAATAAATCAGATTGAGCCATCGAATAGTAAATCGCTTATTAAAATAGTGGACACAATAGGCAGAGAAACAGAGGATAAACCAAATACACTCCTGATCTACGTGTATAGTGACGGTACAACGAAGAAAGTGTACCGAGTTAAGTGAAAATCGTCTATCTATAACACAACCTACACTTCATGCCGTAAATTCCCTATATTCGAGAAACGGCACGAAAGCGTAGCCTAGAACCGTTAGAGGCAAGCTGTAGTGCACAAAAAAACACTTTCATTTGCATTATACGTATTTAATTAATATATTTGTACGTATAAATAAAAAGCTATGGACACAAAATTGACACTTAAACTGGATAAAGAGATAATAAATCGTGCAAAAGATTATGCTGAATCCAAGAAAATTAGCCTTTCTAAACTAATCGAAAGCTATTTACAGTTGCTTACAAAAGAAAGTTCATCAAAAGACAAAATATCGCCACTGGTTGAAAGTTTATCAGGTGTTATTGAATTGCCAAAAAAATATGATGACAAAGATGACTATGCAAACTATCTAACTAAAAAATACAAATGACAGAAAATATATTCGTAGACACAGATGTCATTTTTGACCTTTTAGCGAAAAGAGAGCCATTTTATAAATATTCAGCAAAATTATTTACCCATGCTGACAAACAGGAATTAACCATTTGTGTTTCTTCATTATGTTTCGGGAATTTAAATTATATATTATCAAAGCAAAAGTCTGCAACAGAAGCAAGAAAAATATTATCAAGATTTAAAGTTTTAGTAAAAGTTCTGCCCGTTGATGATAAGGTAATTGAATTGGCCTTGAATTCAGATTTTGGGGATTTTGAGGACGCAATACAATACTATTGTGCAATTGAAAATGGAATCAAAGTCCTTATTACAAGAAATTTGAAAGACTTTAAACACGCAAGAATTCCAGTTTTAACTGCTGAGGAATTTGTGAAACAAAATGAATAATGCCAGCCTCCTCATCCCTTCTATCTTGGTTTTGTTTACAAACTATTAATGTATATTTTTATCTTTAACTGAACAACTTTACAAACATACGAGCGCCAACCCATCCCGAAAGCTTTCGGGATCGTTGAAACGTTTAATTTGAACCAAACTATTCTTACATTTAGAAAACTATTTAATTTAAAGATTGTGCCGATCGCATAGGCGCAAAACGTTATGTACAATGAAAAGTATACTCGCCATAGTGTTATTAACCATTGCCTGTAAAACCGAGGCACAAAATGTCCTGCACTTTGATCATGAAATTGAATTATATGTCTCAATTGAAGAGTTTTATTTGGACATACACACTATTGACACTTGTTATTTTGACGATACACCTTATGTATGTAAAATAGATGAAAAGGAGTGGTTCGGAACGGATATGGGATTGGAATTACCAAAGTATGTACTTGAAGAAATAGTTGTAATACACAATGGCGAGAGTATAAATCTTGATGTGACCCAAATGTTCAACCCAGTGTTTTCCAAAACCATTACCGAAAGACATTTTCAAGTTGAATCAGAAAGTGACCGAATCCTTATTTACGGGTGGTTTTCTGATGGAGCAGGAACATATTGTGCTAAATGGCTCGTAAAAGATGGCTCTTCGAAAAGAACCTTGCTAAGTAATAGCGAGTCAGATTGCTTTGAATAAATGTACATAACAGCGCCTCAAGGGTCAGCCCAAGATCTTGCTCCGAAACAAAGATAAATTTGAAAGAAAAAGTACTATCTTCGAAACTAAGACTTATTTAAAACTTGGCACGGCGCCTGGCAGCAAACCGTTAGGCTACATCTACCACTCACTCCCAAAATAAATTATAAACACCAAAAAAAGCGCCGTTTTACTTTGAAAACGGCGCTTTTTTTACACTACTTTCTTCTTATCGTTGAACAACTACTTTCTTATTGAGTATCCCGCGTTCTGTTTCCAGTACCACGTAATAAATTCCATCTGCCTGTTCGGACAAATCAAATGTCAACTCCATTGTCTCTGAAGTGATAAATACCTTGTGGAATTGGATCTCTTTTCCAACAACATCCAATAAGCGAATATTTATGGACGAAGTTGATACTCCAACAAGCTCCACTACAAACGAACCACTCGTAGGATTTGGGTAAAGATTGTAGACGATGTCAACGTTGTTCTCATCAAGTCCTGAAGTGTCCAATTCACCACTGAATTGACTAGATGTCGATGAACAACCTGCAGCGTTCGTAACGGCAACCGTATAATTCCCAGAACTTGTCATTGTATGATTTACACCAACTGCTCCAGGAATACTAGTTCCGTTCAAATACCACTGGATTGTTCCACCTCCTGGATTCGTTATAGAAAGTACATTGCCGCTTTGCGTAATGACTGGAACAACTGGGAATCCAGATACAGTGATGTGATTGGTTGAAGTAATTACTTCTGTGCCAGTTGGATTTGTCACTTCAAGCGTTACATTGTATGTTCCAGCCGTTGCGTAGGTCACCACTGGATTCTGTGCCGTTGATGTGGCAGGAGTTCCACCAGGGAAAGACCAGTTCCAACTGGTAATGTTTGCTGTGGATTGATCCGTGAAATTCACAGTTGCTCCTTCACATACCGCTTGACTACTTTCTGTAAACGCTGGAATTGGAGGAGCGGATGATGAAACACCAGTGATGTTTATATTATCGATGTACAAATTATTTCCAACCGTCCCCGCATTGAATCCTTCAAACTTTATCAGGACTTGTTGTCCAATAAAAGCGTCTAAGTTGACGGCAAAACAATCCGATCCCACTGTTCCCATACACCATTCATTGGAATTGGCTGGTGTAAATGCAATGTTTGTGGTTGTCGCTGTCGCAAACGTTCCTGTTCCATTCTCCCCTGCTGCAAAAACACGGGTATAATTCAGCCCACAATCTGTTGAAACATAAATAATCAATGAATCTGAAGCTGTTTGATCAAAACGTCTGTAGGCATGCTCAAACGTCATATCAACCGATGAATAACCTGCTAAATTGATCTTTGGTGATATCATCCCATCACGTCTAGCTGCCTGCGCATAATTGTAAAAATCCATCTTCGCAGCCTTGTTCCCTGGAGCGGTTCCAGCAATGGTCGCGATTGCCCAAGTCACTTCTCCATCAGGGTTATCAATCGTCCAAGTTCCATTGGTAAATGGCGAATTTTCAAACGTTTCAGTAAACGGTAACGGTAATCCAGTCCCTGTTAGGACATTAAAGGCACGCTGGTCTTGATCATTTGCACTGTTGTCGTCTGCAGTACCATTTGGATTTGTTGTGTACGCAGTAAGCGTAACTAATCCTTGCGCTACAGCAATTGATGGCAACGCAACATTGGTCGACTGTCCAGAAGCTAGATTCCCCGTCCAATTGAACACTTGAACACCACCAGTTGTTTGGTAATTAATTGTAGCTGATGTCAATGGGTTAGAACCATAATTGCGAAGTTCTACAACTGGGTTTACAGTTGATGCGCAAACAATCCCTTCTGGGGAGATAATGTCTGAAATTCCGGCATCATTTAGTACAGTCGCTGCAATTACGCAAAAACTGTGTGAAGTTCCATATCCAAAAGCTCCATTAGGTGCTGTCATTTGAACCAAAGTAATACCACTTTCATTGGTGAGAAAATAATTACCATTTATTCCACAGCCACCCCACTGGCTTCCATTCATACCATCTCCGTAAGAATCAAAAATATTGAAATCATAACATCCTTCAGGAAGACATAAGTTGTACTCATGCGTTTCTCCATTTGTTACATTCGTATAGGTTCCCCCTGAATGTATAACAGTCCCTAAATCATCTGTGATCGTCCACGTTGTCTCATCTCCATAACAATCTGTTACAATGGTCAAGTCAATAAACTGTCCATTTGGATCCAATGTAAAAGCAACGGTAGATAAATCATTTCCAGAGTTTTCATCGGTTACCCCATTTGGTAGTGAGGTGTATGCTGAAAAGGTGTAATTTCCTGCGCCTCCCGATTGTAGTGGTAAATTAACTAGTGTTGTTTGTCCCGAAGCCAAATTTCCTGTCCATGCCAAAGTAGCAGGTGCACCATTCCATTGATAGTGAATTGTGGCACTTGTGAGGTTGTTGCTTCCAAAATTACGTAACACTAGTTGCGGCGTGAATGATCCACCACAAACAACTGTTGTAGGTTCGTTTATCGCAATAATACCCGCATCGTTTGCCACATTAAAAAGTCCAATACATTGCAAAGCGGCGAATGCATCTATCCTACCTGATCCCAACTGCCCGATGTAACTACCGTTCACCCCATCAATATTTGCGGCCGAGCTCAGCAAGCAGTTTATTATGTCGGCATTAGAAGCAGTGGGAACATGAGATTTCATCAATCCAACCAATCCTGCTACATTCGGAGACGCCATTGAAGTCCCTTGAATTCTATTATACGCTGAATTACTTGACGCCCATGTACTGCGAATTGCCGATCCTGGTGCAGAGACGGAAATCCAAGGTCCGTATTGAGAAAATCCAGATTTTGCATCGTTTGTAGTTGTACTTGCCACCGCAATTACATTGTTGTAGGCAGCTGGATAAAATTGTTGACTTGTTCCATCGTTCCCCGCTGCTGCGACCAAAATTGCACCAGCATTAAATGCTGCATTACAAACATTTTGTCCGTACGTGGAAAATCCACCACCTCCCCAGGACATGTTGATGACATCGGCGCCGTTATTTGCCGCCCAGTTAATTCCTTCATATCCATGTGTCAGTTGGCCGTTGCAATTTCCAATTTTAATAGGCATCACACTGATATTAAACCCGATAGAAGAAACTCCAATAGCATTATTGGTTTCTGCGCCAACTGTTCCCGATACGTGCGTACCGTGATTTCCATCGTTGGATCCACATGGATTGGTGTTTGTACCACCTGTGGGTGCATCGTATCCAGGAACCAATTTGTTAACCAAATCTTGATGCGTCATCAAAATGGCATTGTCGGTGACTGCAACAACCACATTCGCACTTCCAGTTGATAAATCCCATGCTTGTTGCGCATTCATTTTATACAAATGCCACATACCGGTTCCAGTACTGCTGTTTGCACCTAAATCATTTGGAGTAAGGAAATGCTTGTGAAGTTCTTTTCGTTCCGCATATTCAATGTGAGGAACAGAAGCAATATACTTGATAAGATCATCGACTTGATCCATCTCATCGAACTTGATTTGATAGGTATTTCTAAGTAGTTCATCCCGATCGTTGGGGTGAAGTTGCGTTAATTCATAAATGCCATATTTCGCTTGAATTGCATTTAAGAAGTCAACATTTTTGATTTCCACCGCTTTGTTCTTTGATGGAATGGAATAATTTGAAGTAGTTTTCAATTGGAAGATAACGATGCCGTCCTGGTACCATTCGTGCACAGTTTGGGCAATTGACGAAGATCCAATAAATAATAAAAAGGTAACGAGTAATGCGTTTAATTTAGTCATGATTTTGAGTTTAGTTTTATATCCTAGTTTGATTTGCAGGGGAGTAACTCAACTCACGTTTCATTCATAAAATAGAAAATAAGCATGTATCTCATTGTGTTTAACCAAATGTTAATTTTCTGAAATTACTCAGAAAATCTTATAACACAAATGTTTTTATGCACTTTTTCAAGGAATACTAATTTTAGAATCCAATCTATCAAGGTATTGGCAAAAAAAACAGGCTAGTTCAAAAAGAACCAGCCTGTCAATTTAATAAGATTTTTATTATGCTTGAGCACCATCTGCTGCAGCCTGTGCTGCCGCCGCTGCTTCTGCTTCTGCTTTTTCAGCAGCTCGCTTCGCATCTTCAATTAAGTTCTTTTTAGAGAAATCAATCAAAAGTGGGGTTGCAATACAAAGCGAAGAATATGTACCTACGATCACACCCACCATCAAGGCGAAAATAAAGCCTTTAATAGCCGCTCCACCAAACACGAAGATAATTAACAACACGATGAAGGTTGTCATCGACGTGTTGATTGTTCTCGACAGTGTTGAATTCAGTGACGTATTAATCTGCTCGTTTTGATTAGAACCTTTATAGATAGATAAGTTCTCACGAATTCTGTCAAATACAACCACCGTATCATTGATTGAATAACCAATTACCGTAAGAATTGCAGCAACGAATGCTTGATCAATATCCATGTTGAAAGGCAGGATTCCGTGGAAAGCTGCAAAGACTCCGAGTATAAGGACAACGTCATGCAACATGGCGATAATTGCACCTGTCGAATATTGCCATTTACCGAAACGTATCAAAATATAGGCGAAAATCATCAACAACGAAACTAAGATTGCAGTAGTTGAAGAGGAAATCAACTCCTCAGATACAGTTGCAGAAACGCTACGTGATTCTTGAATCTCAAACGCTCCTACTTTATCACTTGCATTTGTTAGACCTTCTTGTAATTTCTCCTTCACCAGCTCATTTGCATTTTCACTAGCTAGCATGTAGTTCGTTGTGATATCCAAGAAGTAGTTGTTTGTCTTGGTTTTTAGTTCAACCGAGGCAATTTTACCATTTTCTTCTACAAACACTTTTGTTAAGTTCTCACGCACATAATCCAAATGATCACCTACAGATTTTTCAAATTTCACGCCGTAAGTACGTCCTCCTGAGAACTCAACACTTGGGTTTAGTCCTTTCGTGAAAACCGCCGCTAATGATCCAGCAACAAGAAGTCCAGAAACAACATAAAAGATTTTACGCTTCTCAACAAATCTAAAGCTAAAGTTTTTGAATGCACCCTTAGTTAGTTTTGTTTCAAAAGTAATTGGGTTTCCTTTCTTCATCCACCAAAGCATACACAAACGTGTAATTACAAGTGCAGAGAACAATGAAGTAAAAATACCAATGATTAATGTCGTTGCGAAAGACTCGATAGGTCCCGAACCAAAAGACTTCAAAATGATTGCAACCAACAATGTTGTAACGTTCGCATCAATAATAGAAGAAAGTGCTTTTTGGAAACCAGTATCGATCGCTGATTTCAAATCCTTCCCTGCTGTCTGTTCTTCACGGACACGCTCAAAGATAAGTACGTTCGCATCCACGGCCATACCAATTGTTAAGACGATACCAGCAATACCTGCAAGTGTAAGTACCGCTCCAAAAGAAGCAAGTGATCCGAAGATGAATAAAATGTTTGCTATCAAAGCGATGTCAGCAACAATACCGGCTTTTCCGTAGTAGAAAATCATGTAAACGAACACCAAAATCAAAGCTAGACCAAAGGACATCAGACCAGAACTTGCGTTCTCAGCTCCAATTGTTGGACCTACCTTTGTTTGTTCTTTAATCACACATGGTGCTGGTAGTGCTCCACCGTTTAATAATCCTGCTAAATCTTTTGCTTCATTAATTGAGAAACTTCCTGAAATTTGGGTTCTTCCACCTGTGATAGCACCATTTACTCGAGGAGCGCTGTATACGACATTATCCATCGTAATCGCTACCACTCGCTCAATGTTGTCTTGGGTCATTTGTGCCCATTTATCACTTCCCTCTTCGGTCATTTGAAGATCAACAGTTATTTTTCCATCTTGTGAATCGTAACCTGTTGAAGCTGATTTAATGTCCTTCCCACCAACTCTCGCTTTTCCTGTTTCAGGAATTCGAACCGCATATAGGAACATCCCTAATTCTTTTGAATCTAGGTTCACTGTTTCCAAATCTGCACCCCACATGAATTTTAAATCATCTGGGAACAAAGCAAGAATATCAGCACGCTTAATCAATTTATCTACCGCACCAACGTTTTCAGGAGCACAATATCCAACCGCAAACATTCCAGCATTTTTCATCAAGTCACCCAAACCTTTGTTCGATCCGCCATCCAAAGAAGCAAGGTCAGTCAAAGATTCTGCTTCGTCTTCTACTTTGTTCGTATCAATTGCATCAGCCGCTACATTTGTTGTATCTGTTGTATCTTCTTCTAATTCGATTTCATCCAATTCAATTGGTTCAGAGCGAGAAAGTACAGTTGCCTGTTGCCACTGCGCACCAATCATCTGCATATCGTATGTTTCAAAGAATTGAAGATTTGCAGTCGCTACTAGTTTTTCAGCAACAGTCACTTCATCTTGCACCCCTGGCAATTCAATATACAATCTATTGTTTACTGGATCTTTCTGAATATTAGGTTGCGCCACACCAAATTGGTTGATACGACGACTCATAATTTCTTCTACTCCATCCATGGATGAAGCTTCTTTATCTTTCAAGAAAGCGATTACCTCAGCATCTGTAGAATTGGTTCCCAACTCATCAATTTCTGAAATTGCGAACAAACGAACCAGTGCTGTACCCTTATTCAACTGCTTGTGTTTCGCTGCGAAAATTTCGATGAAATCACCACCACGCGTTCCGTATTCTTCTTGAGCTGCTTCAAATGCTTTTCTGAATTGTAAATCTCTTGTGTTTCGCACATAGTTCTCCACCAAATCTGGAACAGAAACCTCAAGTTTAACACTCATACCACCTATGAGATCCAGACCAAAGGCTAAACTTCGTTTCTTTACATCTTTAAATGTTGAACCGAATATTGGGTATACCGGAGTTTCAGCTTTTTCCTTTAAAAGTTGGTTAATGAATGCAGACTTTGCTAATTCCTCCGCTTCGGCATCACCAAAATGAACATCTGTTCCATTTGGCAAATAACCAATGCTGTCCGTTTTTAGCGCTTCCGCTTTTAGTTCAGCAACAAGAGCATTAGCCTCCTTTTCAGCCTTCTTCTCTACATTGTTAGAAACCCATGTAAACGATAGTTGATACACACAAATAACGGTCAACAAAATCGTTATAAACCAAAAAAATCCTTTATTACGCATTTTCGTAAATTAGTTTGTTAAATATTTAAGCCTGCAAATATAGGTTTTACCTTTATTAAAGTCAATTATAAAGTGTTGTATTTGTTTAGAAATTAAAAGCGCTCTGTTTAACTATTGATTTACAGAACACTAACGAGAGCTAAAACGCCCTTCGTTGAACAAATAGAGATCAAATCGTCTTAGAAAATTCTATGAGTTTTTTGGTGAAGTTTTCCCATGAATTTTCTTGTTTCTCCTGAGCTATTGTTTGACTGAACGATTCTTTGTAATTATTTTCATAATACGTCGAAATACTCGCTGCGATTAATTTGCTTTCGGGTTTCTCAACGATTAAGCCTGTTTCACCATGTCGTGTTGTCTCTTTCAACCCACCGACATCTGTGGCAATAATAGGCAGTTCGAAATGATGTGAGATGGCAGTGATCCCACTTTGCGTAGCACCTTTGTACGGCAAAACACATACATCAGATGCTGAGAAAAATGCACTTACTTTATCGTCTGAAATGTATTGATTAAACAAATGAATACGTTCTTTCAACTGGAGCTGGTTGATTTGTTTTTCGTATTTCTCAAAGGAGCCATAGACTTCGCCCGCGACAATGAGGTGATAACTTTCATCCAAATACATTAACGCTTCAATCAACAAGTCCAATCCTTTGTAATCGCGAATAAAACCGAAAAACAGCAAATATTTCTTGGATGGATCCAAGTTCAATTCTTTCAGGGCATCTGCACGTTGCATGGATTCGCCAAACTGGTTGTATACGGGGTGATTAATGCGCAAATACTTCGCATCTGGTCGAATGGAGAGTAAATCTGCAAGAACAGTGTCACTCATCACGACAAAACCATCGTTGTGTTTGAGGAAAAAGCGATTTGCGGGCGTATCAAAAAAACGCTTTTCGTGTGGAATAACGTTGTCCAAAATACTGATGCGCTTTGTATGCTTGGGCATCCGTTTGGTCACTGCTCCCAGCGATGGTGCGAAAAAGGTCATCCAGTAACGCGTAATAAGAATGTCAGGATTGAACTTCTTGATTTTCTTTGCTGTGGACAGATAGGACAAAGGATTGACAGAATCTAAGCAGTCAATTGTCGGAATTGCATCGGCTTTATCCTCGGCTGTTACATACTGTGTTTCTCCTGGAAACAAAAAGTTAGGATACTGCCGTTTGAAATTGAATGCCTTTACTTCGTGTTCTTTTTCCAATTCACGAAAAACAAGCCCATTGAATTGCGCAATTCCACCTCGAAACGGATAAAAAGTGGACAGCATGGCAATCTTCATAGCAAACGCGTGTATTGATGATTTAAAATTAGGAAGTAGTTATTCTACTCCCGTGCTCACAAAAGTATAATAGATTTCTTTACCGAAATCCACTTCTGGTGCTCCTTGATAATTGTTCTTCTTGTAAAACCACTCGATCATGCCTACACCTTTGGCGTACTTTTCATAAATCCGGATATCATCCACCAGATTACTTTGATCGGCATATTCTACAATTAAAGTTGAATCAAAATGATTCCCACCAACAGTTGTGCTTTTATGAATGTCTTCGTAATAGCATTCTTGTTCACCTAACATATTGTAAGCATTGGCATCCCATACTTTTTGAGAGGTAGGTGCAAATACCAGTTTAACCTTGCGTTGATTTTCTTCGATCATCTCAGCGCGACGGGCATCTACAATAATTCCTGTCCACACATCGATAAGTGTCCATTCCTCGCTGTCGTTACTACGTATAAAGCGATGGAATTCGCTAGCTCTTCTTCCCTCGTTATCGATGTAAGGCTGATCCCAAAGTGTTTTTAACTGATAGTACGACGTGTCGTGTATTTCGAACTGGTCGTCGTGGTCAATTTCAACAACATTGTAAATTACGTAGCGACCTTCCTGCATTCCGAAGTACTCATAATGGAACGACGGCGTTGGCTCCGACTTTTTACATGCGAAAAGCACAAGTAGAATGATACTGGTGAGAATTGTATATTTAGATAGTGTCTTCATCATTTACATGACGAAAATACGAAATAAAAGGTTTATCTCGACTATTTCGACATACTTCGACGGGCTCAGCAGAGCCAGCTCAATGTCCGATGCTCGATAACCTATTTATCCACTACCGAATTATTCATTTGGATTGATGCCCAATTCCTTTAATTGACGCATTTTCTCCGTCAATTGCTTACCTTCTAAATGACGACCGTAATAAAAATATTTCTTTCCTATTTCCTTTCCAGTATCATCGTGACCTGTTGCCCAGCCATGTTTTACGCCCTTTTTATAGCGAATAACCATCATCGGTTTACCTGTCACATGGTAATGTGTCCACAATCCATCCTTGGTATTCATGTGGTACTGTCCTTTTACTTTTATGCGTTGATCTTCAAAATATTCAGTATAATCCCCATGTAAAGAATCATTTGTGTAATACGAAACGACCGACGGCAACTGTGATTTGTTATTGAGATCTTCTGAAATGTAATAGATTACCTTCTTACCATTCAGTTTTCCATTTACGTAGGTCTCTGTATTGCTCAAGCGTTGTGAAGGTCCAAAATTCACCCAAACGCTGTCTTTGACTTGATTTCTGTAAATTCCATAACTCATTAATGCGCCATTTTCATGGTAAAAATAGGCTTCTGAACGCGTACTGTTCTCGTCGTGGTTGATAACTGCCTTTACCTTGGATGACTTATAGAAATAGGTAAATTTTCCGACTGGCTTGTCGTCTTTAAATTGTCCTCTAAACTCATAAACGCGTGTTCCCTCGTACGTTTTTGCCCATTCTCCCTGCTTTCTGCCTTTACTATCGACTTGGTTTAATTGGGAAAAAGCGCTCAGGGTAAACAATAAAATAAATGTAGTACTCAAAAATTTCATGTAGATGTGTTTTATGTTCAATGACTTGTCTCTAGTTCGATGATTTCTGCTAATTCGTTCAATCCTTCCACTGTTAAATCGGCCTCAAGTCCAATTGGCTCTTCCGTTTTAATTCGCACGGTCTTCATACCAAGATTCCTGCCAAATTCAATATCTGTATCGGTATCACCCACCATCACGCATCGATTAAAATCTATTTGCGGATAGTGCATCTTCGCAAGTTCAGCCATGATGGGTGTTGGTTTTCTCATATCGTTCTCAGCTCCTTTTCGGTTCGGTGCAAAATAGCATTTGTCAATTTTACCACCTGCCAGTTGAATTTGATCACACATATAAGTATGGATTTCCAAAACGTTACGGTCTGTCATGATACCTTTTGCAATTCCTTGCTGATTGGTCACTACAATTGTTAACTGGAAAAAATTGGAGAGTGAAACAATCGCTTCTTTCGCATTTGGCAAAAACTCGAACTCATCTACGTTTGTGATGTATCCACCAAATTTACGCACATTGATTACCCCATCCCGATCGAGGAAGAGCGTCCATGTACGATCTATATTCCAGTGCTTAATTGACATCGATTGTCTTTTCAACAAGATAGACATTGCGTTGAGAAGAAGAACGTCCTATCAATTCTGCAATAAATCCTGCCAAAAAGAATTGAACGCCCATAATCATTGCGGCAATTGCGATATAAAACTCTGTTCTATCCGCAATTAAACGTCCAGTTTTTTCTATAAATAATTTATCTATTCCTAAATAGAATGCAAAGCCAAAACCTACAATAAACATCACCATTCCGATGGCTCCAAAAAAGTGCATCGGCTTTTTGCCAAATTTCCCCATAAATGCCACTGACAACAAGTCTAAGGGTCCGTTTACAAAGCGATTCAATCCAAATTTAGTTGTGCCGTATTTACGCGATTGATGTTGAACAACTTTCTCTCCAATATTAGAAAAACCAGCGTATTTTGCCAATGCGGGAATGTAACGGTGCATATCACCATATACCTCAATGCTCTTAACGACAGAAACTTTGTACGCCTTTAAGCCACAGTTAAAGTCATGCAGATAGATTCCTGTAATTCTTCTCGCTGCCCAATTGTATAGCTTCGTGGGTATTGTTTTACTAATGGGGTCGTATCTCCTTTTCTTCCAGCCAGAAACCAAATCGTAATCATTTTCCATGATCATGCGGTACATTTCAGGAATTTCTTCGGGTGAATCTTGTAAATCGGCATCCATCGTGACAACAACAGCACCGGATACTGCCTCAAAACCTTTTTGCAGCGCTGCAGATTTTCCGTAATTGCGTTGGAACTTTATCCCTTTCACATTGGAATCTTTCTGATTCAGTGCTTCAATAACTTTCCATGAGCCATCCTTACTTCCGTCATCGATAAACAGAATTTCATACGAATAGTTATTTTCAGTCATCACTTTCACTATCCATTCGTGCAATTCAGGAAGAGATTCTACCTCATTGAAAAGTGGGATTACTAGTGATATATCGTACTTTATTTCCAAATCTGTGAAATTGTTTGAACAAATATAATTAAACCATGAGAGTTAACATTCTCTCCTCCTCATTAATCCATTTTAATTACTTTGAACACCTTCTCATTTAAATGCATGAAATAGATCCCGCTTTTAAATGTAGAAGTTTCAATTTCGTTCTGGTTTTCTGAGACTGTACCTTGATGCACTAACTGTCCTTCAGCAGAGAAAATACGGTAGGCAGTTTCGGATTGAACTCCTTCAATAATTAGATTTTGATCAAATGGATTCGGATATACTTTGAACGCAACCTCTTGCTCATCAATAGATAACTCAGCTTCCTCAAGTATGTAAAATTTATCAATTCCCGCTTCGGTGATATTTGGATTTGGAGCTAGATCTGACGTATGAAAGAAAAACTGCATTGTACTGGTAATAGGGATGTGATCACTCAGACGTATGCTTTTAGGAATCCATAGAAAAAATGTAGCTGGATCCTTGCCTATTTTGTCAATCTCGACGTTTTGAGATCCATTCGATACACTCACCCTTAATGTATCATCTATCGCAGCTGGACCATGTTCATTGTAAAACCAGCGCGTATAGTTGACATAAGGATCGGCATATCCTGTCAAATCCATTACAGGAGAAATTAATAGTGCCGTACCCGAATTGACATCGTCTGCATTCGGGTGTAAATTGTCTGAATTTCCTGTTACGTATGCATAATCACCACAGTCATTCGTCACATCTTCGGACGGTGCCGATCCTGAACTCGTTCCGTTTGGAATACCGCGTTCCCACATTCCAGTTACAGCGGTTCCAACAGCCGCCCAACCAAAGTCAAACGAAAAATCGTCATAATACCCAGGACGCAATGTTACTGTGATACTTCCCGTTGTGTTATCTATTGTTTGATAAAAGCAATTGGTAATATAACCCCACTTACCGACTTGAACGTTGTATAGGTCTTCATAATACAGCGTCATGTTTTCTTCACCGATGCCATTTGTGGTTCCATCGTGTATCAAAAGGGGATGTTGTAGACGAACATCTGCATTTGCAATTGGAGTTCCCGTTCCTTCTTCAAGCACAATAATATCAATAGAATAAGGTGGAATTGGTACCAACTGAATATCCTGCGTTGTGATCACACCATTTACAAGAGCAAGCGAAAGCGTTTGGGTATAGTATCCCACTTTTGAATAGGTGACATCGTAGGTTCCACCATCAACAGTGCCTGTCGCATAAAATCCAGTATTATTCGTACCTCCAAGTTGATTTCCGCCAACAATTTCGATGGTGACTTGATCCAAGGGATTAGTTGTTACCGAATTTGTCACTACCCCCTCTAAATAAGCCGCTTGTACATAGGTTGGATTTAAAATAAACAATCCCTCCGAACGATCTGTCGCTAGAACAATTCCTGATGTGAAATAGGGATAAGCACCCCAGCAACCATCATAACTTGTAGTCTGCCCAGGATAAGTATCGTAGTTCCCCACTTCTACCATGTTGTAAGGATGTGTTACATCATGCACGACAACACCGTCAGAATAATAACTCGTTACAATATGATTTCCAATTACGTGTGTATTGTGTGGAATAACACCAGCGCCAGGTGAGCTTTGAATCCTGTCCAACTCAATAATATCTGTTGGATCGGAAACATCGTATGCGGCTAAATACGCTCCTGAAACCTCATCTGTGGTAAATGCATATTGACCGTCTGCTGTCACCCAAATATTGTGACTAAATGTCGACGGAGTCGTCTTGGTACCTAGAAGCACTGGATTCGACTTGTCTGCAACGTCAACAATGCTAATAAACCCATCTAAAATATGTGCCAGATACATGATATTATTTTGAACAAAACCATCGTGTGCATACCAGTTGTCAAAAGTTCCTACTTCAATTGGATTCATTGGATCTGTGGCAACATCTAAAATAATAACACCGCCATTTCCCCTGTCCGCTCCAAAAATGTACGCATAACCAAACTCATCAATGTAAAGATTGTGCGCTGAGTGCCATGCTGAACCTCCACCTGTGTAATAAGCGGTGTTCAATGCTGTTGAGCCCGGTAAGGGAGATAGATCTATTATTAGCAACCCATTCATTGCTTCAGTGGTGATATACGCATAATCTCCATACGTCTTTAAATCACGCCACACTGAATGCATGCCTGGCTCCCAAAAAACTTCAACTGGATTGGTCGGTGTAGATATATCGACAACACTTGTTCCGTTCTCAGTTCCAACCAGAGCATATTCATTGCCCAATTCGTCTTCGTAACCCCAGACATCATTAATCATTGTTGAGTGCAGGGTAAAATAGTTTACGTGACTGATGGAGTCCATGTTCAGTTGCGCCATCGCACCAAACATTAAGCTAATGCTGAGAGCTGTAAGGAGTAATTTCATAAAATGCATACTTTTTAACTATGTAAGTAACTGATAACGAAAATTAAAGAATAAAAATTGCAGCTAGAATAAATATGATGATAATCACAATGTATTGCCAAACATCAACGAAATAAGGTGCATATTTTTTGTAGGCTTTCTTCATTCCCATTGAATCAAATATAGTGAAACTATATGGTGCAACCGATTTTTGATTGCAAATAACTTTCAAATGGAGCTAAAATTCGCTATATTCGCACTTCCAAAAAAACACATAAAATGGCAAAAGAATCAGTCGTAGAAACTCAAAATAATGTTGATTTCGAATCTTTCAAAGCTCAGGTAATTGAGGATTATAAACTCGCTACGTTATCTCGAGAAGCATCATTGTTGGGTCGACGTGAAGTATTGACTGGTAAAGCCAAATTCGGAATTTTTGGAGATGGAAAAGAACTGGCACAAATCGCTTTGGCAAAACAATTTCAAAACGGAGATTTTCGCTCAGGATACTACCGCGATCAAACAATTATGATGGCGATTGGAGAACTTACTGTTCAACAATATTTCGCTGGATTGTATGCTCATACGGATGTCGCACAAGAACCGCAATCAGCTGGTCGACAAATGGGGGGACACTATTCAACTAGAAATCTAGATGAAAAAGGTCAATGGAAAAACTTGATGGAGCAGAAAAATAGTTCTGCAGATATTTCGCCAACGGCGGGACAAATGCCCCGTTTGTTAGGATTGGCAAATGCATCCAAAGTATATCGTCAGAATCCTGAGCTTGCCAAGTTAAAGGAATTTCAAAAATTCACGAACGGTGGAAATGAAGTTGCTTTTGGAACCATCGGTGACGCATCGACCTCAGAAGGACCGTTTTGGGAGACAATTAACGCTGCTGGTGTGTTACAAGTCCCAATGGTAATGTCAGTTTGGGATGACGGTTACGGAATTTCTGTGCCACGTGAACACCAGACGACAAAAGATAGTATTTCAGAGGCGTTGGCAGGAATGCAGCGCACAAAAGATAAGCCTGGTTATGAGATTTTCATAACCAAAGGGTGGGATTATGCACATTTGTGTGAAACCTACGAAAAGGCAGTGAAATTGGCGCGTGAAGAACACATACCTGTTTTAGTTCACGTGAAAGAAGTGAATCAGCCCCAAGGTCACTCGACCAGTGGTTCTCATGAGCGTTACAAAGACGAAGAACGCTTGAAATGGGAAGTTGAATTCGACTGTATTGCAAAATTCAAGGAGTGGATTTTAAGCTTTGATGCTGAAGGCCTTACGCTCGCAACGGAAGCGGAACTAGAAGAAATTGAAAAAGCATCAAAAGCATCTGTTCGTGAGCAAAAAAATGCAGCTTGGACAGCGTTCTTGAATGATTTAAAGGCAGATCACGCAAAATCAGTGCAGTTGATTAATGCGCTAGCGAGCGAGAGCTCAAACGGTGCATTCATTAAAAAGATTGCAGAAGAACTGGAGAAAGCAATGGATCCAATTCGAAAAGATATTTTAAGTTCGGCTAGAAAGGCATTGCGATTCGCACGGAACGAAACGCTTGCTTCCAAACAACAACTTTCAGCGTGGATTAAAGAACAAATTGAAGTCAACAGCGAGCGTTACAGCTCTCACTTGTACGATGAAACGGAGACATCAGCATTAAAAGTAACACCTATCGCTCCAACCTACGACAACGAAGTTCGTATGGAAGATGGACGTTTGATTTTACGTGAAAACTACGTGAAATTATTGGCTGATTATCCACAAGCACTCGTTTTTGGTGAAGATGCAGGTAAAATTGGTGGTGTAAATCAGACACTCGAAGGAGTGCAAGAAATTTATGGCGTGGAACGCGTTCACGATACTGGAATTCGCGAGTGCACGATCATTGGACAAGGAATTGGAATGGCGATGCGTGGTTTACGCCCAATCGCTGAAATACAATATTTGGATTACTTGCTGTACGCGATTCAAGTCATGTCAGATGATTTAGCGACCGTGCAGTACCGAACAAAAGGTGGACAAAAAGCTCCGTTGATTATCAGTACACGTGGTCACCGATTGGAAGGAATTTGGCACAGTGGTTCTCCGATGGGAATGATTGTCAACTCCATTCGTGGAATTCATGTTTGCGTTCCAAGAAACATGACGAAAGCGGCTGGATTCTACAATACGCTAATGGTTGCTGAAGAACCAGCATTGGTTATTGAACCATTGAACGGATACAGAACAAAAGAACGCATGCCTACCAACATTGGCGAGTTCAGAGAACCGCTTGGAATTCCAGAAATTGTGAAGGAAGGAACAGATCTTACACTTGTTTCCTACGGTTCGACATTCAATTTATGTGAAGTTGCTGCTCAACAGTTGTTGGAATTAGGAATTTCTGTCGAACTAATCGATGTGCAGACCTTGTTGCCATTTGATATCAATCACATGATTGCAGATTCACTCGAAAAAACAAACCGTTTGTTGATCGTTGATGAAGATGTGAGCAGTGGAGCAACGGCGTTTATTCTCGATAAAGTTTTAGTGGAACAAAAAGGATATTACCATTTAGATTCTGCTCCAGAAACGTTGAGTTCGAAAGATCACCGACCTGCGTATGGTACTGATGGAGATTACTTTTCGAAACCAAATATTGAAGACATTGTCGAAAAGGCATACGGAATTATGCACGAAGCAGATCCAAGCAATTATCCGTCGATTTATTAGTCGAGGGTTATTTGTTGCTGTCACGTAATGAAACAGGCATAGCTTCGTCTTATTGTAAATAATTATCACATGACTTGGAACGAATACATGGCGCTTTTTGATGCCATTCTTGAAGGAAAGCATACCGAACATCCTTACGATGATCCTGAATACCTCAATTATGTAAAAATGAACCTTTCGCGCACAAATCGTTGGTTGAAGGCTGATATTCTGAACGAGGCATTGGTGAAAAAAATCGAAGCTATTCAAACACCTCAACAGTGGATTGTCATTACCGAGCCATGGTGTGGAGATGCTGCTCACAGCGTTCCAGTCCTTGCGCTACTGAGTGAGAAGAATCCGAACATTGATTTTAAAATTGAGTTGCGCGACAACGGAAAGAACATGATTGACGATTACCTCACCAACGGAGGGAAATCCATTCCGAAATTAATTGTTCGCAATGAGCAAGGTGAAGATCTTTTTAAATGGGGACCACGACCAGCAGCATGCCAGCAAATTATGCTCGATTTCATGAAAGAAGATTTGCCAATTCTAGAAAAACATAAGCGTATTCAAACGTGGTACAGTAAGGATAAGTGTGTTTCGATACAGGAGGAGTTGATGGAGGGGTTTGGTGAGGGTGGTTAAGGGTTTCTGCTATGGGTATTTGTGTGTTTTAGCACTTAACTTTGCAAGTACTCACCAGACTGAAAATCCAAGAGGATTTTCAGAAGTAGCGAGAACAAGTAATTACTTATAGCCATTGTGGTAGCCAGTTATTATTTTATTTCAATTTCTTTATAGTCTTCTCCATCAAAAATTCTTAAAGTAGCACTTTTTTCACGTCCATTATTATCATTTGTGAGGATATTGTCAATCATCTTTATAATTTCAGTGTTTTGCCCACCATTTTGTTCTATAACACCATACAAATTCATAAGAAACTCATCTCGGTTATGAAAATAGGCTGTCTTTAAAATCAATGAGCCAATCAGAAGATTTCCTTTTTTTCCTGAATTTAAAAATGCCAAAAAAGAAAATGTCCAAGCTTCAATATCCCATAAATTAATGCAAGCACACATTGCAAAGCAAAATGTTGCTTCTTCAAATTCTAAATTATCTCTCTTTGATATTCCTAAATTAAACCAAGCTAAGCTGGATAGCAAATCCTTTTCTAAAGCACTTTCCAAATCGTCAATAGAGGAAGTATTTCCAGCTATTTTATCAGCTTCTTCTTGTTTTCTTATTTGTGAATATATTTTCTTGTCCTCTATTACACTTTGAAGTAGAATAGCTTTTAACAAGAATTCTTCATTTGGTTCATCAACTTCGCTAATATATTCTTGGAATATTTTATCAGCTTTTTGGTAATCACCTGAAAACATTAGAGCATCTGCAAGAAGAGATTTGTTTTCTTTAGACGCACCAAGTTTAATAGATTTTTCATAAAATTTGGCTGAGTGCCTAAATTTACTAGCCTCAAAACAAACTCCTGCGATTTCTCTATAATAGTATGACCTTTTTAAATAGTCTAAATCATATTTTTTTGCTTTAACATAATGGTGAATCGATTCCTTATGTTTGTCTTTGCTTCTGTAAAAATTACCCAAATTATAATGAGAAGTCGCTATTAAACCATCAATCTTAAGTTTTTCAGCTTTTTCTAATTGTGATTTAAAGAAAGATTCTATTTGACCTATTCTTTTTTTAATCTTAGTATCAGATTGTAATAAAATTGAGGTAACTGCTGGAAATAGGATTATTTCGTTTTCTTTATTATCGAGTGCTTTATTGATTAGGTCTAAAGTATTTTCAAAATATGAAGTGTAAAGTAAAATTGGTAATAGTCTGAGTAATAATTCTTCCTTTTCAATTAATCTATTTTCTAATTCATTATCAAATATTATTTTGGCGGAATAGTCAACTTGTCCAACCATTACCATACACATTGATAAGCTTAATAAAATATCTAATGATAATCCCTCAACGAAATTTTCTTTAGATCGTTTATCCAAATTATGAAAAAACACGCCATTGAGAATACTTGTTTGAACTAGTAAGGTATTATTATCAATACTAACATTTATTAGATAGTTCTTATCATTGCTTTGATATTCTAAAAAGTCCGAATATTGATTAAGTTCGTTTCGTAGTTGTATTTTAAATTGACTATTTGAAAGTCCTTGTATCTCTGCATCATCAAAATTTATTGAGTAAGAGATAGGGAAACCAAATGAACCTGAATTAAATTTTCTGACATTTTTTAAGTCATTTTCAATTTGTTCTTTAGTTTTTTCAGTCCACTCCTCGTTTTCTTGAATTTTAATTCTAAAGGTTTTTGCTTTTTTCTTGGCAAAAGCAAGGTCAACTTGATTAATCCATTTTATATAAACTTTATCAAGATGTTGAGAATATCTTGCAAGTAAAACAGGTATTTCTAGTTGCTTAAAATATTCTAAAGTCTCTATTTTAAAGTCAACATTAAAAATTTCATTTTCCTTTTTTGAACTTGTCGCTTTTAGTTGAACGTAAAACAAAATTCCTGTAGAATTTTCATCTTTATCAAATAATTCAACTTCGCAATCAATTCCATAATCTTTGTCCTTGTCTCTTAAAACCCATTCTTCAGGAAGACAAAGTTGAAATTTAGCTCTTGATAAGTCTTCTAATTGATGTTGTTTGGGTCTTTTCGGCATTTTTGGTTTAATTGATTACAATGGTTTCGCAGTAGGCAAATGTGGCGGTTTTCTCGGGTGTAATTGTGCGCCATTTTGCTTACAGCATGTTATAGTTCTTTATTTCTTTTTAATTCGTTTTTTCGATTCCTGGTCGCTATAAATTTTTTCGATTTTCTCCCAAGATAGTTCATGCTCATTTTTACATCTTTCATATAAACTTTTTACTCTATCAATTCTATATGATGATGTAATATTTGATAGACGCTCAACTAAGAAAAAAGCTTCTTCGTTAGTGTATGATTGATCCTTTTTATTGGGGAAAAAATATTTGGTAGCGGCTATAATGCCGTTAACTCCTCTTTCAAATCTAGCAGAAGAAAGGTATAGCCCTAAATTGTGTACTTTAGAATATCTTTTATTTAGCCAAAATGCAAGCATTATTTCGATTAACTTCCTGAAAAATCTATTCTGATTCGATGGAATGAATAGCGTTCGAACCAATTGCATTGTGATCGTTGATCCACCACTCCGAACATATTTTTTTCTCTTTCGATATTTTGGAGATATACTAAGAATAGCGCGTAGAATTGCTTTAAAGTCAACTCCCATGTGCTTTTTGTATCTTCCATCCTCTATAGTTATTAATATAGACTCAACATTTTCGGTTTTATATTTTAATCTAATTTTTTCATATATGGCAAGTTCCCCACGATAAAGAATATTCTCAAAGTCTGGAGTTAGTCGAATTCTGAATAAGCTAGATATCAGTTTGACTAATAGTAAATAAAGCGTTTCGTGTACTTCTTTCAACTGAAGTCTGTAAACAATTATGAAAAAAAGTGTGAACCCTATATTTACCAAATACCAATATGGCCATGCATTGTTTGGGAATAAAATACTGCTCGATAAATACCAGATTAAATTCAAGGATATTGTGATAATCCAAAAAGGACTGCTCCCGAACCGCAACCAGCCCGGAAACATTTTAATTACAAAAGGGTTAGTGGCTCCTTCGACACGCCAATTGGGTAATGTCAATTGCAGATGACCATAATCGAGACCTAACATACGCCTTAGTGTTACTACCTTTCGACTATTTATCACAATAGTTCGTTGTAGTTCAACGAAGTATCTAAGTATTACATAAGCAACTCCTGCAAAAAGTACGTTAAGTAGAATAAGGTTTTCTTTTACAGTATTTAAAAAACTTCCTGTTGTATCTTCAAATGAATTAAAAAGTAAAGTAAGACCAACAGTTAAAAATGCAATTAACACGTTTGCTAGTTGTCCATATAGTTTACTTTGGGTATTGGCAATCGTTTGAGCTTCTTCAAACTCGGCTAGAACTATATCTCTGTTTTCAAATTTATATGTTGGATAATATTGTTGGTACTCCATTTATTTGTTTTCTTAGGTGGTGGTAAGTTATTCACTATCAAGTCCGAATTCTCCGTGAGCAAATTTTTTCCATGCCATATGAGAATTCTCAGGATCTACATTAGGCATCTCAACAAAAATTGCGGTTTCAACAACATGCTTTAATCGAGCCAAGTCATCTGGTCGATAGTCCTTTGGCAATTGACAAACAAAGTATGACACGATATTTCCGATTTCCAAACCTGCCGTTAATTCACTCTGATCGATAACGGAATATTTAATCTCCCGATACTTAATTATTTTGTCCCCCTTGGTTTCTTCCCATTCATCTATTACACAATTGGGATCATTCTTCCGAACGGCTTCATTTTGGTTGAAAATTATACTTTCGAGTGAAATGCCCTCCTCGATTCTCGTATTTTTCGGATTTTCCTCGTCAATCCAAACAAAAGTAGGTATCCGCGGTAATATCTGGCAATACATAAGTTGATTCCGTTTACCAGATTCTTCTGAACTGAATTCAAAAGGATGAATGAAGCATAATAAATTTTTTAATGCGTCTTTAGGAACTTCCGTATCCACAACCCATCCATTTGGTGCTGAAATGACGGCACCGAGAGGTCCTCGATATGGAACACCATAGAAATGATGAAAATCGGACATATTTTCAAAATCAATGACTTGTAATTGTAACCCAATTTCCTTTTTTGCCCTTGTATAACACGTTTCCGAAAATCCCTTTCTCGAGATCATTACACCTTTAGAAATCCTAACATCGTTAAGTTTATCAATATATTTCCCAACATCTTCTACATCTAATTTGTTCTTCCAATTCTTACATTCAATTGCAATCTGTATAATATGTCCTAGAATTTGCTCTTCTATTAAAATATCAATCTCTCTATCTACTTCGGAATGTACACCATTGAGTTTTACATTTTTCCGAATTCGTGCATTTGGAAATCTTCTAGCAAAGTACTGATAGACTTCCTCTTCATATTCTTTCCAAGTCATAATGTTTCCGATATTCTTAATTGTTCTTTGGTTTCATAGGTCTTTCGTTAAATCAAATCTAGCTTAATTTTCAATTTTCGGGCATCACTGGTCATGAACTATAACCTGCAAATAAACCACATCCCGTAAAGTCTGGACAGGTTGTTGTTTATCCGCTTTATATTTTTCGTCTCCCAATGTAAGGAAAATCTCATTAATTGTATCCTCCCAAAACCATAATTACCATTTATACCCATCTGTACATCAGACACCACTACTCTTTTCTTTCACACGTGCACACATCACAATTATTCTCGTTCAGTTTCGTTTTAACAACGGAATGTATTAACTTTAATACACTAATTTTAGAAATTATGCGCATTTTTCATCTTCTTCTGTTGGTAGCTGCAACGATTGTAATGTTTAGCTGTAAAAAGGACGAGCCACAACCGGATCCAACTGTCGCGAAAATTGAATACAATGTTTCTTACGGGACACATCCGAGACAAAAAATGGATGTTTACCTACCAGCCAATCGTTCTGTTGAATCGACCAAATTGTTGATCTATATCCACGGAGGAGGCTGGGTTGCAGGAGATAAATCTGATTTTGGTGGTGCGTATCCAACACTGAATGCAACGTTGGAGAATTATGCGTTTATCTCCATGAATTACCGTTTGTGCGATACGGTTACTGGTGCGAACAAGTTTCCAGCACAAGAAACAGATGTGATTACCGCAATTAATTTCATCAAGAGTAAACTAAGCGAATGGAAAATTTCCAACAAGGCGGTGATCTGTGGAGGCAGTGCTGGAGGACATTTAGCACTTCTTCATGGCTACAAAAACAACAGTGATGGATTTATCAAAGGAATTATCAATTACTTCGGACCAACGGACATGGAATCGTTGTATCCGTATAGCACTTTTACCTCTGATCTACTCGATCATGTGATTGGTGGACCACCTGCGCAGGAACCTGCCATGTATTATTCGTCAAGTCCAACCAATTACATTACTTCTAGCTCGATACCTACGATAACGTTTCATGGAACCTATGATCCCATTGTTCCTATTCAACAATCGGAGTTGTTACAACAAACATTACAGAATAACAGCGTATTTCATCAATTTGAGCACTATCAAGGTGAAGGGCATGGATTCAGTCAGCCAATTACCCTTCATTCGTTTGCTCGAACGAAGGAGTTTTTGGATATCGTGAATCCGTAGAAAATTTCGCAGTGATTAACCTCTAATTCTCAACTGTACTTTGTTTATCCTGAAGTAGAAACAACAAAATTGCCAAAATTCCTAGTGTCGATTCAATTACAAGCCATTGGGTACCGAAATCTCCCAGTGCACCATCTACTGAAATTGTGACCAATCGAGAAATCGCGTATGCAGACCAAAAAAGGGCAAGAAAAAGTAGTCCTTTCTTCAAGTCCTTAATTAATAGGTAGACTAATGTGATGGTTATCACCAATCCTACCCCGCCATAAATACCTCTAATGGAACTGATAGCATCATTATTAGGTAATGTAGTTTGTACTAAATCCATAGTAGCCTGTGGACTGTACATAGAAAGAAGACTTATGTATCCCAGACTGAATATCGAGAAGCCAATGTAAATCTTACTTACAATTCTTGTTGTTTTGTTTGCTTTCATCTTGAATGTTTTTTAGTTATTGATGAAGCAAAGGTCTGTAGTTTTCTCTGGCTAAATCTTGATTTAAATCAAGGTTTTTCTTAAGCGTGACAATGTTTCTGGCGTCATTCGCAAATAATTAGCAATATGTTTGCTCGGGATTTCTTGAAAAAGCTGAGGACTTCTTTCTAACACTCTTTGAAACCTCTTTTTTGGTGAACTCGTCAAAATATCTATTTCACGTTCGAGTTGCTGTACAATTACATTCTCCAAAATACCTGACCACAAACGCTGGTTTTTATCAATTTTGAGGAAGTTCTCAACGTGAGTTTTGGTGATTACGCGAACAACTGTTTTCTTAATTGTCTGAATATAGTAGTCGGAAGGTTTATTTGTCAGGAAAGAATCCAACGATGTAATCAAATTTTCTTTGTAACCGAAACGAATCGTGCGCTCCTCATCCGCATCCACGACAAAAATACGTAGCGAACCCTCTTCGACATAATAGATGTTCGTATCGATACTCCCTTGAACTTTCAAAAATTCATTTCTTTTTAAGGTTATCGTTTTTTCGGATAGTTCAATTAGTTCCTTCATTTCACTCTAGGTAGTTCTTGTCAAACGTCTATAATAAACTACAACCTCAACTTCCCCCTAAATCCTCGTACTCCATAATACGAATCAGCACCGTTGTGATAAATGAACACACGACCAAAACGCCAATCGCCAAAAATAGCTCCACCAAGGGATCGTACATCTTTTGGTGTTGCGAGCCAACTGGAAGTTTTCGTGTCGACAGTTTCTAATCGTTGCAAGGTCTGGTACTCTTCTTCTGTCAACAACTCAATGCCCATTTCGGTTGCCATATTCACAGCGCTGTTCTCTGGCTTGAACTTTTTTCTAGCTTCTAGCGCTTCGTGGTCGTAGCAAACGCTTCGGCGACCGTTGGGACTTTCTTTGCTGCAATCGCAAAAGATGTATTCGTCTGTTTCGGTATCATAACCGATTACGTCAGGCTCACCTTCTGTTTCTTCCATTTGGTCGAGTGACCACAACTTTGACGGGTTTTCTTCCAACTTGGCTTGGATTTTTGACCAGTCCAATTCTTTGTGGCGGTGCATGTTCTTTTCGAAGCGCTGTTTCAAAATTGACAACAACGTTTCCTTTTGTTCTTGGGTTAATTTTAAGTTAGCCATGTCATTTCATAAATAAAATCTCTAACGGTGTTGATCGACTAACACCACATTTCCATCTGGATCAGTAATCATAAAACTCGCTGGTCCTGTTGTTGTTTCGTCTGCTTCGGTAATCATTTGAACTCCTTGATTTTTCAAGTGCTGCTGGATTTTGCGGACATCATCAAAATCCTCAAGGTTTTTCGCGTTTTCATCCCACCCTGGATTAAACGTGAGAATATTCCCCTCAAACATCCCCTGAAACAAACCTATCAGTGCATTTCCATTTTTCATAATGAGGTAGTTCTGCTCCATGCCACCCGCGAATTCCTTAAATCCCAGGTTTTCATAAAATTCCTTTGATACGTTAAGGTCTTTGACACTTAAACTGACTGAAAATGCTCCTAACTTCATGCTAATGTCTTTTTTTGATTTATAATTTTTTTGGTCTATCGTACTTGCTTCCTCCACTTGTGGATTCGAAAAAACGTTACTAACTGTGAATCCAGCGCCAAATACGGCAGCTACGCCCAAAATGATGAATGCTGTTCTTTTCATAATCGTGTAGTTTTTAATGCGTGATGATGTCAGGCAACATCACAGTTACCGCATCAATTTAACTTCTAAAATAGTTAAAATCTAGAAATTCTACAGCGCAACGCCATGAAACTCTTTGGTGAGTTCAATGTATTCTTCTGTGTACGAGTTATCCGAAATTCGAATACAAAACGTTTCTCTTTTGGGTAAGACCGCACTTTGATTCATTTTCAATATACAACGAATTGGCTCGTTCCCTTCCTTACCGACAATCTCAATTTTTCGTGCAATGCGCAATCCGCTTTTCTCAGCACAGATGTACCATTTGGTGAAATCAATCGCTGGCATAATCAACCAAAAACAACCGTCTGGACGGAGGATTGTCTTTACCTTTTTTAGAAATGGAGCGATATCGAGACTTGAAACGTGTCGTGCTTGCGCTTTTCGTAGATCTTCATTTTCATTGGTCGTGCTGAAGTACGGCGGATTGGAAACGATCAAATCAAACCGTAGTGACGATTCAAAATCGAGAAAATCGATGTGTTCTACGTTTAAACGCTCCGACCAAGGAGATTGTTGAAAGTTGAAGACTGCTTCTTGCGCTGACGATTCATCGATTTCAATTCCAGTGATCGCTAATTCGCTATTCTTCTGCGCCAGCATTAACCCGAGAACACCTGTCCCTGTTCCAACATCTAAGGCATTCTTCTTTCCTTCCGTTTCGACAAAAGCGCCGAGGATCATCGCGTCTGTTCCTACCTTCATGGTGGAATCAGATTGTTTTAGAGAAAAATGCTTGAATTGAAAAATGGACATTACTCCAAATAAATTTCGATCAGTCCCGCAGGTGCAGCGACGTGCAACTCCTTCTTTTCACGATCTACTTTCTGTACCAAACCTTCAATGAAGGGAATGAGTACTTCTTTGTCACCTCGCATTACTTGCAACAATGGATTTACTTTTAAATCGATGACTTGTTCAAGAATTCCAACTTCTCCAAACGCTTTGTCGATGACGGTGAATCCTACGACTTCGTGATCGTAAAAATGAACCCCTTTGAGTTCTGGTAAAATTTGTGCTGGGAGGTAAACGTTTTTTCGAACGATGCGTTTTGCGTGACTTTCATCATCCACTCCTTCGAATCGAACGGCAGCAAAACCATTGTTCTTCAGTTTGAATGATTCAATAAAGAAAGGTGTAAGGTGATCGTTGATGTCAATGAAAACGGCATCGAGTGATGCGTAATCGTTTGGATTGGTAACGTCTAAAAACAGCGAAACTTCACCTTTAAATCCGTGAAGTTTCGCTACATATCCTAAATGAAAGCAATCTGCTTTATTCACGTATGTTAATTTTATTAAGCTTTTGGCTCTTCTGTTTCTTCAGTTGAAGTCTCTTCAGCAGCTGGTGCTTCTTCAGCAACAACTTCTTCTTTTACTTCTTCCGCAACAGGTGCCTCTTCAGTTACTTCAGCAGCAGGAGCTTCTTCAGCTACTACTTCTTCCGTTGCAACTTCAGCCGCTGGTGCATCCTCAGATGAAGCTTCTTCAGCAACTGGTGCCTCTTCTACTACTTCTTCAACTGGTGTATTTTTCGCTTCAATCTCTTTCGCTTTATTTGCTGCAGATTCAGTTTCAGCTTTTAATCGTGCTAATCTAGCATTTTCAGCTTCTTTGACTAAACCTGTAGATTTAGCAGTGATTTTTCCTTCTTTTTCTTCTAACCATTTTGCAAATTTCTCTTCAACTTGCGCTTCAGTTATAGCTCCTTTCTTAATTCCATTGATTAGGTGGTTTTTGTACAATACACCTTTGTAAGAAAGAAGTGCTCTTGCAGTATCAGACATTTCTGCCCCAACTTGAAGCCAGTGCAATGCACGGTCAAATTCTAATTCTACAGTTGCTGGATTTGTGTTTGGATTGTACGTTCCGAATTTTTCAATGAAACGACCATCTCTTTTTGCTCTGCTATCCGCAGCTACAATATGGTAAAATGCTTTTGATTTTTTACCATGTCTTTGCAATCTAATTCTAGTTGCCATATGCTTTTACAGTTTGAGGTACAAAACCTCGATTTATAAATAATTTAATCTGCCTTCCCGAGACAGGGGTGCAAATGTACAACATTCTTTTATAAATCAATGCAATTGAGGTAAAAATAGAATTAATTTTATTTTGTAGCATTGGTCATCGAAAACTTTCTTTTCTCTCCCTTTCAATCTTCGAAAGCAACACTTTCTCTAATCTACTATGCTTAAAATGGCGCCTTATTACTCAATTAAATTATCTGTATAACTCTAAGCGATTATGTAATTTTTTCTAACTTTAGAAAAGGCTAAGCCCTGAAAGGGTGAAAGTCCACTAACGATGGACAACGTCCATCGTATGAAAACAGGAATAAACCTAAGCCCTGAAAGGGCGAAATATGAACATGGGACAATCACTCGTTAAAAATTATCTTCATATCGTGTTTAGCACGAAACATCGAGCGCCACTAATCGATCAACAAATAGAAGTCGAACTACACGGTTATCTGGGTGGTATCTGCAACAAACTTGGTTGTCAAGTAATCAAAATAGGAGGATATACTGACCATATTCATATCCTTTGTATGCTGTCGAAAAAAATAACACTAATGAAGTTAATGGAGGAACTGAAATCACATTCTTCCAAATGGATAAAAACCAAGGGCGCCGAGTATGATAACTTCTATTGGCAAGATGGCTATGGCGCTTTCTCTGTTAATCCCTCAGAAGTTGAAATAGTTGTAAATTATATAGTAAATCAAAAAGAACATCATTCCAAGAAAACATTTCAGACCGAGTATAAGGCATTCCTAGAGAAATATAAGGTTGACTTTGATGAGCGATACGTTTGGGATTAGGTATTTCGCCCTTTCAGGGCTAAGGTGCTAAGTCGATGTCTAACATTGGGCACAGCCCAATGTTAGCATATGCCACCCTTTCAGGGCTGTTGATCAGGTCTACAAAATTATACTAACGTGCCCAGATGCTTTTAAGCCCCGAAGGGGTGAAATCCATCAACGATGGACAAAGTCCATCGTATGAAAACAAGAACAAACCTAAGCCCTGAAGGGGCGAAATATACCATTGGACAATGCTAACATCGGTCTACGGCTAGTGTTAGTATATATGACCCTCAGGGCTGTTGATGATTTATTGAAAGCTACACTAAAGTGTAAAGTGCCTAAAATTTTAGCCGCGTGTTGTTTTGTTATTAATTTTAAGTTAATTTCACAACAAAACACAGTTACTACTGAATTAGCTCAATTGCGACGAATACCACGTATGAAAAAACTTATTATTTCTCTACTCCTGTTGCCTACACTAGGTTTTAGTCAAGGATTTCAAGTAAACTTTCAGGGTCAACCACAACAAGGAATGGGAGGAGCAGGAAGCGCCTACGCTCAGGATGCTGCCATTTTATTTTTCAATCCTGGAGGTGCCACATTTCAACATGGAAATGAAATCAGCGTAGGAATTACCCCCACTTTTTCGAAAATTACTTTTCTGGAAGATAATACGAACATTACAGCGAATACGAATTCTCCAATGGGAACTCCATTCACGGCGTATGGCCTGTTTGAAATTAAGGAGGAAAGTCGCTTAAAACTTGGATTGGCAGTCTACACACCCTTTGGAAGTACCGTACAATGGGAAGACGATTGGGTGGGTCGCTTTGCAATTACACGTTTACAACTTCTCTCGATATTTGTTCAACCAACAGTCAGTTTTCGAATTACGGATAAAATTGGTCTAGGTGCTGGATTTGTTTACAGTTATGGAAAAGTGAACTTACAAAAAGATTTACCCTTGCAAGATGCAAATGGCGACTATGGCACAGCAGAGTTATCAGGAACAGGAAATGGATTTGGATTCAACGTTGGGCTGTACGTTAAAGCTACTGAGCATCTCAATTTTGGTGTAACCTATCGATCTCAGGTCGATATGCGTTTGAAAGAGGGACATGCTGATTTCACCGTTCCTTCAGGCTTGGAAGAAAATTTCCCTGACGGACCTTTTACCTCATCTATTCCACTTCCTTCTGTATTTACCTTGGCGATTGCAGCTAAGCCAAATGACAAACTCACCATTGTCTTTGATGGTAATTATGTAGACTGGAACGCCTATGACACGCTCGCATTTGACTACGAGAACAATACAAATTCATTGGAGGATACAAAGTCAGCTCGAAACTATGTGAGTTCTGTCACTGCGCGACTCGGTGGAGAATACAAGTTCACAGAAAAAATTACAGCCCGGCTAGGTTTCGCTTACGCGATTTCACCTGTACAAAGCGGTTATGTGACTCCTGAAACTCCAGATAACAATCGCGTCAATTATACCGCAGGAATTGGCTATAAACTGAATGAAAAATTCATGTTCAATGCCTCATTTTTGTTTACTCAGGTGAAAAGAAAAGATACGAATTTAGAAACAGGGTTGAGTGGACAGTTTAAAACGCATGTCTTCGCTCCTGGTTTCGCTATTACTTATAAACTTTAATGCAATGAAGAGAATTACGTTACTAATCATTCTGACAGCCATTGGCGGACTTTTCGGTTGCAAACCTAAAATTGAGGCACCTGAAGCCTCCATGGGAGATGTCAACGCCACTAAATTTATCGCCATCGGGACCAACAACACTGGGGGTTATTCGAATGATGCGTTGAATTACACCGGTCAACAAAATAATTATGCAGCGATTCTAGCAACGCAATTTAGTATGGTGACCGAGATCGGATTCAAACAACCACTGATTTCATCCAACTCTGTCGGTGTAAATACCAAAGATCAATCAGCCTTGAGATTGGGACATAAAACTGACTGCAAAGGAGTGACATCTCTTTCACCAGTTAGAATTGGTGCTTCAGGGGATCTTATGCAATTTGGTTCCGTCTACGCTTCACAAGGTCCTTTCAATAATCTTGGCGTTCCCGAACTCAGCGCGATTAACTTAAATACCGCAGGTTATGGCAATTCAGCGAACGGTGCAGGAAACTACAATCCTTATTATAGCCGCTTTGCTTCAAATGAGGCAACGGCTTCGGTGTTAAGTGATGCTCTCGCTCAAAACCCGACGTTTTTCACGTTTATGGTGGGCGACTACGACATTCTAAATTATGCGAAAAGTGGTAGTACTTCTGGTCCGATTCCACCTTCTTCAGGAATCGAAGGTGTAGGATTTGATGGAAGTATCGATGCTGCCATAAGTGCCTTGACTGGAAACGGTGCTCGAGGTGTGATTGCTAATATCCCGGATGTAACAGAATATCCATTCTTTACCACCATTCCTTACGATGGACTTACCCTAGATGAGGATAAAGCGGCAACGATGAATTCAATTTACAATCCACTTGGGATTTCATTCGTGGTTGGTGCAAATCCCTTTACCATCGATGATCCAAGTGAACCTTTTGGAGTGCGAAAGATGGTAGAGGGTGAATTAGTCCTACTAAGCGTTCCCCTCGATTCTGTGAAATGCTTTGGAATGGGATCCGCATTTCCTCTGCGCGATGAGTTTGTCCTAACACTTGATGAAATTGCAGAAATTAAAGCGAAAACCGACGAATACAATGCTATTTTGTTAGCTACTGCTCAAAGTTATGGGGTAGCGTTTGCAAATGTCAACGTGCTAATGAATAACCTGAATAATGGTATTGTGTACAACGGGGTTAGTATGAGTTCCACTTTTGTTTCGGGAGGAGCTTTCTCGCTAGACGGAATACAATTAAATCCAAACGGACAAGCCCTGCTCGCCAATTTATTTATTGAAGCAATTAACAATACCTATCAAGCGAGGATTCCCTTTGCCAATGTAAATGCCTATTCTGGGATTATTTTCCCTTAATCTTAAAATCAACTAAATTCTATAATTATGAAAAAAACTTACTTAATTTCCTTGCTAACTTTGGTTACAGGATTTGCTTACAGTCAAACGCCATGTGATGGTGGTCGCTATTCTTCAGATGTGTATGTTACCATCGATGTCACGAGTGATATTGTTTACGGCTCAAACACATCTTTTACTGGCGGAAATACTACACTGGAGCTAGATTTTTACGAGCCCAATGGAGACACCTCAACAGCAAGACCTTTGATTATTTTTGCTCATGGAGGTAGTTTTGTCGGTGGATCCAAAACCGATGCAGATATTGTAACATTGTGCAATCGATTTGCTTCCAAAGGTTACGCGTGCGCTTCGATAAGCTACCGTCTTGGTATGTGGCCGATCAATGCAACCGAAGCAACCAAGGCTGTTTTACGCGCAGTCCAAGATATGAAAGCATCCATTCGATGGTTTTATCAAGACCGAGCAACGACAAACACCTATAAAATTGACACGACTCAAATTTATGTAGGAGGTACCTCCGCAGGTGCAATTACGGCGTTTCATCTAGCCTACTTGGATAAAGAGTGTGAACTGGAAGGATATATGACTCCTGCTACCCTTACTGCCTTAGGTGGTTTAGAGGGCACAAGTGGAAACCCAGGTTATTCGACGACAATCGCAGGAGCAATTGGAATGGGTGGAGCATTGGCAAGCTATGGTTGGATCGAACCTGGTGATGTGCCTTTTTGCGCAACACATGGAACTGCTGATGATGTAGTTCCTTACAATCGTGGGATGGCTAGTGTTGGCGGTATTGGAATTATGGAACTTGATGGATCTCGCGCAATGCATGGGCAAGCTGACTTGATTAGTGTACCTAATCGCCTTTACTCACACTATGGATCAGGTCATGTACCCCATGTTTCAAACGCAAATACAATGGATACTACAGTAAACTTCATTCGCGATTTTTTAATAGACAACATGGGCTGCACGGATGCGGCCTTGCAACCCGAAAACACACCTCTGGAAACAGTCGATTTTTACGATTTGACGTATTGTGGATTGAGCACAAATTCCTTAGCCAAAACGAACGTCAAGGGAATTTATCCAAACCCGTCTTCTGATAAAATGACCGTTGAACTTGAAAATTTTGAGGCAGTTCAAACAATTCAGTTGATTGACTTGTCTGGAAGAGTTCAACAAACCTACAGAGCAACAAGCAACGCAGTAACAATTTCAAAAGGAAATTTAGATCAAGGTTCATACATTTTGAGAACCACATTGATCGATGGAAGTTCGACAACGAACAACGTCGTATTTCTATAAAATTTAACCGTAATTTTTTAAAACTCCTGATTCTATCAGGAGTTTTTTTTTACCCTATTATTTGTGAAAATTGAAGTAATTTCGTGGTACAATTTTGCACTTAATGGAAATAAAGGAACTTACCACAAAAGAGGAAATGCTTGCCAGCTATAACATATTGTTAGAGGTGTATCCGAGTTTAACTTTGGATGAATATTCGAAAGAGCTCGATGACATGATTCCTCACAATTATGGGCAGGTTGGTGTCTTTAATGAAGATGAGTGCCTTGGGTTAACTGGTTACTGGCTTGGCTCTAAATTATGGTGTGGTCGTTACCTCGAACTCGACAATGTTGTTATTTCTGAAAAATGTCGCTCTCAAGGTATTGGTCAACTGCTGTTCGATTACATGAAACAAAAAGCCAAAGACGAAAAATGTACAATGTTGGCGCTCGACTCCTACACGTCCAACTTTAAAGCACACAAATTTTTCTACAATCAAGGATATGCGCCACGTGGCTTTCACTTCATCAACATTCTAGATAAATCAAAAGTCAGATAACAGGAGCCTGTTAAGTCAATAGTTTCTACAGATTAAAATTACGGATTCCTTTTAGTCGTGTCATGTTGAATAAAAACCGTAGCTTTATAGTCAAGCTATAAAATTATGAAACACTCCATTACTCTCCTTGCAATAACTTGCAGTTTATTTTCAATTGCGCAAACTAGTGAACACCAATGTGCTAAGCGCAATTCATTCAGTGCGAATCTACAAAAAAGTAATTCACTAAATATCGCTCAAATAGCAGAAACAGAACGCTACAACGTTCATTTTTATGCACTTGATATTGCAATGAATAACTTGGTTACGGATGTCGCTGGAACTGGTGAAATTCACGGAACTGCGAACGAAACGCTTGACAGTGTTTTGTTTGAGCTTTTCCCAACATTTACAGTTTCAGAAATTCGTTTGAATGGATCACCAATCGCTTATTCACGAGTTGCTTCAGCTATTAAAGTCCCTGTCAATTTAACAACAGGACAACCATTTAACATCGCCATCGATTACAACGGGACACCTCCTACAGGAGCGACGAACCCGCTGGGTGGAGCTGGAATGTCAAATGCGAGCTCTCCTTCATGGGGAAATCAAGCGACTTGGTCATTGTCAGAACCTTTTTCTGCGTACGAGTGGTGGCCATGTAAGCAATCATTGAAAGACAAGGCGGACAGTGTTTCAATTAAAATCACAGTTCCAAACAGCTGCAAAGCAGGTTCAAATGGTGTTTTAGAAAATGTAGTGGATCTAGGAAATGGTACTTCTCGCTACGAATGGATGCACCGTCATCCGATTGTCTATTATTTAGTTTCTGTCGCTGTTGCAGAATATGTAGAGTATAACGTGTATGCGAACCCAGTAGGTTCGACTGGTCCGGTTTTGATCCAAAATTACATTTACGACAATCCTGCTACACTTCCCTATTTTCAAAACGATATAGACGAGACTGTAGATTTCATGGAACTTTTCGCTGATTTGTTCGGTCCCTATCCTTTTCAGGATGAAAAATACGGACATTGTATGGCACCACTGAGCGGTGGAATGGAGCATCAAACGATGACCACGCAAGGATTTTTTGTTAAAGGGTTGACTGCGCACGAACTGGGACACCAGTGGTGGGGTGATCACGTAACTTGTTCTTCATGGGCAGATATTTGGGTCAACGAAGGATTTGCTTCGTACAGTGAATACCTGATGCTAGAAAACTTGTATCCTGCAGAGAATTTTGGTCACATGATTGACGTTCACAATAACATAAAATCAAACCCGAATGGAAGCGTTTGGGTGGAAGACAGTTTGAATGAAAATCGTATCTTCAGTGGTCGATTGACGTATGATAAAGGTGCTGCAATTCTTCACACGTTCCGATTTATGTTCAACGATGATGCGCTATTTTTTCAAACATTAAAGGATTTTCAAGTAGATTTCGCAGACGGTTTTGCTTCTGGAATTGATATTCGCGATTACTTTTCCAATGCTACCGGAACAAATTTCGACGCAGCGTTCAATGAATGGTATTTTGGAGAAGGTTATCCGACTTATTCAGCACGCTGGAATGTCGACAATGGTGATTTACTAGTTCGAGTTACACATACAACGTCTAGTTCAACTCCAACGTTCACGAATCCTTTAGAACTTCGATTTGCACGAACTAGCGCACCTGACACGACAATTATTTTTGCAATCGATGGAAATACCAGTGAATTCATTATTCCCAACATGGCAAATGTTACAGCACTCAATTCAATTGATCCGAACAACTGGATCATTAACAATACGGGTTTTATAGTGCATGATACAGATTTACTCGTTGGACTTGAAACGATTGACAACGCACCGGTAGTAAGCATCTACCCGAATCCATCGAATGGTATTTTTACTGTTGCTTCGCAGGATCAAGGTGTTCAAAAAATAAACGTTTTGGATACAAGAGGACGATTACTAATTAGCGCTGATTTTGAAAACAATTACGAAGTAAATATTACCAACGAAAAAGCGGGGAATTACATCGTTCAAATTGTGAATGATAGAGGTGAAAAAAGAATTCAGACGATTGTGAAGAATTAAGCTAGCAATCGCATTCTTTTGCTTTTAGACATGTTGCGCAGAGGACAAAAATGTTGTCCGTAAACTTCGGTGAAACCACCAATTGTTTCTGCTTGAATTGAATGGTAGTCAGCGCGTCAAAGTCTTCCTTTTTTAGCACTTCGATTTCGTCTTCGATTTTGAGACCAATCTTATCGACGTATTTCAAAAATTCCGTTGAGTTGTCGTTGACAGCAATCATCTTGCATTTCTTGCCTTCTTTGACTTCGGATAGCGTTCGTCTAAACGGGATGGTGATTTCTCCGTTCTCATCCGGAATTGCATCACCGTGTGGATCAAAAGAAGGAAAATCAAGAAACTGATCGAGTCGATTCATTAGTTTAACCGAATGAATGTGTTCCAACTCTTCGGCCAATTCGTGAATTTCATCCCAGTTAAAGTCCAATTTCTGGTACAAGAAGGTCTCCCATAAACGGTGTCGTCTGATGACCATCATACCTTCTTTCTTGCCTAATTCAGTCAAGGAAATTTTACCATACTTCTCGTAATCTACAAGCTCTTTTACTTTTAGTTTACGTGCCATGTCACTCACCGTTGCAGGCTTTACATCTAAATAGGCAGCCAAACGATTCACTCCAACTTCCGATTTTCCCTGACCATCAAGTTGGCGGGAATTCTCAAAAAAAGTGAGTTGCACTAGGGCTTTTAAATAATTTTCCTCTGTAAAAGATAACATGTTTCAAAACTACTACTAAAATTTTAATTAAAAATATTGTTAGATTAATCTAACTTTATTAGTTTTGCACATAAATTAATAATCGTAGGATGAGTCTTAGATTTTTTTCTGTACTAATTATTGCTCTTTGTGCGCAACTGGCAACCGCGCAGGAAACGCTTTCAGGAAAAATTACCGATGGAAGCGAACCTATCCCCTACGTGAAGGTCAAGATTAGCTCTACTTCTACTTTCAATGGTCAAGAATTAAAAGCAAACGCGCTGACTGATTTTGAGGGGAACTTCGTTTTGACAAATCTTCCAAAAGGAATCCATACCATTGAATTCAGTGCATTCGGTTATGAAATTCTCAAACAAACCATATCAATTCCTACCGCTCATCAGCTCATTACGTTGAAAAAAAGTGAACAGGTTTTAGACGAAATGACCGTAAGCGGAACGTTAAAAGAAGTCTCCAAGAAAGAAAGTACTGTGAATGTTGAAGTCTATTCTTCGAAGTTCTTCAAAAAAAATCCCAATCCTTCTGTCTACGAATCGCTGCAAAACGTCAATGGCGTTCGACCGCAACTCAACTGTAACATTTGCAACACGGGAGACATTCACATCAACGGATTAGAGGGACCGTATACCATGATTTTAATTGATGGAATGCCAATTGTGAGTAGTCTTTCGACTGTTTATGGATTGAATGGAATTCCCAATTCATTGATCGAACGCATTGAAATTGTGAAAGGTCCAGCGTCAACATTATACGGCTCCGAAGCGATTGGAGGTGTTATCAATCTTATCACAAAAAAGGCGATCAGTGCTCCCATCGTTTCTGTTGATGTTTTTACCACGAGTTGGTTGGAAACTAATGTAGACATCGCACTTAAAGCAAAGGTCGGAAAGAAGGTGGATGTACTGACAGGAATTAATTATTTCAACTACGACTTCAAGCAGGACAATAACAACGATGGATTTACGGACGTTACGCTTCAGGATCGATTTTCAGTTTTTCAAAAATGGAACTTTCAGCGCAAGAACTACCGTTTGTTTTCAATCGCAGGACGATACGTCTACGAAGATCGTTGGGGTGGAGAAATGGACTGGGATCCTACACACAGAGGTGGCGATAGCATTTATGGAGAAAGTATCTATACATCACGTTGGGAAGTGATTGGAAAGTACCAATTGCCGATGAAGGAAAAAGTGATCTTCTCAACTTCTTTCAATCAACATTACCAAAACAGCTATTACGGAAACACTTCCTTCATGGCAAATCAGTTCATTGGATTCGGACAACTGCATTGGGATAAAAAGATAGGAAAACATGATCTTCTCGTAGGGACATCCTTGCGTTACGTTAACTACGACGATGATACGCCAGCCACACAATCCGCAGATTCCCTCAACCCAGAAAATCGACCTTCTCAAACATGGTTACCTGGTGTGTTTGTCCAAGATGAATACAGTCTCGGAAAAAAACACAAATTATTGGCTGGAGCGCGTTACGATTACAATTCATTGCACGGTTCCATCTTCACCCCACGTTTGGGCTACAAATGGTCGATGAATGAGAATAATATTCTCCGACTCAACACTGGAACGGGTTATCGGGTAGTGAATATTTTTACAGAAGATCACGCCGCGTTGACCGGCGCAAGAGAAGTTGTTATCTCCAACGATATCACCCCAGAACAGTCGTACAATGCCAACTTAAACTTCAACAAAACCATTATTACCAAAAAGAACAAGTACTTCGTGATAGATGCCACTGCGTTTTACACCTATTTCACCAACCGCATTATTGCTGATTATGAAACTAATGCCAATCATATCTATTATGAAAATTTAAATGGTCACGCAATCAGTCAAGGGGTAAGTTTGAAAATCGAAGCCGAATTTATTCGCGATTTGCGTCTCGAAGCTGGAGGAACGTTGATGGACATTTCATCCATAGAAAACGGTCAAAAGCAACAACAAATTCTCACCGAAAATTTTTCAGCGAACTGGAGTGCTTCCTATACGATTCAGAAACTTAATGTGAGCATTGATTACACTGGGAATTTGTACAGTCCCATGCGCTTGCCTTTGCTTAACGAATTCGATCCACGTGCACAATACTCTCCTTGGTGGAGCATTCAAAATATTCAGCTGACGTTTAAAGGAATTAAATCCTTTGAAATCTATGGAGGTGTTAAGAATCTATTGAATTGGACACCGAACAAAAACACCGATTTCATTATTGCAAGAAGTCACGATCCATTCGATAAAGAAGTCTCGTTTGATGCGAACGGAAATGCGCTTCAAACACCAAACAATCCGTACGGACTTACGTTTGATCCTTCCTACGTTTATGCTCCTAATCAAGGAATAAGAGGGTTTTTAGGTGTTCGGTACACGCTGGATTAAGCTACTCAATCGCTGTAGTATCTTTCTTGACTTGAATTCTAAACCATTTCGCATCACCCGATTCGGTGACCAACATTTTATAGCGATGTGAGGCCGTTATGCGTGAATATGCGTTGAAATGCCACCATTCGCTTGGAATGTTTTGAAATTTTTGAGAAGCCATCACACGACGTAACAACTTACGATTGTTAACCTGCTGTTGCGATAATTCACCTGATGCAAGAAACTCAGCTTCATGTTGCGGAAAAGCAATCTTTCTGAAATCATCGTATCCAGCTCCCATGTCTAATAAATTTCCTTTCGCATCTACAATGCTCAAATCAACCGCTGCACCAAAATTATGAACGCTTCCCCTACTCGGATTCGAAACAAATTTTCCTCTTCGGTATATCGGTACAGAATCCAATGCATCCCACATTTCACGTTGAACTTGCTGTGGACGAACACCATCAAACACCATCAGGGCATAGCCAGGGTGTATTGAATCTAAATAATCTTGGCACTTTGATAATCGTTCAGCTACTTCTCGCTGGAGGTAGACCTTTGTGAGCGTATCATACAAGATAATTCCCATAAAATTGTCCTTCGTAGCGTATTTCAAATCCGTTCGGATTGCTGAATTTACACTAGTAATATCGACCAAGTCAAGTAAATTGAATACATGATCTATCGAATCAATCAGCTGCTGATTAATAGATACTTCAGGACGGGAGTAAACTTCTTGTTCGACTTCTGTTTTGGTTCCTGTCTGACAAGCGACTAGGAACAACGAAAAAATTATGATCCATTTCACAGTTCAAAATAACAAAAAAATTGAAGGAGTTCAAAAGTTCAAAGAATTTCACGCGAGTTATATCTTTGAACTGATTGAACTCTTGAACTTGGAACTTGGAACTTTGAACTCTTGAACTCTTGAACTGATTGAACTTCTTAAAATTATCGAATATTTAAATCCTCATTCTAGAAGTTTCTACCTAAATTTGTCGCAAAATTTTGAGTATGCCTATTTTATCAGAAAAAGCGGTCAACATGCCGGAGTCGCCAATTAGAAAATTGGTTCCTTATGCTGAAAAAGCAAAAGCGAGTGGGAAAGTTGTTTACCACCTGAACATTGGTCAACCTGACATTGAAACGCCAGAGGTTGCGTTAAATGCGATCAAGAACATGGACCGAAAAGTGATAGAATACAGTCACTCAGCGGGATTTGAATCCTACAGAAAAAAACTTGCCACGTATTACAAGTCGATCAACATCAATGTGGAATCAGAGGACATCATCATTACCACAGGTGGTTCTGAGGCATTGACGTTTGGTTTTCTCACGACGTGCAATCCTGGTGACGAAGTAATTATTCCAGAACCGTTTTATGCGAATTACAATGGATTTGCTGTTGCAGCGGGATTGAATGTTGTTCCAGTAACAGCAAATATCGAAGATGGATTTGCATTACCTCCAGTGGAAGAGTTTGAGAAGAAAATCACTTCTAAAACAAAAGCGATTGTGATTTGTAATCCAGGAAATCCCACAGGATACTTGTATTCAAAAGAAGAATTAGAAAAATTACGCGACATCGTTAAAAAACACGACTTGTTCCTTTTTGCGGATGAAGTTTACCGCGAATTTTGCTACGATGGTGCTCAACCTTTTTCAGTGATGAATTTGGAGGGAATAGATCAAAACGTCATTTTAATTGATTCGGTTTCTAAGCGCTACTCCATGTGCGGAGCGAGAATTGGGTGTTTGATTTCGAGAAATAAAGAGGTAATGTCAGCGGCGTTGAAGTTTGGACAGGCGCGACTTTCACCACCAACAGTTGACCAAATTGCAGCTGAGGCAGCGTTAGACACACCGACATCTTATTTTGATGACGTTGTTGCAGAATACGTAGAACGTAGAAATATTATGGTGGATGGATTGAATAGCATTCCTGGCGTTTTCTGTCCAAAGCCAAGCGGCGCATTTTATTGTGTAGCAAAATTCCCTGTTGACAATGCAGAGCGTTTTTGCCAATGGTTGTTAGAAGATTTTGAATTTGAAGGAGCAACTGTCATGATGGCACCAGCGAATGGATTTTACTCTACCAAAGGATTAGGAGAGCAAGAGGCACGTATTGCTTATGTGTTGAATCAAGATTCACTAAAAAAAGCAGTAAAATGTTTAGAAGAAGCGTTGAAAGTTTATCCTGGACGAACTGTAGAAAGTACGAAAGTAATGAGTGCCTAAAACCACTCGATAGAAAAATAGAAAAGCGATAGTTCAGTGAACTATCGCTTTTTTTTCTGTCAGCCGACAACTAAGGTCAGTGAATTTTGGTTAGAAATATTTATTAGTTAATAGTGACAGATTTTGTACGCGCTGTTTCATTAAGTAGGTAATAATCTCTTCCGCTGATGTTTTGTAAATCGTAGTTGATACCAACGATTTGAACAAATCCTGAACCAGCTCCTACTCCGCTCAATTCAGCAGATGTAAATGTATATGAACTAGCACCACCGGCAACAACTTTCATTGCTGTACCGCTTGGTCCATAAACTGCGAAGTAGATCGAATCTGCTGTTACAGCTGAACCGCAATTCAATGTATAATTGGATGACATGGATACGTTACCAGATGAAATAACTGCAACATTGGGAAATCCAACTGTTGTACTTGCATTAAACGCAGGCCATGCCCCTCCTGTTCCATTCCAGCTCTGAGTACCTCCAAAAGTCAACCCCATTGGGTCTCCAGCTCCAGGTGTGTAGACATAAGAGTTGTTAGACTGTGCTGCTAAACTAGTTCCATCCAATGAAACTGTACCAGCACCAATAAAGGTTGTTCCAGCATCTTCACTGAATACAGCCACTGCACTTCCAATTTCGGTGTCCACCGGTCCAATAGGGGTTGTCGTAGTAGAAAGCGCTTTAATCCCCACCAAAGTCGCGAAAACACCATTAAAGTTAGGCGTATAGCCTGATGGTGCAGCTATAGCTGGTGTGTCTTCGAGAATACAAGAACCATCATCACTTGTAGCAGCTGGATTGTAATTTGTTGCGGTTGAGTCAGTACATCCTTCTTTTTTACAAGATGAAAATGAACCAATTGAAATTAGTGCGATTGCGTTGATAAATAAGATTTTTTTTACGGTCATGATTAATACGTTTTAATTTGTACAAAGATCATGGTATCAAGACGTTTCGGCAATACGTCATTTGACGTATATTTAATTTCAGCATACCAGCGAAGCTAGCACCGTAGGTGAAAAAAAAGGGCGGAAAATTTTCCGCCCTTCAATCAATTGTATGACTAATTCTTAGTTAGCTGCTCTGGTTGATGCATCATCGATTTCAAACTTAAATACTGGTGCTTCAATTGCTACAGCAGTGGTTTCTACGAATGTCTCGTTCCAGTTGACGTTCAACGTCGCAAACTGCATGTCCACAATTTTACCTGGGATATGGAAAACTGCTGAAAACTCAACTGTTTCGTTTTTACGTAGGATCTCAATTTCAGATTTTTTATCATCGTTTGCGTAGGTCACTTCTTCTGTTGATTTGTTTCTTTTAGCCGTAACAGAAAGGCTTGTTGGGTCAATCAATGCAATTTCATCTCCTAAGTAGGTCACTTCAAAAACTGCCTTCGCTTCTTTTGTAGATGCCGTGTACTTTTTCAGTTGAACTTTGAAGTTACCAGCTGTGAAACTATTTTTTGCTGCTGGTAAAGCAAATTGCTCTGCTTCTGTCACTTTTCCATTTACTGGAATTTTATACAAACCAGACACAGCGAGTTGGAATTCCTTTTGTAAGTAGTTTCCACTTCCCTTAGCAATCAAGGTCTTTGTTTTTTTGTCACCCGGTTTTAGAATGAAGGACTTCATAGAAGGCTTGTCCTTCGCGAATTCAAATGTAAACACTGTCTCGTCTGGAACAAACATCAACAAATCGGTTGACCCATTCTCTAAAGTTAATGCAAGTTTAGCGTGATCCGCTTGAGACACTGCATTCTTTACTGATGCGTTAATCCCCTCCGCTTCTTGATCTGCTGGAGAATAATAAACTACTTTTTCGAAACCTTCTACTGCTTGCGCTGATACATTCAACGTCCCAAGCGCTAATCCTATTAAGAGGAATAAATTGAGTCTGCTTTTTTTCATGTGATTTTTATTTTATGGTTACTATATATGTGATTGATTTTAAGCTATTTGTCGACAAAGATAACAGTATCATGGATTTCAACTGTTCCTTCTTCTATAATTTTACAAGTTACACCCCCACGCCAATTCTTGTCAAGCGCTTTGGTCAAACCTTCAACCTGCGCATCCATGCGATTGCAAGGTTCCAGTTCACCTGTAATTTCTACTATTGCTGTACCAATTTTCAAACGTGCTCCAGTTTTGTTTTCTAACGCTATCCCTTCGACTAAAAAATTTGCTCTTCTCGTTGTCCAGGGTATTTGTTTTTTCATCTCTTGACAAGTTGCGTGCCAACTTTCATTTGATAGAATTGTCACTTGACGATGATTTCGGTTTTTTCCGCGACTGTCTTCGGCTACACCATTTTCAAAAGTTATCGGTGCGGACAAGAGTTCGTCCATGATTGCCTTGGTTTTCTTTCGAGTTGCTATGCCAATTAACTTTCCCATATTATACGCGAATAATTCAGTTACTTTTCTGCGATACCTACCAAAATGTAGCGTTTGCTTTTAGGAATAATAGGTGCAATAAAATTATCGAACTTTCCAAGAAAACTGCGTTGACGTTCGCTTCGTCCGAATGCTCCAAAAAATCCATACGTCGTATAATTTACCTTTTTGAAAGATCCAAAAACTATGTCAATTTCATTGTAATCCAAATAATTCCATGCTGCGCCCCAATTCGTGAATCGCTTTCGCATAAATCGATGCAAAAATGAAGATGTCAGATTTTCAGCGAACACCAGTTTGCCACCAGGTTTAAGGGCAGCATGCATTTCTTCAATCGTCTTTGCCTTGAGTGCGTTGTTGTTATTCCTACAAATGCCTCCCAAAATTGACTTGAAGGCGATAACATCAAAATGATTCTTATACGGTATAGCAGTAGCATCAATATCTTTATACGTAATTCTCTCTTGACATTCATACTTTTCGTGCAATTTCCGTGCATCGGATTCGTCAAATTGATAATCTGAGCAAACAACACGATTCCCTTTTAACGCCATCCACAACGAAAGACCTCCTCTCCTACCTCCTAGTTCCAAACATTCACAAGCAGTTGAGTCAAAAACGTTTCCATTCTCCCAATAATGCAGTGCTTTTGACCAGTTCACAACGTCCCAATCTATTATATCCTTTACCAGTTCTGGTTTCATTCTGAGGGGTTTAATTTGGGGGCTAAAAATAGACTTTAATTGCAATAAATACTAGTTACTTAGCTAATTTAAACAAAACTATTACGGGGAATCCATCGGGGTCTTTAACGAAGATCGCATTGTGCTTTGACCAATACGGGTTTGGATGCTTGTGAACAGGAATATTGTGCAGTTTTATGTTTTTCTTGATTGTGTCTAACTCTATCGGTGATGAAACATAAAAAACAAGTGGATTGTTCTCATCAAAGTTCTTTGCTACAGATTCATTTGTACTTGTAAACTCCAAATGCCAGTCTGTAAAAGCACGCCCAATAAAAACACCATCAAAACCATCATGATCTTCAAAACTACCTAATACCTCTAAACGCAAGACCTCGGTGTAAAATAACTTAAGCGATTCCAAATTGTCGGTATGTCGGGCGTATCTGAATGTCATTCTATGCTTAAAGCAAAATTATACTGAAAATATACCACCTTTATTTTAACTAAAAAAATTATCTTATCGTACTCACCAAATTTATGATAGATGACCTTTTAAATAGCGCGTTCTTGTGGATAGCTAAAATAAAACAGCCCAAACAAATGTTTGGGCTGCATTGTTTCTGAATGCCCCCACATTCAGATTTCTGGTTAGGAAAACCATAAAATTGAACTAAAATTGAACTAAAATTGAACTAAAACACCTAATTAGGGGCACTCCAAAAGTACATATGGTTAATAGTAATTGAAATACGCTATTTGACGTATATTACTGAAGGGACTAAAGTAAATTGTTCTTGATTGCTTTCTGCACAGCCTCCACTTTGTTGTGAACTTGCAATTTCTTGTACACGTTTTCGATGTGCTTTCGAACTGTTGCAGGACTGATAATCAAGTTCACCGCTATTTGATGGTAGTTCAACCCTTTGGCAATTTGCTCTAGGATGTCCTGTTCGCGACTGGTCAAAACAATTTCTTCTTTGACTTCCACTTCTAATTTTTCAGGATTACGAAGTAAATTGAGTGCCTTTAATGCAATTGAAGGAGTCATGCTTGCTCCACCATCCATTACTTCCTTGATTCCTTTCACGAGGGATTCAGGATCAATATCTTTCAACAAGTACCCATTTGCTCCCGCCTTAATCGCATTGTAAATGTTCTCATCATCATCGAATACCGTTAGCATAACAATTTTTATTTGCGGGTGCTTTTGCTTAATCAATTCGGTTGCGCGAATACCATCCATCTCAGGCATCTGAATATCCATAAGAATAAGATCTATATTGCTATCCTCTGCCAGTTTCCCTATCAACTCAGCTCCATTCGTTCCTAAAAATTTGAAATGCAACTCATCAAAAAGAGCAATCTTTTCTACGATCGATTTGGCTAAAAAATGATTGTCCTCTGCTACGGCTATTCTTATCATAGTTTCTTATTTCTACAAAAGTAAGGTAGTTCAATTTTTAAAACTATACGGCATTTAGCTTATCTTTTTGAAGCTTCACGAAAATGAGTGTTCCTCCTTCTTTTGTGGAACGCAATGAGAAAGTAGCTCCGATCTCCTTTGCGCGCTGTTCCATATTCTTCAATCCATTCCCTAAATTTACTTCTTCTTGATTAAAACCAATCCCATCATCCTGAATACTAATCGAAATAGATTTTTTGTCTTCCGTCACTTCAACCTTGATGGTAGAAGGCATGGCATATTTCAGTGCGTTGTTGATAGATTCCTGGACAATTCGAAACAAATGAACTCCTTGAGTTGCCGAAAACACCACATTTTCAGAGTTTCCAGTTTTGACAAAATCAAAGGCAACAGCGTCAACGGTCTTTTTAGCATCTTCAATGTAATTCAATAATCGCCCTTGCAAATCCTCAATGGTGATTGAGCCTTTATTCATTGCCCAAATAGTATCACGCAATTGTGAAATCGTAGAGCGCGTAAAGGTGGTTAAATCGTTTAGTTTATTGTTGATTTTCTCTTCTTTGACCATGTATTTCATATTGTCCATGGAAGAGGTGAGAAATGTTAATTGCGATCCAATGTTGTCGTGTAAATCTCTAGAAATACGCAGTCGTTCTTCGTGTACTTTGTTTTTTAGCTGCTCTGCTGCCACTTGATCCTTAAGACGATTTTCTGCAAGTAATCGCTCCTGCTTAAACTTTTGCTGACGGTAAATGTTAACACCGAGGACAATCAATAACAAAAGTGCTACCGACAATCCTATCAACACATAATTACGTTGCTTTGCTTCCGCTTCCTGTCTAATGATCTGCGCATTCTGTTCAATTATTTCCTTTTCCTTTTTTTCAGTTTCGAATTGTACTTCCAGCTGGGCGACAGTGGAGTTAGTTTGATCGTTCAGCAGTTTGTCTTTGTACTCTTGATGCTTTTTTCGATAGATCAGCGACTGTTTGTAGTCCCCTAGATGTTCATAAGATCGTGCCAATTGTTCACTAACCACTTGAGAGAGGTATGTATACTTTATTTCCTCGCTCAACTGCAACGACTGCTTATAGTGTTCAATTGCTTTTGTGTGATTACCCTGTTCAAAATATAAGTCACCATAATACTGATGATTTTCCGCAATACCATTCTTGTCATTGCGTAATTTACGAATAGCAAAAGCTTCATCGTAATAGCGCAGGGCTTTTCCATACTCTCGTTTCAGTACGTAGGCCATACCAATGTTGTTAAGACTGTATGGAATTCCCAAACTATCATTTTTACTTCTTACGATTTTTAATCCTTTGAAATAATAATACAATGCGCTGTCAAGATCCTGATTCATTTCAAAGAGTACGCCGTAGTTGTTGTATGCTGCGGAAAGTAATCCATCATCCTTATTTACTTCGAGTAGTTCAACTCCCTTTTTCATGTAGATGAACGCCTGAGGTAGATTCCGTCTTTTCATTTGATATCCGAGTGATGCGTAGGCTGAACCTATTCGATCTTTATCCCCCGCTTTCTCATAATACTTTACTGCATTCAGAGATGATTTTAGCGTAAGATCATAGTCACCCTTGTAATAATAAGAAGTGGCCACCTTTTCATAAAGTAATCCTGTACGAATGTTGTCTTTTAGTTGTTTTGCAATCTTCAATCCCTCGTTGCAGGCATCAATAGTTTCTACCGTTTGACTGTTCATCACTTCAAAGGGAATCGCTAAAATGGTGTCCACTTTTTGACTTGCAGAAAGCTTTTCCATTTTCTTGTTGAACTGAACAAAATAGTCCGATTGAGCGCTAAGAATAACGCAAAACAAAAACGATAAAAGAAACAGGTAGTATTTCATGATTCAAGTACAGTGGAAATCAAATGTATAAAATTAACTCATAAGTTCCCAAGCACTTCTATAACCATTCACTGATTCTATAAATTCTAAAAATTGCGCGTAAAATGGATCTTGTCCAATGGTTGAACTGTCACCAATAATAAATAAGCGCTCTTTTGCTCTTGTCATCGCAACGTTCATTCGTCTATAATCTTTCAAAAAACCGATTACTGCCTCTGGATTTGAACGTACCAACGATAGAACAATTATCTCATGTTCCTGCCCCTGAAAACTATCGATGGTACTTATAATTATCTCCTTTGCTAATTTTTCTTTCGCCAATTGAATTTGTCCCGCATAAGGCGATATAAATGCTACATCGTTACTGTTAACTTCATGCGAAATCAATAGTTGTGGCACTATCGAAAGTTCTCCTTCATTCATCAGACTTACACCATCGCTTCCTGACTGTTCGTCAAAACCTGTTCCTGCGGTATCGTAAAAGAAGATGTGGTCACCACTATTTGCTTGAAGGTCTGGTGTCTTTAACTGCCCTTTGTAAAAATACTGGTTTGAAAAATCGGCGATAGACTGTCGCATTCGGTACTGCGTATCCAAAAAACAGCTCGAACGACAGTGTTTAAATCCCTGTTCGAGTATCGATACATTAAACCCTTTCTGTACAGCACGATCTGATAAGACGGTGGGTGGCAACTGAAATGGATCTCCTGCAAGCACCCACGATTTGGCGAATGGAAATACAACCCACGCCAAGGGTTCTATCATCTGACCAGCTTCGTCCATGATTAAAACATCGAACAATGCCTCCTCTGGAAGGAAATTCTTTAAACCAATTGGTGTGCTCAACACTACTTCGGCTGAATTGTATAATTTCTCATCAAAATAGTTCCTGATGTCTTTGATTTCCTGTCGAATTCGTTTCACCTCGCGCATCAAAAGCTTACGTTGCTCTCTTTCTGCTTTTCCAAAATGGCGTTTGTATTGGTACGACATTTTTCGCAATTCTTCAGCGCGAATTTTGAGTTTTTTGATCTCCTTTTGCTCCTTCGCCTCTTGCATTTTCCCTTCTGGTGTATGCGGAAAAATGGCATCGTCTACCTTCAGAGAATTTCCAACACGCAAAATGGACAAATCTATCGCTAGTAAACCCTTGGCAACATTGTCAACTGCTGTGTTACTGGGAGCTGTGACTAGTACGCTTTTTCCTTGCTTCACAAGTTGATAAATACTTTCAATCAGTGTGGTTGTTTTTCCTGTGCCTGGAGGTCCATGAACGAGTAACAATTCATCTTGAGCCAAGGTTAATTTCACTGCCTTTTGCTGACTTTCATTTAACGCTTGATTATTAAACGAGAGTGAGTTATCCTCTTGAATTAAATCGCCAAAATCTGCTTCGCCATGAATTTGATTAAACAACTTGTTCATTTCAGGACGATCCTCAATCTGCTTAACAGCACTGATCATCATCTCGCTGGTATAATGATCGGGCGCGAGTTTGATTCCAACACCTTTATCCTCTATCCAGTCGGGAAAATCAGGAGCAAACAAGCGAAATGTTCCCTTCTGCCCTTCCATGCCCATCACAACACCCTTGATAGGCTCTTCTCCCTCAATAAAGCATTCTATAGCACTGTTATCTCTAAACGCTGATGTGTCAACGACAAATGGAAGACGGAATGAAATCTCTGGATAATCAGCATACCCAAAAGATTTACGTGTGATAATCAATGGGTGCAATACAACCCCAAGCGCACGCAGTTGTTTTAATCCGACCTGTTCGTCTAACTTATAACGTTTTTCTTGCTCTTGAATTTCAAGGTCAATACACGCGAGGATATGTTCAATATGCGGATGAGGAGACACGTTCTTTTTTCTGCAAAAATAAACATCCCTCTCTAATCACGGTGAGAATTTATTGTTTTACAAAACGCTTACTGCCTTTCACTCCTTGAGCTGTTTCGAAGTTTATGAAATATATGCCAGCTGGCAAATCTTCTATCGCTACTGAACTCGTAGATTGCAGTTGAAGATCTGTTCTTAAAACCGTTCCATACATCGTCGATAAATGAACGTTAACCAATTCTCCACTATGCTCAATTGTAATAACATCGTTTGCAGGATTTGGAAAAATAGTGAAAGAAATTTCATCATGGATCGAAACAGATGCAGGATTCCCATGTACCAAATCATAGCGTTCGTTATCGAGTACACCATGCATAATATCCACTTGACCTTGCGTAAATGAGTTTTGGCAGTCTTCCGCTGAATAATCCATGTAGTTTTCAATCATGTCGGGTAGATCAACACCAAATATGTTATCGACACACGTGTTTTTGGATGCATCACAATCAAAATCAGATTGACCTGTTGCGTTCGGCGTGTCATCCACCCCATCCTGCGCTGTACAGTCACCATCTCCCCAAATGTGGCGCAAACCAAGGTAATGTCCAACTTCGTGACAAGCAGTCCTTCCCAACATTTGCATTGGTCCGTTCCCCATATCTAGCGTATTTGGATTGTTACTCCCAACAGTTTGGAATTGTAATACCACACCATCAGTTAATCCATTCGTGCTTCCTGCAGGCCAGTGAGGTAATCCATCTGGAGGTGTTGCGTATCCCAACAGTGCAGTAATCTCATTTCCGGCAAACACGATTGACATGTTACACACCCAAATATTTAAGTAACGTGTGGGATCCCACGCATCATGTCCTCCATTAGCCGTGCTTTTGACATTTTCCAAATCGGAAAAATCTCCTAACGCTGCGGCAATGGAACCGAAGGACACATTTGATGTCTGCGTGCGTGTAATACCATTGGTTGGTAGACCGTTTTCATCGATTTGTGCCAATTTGAATTTAATTTTTGGATTACCAGCGACAGGATCGAAATCAGAACGCATGTTTACTGTATCCGCATTCATTCGACCGTAATCATCAGATAAGATTTTAATTTGATCTATAATCACGCTGTCTGGTAGATTTTGTGCTGGTGTGTTATAAACTACATGGACAACCACTGGAATCGTGTACAGCTCATTGTTCTTTTCAAGGTTATTTGATGCACTGTACGCTTTAGCGTTCTCAAACACAGCATTCACCTGTGCAGCATACCCTGGAGTTAATGATTCTTGGTATTCAATAGCACGGTGACTTAAACATCGTTCAATGACCTGACCATTAAGAAATGATGGCGAAACTGTAACAATACCAATTAGTAGAAGTAGTTTTTTCATAACATAAATTTAGCGTTCTAAAAATATAGATTTTTTAAATTTCACCCAAAATAGAATGGATGAATGGTTCAAATAAATGATGAATGAAACTAACCTTTGTTAAACTAAAATAAATTTCTTTGGCGACAAATCGCGCCCATCAAATTTTCTATATTTATGCCCTGTGAATTGGCTTAACCCAGATACTTCTTTTACTGATGACTTCTATGTGTCTGGAAGATACAAACTTGCGTGGAGACTGTCCGTTGCGTTCTCAATTATTTTCGGAATTCTGGCCTCGCTTTTTTTCAACATTAATACCACGGGGTTCATAATTTACCTCAGTGTTTTTATTCTTTCCCTTGCTGCCCTTATCTATTTATATAAGACGAAACAATCGAAAGCGGTTTTCTGGATTTTCACAGTAAGTGCCACAACACTAATTATCTTCTCGATGAACACTATTCTGCACACCATGCATTACAGTGATATCCTTTGGATGGTCTGCGTGATTCTGTTCGCATTTATTGGTTTAACCAAGCGGATTGCCCTATTCTTTATTGTTGTTAACGTCCTCGGGTTAGTTTATTTTATTCTCTTCGGATTGAATACTCATTTGGAGCTTGTGCAACCATTAAGCACTATTGAGCTCGCTGTTGTCACTATTGAAATGGTCTTCGCCTTTTTCATTATGTCCTACTTAATTTTTGAAAACATTCGTTACCAAAGTCATGTTGGTGTTGAATTACTCCATGCCAATCAACTTCTGGCGCAAAAAAATCGTGAGAATATCACATTGCTGAAAGAGGTACATCATCGCGTTAAAAATAATCTTCAAATTGTGATCAGTTTGCTACGCATGCAAAGCGCAGACATAAATTCCGAGGAAACAAAATTGCACTTCAACGAGGCTATCAATAGAATTATGACCATCTCTATGATTCACCGAAAGCTCTACCAGACAGGAGAACTGTCGCGACTTGAGTTTAACAAGTACATTAATTCACTTATTGACGACATTAAAAGTCTACACACCAACAACTCAAATATTAAGATTGAACTTACGTCAAATCTGGAGGAGTTAGATTTAAAAACGGTGGTTCCCCTCGGGTTAATTATCAATGAACTCATCACCAATTCTGTAAAGCACGCATTTACAGAAGACGAGCATGGCATCATAACGATTGCATTTACAAAGAACATGGACAACATCGTAGTCCTCGATTATGCGGATTCTGGTACATGGAAAGAGCCAAGTAAAAATGGGTTTGGATTGGAATTACTTAGTTTACTTACCGAACAACTGGATGGTACATTTAGGCGCAATGAATCGCTTTTCCGAATTGAATTTCCAATTCAAGAAGAAAAATAAAGGCTATTTTTGTCGTACAATTTAAGAGAAACGATATGAATACACTAAAATATATATTCCCCCTTTTCATTCTAGCATTAACCTTTTCTGCCTGCAAAAAGAAAGACACGGAAAAACAAGCAGATAAAGACGAAGAAATTATTCAGCAGTACATCAGCGATCATGGACTAAATGCCATTGCAACAGGTTCTGGACTGCATGTAGTTGTTCAAAACCCAGGAACTGGACTAGCTTGCACGAGTAACTCAACTGTGCGTGTTGCTTACAAAGGGTATTATACGAGTGGTTCCGTCTTTGACCAAAGTTCTGCATCGGGGATTCAGTTCAATTTACAAGGTGTGATAAAAGGCTGGACAGAAGGTATTCCCTATTTCAAAGAAGGTGGAAATGGGATATTGCTTATTCCTTCCGCTTTGGGCTACGGTCCAGAGGGAAATGCATCCATCCCAGGAAACACAGTCTTAATTTTTGAAGTGGAGTTGATTGAAGTGCTCTGAGTTGAACTCAATTCTCATCTAGGAAACATAAATCCAACTAATTCTTTTATAATTGATAGGAAATAGACTAGCTTTGCACCGCAATTAACAAATCAAAGTAGTACAATTTCCCTTTTTAAGATTTCATGAAGCGCGTAAACGAATACAAAAAATTGTTCCAAATCGATGGTGAGTTGGAGTTAAAACAACTGAAAACAACTTACCGAACGTTGGTCAAAGAATGGCATCCTGATAAATTTCAAGACGATAATCCGTTGAAAGAAGAAGCAGAAGTCATGGGACAACGTATCATTGATGGGTATCATTTTTTGGTAAGTATCGCACCTGAAACAAAAGCTGCAAACCTAGAAGAATATACAAAAACGATCATGGAATCTGGCATTGAAGATTTCAAACACAAAGGATTGCTATTGGAAATGACCTTCACTGATGGATCAACGTATGAATATTTTGGCGTTCCTCGCTCGGTATATGTCAAATTGGTTCAATCTGACAAACAAGTCCGATTTGCGAAACGCAGTATTTACAATTCTTACCTATATCGAAAATCGAAGAGAGGAAGTATTGATTAAATTTTCTGAAATGCTCAATAAACGAACTTATAGGCTATTTAAAAATACCAAACATACCCAACATTGATACTCATGAAACGCAAGTGCGTATTGTAAATTTCTGCAATCTTGTGCTCGTGCGTCGTACCTGAAGTTAGATTGATAAATTGTGTATTCAGTGGTCGTCCATCTTCATCCATTGCAGAATGATCGTGTGCGTGATCATCAGCGACACCATGTACATCTTCTTCCATGTATTTCACATTGATGTAGTCCATCGGTCGCATGCTTGACAAATAAGAAAGTGAAACATACATGCGTTGTTCTGGTCGATCGTTCCCTGAAATGATTTTTTTCATGTCCAGTTCTACACCGACTTCAGCTCCGTATGTCCAACCTGCAGATCGGTGGCGTATTCTGTTTTCTAACGGGCGACAATCATCTACATCCATTGGATCTGCAATTCGCATTCGAGTTTTCATATAGTTGTAACCAATCTGCGGTGTAATGTAGGCGCGCACTGGGCGGTAAAAACTTGTATAATAAATCTTTGTTCCTAGTTGAAGCTTATGCATTTGACTGCTAAATGTCACGTCTGTGTACGTTGCGGATCCATCACTGAAAAGATAAGTTACATCCCTGTTCTGCGTATTATATAACCCTAAGTTTCCTTTTAGCTCTAAAAAAACAGGTACACGCGCAATCGGTTTGTAAGCAAACTGTGCACCGATTCCCATGTTGGTGCTCATTCTTGGCATTTCCGAACGAAAAGGTATTTCTGATGTTGCAAAAAGTGCAAACTGTGCATTGTGTTCTGTTTGGGAAAATGCTAAGAAAGGAAGCGAAAAAATTAGAGAGTGTATTAAATTCTTCATATCAGTAAGTTTAAATTTTCACGTATACTTCGATAATTAACAATAATCACGCCAAAGTTCTCAATTATAAGGCATCACAACCATCACTCGGAATGAATATACATCGAATAGAACGCTTCAAACAATGCCTCATTGTCCTCATAATCATGAAACGATATGCAAATATCCAGCAGTACATCTCCGAAAAAGCGCACATAATGCACCTGATGAATATAGTTGTATCCACCCGCAGGAATCCATGTTTGCGTTTTATAGAACTTCAAACCGCTTATTACTTCAACTTCAGTCTCGTCAACTGATGCCGTTTCAGGAAGCACTAGTCCTTGTATGTCATTAAGATAATCGATATAATCGTGTTCATTTCTAAGTGTTATTCCGTTTACGCTTCTTGAGCATGCACTGACCATAAACATAGAATTGAAATCCGTTGGAATAACATAATCGCGTTCTTTCGACATAAATAGGATCACAGATTGGCTAAAATCACTTTCAATATTTAATTCACTTCTCGCATCTCCTACCAGTTCCAATATATCCTCTTCAGACTGGATATAAAAATCTTCTGGTACGTTAAAGGACATGTTAAAATACGCATTCGTATATTTGCCGTCTTGAATCTGTCCAAGATCCAGTTTCAAGCTATCCTGCTGCGCACGAGTAGTAAAACAAGCCGTTAAAAACACTATTAGTATCCATTTCATCTCTATGAAAGTACGAAAAGTAATGGCTCACCCCTTCCTGAGAATCATTTTTTTGTACATTTAGGCATGAAAAAAATCATTTGCCTTTTTTTAAGTATTTCGTCGTTGTCCTTTGCACAGCAAATCGATGTGCAGCGCTACGAACTAACTATCACAGTCTACGACACAACCGATGCGATTGAAGTGCGGGAAAATATTCACGTATTGTTTAATGAAACTTGCCAAGAGTTCTCACTAGATCTAGTCGAAAAGGACGAAACGGGTAAAGGAATGCTAGTTTCGTCTGTAAGTGAAAATGGAATTGATGTCACCTTTGAACAAAAGCAGGATGAGTTGATCATTCGCACAGAACGTGGAAACATGTCCAACGTACTTCAGTATACCATTCACTTTTCAGGAACTCCAAAGGATGGACTTGTCATCAGTAAAAATAAATTCAATGACCGTACTTTTTTTGGTGACAATTGGCCGAATCGTGCGCACAACTGGTTTGCATGTGTGGATCATCCATCCGACAAAGCATCGATCAATTATACAATCATCGCTCCGAGTCACTACGATTGTGTTGCCAATGGAAAACTTGAAAATGTGATGAAGCTAAATGCTACTCAAAAAAAATATACTTTTCGCTCTGACATTGTTCTACCTACCAAAGTCATGGTGTTCGGCTTAGCAGATTTTGAATCCAAAGACATTGAAAACGAATCTGGCGTAGAACTCAAAGCATGGGTCTACCCAGAAGATGCTGAAAACGGTTTCTACGATATGGAAGTTGCAAAAGAGCCGTTGGCTTTTTTCATTGAGCGGATTGGACCATATCCTTATGAAAAACTTCACAACGTTCAGTCTACCACTCGGTTTGGAGGTATGGAGAACGCTGGGTGTATTTTTTATGATGAAGATGCTGTGACAGGTAAGGGGAAAATGGAAAATCTCATTGCCCATGAAATTGCACATCAATGGTTTGGAAATAGCGTAACGGAAAGTGATTGGCAACACCTCTGGTTAAGTGAGGGATTTGCTACGTATTTTACCAGTTTACACCTCGAAAATAAATACGGTCGCGCAAAAATGAATGAGCAATTGAAAAAAGACCGAGAACGCATTATCAACTTTACTAAAAGTACTCAACTTCCAGTGATTGATACCATTTCAACCGATCTCATGGATTTACTCAATCCAAATGCATACGAAAAAGGCTCATGGTTCTTACATATGTTGCGCATCAAGGTGGGCGAAGAAGCGTTCTGGAAGGGAATTCAATTGTACTACGATCGCTACATGTTCAAAAATGCAACGAGTGATGATTTTGAGGAGATCATGGCTAAAACTTCAGGTCAAAATCTAGACGATTTTTTCGATCAATGGTTACGCAATAGTGGACATCCACAGTTAAAAGTTATCAGGGGGAAAAACAACCGATTCACCATTGAACAGGTACAAGAAGGGATCATTTTTCACTTTCCACTAGAGGTGAAAATCCACTACACAGATGGGCAGTCAACAACTATGAATTTCGATATTAACGAATACGGATTTGGCTATAAATCAAACGATAAAAGAACAATTCAATCCATTGAGTTAGATCCCAACACCAATTTACTTTTCGAAGAAGTGAAGTAATTTTTCAATTTTTTGAATATATTTATAAAACCAAAAAAACTAGCATGGAACAACCTCTTTATTTAATTCCTTACGACTTTACTCCTGTTTCGGAAAGTGCATTGCGACTCGGCTTAGATTTGGCAATCGCCAACAACGGAAAAACGATCTTACTGCATGTCGTAAAACGAAACAATGATAAGTCAGAAGCGAAGGCAAAATTCAAAACATTAATCAGTAAACTCAATGAAAAAGAACAGGGATTACTAAGCACTAAAGTTTTGGTCGGTGAACTGTTTGGTGACATTGCGAAAGCAGGTGAGTTGTTAGACGTGACATTAATTGTAATGGGAACACATGGTGCGCGAGGTTTTCAAAAAATATTCGGAAGTCACGCCGTGCGTATGATTAGCTCTACCGCAGTCCCATTTTTAATCACCCAGGGAAAGAAGGAAGTTGATAAATTAAATACGATTGTGATGCCTTTTTCATTCGAGAAAAAGACCATTCAAGTCGCTACATTCGCTTCCAAAATGGCGAAGCAATTCAATGCAACTGTTCATCTCGTTGGATATCATGACAAAGACGAATGGCTTGAAAAGAACATGAAGAACAACCAAAAGATAGTCAAAAACCATCTGGAGGACAACGGTGTGACTTGTGTGATTGCCAACATTCCAATTGGCAGTGATTTCGAAAAGGAACTAATGAAGTACGCTGCTGAAGTGGATGCGGATGTTATGGCAGCAGGATACTATCAAGATGGTATAATTACTAACCCTAACTCTTTTATCCAATCGATGATAGAAAATGAACTTCATTTACCTTTGCTCACTGTAAATGCAGATGAACTGACTGTCAGCACAGGAAATATAGTTACCTCTTATTAATTCAGTAGTACAGAAAATCGTTAACTGGTGAACTCCACCTAAATTTATGCTCTAAACTCTCCAATATGATAACACCAAGAAACATTGCTCAATTTGGATTAATCCTACTTTTTACATTCTCCATCACGGAAGTTGCCGCTCAAAAGAAAAAGAAAAAAGGGGATGATGCACCGAAAGAGGAAAAATCAGAAATCAAAAGCATCAAAGATGCAACCAAGAATTGCGCGAAATTCGATGGTTTGTTTACGATCTATCAAGACACCACGGACGGCTCAATTAAAATGGTGATCAATGCAGATCAAATTGGTAAAGAATTTATCTACTTCAATCAAGTGGATAATGGCATTGTAGAAGCAGGTGGATTTAGAGGGAATTACCGCGGTTCTAAAGTGTTTAAAATTGAAAAGTACTTCAATCGAATTGAATTTGTTGCGCAAAACACTTCCTCTTATTTTGATCCAGAAAATGCACTCTCAAAGGCTGCCGAAGCAAACATGCCCAATGCGATTATCGCAAGTGTAAAAATTTCAGCAGAAGAAAAAGATAAATCTTCTTACCTAATTGATGCAGGAGACCTGTTTTTAAGTGAAACATTTTCTCAAGTAAAGCCAGCTTCTCGACCAGGAGAAAATCCTATGGCTTTTTCTATAGGAAACCTTGACAAAGACAAAACAAAAATTGATCGAATTAAAAATTACCCAGAAAACACCGATCTTGCGATTGAGTATGTGTATTCGAAACCGTCGGTGTTGAACTCAGGTTCGCGCGCCGTAACGGATGCACGAAATGTGAGTATCGTTGTCTACCACAGTTTGATTCAAATGCCCGATAACGACTTTCAACCTGTCTACGACGATCCGCGTGTAGGATATTTCACGACGAACGTTACAGATATGACTGCCGCAGTCAATGCGAATTACCGTGATCTCGTGCACAAATGGAATCTCGTAAAAAAAGATCCTAGTCTTGCACTATCAGAACCTGTTGAACCTATTGTGTGGTGGATGGAAAACACAACTCCTGAGAATTTACGACCTCTCATTAAATCCGCTGCGGAGCAATGGAATATCGCTTTTGAAGAAGCTGGATTCAAAAATGCTGTCGTGGTAAAACAACAACCCGACGATGCCGAATGGGACGCTGGAGATATTCGCTACAACGTACTTCGTTGGACTGCTTCGCCGAATCCTCCATTTGGGGGATACGGTCCAAGTTTCGTCAATCCAAGAACTGGTGAGATTTTAGGAGCAGACATTATGTTTGAGTATCGATCAGTACTAGGAAATCTGAGAAACGAAGAGTTTTTTAGTGAACCAACTGGAGCTGAACTTCCGTATGAGCTTTCTGCATGTTCACATGCTGGTTGCGCTATGTCTCAAGTCGCAGCAATTAACAACAATTTTGCAGGACTTGTCGCGCAGTACATGGATGGACAACCACTGGAAGACAGTAAAATCATTCAGGAATTCATCCACTATCTTGTGTTGCACGAGATTGGGCATACACTTGGACTTAACCACAACATGAAAGCTAGTCAGTTGCACGGAATTGATGCGATACATAATGTAGAATTGACCAAAAAAGTAGGATTGATGGGGTCAGTAATGGATTACCCATCTGTCAATGCGGCTTTAGACCGTTCAAAACAAGGTTTGTATTACACAATGCGACCTGGACCCTATGATTTGTGGGCAATTCAGTTTGCCTATGAAACGGGACGTACAGAAGCAGAGACCAAAGCACTGCTTGATCGTTCGACGGAAGCAGAGCTCGTGTTTGGAAACGATGCCGATGATATGCGCGCAGCTGGTAAAGGGATTGATCCACACGTAAATATTTTCGATTTAACCAGTGATGCTGTAAAATATAGCGTTGAGCGCATGGAACTGGTAAAAGTGATTGCGAAGGAGTTTATGCAGAAATACGATAAAGAGAATGCTTCGCATGAAGATCACTTAGTAGGTTACATGTCTATGATGCGTCAGTACAGAGATGCAGCCAACACGATGTCGCGTTACATAGGTGGTGTAAGTGTGAACAGAGCAATGGTAGGTCAAAAAGGCGCAACACAACCCTACACGCCATTCAGTAAAGCAGAGCAGCAAGAAGCAATGACTGGTTTAAGTAAATACATCTTCGCTCCAGATGCTTTTGACTTTTCAAACGACTTGTACGCTTACCTTCAGGCGCAACGAAGAGGTTTCGGATTTTTCTCACGTTCTGAGGATCCAAAAATTCACGCTACGGCGCTATCAATACAACAAGGAGCACTGGCGCACTTGCTTCATTCAACTACATTACAACGTATTATCGATACAGAATTGTACGGTAACGAATATAGCTTGACAGAATTTATGACCGAGTTAAACAATTCCATTTTTAAAGCTGATATCAGTGGAAATGTGAATTCTATGCGCCAGAATCTACAGGTGACTTATACAAAAATGTTGATCGAAATCTTAAATGGAAAATCAAAAGACAATTATAGTCCTGTTGCTCAATCGCATGCGCTGTATTTCTTAAACGAGACCAAGAAAATGGTAAGCTCTTCTACAGGTGATGTTGCCACAAAAGCGCACAAATTACATCTGAAAACGCTGATTGAAAACGCGTTGACTGAATTGAAATAATGTTCGATTCTATTTTTGTTGTACATTAGTTCTAATCGAAAAACTAACGCGTGAAACGTCTGTTTGTTTATGCTGTCCTCTTTCTGTATAGTCAATTCGGCTCTGCTCAGTGTCCTGTCCTTCCTACTCCATTGGTGTATCAGGAAATACTAGGGAATTTAAAATTGAGTAAGTCAATTTCACTGAATGCAGAATCACTTCCTAAACCCGCGCGTCAATTCCTGGTAGAAAAGCTGGACGAATTGTACTCAATTCATGTCACAGAAAGCAGCGAGTTCTCCCAACTCAACTTTGTTGCAATAAATCAAGGTACCGCTCATGAATACTCAATGAATATTGACAATGAAATTGTGGTGACCTATAATTCCAATGAAAGTGCTTTTAATTCAGTGGTTACTTTGCTTCAACTCATTTCGGAACAAGATGGCGAATTATCGATAAAAAAATGTTTCATTCAGGACGAGCCAGCGTTTGAATGGCGTGGATTACACCTAGATGTCAGTCGCCACTTTTATACTGTTGCCGAAGTCAAGCGCTTCATCGATTTGATGTCCCTCTACAAATTCAACAAGTTTCACTGGCATTTAACCGACGATCAAGGATGGCGAATAGAAATAAAAAAATACCCTTTGTTGACAGAAATTGGTGGATATCGAGACAGTACGTTGATTGGTCATTACAACGACAAACCTTGGAAATTTAATGTGAACCGAACCGGTGGATTCTACACCCAAGAGGAAATCAAAGAAGTGGTTGCATTCGCTAAATCGCGAAATATCGAAGTGGTACCTGAAATCGAAATGCCGGGACACAGTCGCGCAGCGCTGGCAGGGTATCCAGAATTTTCCTGCACAGAAAATCAATTGGGTGTTCCTGGGTATTGGGGCGTATTTGAAGATACTTACTGCTCGAAACCTGAAACGATTGAATTTTTGCAAGACATACTAGCAGAAGTTGTTGAATTGTTCCCTTCAGAATACATCCATATCGGTGGTGATGAAGCACCTAAAACACGCTGGGAAAACTGTATGAAATGTCAGAAAGTGATGAAGAAAAATGAGCTGGAAGACGAACATGCTCTTCAGAGTTATTTTATTCAAACAATGGATGATTTTCTAACCGAAAAAGGAAAGAAACTGATCGGCTGGGATGAGATTTTAGAAGGAGGACTGTCCACAAATGCTGCAGTTATGAGCTGGCGAGGAGAACAAGGTGGAATTGACGCAGCCAATATGCACCACAATGTTGTCATGAGTCCAACAACGTACTGTTACTTCGATTACTACCAAAGCGGAAATTCGAGCGAACCATTGGCAATCGGAGGATTCTTACCCTTGAATAAGGTGTATGAATTTTCACCCATTCCTAAAGAATTACCTTCTGAGAATCATAGCTACATATTAGGTGGACAAGCGAATGTGTGGACCGAATACATTCCAAATTTCGAGCAAGTCGAATACATGGTCTACCCGAGAGCAATCGCATTAAGTGAAAATCTCTGGAGTGTGAATAAACCATCCTACTCTGAGTTTCTAGATGTTCTGAGGCAGTGCCATGAACCCTTTTTAGCGCGATTAAATGTCAATTATTCAAAATCGATTTATCTTCCAACGATATCACTTACTCGGATTCTAAATGGTGTAAAATTTAATGTGAAGGGCATTGATGAACAACAAGTATTCGACGTCTTCACGAAGGAAAAAGGAGGATTTAGTATGGGAGGGGGACAAGTTATGGGATGGAACGATAGTCTGTACTTTGAACGTACACAAGATGGGAAACAGCAGCAAATTCTGGTAAACATTAGTGCTTCAACGCTCAATGAAAACGTGTCGACGACATTTTTACTTCACAATGGACTGGGATTACCAGTTGAACTTGTTTCTCAACCCCATCCAAAATACAGTCACAATGGAAGTTTGACCCTAGTGGATGGTGTAAAAGGAAAGCGTCCATGGAAGGGCGATGATTGGCTGGGTTTCAATGATGAAAAAGTAGAAATCATCATCGACTTACTTTCGGATAAAAAATTGAAAGATATCACGGTGGGATTTCTAGATGCGAAAGGTTCCTGGATTTATTTACCTGAGTCGATGGAAATTTACGCCGAAACAAAACCGAATAAATGGGAGTTAATTAGCAGATCTGAAATTCAGGAAGAGTACCAACAAATTGAATTGACGGGTAGCACATCTCGTTTAAAAATAATCGCACGACCAATTGCAAAAATACCTAATGGCGAGGAAGGAGCTGGTAATATCCCGTGGACCTTTATCGATGAAATAATTCTAAACTTTGAAGAATGAAACTAGAACTTTGTGCTGCTTCCATCGAGGCAATTCAGTTAGCGAAAACCCTCAATTTTGATCGCATTGAGCTCTGTCAAACGCTCGAACAAGGTGGAATTACACCATCGCCAGGAATGATTGATTACGCGATTGCTTATGGTATTGAAACGCATGTACTCATTCGTCCTCGTCCAGGTGGATTTCGCTACAGCTGGGATGAAGTCGAAATAATTCTGCGAGATATACTCGAATGTCGAACGCTTGGAGCAAAGGGCGTTGTTATTGGTGCGCTGAATGAATTTGGTGTCATCGATGAGAAAGCAGTTGGATTGATGGTTGAAAAAGCGGGAGACCTTGATGTGACATTTCATCGGGCATTTGACGACACATACAATTACGAAAAATCCATTGACACGTTAGTAAATCTAGGAGTCAAACGAATTTTATCTTCGGGACTGGGTTCAAGTGCTGAATTAGGTTCAGAAAACCTAAAAGCCATGATGACCTACGCTGATGGTCGAATAGAAATAATGCCCGGTGGTGGAATTAATCAAAATAATATCAAGAAGATTATCACTGATGTTCGCCCAGATGCCATTCACTTTTCAGGGACAAAAAAGCACTTGTTAGACGAAGAGTCGATGTTCTCTGAAACCATATTGAAGGTAAGTGAAGAAAAAGTCAAGCGCTTACTCGAAGCAATTGAAGAAGTGAAATTAGATTCGGTCTAAAACATACTGGATCAACTCCTCCATACCTTCAGAATAATCTTTCGAAAAATCCTTGTTCGGTCGGTTCGCAATACCTAGACAAATGGTCGCACATTCATGTCCCAATGCTTTTCCTAACGCAAACAAGGCTGAACTTTCCATTTCAAAATTTACAATTCTGTGGTTCTCAAAATGAAAGGCTGTTATTTGTTCATTCAGCGCTTCGGTCTTTGTTTTTAATCGAAGCTGGCGACCTTGAGGTCCATAGAAACCACTGCTTGTGATTGTGATTCCTGTCACTGTCTTGTCCGACGCTAATTGATCATACAATTCATCAGAAGCCTTGGATACATACGTTTCGATCTGCTTTGGAAGTTGAATTTGCTGTTGAATGGCATTATTCAATTCGATCTCCTCAGCTGAAAACTCAATATCGTAAAAATGAGCGACATTATCTAGGCCACACGCATGAGATGACAAAAGGAAGGAGTGCAGCGGAATGGTGGATTGTAAAATCCCACACGTTCCAATGCGTACTAATTTCAGCGATTTAAATCCATCAGCATCGACTCGTTTATCCAACTGAATATTTGCGAGTGCATCCAATTCATTCATCACGATGTCAATGTTATCGGTACCAATTCCAGTTGATAACACCGTAATGCGTTTTCCTTGATATAGTCCAGTTCTTGTCACAAATTCTCGATGCTGACATGCGTGCTCCACCGAATCAAAAAAAGATGCCACAATATCGACACGGTCTTGATCACCGACCAAGATTATCTTTTCAGCAATCTGATCTGGCGATAATCCTAGGTGGTAAACTTGTCCATGTTTATTTAAAACCAATTCCGTTGCTGGATACTGCATATTTCTTCTTTTGAGTAAAAATACAATTATTGGGCATAAAAAAAGCGTTCCAGTATAGAAACGCTCTTAAAAATGCTTTGGAATACTATTTCCCAACGCTACCGAATACTTTTTGTAAAATATCCGTTACACGGGCAGCGGGATCTTGACGAATTTTATTTTCTTCCTTTTCTACCATGGTAAAAAGTCCTTGTATTGCCAATTCGGTAACATACTTATCCAAATCTGGATTCAACTTTTCTCCCCCTGTAAATGTCATCGCAGAATTGTACTTCGTGATGATCGGGTTCCAGTAATCCGTTAATTTTACTTTTGAAATTGCCTCTTCAACCTTGGGAGCGAACGCAGCCATCAATGCGGAATTGGTATTATCCTTTAAAAACTTTGTTGCCGCACCGTTGCCGTTATTTAAAATGCTAAATCCGTCCTGAATACTCATATTCATGATCGCGTTCTTAAAAATTGGAAGTGCTTCTTTTGATGCTTCTTCAGCTGCACGATTCAACGTAGTTTCAAACTTCTCTACTTGACCTGTTAATCCCCATTCAAGTGCCTTTTCTTTCACTTTAATAGCGTCAGGTGGAAAAGGTAAACGAATTGCGTTGTTCCCTAGGAAACCGTCAGTAACAGAGGTTAAATTAACTGAATTCGTTATTCCAACTGTTAATGCTTCCTTCAGTCCAGCGATGACTTCTGCATTCGTTAATGAAGATGTTGTCGATGAACCGTCTGTAACTATCGATGCCGCTTCTTCTAAAACATCACACGCTGATACGGTTAACAATGTAACAATCCCTAAGGGTAAAAAAATCTTTTTCATGAAATGTGTATTCATTCTTTAAAATTATTTGGTGGAATCAAAAAAAAGGGTTTCCTGAAAAAAATCTTCGGAAACCCTTGTACTATCTTACTTGCCCTAAAGCTTATAAATTACTTAACGATGTTGTTATTTGCTGGAGGTGCTGTTTCAAGTTTCTTCAACTGCTCCGGTGTCAAAATTTCTTTTAACGCATCCTGCTCATACTCATTATTTGATTTTACTATTTCAATTTTCTGCTCAGGGCTAATATTTACGTTGTCTTGAACTCCTTTGTTTTTCAATTCAATGTTTGTAAACAATTCTTTCACTTTTGCAAATTGGTCATCTGAAAGAGTCACTTTTTCTGACAATTGCTTTGCCCTAGCTTCGCCTCTTTGTTCAGGTGAAATTTCCATAGATTTAACTGATGAAGCAACTATAGGTCCATTAACTGTCGTTCGTTTAGTGTCTGTTTGAGCACTAACATTGAATGATCCTATCAATAATGCACTTAATGCGATGGTGTTAACTAATTTCATAATTCCAATTTTTAATGTTTTCCTTGACAAATCAAACGGTATGCCAAAAGACTTTGTTCTAATTGTAAAAATAAGAGATTTTTTGTTGCATTCTACTATTCTGAGTCATTTATTAACTAAATTTAGACATGAAGTCACCCCTATTGATCTTACTTCTCTCCTTTCTATTTTCCTGTAGTGGATTAAGAGATGTGAATTTATCAGGTGAAAAAACCACTATTAATCTATCAAAGAAAGGGCTCAGTGAGATCCCTGAAGAATTGCGTTTAAACAAATCAATCAAAGTATTGCGACTCTATGGCAACAATATTAAAGAGATTCCTGAATGGATAGGCGAACTGCAAAGTTTGGAGAAATTGTATCTAGGTAAAAACAAATTGACATCACTACCTAATTCCATTGGTCAATTAAAGAACTTGAAATTGTTATCCGCACAATATAACCAAATTGAAACGCTTCCTAATTCGATCGTTGAACTAGAAAATTTGCAGCAACTTATTCTCAATCAGAATAGACTACAGTACCTGCCGGATTCTATTCATCACTTAAAGAAATTGGAAGTTCTTCAGCTAAACTTTAATGAATTAAAAAGAATCCCCTCTTCCATTGGGGGATGCGAACAATTACAGTTTATCCACCTCAATCGAAATTTCTTGGAGGAATTACCACCAGAGATAGGAAACCTGCGCAAATTGCGCGAATTGTATGTATCGGGGGCAGGTCCCTTGCTTAGTCTTCCTGAATCCTTATGTAAATTGCGCTACTTTGAAGTGCTAGAAGCCGATTACGTGACTTTGATTCCTCCATGTCTTCTTGTTCAACAAACAACACGACTGCGCATAATTTTGCGCTAACGCTGACGAGAGATTGTTATAAACAGCACTAAGTCATAAGCGAAATGTGCAGCAATCGCGAACCAAAGTCCGTAATGCCCGAAACCATAGCTGATCAATAATATGAACGGAAGTACGATTAACCCATACAGTGACATTCGCCAATCAAATGGGTTCAAGTAACCGTGAATTGCAACAAAAAATACCGAAGTTATAATTGGTCCTAAATAAAACTGGAAACCCGAACGAAACAGCAACTCCTCGCCTACACCAGCGCAAATCGATAAAAAGAAACAATCAAACAAGGTGAGCTTCATGTCACGCACTAGTTTTTCTACACGATTCGGCATCTGGTCGAACACGCGAAATTGAAGTAAAATCAATGAAAAAAATGCATACGCGATTCCTAGCTCCAGTCCGATGACAATTTCAAACCAAGAAAACCTATCCAATTCTAAAATAGCTAATGGATAAATACCCTCAACAAAATACAACACCAAAAAAGTGGGAATTGGAAACACAAGGAGCGTTATCAATCCCAATAAATAAAGCGATTTTTTCTTCAAAATCTTGTTAATTTTGTACTAAAGTAAATAAAATGAAAGAGTCGGTTATAAATTGGATTAAAGGTTTCTATAATGTTACCACAAAGCATTCGACTTACTTCGATTCTAAGGCTTTTGAAAATGACTTAGGTTACTGGACTATTGGACTTTTCGGGGCGCTAATACTCAGTTCGTTCATCATTTGGTTTATTTCGCGCTTTGTATTTGTTCGAATCGTTCATTCATTTTTAGATAGAACAACTGCTAAGTGGGATGATCATTTTATCCACAACAAGGTTTTTCGAGGAGTCGCATTAGTTGTACCACTCCTGTTTATGGATTACTTTTTATCCATTGTATTTTTTGGTTATCCTTCTGTTTTAACGACTACATCAAAAATAGTGGCGGTGCTCATAATATTCGTAGGAATCATTGTTCTTAACCGCGTTTTGAATTCGTTGAGGGATATTATTATGGATATACCAACTTACCGTGATAAGCCCATTCAATCTTACATTCAAGTAATGAAAATCATATTTTCAGGGATTCTTATTATTTTGCTACTTTCTGTTTTAACTGATAAAACGCCTGTATTTTTCTTGACGTCCTTGGGGGCAATTTCGGCAATTCTTTTATTGATTTTCAAGGATACTATTCTTGGTTTCGTCGGCTCAATTCAATTATCAAGTAATGATATGATTCGAATTGGTGACTGGATTACAATGGAAAAATTTGGAGCAGATGGAGATGTGGAAGAAATTAATTTGACCACAGTTAAAGTGCGAAATTTTGACCGTACCATCACGACTATTCCAACCTACTCTTTTATTGCGGATTCTTTTAAGAACTGGAGAGGAATGCAGGAGTCGAACGGTAGAAGGATTAAGCGGGCATTAAATGTGCAGATTGACTCGGTTCATTTTATCACGCCTGAACTTTTGGAGAGACTTAAAAAGGTTAAATTGCTGAAAGAGTTTATAGAACAACGTGAACAGGAAATAATTGCTTTCAACCGTGAACATGGTTACGAAGAAGGAAATGTAGTTAATGGGAGACGCCAGACCAATATTGGCTTGTTCCGTCGTTACATTGAATACTATCTAAAGCGCAATAACGAAATCAATCAGGAAATGACACTCATGGTTCGTCAACTCGCTCCTACAGAAATAGGTTTACCTATTGAACTGTATTGCTTCACAAAAACCAAAGAATGGGAGCGCTACGAAGAAATAATGGCCGATATTTTCGATCACCTCTTGGCAGTAATTGACATGTTTGAATTACGTTACTTTGAAAGTCCTTCGGGACATGATTTTAAATCGCTCGCCAATCCTAAAAACTAGCTGAAGCGGAGGTGCTTCACTGTGTTTCCGTTGTTGATTAGCTGTTTCAGAGATTCAATACCGATTTGCAAATGTTCCGCTACAAAGTTCGTTGTGACATTCGAATCACTTGCACTTGTCTTCACCCCTTCCGAAACCATTGGTTGATCGGAAACCAGTAAAAGTGCACCCGTTGGAATTTCATTGAAGAAACCTACAGAAAATATGGTCGCGGTTTCCATATCAATCGCCATGACACGAATGCGCTCTAAGTACTCTTTAAACTGATCGTCATGTTCCCAAACCCTACGATTGGTGGTGTAACATGTTCCAGTCCAGTAATCACGTCCGTAATCACGAATTGTTGTTGAGATCGCCTTTTGAAGCGCAAACGCAGGAAGTGCAGGTACTTCAGGTGGGAAATAATCATTGCTTGTACCTTCACCACGAATAGCGGCAATTGGTAAAATTAAATCACCCACTTGGTTTTTCTTTTTCAAGCCTCCGCATTTCCCTAAAAATAAAACGGCTTTTGGTTTGATAGCCGACAGGAGATCCATACAAGTAGCAGCGGAAGCGCTTCCCATTCCAAAATTGATGATGGTCACACCATCTGCAGTAGCACATTGCATTGGTTTATCTCTTCCCATAACTGGGACTCCATGCTGTTCCGCAAAGAGCGTTACGTAGTTGTGAAAATTACACAACAGAACATATTCACCAAAATTTTCCAACGCCTCACCTGTGTAACGAGGTAACCAATTATCTACAATCTCTTGTTTTGTCTTCATGTATTTTTTGCTTTAATCGATTGGGAACTGAACAGATTGTAAAAAATCATCCTTGTCAGTGCCAAAACGAAGGTACTATTTATATTGAAAAATTCCAGATTAGACAAGTTCTTTTAGCGCCTTGGCTGTTCCAATTGAACGTGTGATATAATCCAATTCAAGTTTTGGCGAGCGCGCTGGTGAGTACTCGCGACCGTAAAAAATGATCTGCAAATGCAACTTGTTCCACAAATCGCGCGGAAAAAGCTGTTTTGCATCCTTTTCGGTTTGTTCTACATTCTTTCCATTTGTGATCCCCCAGCGTGTCAACAAGCGGTGAATGTGTGTATCAACAGGGAATGCTGGGACTCCGAATGCTTGCGCCATGACAACCGAAGCTGTTTTATGTCCAACACCTGGCAACTCCTCTAACAATTCAAAATCTGCCGGTACTTCACCATTGTACTTATCTATGAGCATTTCTGACAAGGTGAATATCGCCTGAGACTTACGCGGTGACAAACCACATGGTCGAATTATTTCTCGAATTTCGTCAACCGTTAGCTTGACCATGTCGAAAGGATTGTCCGCTCGAGAAAACAAGTGAGGAGTGATTAGATTCACACGTTTGTCAGTGCATTGTGCTGAAAGTAAGACTGCAATTAATAAGGTATACGAATCCTTGTGATCTAATGGAACTGGCGTCTCAGGGTACAATTTCTCCAGTTCTTCAACAATGTATTTTGCCTTTTCTTTTTTGGTCATTTTATCTTAAATCCATTCTTAATGAAGTTCATAAATTCCCTAAACTGACTTTTGGAAGTGAACACCTTTTTCAATTCAGAAGCAGTCGAAAGGTTCTTATCCCGTACACTGTTTGGATCAATGGGTTCTGAAATCTCAGTAGCACTCTTCTCTTCCAGCTTTTCCTTTTCCAAACTATCCATCATTTCAAGTAAGTGATCTTCGTTCTTGGACAGCTTATCTGCTCTTTCAAATCGTTCCTCTGAAGCTCTTTTGTACCCTTTCTGCTCAAGCAATAATCCTAAATTATTGTGAGCAATTGCATCGTCTGGATCTAATTCAACCGCCTTTTCATAATCTTTAATCGCACCATCGATGTCCCCAAAATTATTCTTTGCAAACGCCCGAGACGCATAACGATAAGAGTAATTTGGTTGAATCTTGAGCGCTGCATCAAAATCCGCATAGCATTTCACTTTATCATTTGCGTGAAGATAGGCAACGCCACGATCGGACAACAGGTTACAATCCTTCGGGAAATCCTCCAGCGCCTTCGTGTACAACTGAATTGCCTTTTGGATATCGCCATTTTTCAATGCTTCATGCCCTTTCTGATGTGTCTTATTTACAAACATTCTCTATTTTCGTATTATGAACGACAAAGTTACCTCATTTCCTCAATACAGAAAACTTTCGAACAATAAGGTCTATTATCAAATTGTAAATGAGCGTTGCTTTAATGAAATTCAACTCATTGGGGAAAAAGCTCAACTTTATAGAATAGAAGCAAGGCAATACCCCGAAATGCTGAAAATCAGAGATTTGTTAGAGCTTTCAGTTGAAGGTTACGAACTGTCTACAGCATTAGAATTCAATGAAATAGTCGGGAAATACAATCTGAAAATCAGAGATTAATTTTATACCACGTTTTTTTTTTGTTTGAAAAAAATCCCTACTTTCATCATGTGAAAATTTGGATGTTTACATTATTGCTACTGCTTGGTTCGTGCACGTTAAATGCTGATCAGGAAGCGTCTTTGAATAACGCCTTAACTTCCTATATCAATTCTCGAAACAATGGAGCAGTGATGTCTTATGTCGCTTTTACCCATCCAAACGTTGTGAATCATTATAAAAATGCGGGCGATAGTGTTTTTCAGTCTCACTTTGATGTTTCGAATGAATACACCCGACCGTTTTTTCAAGACGGATTGATTAGAAGTACAGAGAAGAACGGTAACACCATTCACGTCAAGTATCTATTTAAAAAAATCGAAGCAAATGATTTCGATAGGCAAATGACTGACGCAATTATCATCGCAATGTCAAACGACAACGGAACTAGCTGGTTTTTTGCTGAGGAAGAGGATTACTTCAACTGGAAAATATTTAAAAAAGATGAACTTCTAATAAGCAACCAATGACATGTAAACTCACCCTACTACTAGTGTTAGTCTCCTCTATGGCATTTGGGCAGGGAGTAACGACCAACAGTGCTCGTTCGATGTCTATGGCGAATGCTTCCACAACTTTTAACGATGTCTGGGCGTTCCATAACAACCCAGGGGCTCTGGGTGATGTTGAACAGTTTTCCATCGGCCTTTCCTACGAGAATAGATTTTTGTTGAAGGAGCTACAAACACAAGGGATCGCTATTGCTGTCCCTTTAAAAGTAGGTGTCATTTCGGCAGGAGGAGATGTTTTTGGTTATAGAAACTATCGGTCTTATCGGGCTGGTTTAGGTTATAGCATGAAATTATCTGATAATTTTTTCGCTGGAGTTCAGTTGAACTATCAGGGACTTGCCCTTTCATCGAATTATGGATCAAAAAACACATTAACAGCAGGTGCGGGGGTTTATGCTAAAGTCACCGAAAACTGGAAAATTGGTGTCAGCGTATTTAATTTAGGTCGCGCGAAATTATCAAAATTTGAGGACGATCGATTTTCTACGGTGCTTCGACTTGGAACATCCTTTAAGTTTTCGAAGAAATTTTTATTATCGTTTGAAGGTGAAAAGGATCTTGATTATGATTTTCGTTTAAAAACTGGACTGGAGTACGAAGCGATTAAGAGATTCTATTTGCGGGGTGGAATCGCTACTCATCCATTGGAAGTTTCGTTTGGATTAGGGTATCATTTTGAACAATTTCAAATCGATCTAGGGAGCTCCTATCATCAAATATTGGGATGGTCGCCTCACTTCTCCTTTGTATTTCAAACAAAGCCAGCCAATTGACTCTGCTTCGAAATAGCCTAGTGGTGGTACTCCTCTTTTTGTGGAGCGACATTTCTGTTGCCCAAGAAGAAGACAAAAACACAATTATTCAACAGCGAATCGAGTTTATCTCTGAGCAATTGGAATCAGAAAGTATCGACTTAACTGATGTCTTTGAGCAACTTAACTTTCTGTTTGATCATCCGTTAAATTTGAACGGTGCAACGTTTGAAGACCTCCAGTTGTTAAATCTACTCTCCGATGTTCAGATAAATGATTTGTTGCTCCATCGAAAACAGTTTGGTAAATTTATTACCATTTATGAACTTCAGACGTTGCGCTATTGGGATATGCAAACTATCGAGATGGTATTACCATTTGTACGTGTGGATGATAAGTTGGATCAACTCCATGTCTCCTTGAAAGAGGCATTTCAACAGGGTAAATTTGAAATGTTCTTGCGTTATCAAACTACTGTAGAAAATAAGGAAGGATACGCTGATGTTCCTGATTCGATTAAAGCAAATAGTAATTCCTACTATCATGGCAACAAGGATAGATATTATACGCGGTTGCGTTTCAGTTACCGTACAAACTTAAGTGTAGGTATTACTGCAGAGAAAGATCCTGGAGAACAATTTTTCAGAGGAAATCAAAAATATGGGTTTGATTTTTATTCGGCTCATGCATTTTACAAAGGGGGAAAATACATCCGATCTGTGGCGTTGGGCGATTATCAAGTTCAAATTGGACAAGGGTTAAATTTATGGTCGGGATATGCTTTTGGAAAAACGGCAGATGTGACAAATGTTAAAAAATCTGCGAATTCACTCAAACCTTACACTTCTGTTGATGAAACACGATTTTTAAGAGGCGCTGCGATTGAATTTGGCTATAAAAACTTTGAGTTAACTGTATTTGGATCCTATAAAGGGGTCGACGCGACAATAATAAATGATTCCTTGGTCGAAGAACAAGAGTTTGTTTCAAGTATTAATTTAACTGGATTTCATCGCACGAATTCGGAAGTCGCACGTAAAAATCAATTGAATGAAATCATCGCTGGGGGAAATTTAAGGTATCGAAGAAGATCGCTACAGTTAGGTGTAGCAGCCGTCTATTATGGTTACGACAAATCATTTGCGAAGGATACGTTGCCATACAATCGATTTGATTTTCGTGGAAAAAGCATGATGGGACTCAGCGCCGACTATAGCTGGGTTGTTCGGAATTTCAATTTCTTTGGTGAACTTTCAACATCGACCTATTCTGGGGGACTGGCGACCATTCATGGCGTGCTATTTTCACTGGACCAGCGCGCTTCGATGAGTGTTGTTTACCGTAATTATGCCCGTGACTATCAGACATTCTACAATGCAGGATTTGCGGAAGGAAGTCGCGTACAGAATGAAAGCGGTCTATATGCTGGTTTGAAAATCAACTTAAGTCGTTCACTGTCGGTCAACACTTATTTTGACTTATTCAAATTTCCTTGGATGAAATATCAAGTTGACGGCCCTACCAATGGCAACGAATTTATGATTCAACCGACCTACAAACCCAGTCGAAATATAGAAGTATATGCACGTTTTAGAGAACAAAGAAGGCAACGAAATAGTCGTGATACAGATGCAACAATTACTGAGTTAGAAGATGTCATTCAACGCAACTACCGAATTAACTTCAGTTATAAAGTAATGGAGGGCGTACAACTTAAGTCACGCATTGAGTACGTAACGATTAATCGTTTGAGTAATGCTCCAGAGGATGGGATTATTCTCACTCAAGATATTGTCTACAAACCCAAATCATTTCCGTTGGATGTCGCTTTGCGTTATGCCCTATTTGATACGGATAGTTATGATACGCGTATTTATTCCTTTGAGAGCAATGCCTTGTATGTATTTTCCGTCCCTGCGTATTACTATCGAGGAAGTAGAGCTTACGCCCTAATTCGATACACGTTCTTCAGAAAATTTGATCTTTGGGTACGTTATGGTGTCAATATTTATGCGAATCGCAAGAGTTTAGGCTCTGGACCAGAAGAAATTATTGGTAATACCAAATCGGATATTACGCTTCAATTGAGGATGAAGTTCTAATATTCTTTGGATCTTACTGTTCCCATGTGCTTGTCTGGTGCTAAAACGATAGCTCAAATCAATTTTAAGGCTGGTTCTGCAGAACCAAGAGCCTGAGGAGAGAATGCACTAGCATTCGAAGACGAGTAATAGATCTACAGATCGTTATTACGAGGAGACAAAGCAAAGCTTTGGAAGACGAGCATCCGATCGGGAAGATCGGTAAATGCGAGGTACAAAACTTTCTTTTGAGGGTATCCTAAAAAACAAAACCCCAACTACCGAAGTAATTGGGGTCTGTTAAAAGTGGCGTACCAGTCTGTCGACAGGCAGGGACTTACTCTCCCATAGGCCACAGCGAACATTACTGCCCTTTTGAGAAAAAGTATAAATTAAAAAACCCCGCTCTATTACTAGAACGGGGTTTTAAAAGTGGCGTCGACTTACTCTCCCACCCTCAAAAGGGCAGTACCAGAGAATACGAAGTATTCGAAGACGAGCATCTGATCCACAGATCAGAAAATGCGAGGTACAGCGCTGCGCTGATGTGTGCTGCCAAAACAAAAAAACCCTGACTCCATAGAGGAATCAGGGTTTCTTAAAAGTGGCGTCGACTTACTCTCCCACCCTCAAAAGGGCAGTACCATCAGCGCAAGCAGGCTTAACTTCTCTGTTCGGAATGGGAAGAGGTGGACCATGCTGCTATAAACACCTAAAGTCATTGACTTTTGGATAGTAAGACTGTAGGGTATTAGGATTTTAAGACGTTGTCTTTTTCCCAATATCAAGTCTTAATGTCTTAAAGTCATAATGTCTTAAAGTCACATATGATATATCGGATGATTGAAGTAATAACTCTGTAGAATTTGTAAACTATAAGTCTA
>CAZXRU010000016.1:0-80039 GCA_964643345.1 uncultured Fluviicola sp.
AATTATTTTTTGGCATTATCTGCTCTATTATTGGGGTTCAACTCAACGCTTACACGCAACAAATTGAACGCAAATTTAATTAAAAAACTAAGTTCAGCGGAACTAATTTTAATTGATTTTTGATATGTTGTTAACAACATGCGTGAATAACTTTCGTTGAAATCATTATATTTCGAAAATCGGTTTTACATTTGAAGAACTTTACGAACACCAGAAGCTAACTTAACATGTTAGAAACAAAAAAAACGACTTTCCCTTGGTACACATTGATGATTACCATCATTTGTATCACAATGTATGCCCTATTCTACTCGCTGAATGAGCAAATGGACACCTCCACCTTGTACAGTAAATTCGGTGCACCCTACGCTATACAAATCTACCAAGGTCAGTATTGGGGTGTATTTTCAAACAGTTTCTTGCATACTAATCTCTACCATATAACAATCAATATACTTTTCCTATGGATCCTAGGAGCTTTCATCGAGCGAAGAATTAGTGTTTTCAATTTCTTCTTACTTGGATTATTCGCTTCCATCATTACCTCTATTGCGCAACTAAATTTTTCTGACGATGCCGGAATTGGCCTGGCAGGTGTTAATTATTTTTTCCTAGGATATATTATTGTAAAGTCATTCAAACAGGGCATTTTCAGACTAAAAGGTCGATACATCTTTCTTTACCTCGCTGTTTTTGTAATTTTAACTGCTTATTACTTAAACGAAGACAAAGCTTACAATATTGGTATAGCTGCAATGATCGCTGGACTTGTTTTCGGTGGAATTATTGGTCTTTCTACCTATACAAAAAAACGAATCGTACCCGCTTCCATTGGATTATTTCTTACTCTTATCTCTAGCCTTTCGCTCTGGTACGCACCATGGTCTGCAGAATGGAATTATTACAAAGGTTACTCCGCTCATGAGAAAGGCGATTTTGAAGAAGCAAAGAGGTATTATGAAAATACACTTGTAATCAATCCTGATCACACTATCAGTAAAGAAAATCTTCGTTACATTGCTATAGATGAACTTTGTGACCTCGCTTTAACAGCGCACCAAAACGAAAACTATGTGTTAGCAAGAAAGCTCTACGAACGGGTACTGAAAATGGACCCAAACAACAATTGGGCAAAGGAAAACATGTCGAAACTGCCGTAATTATGATCAACAACTAACATTAAGACCAATAAAATGCAAGAAATACTCTCAAAACAGGACATTGATAAGAAGATAAATCGCTTGGCACATCAGCTACTTGAGAATTGTTTTGAAGAAGAAAAATTATTCCTTGGCGGAATTTCAGGGAATGGAATCATCCTGGCAAATAGAATCGCTGATGAGATTCGAAATCACTCAGATTTAGAAATAGAAGTGTTTGAAATTTTCATCAATAAGGCTGAACCTTGGTCAGAACAAACGCGATTAACAGCAGAAAAGAAAGATTTAAAGAATGGATACATCGTACTCGTTGATGACGTTCTTAACTCTGGTAAAACGATGCAATATGCATTGATTGAAATCCTGCAATTCCCGACAAAAGCAATTAAAACATTGACCTTAGTCGATAGAACACACCGACGTTTTCCAATCAAAGCTAATTTTGTGGGACTGAGCTTGTCAACTACATTGAAAGACCGTGTAGAAGTTGTTTTAACGGGAGACGACGCAAAAGCATATTTGGTATGACAGCAAAAATCACAGAATCATCATCGAATTTTAACGATCTTGAGCAAATGTCAACCTCGGATTTATTGAAAAATATAAATTCTGAAGATCAGAAAGTCGCTCTTGCCATTGAAAAAATTATTCCAAATATTGAGGCGCTTATTGAAGCATGTTATCCTAGAATGAAAACTGGCGGACGTCTTTTTTACATTGGTGCAGGAACCAGCGGTCGACTTGGAATCGTAGACGCAAGTGAATGTCCACCTACTTTTGGTGTCGCACATGGCGTTGTTGTTGGAATCATTGCTGGTGGAGATTCAGCCATTCGCAAAGCAGTTGAATTTGCAGAAGACGATTTCGAACAAGGATGGAAAGATTTAGAAGCGCACAATGTCACTGCAAACGATACATTGATTGGAATTGCTGCATCTGGTTCTACACCGTATGTTATCGGAGCGATAAAAAAAGCGAACAGCGTTGGACTTATCACTGGTGGTATTTCGTGCAATCCTGGTTGTGAATTAGAACAAGAAGCTCAGTTCCCAATGACGGCTGTTGTCGGTCCTGAATTTGTCACTGGAAGTACACGCATGAAATCAGGAACTGCACAAAAATTGATCTTGAATATGATCAGTACTTCACTGATGATAAAGCTGGGACATGTCAAAGGAAACAAAATGGTCGATATGCAACTCAGCAACAATAAACTAGTGGATCGAGGGGCAAAAATGATTCAAGAAGCAATTCCTGTTGATTACGACACAGCACTTGAATTACTTAAGAAATTTGGCAGTGTGAGAAATGCTGTTGAGAATTATAAGGGGTAAGAATAAAAAAGCGTGTAAATAAAAAATACTTAGCAGAAGATTAAACGCTTATTATACGTGTAATTATACGTGTAATTATACACTTAACGCAATCAAGCTTTTAGGACAACACTGCATCCTTTTATTTTAATGAGATTTTTACTTGCACCTTTTCATAAATTAAATGATGAACTAAAATCTATTTTGTATTTTTAGAATTACTAAACCGTTTAATGAAGTTTAGCCAGTTGTTATGCCTCATAAAGAAGAAAACAGAATATGACAGATAATTTTACGAAAGAATACAAAAAATGGATTGAAGATTTATCTGAAGAACATTTTAATCAGCTCATACTTAATTACTCTAAAGAGTATTTTAACACAAAAGATGTGTTTATATCAAATGGTCCGTATGACGGTGGATTAGACTTGATTGTTAATAAAAATGGCAATCAGGAAAAAAGAAGTATTCAAATAAGCATTCAGAATAAAGGATTTGAAAAAAAATTACTTGATGATGTTAAAAAGGCTAAAGAAAATCAAGAAAAATTTGGATACAAGAACAAGCTTGATTTTTACTATTCCTTATCAATTACACCTAGTAAAAAAAATGAACTGACAAGAACGGCTGACGTTGACTTTGGAATTGATTTATCAATTTATGATTCAAATAGAATTGCCGGATTAGCATCGAGTTACGCATCAATAACTGACTTTTTATACGATATTAAAAATTCAGCGTTTAAAGGAAACAGCTCTAAAGTAGATAAAAATTCAAAGATTCTGTTTGATACACTTTCCATGGGGACCAGCTCACTACACCTTAAAAATTCCTTTATACAAGCTTTCATTTTGTCATTTTTATATGAAAATCCCAATTCAAATAGTGAAGAAATTATTGGATATTTAGTTTCAGTGTTGAGCAATGAGAAAAAACACATTTATGAAAATGAAATCGGTAAACTTATTTCTGACAATGTTATTGAAATAGCCCTTGATAAGGACAAAAAGCTTTATAATTTAACAGAGGCTACCCTTGCTAAAATTCAACAAATTGATAAGAAAACGGAAATTGAAGAAATTGAGTTAAAAACTGAAATAGAGAAGATTTTAATAAGATACAAGCTGAAAGAACAAGTTGACGAAATCTTTTCAATATTAAAAAGCCTTTACGATGAAAGTTTCAATTTTAATCAAGATGAAGTTGATACAATTAATAATGGTTACAACAGGACGGTGAATAAAATTTTTAAAGATTTTATTAATCATTTAATTAAAAATGATAGTGTTGATAGTAAAACCGCGAATGATATTGGTAGAGAATTATTAGTAATTTGTTCAAAGAATGAGTTCTTGTCAAAATCAGGCTCATCAAAACTTCTAACTAATCTGTACAAATCAAATAAGTTAGAATCGTATTTAAGTAAATCAAATAAGCTCTTATTTCTTGACACACAAATTTTGTTACAATTAATTTGTCGAGAATACTCTGCTGAAGAAAATAATGACCCTCTATATAAAGCTGTAGATGTAATGTTTTCATCAATAGAGTCAACAAACACACCAATTCAATGTTGTACCACTATAGACTATGTCGGCGAAGTAGCAGGACATCTTAAAGAAGCATATGATCTTCAAAGATTCTTAGAATTAGATTATATTGTTTCATTAGGTCCTTCAAAAAATGTTTTTTTTAATTACTACTTACACCTTAAAGAAAGTCATGAATTTGAAGACTTTAACGAGTTTCTTGAGGATCTTCTTGATGTAGATTATACCGTTTTTGAGAATAAATCTGAATTTGAGATTATTATTCATAAACTTAAAGAACGCTTCGAATTCATTAACATTGAAGTATATTCTCCGAGAGGTTATCCAGCAGACGAATATAGTGCGTATCGTAAAAAATATGAAAATTGTCTTTCTATTAGTTCACAGAAAATTCCAAGTCATGGAAACAGATCTTTCGAAGCCAGAAGAAATGATTTAAATGCACTTTTAACGATTTGCGATTTTAACTATGACACAGAGGATGAACATGAAGACCCATATCTTATCACCTGGGATACTTCTTTTTATCAAACAAGAGGTGTATTTGAAAAAATTGACGGTTTCTCTAGTTTTCAATTAATGCCACCATTGAAGTTTGCAAATTGCATTGGACTAATTGACTTTAAAATCAATCCAAATGCTGTAAACTACAATATTATTTCAATGGTAGAAGAAAACTTCAACCTTTCTAATGATAGAATCAGTTTTATTGATTTATTAAACTCATTCATTGAGAAAAAAGAATTAACAAAATGGAAACTAGGGAATAAGTTTGCTAAACTTCGTGACGACTTAATGAATGGGACAACTATCGAAGAATTTGACAAAGTAAAAAATAACAACATCCCTATTGATGAATTTTTAATTCTAATCCAGAGAAATTATAAGAATCCTGAAGAGAAATATAAATTCTCAGATATTATGGAATTATTTTCAGACAACAATTATTCTGATAAAATCATCGATTTAATTCAAAAGAATATTTCAAATTTTAAACAGGGAAGTAATTTGAAATCATCTATTGTTAAAGCATTAAACGCATTGATTACGGAAAGAAAAGAGGCATAACATGCACTAAGCAAAATGGCGCTACAATTACACTCAAGAGAAAGCGCCACATTGCCTAGTGCAGAGCCGTCAATAAAATACTTTGTGAAATATTACCAATAAAAAAAGGGAATCTTTCGACTCCCTTTTCACTCTAATTTACTTTCTTATTTTTCTTTATCCTTTGCAGGTGCTTTTTTCACTCCTTTGACAATGTTCACCGTCAATTCCTCAGCACCCTTTTTCATGTCAATCTTAATTGAGTCACCTTCTTGCAAATTCGTTTTCACAATCTCCTCTGCTAGTGGATCTTCCACGTATTTCTGAATTGCTCTCTTAAGTGGTCGTGCTCCAAATTTCTCATCGTATCCTTTGTCAACGATAAAATCTTTTGCCGATTTCGAAATTTCAATAGAATATCCAAGCTCGTTGATACGACCGTATAATTTCTCCAATTCAAGATCAATAATTTTGTGGATATCATCACGACTCAACGATTTAAACATGACCATATCATCTACACGGTTCAAAAACTCAGGAGAGAACGCCTTTCTCAACGCATTTTGCACGACAATTTTCGAGTTTTCCTCTTTTTGACTTGATTGAGCAGACGTACCGAATCCAACACCTGTTCCAAAATCAGCCAACTGTCGTGCTCCAATGTTCGAAGTCATAATGATAATGGTGTTCTTAAAGTCAATTTTTCGACCTAAACCATCTGTCATGTGACCATCGTCTAACGCTTGCAACAACAAGTTGAAAACGTCTGGATGCGCTTTTTCAATCTCATCAAGCAATACAATTGAATAAGGCTTTCTTCTCACCTTCTCTGTCAACTGACCACCTTCTTCGTATCCAACGTATCCTGGAGGCGCTCCCACCAAACGAGAGATCGAGAATTTCTCCATGTATTCTGACATATCGACACGAATCAATGAATCGTATGAATCAAACAGGTATTTCGCCAGTACTTTCGCTAACTGTGTTTTACCGACACCTGTTGGCCCTAGGAAAAAGAAAGAGCCAATTGGCTTGTTCGGATCTTTCAATCCTGCACGATTTCGCTGAATCGCTCTAACTACTTTTTTAACTGCTTCTTCTTGACCAATAACTTTGTGTCTGATCTCCTCTTCCATGCTCGCAAGTCGACCAGTTTCAGATTCAGAAATTCGCGTTACAGGAACTCCACTCATCATCGAAACAACTTCAGCGACATTGTCCTCAGTCACCATCACTCGGTTGTTTTTCGAATCTTGCTCCCACTTCGCTTTTGCAGAATCCAATTCTTCCATCAACTGACGTTCCTTATCGCGCAACTCAGCAGCTTTTTCATACTGCTGTGTTTTAATCACTTCATTCTTCTCTTCCTTCAGGTTTTCAATCTTCTGTTCAACATCCAAAATCCCTTGCGGTACATTGATGTTTGTTAAGTGAACACGTGAACCTACTTCGTCCAATGCATCAATCGCTTTATCTGGCAAGTGACGATCAGTAATGTAGCGTTCCGTCAACGTAACACACGCTTTAATCGCCTCAGGAGTAAACGTTACCGAGTGATGCTCTTCATAACGCTCTTTAATATTATCGAGAATTTGAATTGTTTCTTGAATCGATGTTGGTTCAATAATCACCTTTTGAAAACGACGTTCTAACGCCCCATCCTTTTCAATGTGCTGTCTGTATTCATCTAGGGTTGTTGCACCAATCGCTTGCATTTCTCCACGCGCTAAGGCAGGTTTAAGCATGTTAGAAGCATCCAAAGATCCTGAAGCTCCACCCGCACCAATAATGGTGTGAATCTCATCTATAAACAAGATAACGTCAGGATTTTTCTCAATCTCCTGCATTACCGCTTTCATACGCTCTTCAAACTGGCCTCTGTACTTTGTCCCAGCAACCAATGAAGCTAAATCCAACGAAACAACACGCTTGTTAAACAAAACACGAGATACCTTACGCTGAACGATGCGCAATGCCAAACCTTCAGCAATTGCACTTTTTCCAACTCCGGGCTCACCAATAAGTATTGGATTGTTTTTCTTTCTTCTTGAAAGAATTTGACTCACACGTTCAATTTCTTTTTCCCTTCCAACAATTGGATCTAAACGTCCAGCTTCCGCCAGTTTAGTCAGATCACGCCCAAAATTATCCAAGACAGGAGTCTTTGATTTCGGATCCGCTCCTTTTCTTGGTGCTGAGAATGACTCTTCTCGTTCTTCCTCTGCACCGCCTGGAAATTCGGCACGTGGTGACATATCGTCTTCTTTCATATCTTCTAATTCGTCTTTAACGTTTTCATAAATAATACCATACTTATTTAAAATACTGCATGCTACACTGTCTTCATTTTTCAGAATAGACAACAATAAATGCTCAGTACCAATCATTGCACTTTTGTGCAACTTTGCTTCAAGGTAGGTTAATTTCAACACGCGTTCAGCCTGCTTCACAAGCGGAATGTTTGCCAAATTCTGATTTCCTATTGCCGTGCTCGTCGATAAGGTCTGTTCAATTTCTGCACGTACCATTTTCAAGTTCAACTGAAACTCTTTTAGAACGGCAATTGCCTTCCCATCACCTTCACGAATTAAACCGAGCAATAAATGTTCTACGCCGATAAAATCATTCCCTAAACGAAGGGCTTCTTCTCGACTGTAACTAATGACATCTTTTACTCTCTGTGAAAATTTTGCTTCCATATTTTACACGTATCAATAATTATACCCGATTCTACAACAATGTAAAAATGGACATTTTAGATAATATACAAATATATAACGAATAAAATTGTTAATAAGTCAATGGAAACCTCAATTTTCCACAGATTTTTGTTAGTAAATACGTATTTAGCTGACTTGCGACTATCGATTAAATGACTAATTTCGGTGCTTGCTAATTACACACCCAAACTGGTGTAAAAAAATTAATTGTAGACAAAATGGCAGAAGGAGAAAAGATAATCCAGATTAACATTGAAGATGAAATGAAATCGGCGTACATTGATTATTCAATGTCCGTAATTGTATCTAGAGCATTACCTGACGTGCGAGATGGTTTTAAACCGGTTCACAGACGTGTATTGTATGGAATGCAAGATCTTGGAGTCTACTCAAATAGACCACATAAAAAGTCAGCGAGAATCGTCGGTGAGGTTTTAGGTAAGTATCACCCACACGGTGATAGCTCGGTATACGATACAATGGTGCGTATGGCACAACCTTGGTCTCTTCGTTATCCTTTAGTTGATGGTCAAGGAAACTACGGTTCGATTGATGGTGACAGTCCTGCAGCGATGCGTTATACCGAAGCACGTTTACGCAAAATTGCCGAAGACATGCTCGGAGATCTTGAAAAAGAAACAGTTGATTTCAGACCAAACTTTGATGAGAGTCTTGTTGAGCCAACAGTTTTACCTTCAAAAATTCCAAACTTACTGGTAAACGGTGCAAGTGGAATTGCAGTAGGTATGGCGACAAACATGGCTCCGCACAATTTAACTGAAGTAGTTGATGGAATCTCTGCATACATTGATAATAAAGAAATTGAACCAGAAGAACTTTTACAATACATTAAGGCACCAGATTTCCCAACAGGTGGTATCATCTATGGTTACGAAGGCGTAAGAGAAGCATTGTTGACTGGTAGAGGACGTATTGTAATGCGTGCAAAAGCAGAGATTGAAGAAACAAGCAGTGGACGTGAAGTCATTATTGTTACGGAGATTCCTTATCAAGTGAATAAAGCGGAAATGATTAAGAAAACCGCTGATCTTGTTAACGATAAAAAAATCGACGGTATTTCTGATATTCGTGATGAGTCGGACAGAAATGGAATGCGCATCGTTTATGAATTGCGAAGAGACGCTATTCCAAATGTCGTTTTAAATAAATTATTCAAGTACACTTCGCTTCAAACGTCGTTTTCTGTAAACAACATTTGCTTGGTAAAAGGTCGTCCAGAATTATTGAACCTAAAGCAGATCATTGAAAATTTTGTTGAATTCCGTCATGAAGTTGTTGTAAGAAGAACAAAATTTGAGCTTAGAAAAGCGGAAGAAAGAGCACATATTTTAGAAGGATTAATTATTGCGTCAGATAACATTGATGAAGTAATTAAAATGATTCGTGCATCTAAAAGTCCAGATGAAGCGAAAGACAAATTGATTGAACGATTTGAATTAAGTGATCTTCAAGCGCGCGCTATTGTCGAAATGAGATTGCGTCAACTTACGGGACTAGAGCAAGATAAATTACGTGCAGAATTTGACGATTTAATGGCGCTTATCACTGATTTGAAAGATATCTTGGCGAATGAATCGCGTAGAATGCAAATCATTAAAGACGAATTGGCTGAAGTTCGTGAAAAATACGGTGATGAAAGACGTTCAAGAATTGAATACTCAGCAAGCGAAATGCGTATTGAGGATTTAATTCCAGATGAAGAGGTTGTTGTTACTATTTCTCACGCTGGTTACATCAAACGTACAAGTTTAGCTGAATACAAAGTTCAGAATCGTGGTGGAATGGGATCCAAAGGTTCTACAACCCGTGACAAGGATTTCTTAGAAGAATTGTTCGTAGCGACAAACCACAACTACCTGCTAATTTTCACTGAAAAAGGAAAATGTTTCTGGATGCGTGTGTTTGAAATTCCAGAAGGAACCAAAACGAGCAAAGGACGTGCTATTCAAAACTTATTGAATATTGAGCAAGATGATCGTATCAAGGCTTACGTGAAGGTAAAAGATCTTACAGACAGAGAGTATGTTGAGAACAACTTCATCATCATGGCGACCAAACAAGGTGTCATCAAAAAAACTTCGTTAGAAGCTTACTCACGACCGAGAACAAATGGAATTAACGCCATTACAATCCGTGAAAATGATGAATTATTGGAAGCTAAGCTGACAAATGGTTCGAATGAGATTGTACTTGCGACATCAAATGGTAGAGCTATTCGTTTCAACGAGGAGAAAGTTCGTGGAATGGGTAGAAATGCCGCAGGTGTTCGCGGTGTCACTTTAGGAGACAAAAACGATGCTGTAATCGGTATGGTTTGCGTAGAAGATGTCTACTCTACAATTCTTGTTGTTTCTGAAAAAGGATACGGAAAACGTACTTACTTGAATGATCCAGAAGATCAAGAACCAGTCTACAGAATCACCAACCGTGGTGGAAAAGGTGTGAAAACATTAAATATCACTGAAAAAACTGGTAAACTTCTATCGATTAAAAATGTTACCGATGAACAGGATCTAATGATTATCACTCGTTCAGGTGTCGCTATTCGTATGCACATTGATGGTATCAGAACCATGGGAAGAGCTGCGCAAGGCGTGAAGCTTATCAACCTAAAAGGAAGCTCTGAAATCGCTGCTGTTGCTCGTGTACCTAGAAGTGAAGATGAGGAAGAAGTGATTGATCTAGAAAACGGAGAATTGGACGATACTGATATAGACGTTGATAATGATGCTGACGATAATGGCATGAATATTGAAAACGATGATGTGGAATAAGAGAAAGTGACAACTTTCGATAGGAGAGCGGTAGCTCGAATAAAAATGGTTAAAAAAATAATTTATAGTATGAAAATTTCATTTAAAATTACTGCACTAACATTCGCACTAGTCGCAGTTACAGGAAATGCATTTGGTCAAAAGAAAAATGAAACAAGTGCAGCTGTTGAGTTTAAAAATAAGTACATGACGAGTTTTGCAACTGGCGATTTTGAAGCCGCTAAAAAGTCGTTGATTGCAGCAAAGGAATTCATTGACCTTGCTGATGCTCATGAGGAAACGAAAGACAGTCAAAAAACCCAATGGTTAAAAGGTGAAATCTATTCTCACTTTTTAGTGCTTGGAATGCAGACCATGGATACTGCTTTCATTAGAATTGGTGGTGACGATGCGATTGAAAAATCTATTGCCGCATTTGCTAAAGGTTACGGACTTGGCAAAAAGATGCAACCAGACATTGAAAGTTCAGTGTATCAGAAAATAGGAATGCTGAACCAGTTTGCAAACATGGTCTATCAAGCTGAACAGTATACAGAAGCAGCTGAATTATATGAAACACAAGCGAAATTCAGCGATGCAATTAATGTATTGGACAGCGCAGCAATTTTCAATGCTTCTATTTGCTACGAAAAGGTTGGGGAATATGAGAAAGCAGCGGTAGGTTACGAGCGTTTGGCAAAAGCGAATTATAGAGGAACACTTTCTTCAGTATTAGCATCTAGTGCGTACAGAAGAGCTGGAAACATCGAGAAGGCAAAAGAAATAATTACTGCTGCACGAAAAGAGAACCCAACAGATAAAGACCTTTTGCTTGAAGCGGTAAACACAAACATTGATGCTGGAGACGCTCAAGGTGCCCAAGCTGCATTAAATGATGCAATTGGAACTGATCCCAACAACAAACAGTTGCATTACACGATTGGAACCATTTACATCGACTTGAAAGAAAATGAGAAAGCTGAAGCAGCGTTGAACAAAGCGTTGGAAATCGATCCGAACTATGCAGATGCGCAATACCAGTTAGGTGCTCACTTAGTAACATGGGCTGGTGACCTTAAACTTGCCGCTGATCAACTTCCTTTCGGTGATCCGAACTACAATTCAATGAAAGAACAAAGCTCGGAAATATACAAAAGAGCATTGATTCCTTTAGAAAAATACATCACAGCGTATCCAGATGATAAAGCAGTATTGACTATTCTCTTTCAATTACAACGCAATCTAGGGAACTCTGACAAAGCGCTTGAGTACAAAAAACGTGCAGACGCTATTAAGTAAGAAGATCTTTTAGTCACATAAATAAAGAAAACATCAGTTAACGCTGGTGTTTTTTTTTGTACTTAAGTTTTTCGCAATCAATTTAATTCCTTACCTTTGCGCCCTCATATAGCAAAGGACTATGTGTTTATGTCGTAAACCTAGTGTACAAAGCGACTTTTATTTATTTCTTTCGAGATTACAGGTTACTCGAAATACAAATGATTAAGCCAACATGGCAAAAAAAGCACAAACGCAGGGAACTGCAGAATTTGATTGGGATGCATTAGCATTAGACGGTTACTCACAAGCGCAACGTTCAGAATTTTCTGATCGTTATGCAGAAACTCTAAACGCAATTGCGGAAAGAGAAGTAGTTGTAGGTACTGTTATCTCAATGAACAAAAAAGAAGTTGTTGTAAACATCGGATCTAAATCTGAAGGTGTTATCCCAACAAGCGAATTTCGTTACAATCCAGATTTAAAAGTTGGAGACAAAGTTGACGTTTATGTAGAAACTCAAGAAGACAAATACGGTCAACTAGTTGTTTCGCATAGAGTTGCACGTGTTCACAGCGCGTGGATTAAAGTGAATGACGTATTGCAAACTGGTGAAATTATCACTGGATTTGTAAAATGTAGAACGAAAGGTGGATTGATCGTTGATGTATTTGGTTTAGAAGCATTCTTACCAGGTTCTCAAATTGATGTGAAGCCAATTCGCGATTACGACGTTTACGTTGGTAAAAACATGGAGTTCAAAGTTGTTAAAATCAACCAAGAATTTAAAAATGTTGTTGTATCTCACAAAGCGCTTATTGAAGCAGAACTTGAGGAACAAAAGAAACAAATTATCTCTGGTCTTGAAAAAGGTCAAGTATTGGAAGGAACAGTCAAAAATATCACTTCATACGGTGTATTCATCGATTTAGGTGGTGTTGACGGACTTGTACATATCACTGATTTGTCTTGGGGACGTGTTAACCACCCAGAAGAAATCGTTGAATTAGATCAAAAATTAAACGTTGTAATTCTTGACTTTGATAACGACAAGAAAAGAATTGCATTAGGATTGAAACAACTACAAGCTCATCCTTGGGATGCACTTAGCGCTGACACAAACGTTGGTGACAAAGTGAAAGGTAAAGTTGTTGTCATGGCGGATTACGGTGCGTTTGTTGAAATCGCTCCAGGTGTTGAAGGATTGATCCACGTTTCAGAAATGAGCTGGTCACAACACTTACGTTCTGCACAGGATTTCTTAAATGTTGGAGATGAAGTTGAAGCAGTTGTTTTGACGTTAGATCGTGAAGAGCGTAAAATGTCACTTGGTATCAAGCAATTAATGCCAGATCCATGGGAAGCGATTGAAGGTAAGTATGCTGTGAAAACACAACACACTGCTAAAGTTCGTAACTTCACTAACTTCGGTGTTTTTGTTGAACTAGAAGAAGGAGTTGATGGATTAATCCACATCTCTGACCTTTCTTGGCAAAAGAAAATCAAACACCCATCAGAATTCTGTAAGGTAGATGATATGTTGGATGTAGTTGTATTGGAAATAGACCGTGAAAGCCGTCGTATTTCTCTTGGACACAAACAACTAGAAGAGAATCCATGGGAAGTGTTTGAATCTACTTTTGGAGAAGGTTCTACACACCAAGGTACAATTATTGAAAACAAAGACAAATCAGGAATCGTTTCTTTACCTTACGGTTTAGAGGGAATTTGTCCTGCTCGTCACATGAGAAAAGAAGATGGTTCTAACGCACAAGTGGAAGAAACATTGGATTTTGTTGTGATTGAATTCAATAAAGATTCACGTAAAATTGTTGTCTCTCACACAAGAACTTTTGAAGAAGGAGATGATAAACCAACTGGTGGAGCTTCTAAAGAGAAATCTAAAGGAGGATCTGCTTCATCAAATGCGGTGAATGCAGTCAACAAAAATTCTGAAAAATCTACGTTAGGTGATTTAGATGCTTTGGCTGAATTAAAAGAAAAAATGGACAAAGGAAATTAATCCTTCATCCTCAAAATACACAAAGGGCTTCAGGAAACTGAGGCCCTTTTGTTTTACCGTGAAATTCTTGATAATTCAGCATTGATTTTTTTGAACTATTTCTGAACTTTCTCTTTCAGTAATTGTACATTTAGGAAAATAATCATGTTATGAATAGTCCAAGACGCTACACCCTATTGTTGATCGTATTTTCATTCGTTCTACTTTCCAATAAATGCGAAAAAAAAGAAGATTCACCAGTCACTGAAACCATCACAGAAACAACAGATATGGAAGAAAAAATCGTTTATACGTTCAATGGTAGTTACATAGATTTGTGGAAAAAAGTCGATTCGCTCGAAAATATTGGTCTGTATCAGTCCGCCCTTGACGTTGTAGATGTAATCTTCACCGCTGCACAAAAGGATCAGAATTCTCCAGAAGTCGTAAAAGCGATTATTCACAAAATGAAATTCAGTTCGTACATCAAAGAAGATGATTACGTGATTGCATTAAATGAATTGAGTTCATTAGCACAAAAAGAAGAATTTCCGCTCAAACAACTTGTTCATTCCGTTACAGCAGAAGTCTATTCCCGCTATTACAGTCAAAATCGCTGGAAATTTATCAATCGAAGCACGACTGTCAATTTTGAAAACAACGATATCCGCACCTGGGATCTCACCCACATCAACAACGAAATCAACAGACACTATTTTCTTTCACTTACAGAAAAGGATAAACTCCAACGCGTCGATATCACCGATTTCAGTGAAATTCTCATGTACAGCGAGAATTCTATTGAGTTACAACCTACCCTATTCGATTTTCTTGCTAACCGAGCACTTGCCCATTTCAGTAATTCAGAAACTTCACTCATTCGACCTGCAGATAAATTTGTGATTGAAGGGAAAGATTATTTTGGTTCAAATACCGTTTTCTTAAGTGTTAATACAACATCGAACGATTCGCTTTCCAATTATTTGCACGCTGTAAAAATTTACAAGGAATTAACCCAATTTCACCTGAACGACAAAGATCCATCTGCACAAATTGATCTGGAATTGAGACGACTTCAGTTCGCTTACACGCATATTACCGACGAGGCGAAAGGAGAATGGTACATCGCCGCACTCGACAAACTTGCGGAGAAACATGCAAATCACTCGAGCTCTACAAAAATCAATTACAAACGAGGTCTGTATTACCAAGAACGTGGAAACACCTATTCAACATCGAACGCTGAAGTAAGATGGGAATTGAAAAAGGCCATCGAGTTGTGTGATGAAAGCATGAAGAAATATCCTGAATCTTTCGGTGCGCAACAATGCAAATCATTAAAACATAACATTCTATCTAAATCCATTGATTTTACGGCCGCATCCGCATATCTACCAAATAAAAAGGGGAAATTATTGGTCAGCTACAAAAATGTGGACAGCCTTTACTTTCGTGTTTTCAAAGCAAACTGGGATGCATTTACAAACACAAATCTTTATGGTGAGGAATTGATGGATGCCATGTTGAAATATGACCCAGTTCACGAATGGTCAGTAGAACTTGAAAATCCAAAAGATTACCAGAATCATACCACCGAAATTCTTCTTCCAGAAAATGAATTAGGTCACTATTTTATACTCGCTTCTGCCTATAGCGATTTCAGACTGGTAAAAAACAACATCGTTTACAGTTCTTTTTGGTCGACAAATCTCGGATTTACACAACGTAACAATAGCGATGGTTCCTTAAGTGTTGCTGTATCGGACCGGTCGACAGGTAAACCTTTGAAAAATGTTAAGGCGACAGTACTTCTTCAAAAGTACAACTATACCTCTCGCCGTTACGAAGTAAAAGCGCAAGAATCATATAATTCGGATGACAAAGGAATGTTTACAGTGGCTGCGAAGAAGGAATCACGCTCTATCTACCTAGAACTGAAAAACGGAAATGATGTCTATAACAATGGTTCTCAGTTGTATCAGTATTACAGAAGAGAGCAACCGAAAAATGACTACTTGACAACGCATTTCTTCACGGATAGAGGTATTTATCGTCCTGGACAAACAATTCATTTCAAAGGAATCAAGTTAAAACACACAGGTGAATCACACCAAATCGCCACCAATCATACTTCTACGGTGACGCTGTACGATGTCAACCATCAGAAAATTGCGGACCTGCAACTCACCACCAATGAATATGGGACTTTTTCAGGAACATTTACCGCACCTATGGGTGTTTTGAACGGGAGAATGACGCTTCAAGATGCGCACGGCAGTCACTCATTTTTGGTAGAAGAATACAAACGTCCGAAATTTGAAGTCGCTTTTACCCCTGTGAAAGAATCGTACAAACTTGGGCAAAACATTAAAGTTGAAGGAAATGCAAAAGCCTATGCAGGATCAGTCATTGACGGTGCAAAAGTCAGTTACCGTGTGACCCGAAGTAGCTACTTCCCAAGTTGGGTCTACTATCGCTGGGGTTACTATCCTCAAGGAGGTTCAAATGTTGAAATCACCAATGGCGAAGTCACTACGGATGAAACGGGGAAATTCACCATCCATTTTGATGCAAAATCCGACGCGTCTATTCCAGCGAAGTACATGCCTAACTATTCGTATACGGTTACGGCTGATGTGACTGATATCAATGGAGAAACACGCTCCTCATCTCAAGTCGTGACTGTTGGAACCACTGCAATGAATTTATCGCTGTACATTCCTGCAAAAATTGATAAAAGCGATACACATAACTACCCAGTTTCAACAAGCAATTTAAACGGACAAAAGGTCGGCGCTAAAGGAAAAGTTGTCATCACTAAATTGATTGAACCAGATCGTGTTTATAGAGCACCGCTGTGGCAACAACCAGATATGAAACGTTTTTCTCAAACAGAGTTCAACCAACTTTTTGAGAACGATCAATACGATAAAGAGGCTGACGTTACGCAACTGAAAAAAGGCGAACAAGTGCTTTCCAAAACTTTCGATACATCAAAAGAAGACAGTATTTCGTTAAAGGGATTCAGTAGCTGGACAACTGGGCGCTACATTATTGAAACAACAGCCTTAGATACATTTGGTGTCGAAGTAAGGGAAGTTCAGTACATCACGCTTATCGACAAAAAAAGTGATACCGCTCCAACGAAAGAATTATGGACAGCAACTGCCCTTAAAAGCTATTGCGAGCCAGGAGAAGTTGCTCAATTCTTAATTGCTTCTGCAGCCAAAGATGTTTCTGTCCTTTATGAAATTGAACGCAAAGGCAAAGTAGTCCATTCAGAAATTATTCAACTAAACGGATCACAGAAATTAATTTCCCTGCCAATTAAAGAAGAGGACAGAGGAAATGTAACCGTTCATTTCAGCACTGTTAAATTTGAACGCTCTTTCAGCGAAACATTCACAGTGTATGTACCATTTAGCAACAAACAGCTGGATGTCACCTTCGAGACATTCCGAGATAAATTACTTCCTGGAAGCAAAGAAGAATGGAGGATTCGCATTAAAGGACCAAAAGGAGAAAAAGTTGCAGCAGAAATGCTCGTAGCGATGTACGATGCTTCGTTGGATGTCTTTGCTGGTAATTCATTTGGACTCTACCCCTATACTTCAAATTACTCCTATGGAGGAAGGTCAAGTAGTTGTTTCTCAATTTCATACAGTCAACGTTATGGGCCATACTGGAATGACTACCACAGCTTACCACATCTTCAGTATCCTAGTCTAAATTGGTTCGGATTTGAAAATTATTATAATTACAACTATTACGGCTATGAGCGAGGTGGTGCGTACTCGTTAGATATGGATGACTCAGAAATAATGATGGATGCGACTATCTCCAAAAGGCAAAAAAACATGGAATCCCCCTCACCTGTGGCTGGATTTGCTGCTGAAGAGCTTAAGGAGAGTGAGGAAGATAATAGACAAGAGAGCGCAGGTGAAATGCAGCAGGGTTTTGATGGAAAAGACAAATCGAAAGGTGAATTAGGCAGTGTACAGGTCAGAACAAACTTGAACGAAACAGCCTTCTTCTACCCTCACTTATCAACGGATGCCAACGGGGATGTACTTATTAAATTCACCATGCCTGAAGCGTTGACAAAATGGAAATTTATTGGATTGGCGCACACAAAAGACCTAAAAATCGGATCCATTCAGGAAGAAGTCGTTACGCAAAAAGAATTGATGGTTCAACCAAATGCTCCGCGATTTATGCGTGAAGGTGATCAGATGACATTCTCAGCTAAAGTCTCCAATTTATCAGAAGAAGATTTAGATGGAACTGCTCAATTGTTTCTTTTCGATGCAGTAAGCATGCAGCCCATTGATCATTTGTTCAACAACGCCTCTACTCCCATCGATTTCAGTGTCAAAAAAGGGCAAAGCGCTCCATTGATGTGGAACATTTCCGTTCCAGAAGGCGTTGGCGCAGTGACTTATCGTGTGGTTGCTCAAGCGAAGAATCACACCGACGGAGAAGAAATGGCTGTTCCTATCTTGTCCAACAGAATGCTGGTGACAGAATCTTTACCTTTACCAAGCAAGGGAATTGGAACCAAAACGTTTAGCTTCTTGAAACTATTGGAAAGTGGAAATTCAACATCTATCAAGCACCATAAAGTGACGTTAGAATACACCTCAAATCCTGCATGGTACGCTGTTCAAGCAATTCCATACATGATGGAGTATCCACATGAGTGCGCTGAACAAACGTTTACACGTTACTATTCAAATGCGATCGCATCTAACATTGTGAATTCTAGTCCAAAAATTAAGCAAGTCTTTGAAAGCTGGAAATCAAGCAGTCCAGATGCTTTTTTATCTAACCTACAAAAAAATCAAGAATTGAAATCTGTGATGCTTGAAGAAACGCCATGGGTACTTGACGCTAAAAGCGAAAGCGAGCGAAAAAAACGTGTTGCCCTGTTATTCGATTTGAATAAAATGGACAATGAACTTGCCGCGACCATTCGAAAATTGGAGAAAATGCAAGTCTCCAACGGTGGATTCCCGTGGTTTCCTGGAATGCCTGAGAGTCGCTACATAACGCAACACATCATGACAGGAATGGGTCACCTTGATAATCTCGGTGTAAAAAACGTTCGTGAAGACAAAAGCGTATGGAAAATGGTCACCAAAGGGATAAACTACCTCGATCAACGACTTGTAGAAGATTACAACTGGGTAAAAAAACATGCTCCGAATTACTTGAACGAGCAACACATTGGTGAATACCAAGTGCAGTATTTGTATGCGCGTAGTTACTTCAAGGACATTCCAATGGATAAAAATACCAAGGAAGCGTTCGATTATTACCAGCAACAAGCGGCAACCTACTGGACGAAATTCTCCATTTACAGCGAAGGCATGATTGCACTTCAAGCAAAACGATATGATAATTCTACATTGGCTGTTGCAATTATGAAATCCTTAAAAGAGCGAGCATTGGTAGACGATGAATTAGGGATGTACTGGAAAGCAAATGCCGCTGGTTATTACTGGTATCAAGCGCCGATTGAAACACAAGCATTGCTCATCGAAGCCTTTGACGAGGTGACTGATGACCAGACAACTGTTGAAGAACTGAAAGTTTGGCTGTTAAAGCAAAAACAAACCACCGATTGGAAAACCACCAAAGCTACTGCGGAGGCTTGTTACGCACTACTGTTAAAAGGAACGTCCATTCTGGAAAACGATGAACTAGTCGAAATCAGGATTGGTGGAAAACTATTAGATCCAACATCGTTAGGAACCCCTGTTGAAGCAGGGACTGGCTACTTCAAAACTTCTTGGAGCGGAAGTGACATTACACCTAATCTTGGAAACATCAGTGTGACGCGCAAAACAAAAGGTGTGAGTTGGGGAGCGATGTACTGGCAGTATTTTGAGGATTTGGATAAAATTACGACGCACGACACAAAGTTGAAACTTGACAAAAAGTTATTCATTGTCAAAAACACAGCTGGTGGACCTGTTATCTCCCCTATTTCATCAACTACCAAGCTAAAAGTAGGTGACAAAGTGAGGGTGCGTATTGAACTTCGAACTGATAGAAACATGGAGTACGTCCACATGAAGGACATGCGCGCAGCGGGATTTGAACCAGTGAATGTCATTTCGCGCTACAAGTGGCAAGACGGACTCGGTTATTATGAAAGTACGAGAGATGCGGCAACTCACTTCTTTTTCGATTACCTTCCAAAAGGAACATATGTCTTTGAATACGATATTCGCGTAAGTCACGTCGGTCAATTCTCAAATGGTATTGCAACTATTCAGTGTATGTATGCGCCAGAATTTACATCACATTCAGAAGGAATAAAAGTGAGTGTTGAATAGTTTACTTCAACACTCACTTTCTTGAAGTAGCTAGGTATCTGACTACTTGCGATAAGAATAATTGTACTTACTTGTCTAATAATTTCATAGTTTACCGATTAAGTAGTAGTTTTGTGTGCAACTTTATTAACGAAACAATCGTCTAAAGTTAAATTTGACACCATTTTTACTACAAATATGAACCAAAAGACACTATTACTACTGATGGCAATGGGTACTTCTACCCTTTTCGCCCAAGAAAAATCAAGTTCCGAGTTAAAATTGACCAAGACCGAATCCAACGGGGTTCTTGTCTACGAAGCACCTGGGAATAAAAATCCTGAGGTTGTTCAAAACTCTTCGAGTAGTGAAACCCGATCTGAAAGAACTATCGCTGACTGGGATTTGGAAGAATGTGAGAATATGCTTTATCATATAGACCTAAAAATTGAAAAATTGAAGGAAACTGAAAGCGAGACTGAAACAGAACAACTGGATCTATATCAAGCGCAGCGCACGGCAATTATTGCACGAATAGAACTACTCTCAAATACTACTAAATAACATGAAATCTCTACTACTTTCACTATCAATTTTATTGATAAACGGAATCGTCTACGCCCAGCTTACGCCAAACGGAAACTCTGGAGCATCTACAACGGCATACACAAATGGTGCTCCAAATGATCCAATTTACATTTGGTGTGCTGACGGTCTATTAAACAACACAGCAAGTTTAACGGCTACTCCAACTTCAGGAACTGGTCCATTTACTTTTGACTGGTACTATCACAACGAAGTCACTTCTTCTTGGACGAGTTATTCATCTACTTCTGGAGCGTTTTCAACAATTACTAATCTTCCAAGTGATGGATACCGAGTTCAAATTTACGACAATGGAGGAAATCTTGTCGGTTGTTACATTGCGTGGGTTTGGAACATGAACTCTGAGGTGACAGCAAATCAAAATCCTTCAGCCTGTGACGCCACAAATTTATCAGGTGCTATCAGTGTCAATGGATCATTCACTTATTACAACCCACCACCACCTGAATCTATAATCGATGCCAACACTGAAATTACAGTTTGCTTTACCGCGAACCATACGTATGTGTCCGATTTGGCATTTTATCTTGTTGGACCAGCATCTTGCGGAAGTCCAACTGTACTACTTTCTCCTAATCCAGGAGCAAATGGACAGGGAGCAGTTTGTAATTCGAACAATAACGTAAACAATTTATGTTTTACAACCGAACCAGCACCAAATTTTAATCCATGCGACGAGCTTTGTTGCAGTTGGTTTATCGTTTGTTTGGATTACACTGGTTGTACTTCAAACTATACTGGAACGTACGATTCTTACGGTCCTGGAAGCACACCAATCAACTGGAGTCCCTTGTACGGTTGCAATGCCGCTCAAGGTGGATGGTCAGTTCAAATTTATGATTGTATTGGGGCAGACGTTGGAGCATTAACAAATGCGAATATCTCCTTTTCTAATCTAGCGACTTCATGTGGTTCACCTTCAACCATTAATTATACTTCAGGTGCAATTAATTCAGCGATTAATGACAACTCATGTTCCGCGGCAACGGCATCTATCTTTCAAGTGCCAGCGTCACCAAACTTAACTACTCCAATTACAATTAATGCGAGCACGTCTTATTTGTGGACATCAAATCCGGTTGTTGCAATTCCTAACGCAAGTACAAGCTTAACTCCTTCTGTAACAGGCTTACCAACTGGAAATACTATGTTTTACTTGACAGCGACAATAAGTTATGCTGGTCAAAACTGTACAAACATTGATTCAGTAGCATTTACCAACACGTGCTGTTCGGTTACTGCCGACGCTGGAAATGATTATTCTTTCTGCGCTTCAGGAGTAGCACAACTTGGTACACCAGCGCTTCCTGGAATGACCTATTCATGGTCTCCTGCAACAAATTTGGATAATGCGAACATCGCACAACCAACTGCAACAATTGGAAGTGTGGGGTCGACAGTATATACATTAACCGTCACAAATGTATTGGAAGGCGGTTGTCAAGATACAGATGATGTCACTGTGACAATTAGCCCGGAACCAACATTGAACATTACAAACGATTTAACGATTTGTCCAGGCGACTGTGCTAACTTGACTATTGGTGGTGCGGACTATTACCAGTGGGCAGCATCACCAGACATTTTGGATCCTACACTAGAAGATCAAACTGTTTGTCCCGCTACAACGACAACCTATGATGTGACAGGCTACTCCGTTGGCGCTTCCGTAATTGCGAATGGCGATTTTAGCGCTGGTGCGACAGGATTTACTAGTGATTACTTACTTAATCCAAATACGCAAGCGGAAGGAACTTATTTCGTTACGACAAATGCCAATATGACGCATCCGGCATTTGTAGGTGTTGATCATACAACAGGAATTGGCAATTTCCTTATCGTTAATGGATCAGGTACACCCAATAGTTCGGTGTGGTGTCAAACCATTCAGGTACTGCCAAACACTGATTATATCTTTTCGACTTGGGTAAGTACATTGGCCGTTGGTTCTCCTGCTGAACTGCAGTTTAGCATAAATGGTATCAATCTGTCGACACCGTTCATCGCACCAGCTGTGACAGGGCTTTGGGAAGAGTTCTTTACAACTTGGAATTCAGGAGCAAGTACTACTGCTACAATTTGTATTGTAAATCAAAATGTTTCAGTTGGAGGAAATGATTTCGGAATAGATGATATCAACTTCTCTCCTATCTGTTCTTCAACGGAGTCGGTGACTGTTACTGTCAACCCTCTTCCGGTTGTTGATGCGGGTAATAACCAGACTGTTTGTGAAGGGTCAGGTGTTATTGCATTGGCTGGAAATCCAGCTGGCGGAACGTTCACTGGAACTGGAATGACAGGAAATAATTTTGACCCTGTAGTCGGCACACAGACTATAACGTACGATTACACAGATGCAAATGGCTGTTCAAACTCAGATCAAGTAACCATTACTGTTGAACCTACTCCTGCTGTTAGTGCTGGAAATTACGGCCCCGTTTGTATGAATGATGCAGACGTAGTTCTTGCTGGTAATCCAGCTGGTGGTACTTTTTCTGGAACTGGAGTGAGTGGTAACTCCTTCGCCCCGTCAAGTGGTACACAAACTGTAACGTATAATTACACCAGTCCTGCCGGATGCTCTAATTCAGCAAATACGGTGATTACTGTAAATCCACTTCCACTTGGAGATGCAGGAAGTTATCCTGCAGTGTGTATTGATGCAGCGGATGTCGCATTGGTTGGAAACCCAGCAGGAGGAGTGTTTTCCGGAACAGGAGTTACCGGCAACTCATTCAACCCATCAAGCGGTACACAAGAAATTACATATACGTATACCGATGGAAATGGCTGTGAGAATACAGGTACAACAACGATTACCGTTAATGATTTACCAGTAATTAACGCAGGCGCTGAACAAACAATTTGTGAAGGCGATCAAGTTACATTGAATGGAACTGGTGGTGTATCTTACAATTGGTCGAGTGGCGTAACGAATGGACAGCCATTCACACCTACTTTAGGTCAAACAAACTACACAGTTACAGGAACAGATGCAAACGGTTGTACGAACACGGACATTGTAACAATTACAACTGTTCCAGTACCTGTATCAGATGTCACTGCAAGTACTGAAAGTGGACTCCCATCACTTCAAGTTGATTTTTACAACAACTCGGACATGGCAAATTCGTACCATTGGAATTTTGGAAACGGTAACACGGGTATCACAAATGATTTGTCAACTCAAACCAGCACTTTTAGTGAACCTGGTACGTATTGGGTAGTTTTAACGGCTTCGAATGGCATCTGTTCGGATTATGATACCGTTCAAATTATTGTGATGGAACACCCGGCACCTATCATTAACATTCCGAATGTCTTTACACCAAATGGAGATAATTCGAACGATGTGTTTTTTATAGATGCCCAAAACGTTGTATCTATTGACTATTTTATTGTAAATCGTTGGAATAATTTGATGTTTCAAGGAAATGGAATCAATCCTGTTTGGGATGGTACTTCGCCAAATGGAACACCTGCTGCGGATGGAGTATATTTTGTAAAGTATGAAATAGTAGGGATCAATGGTGAGGTCCTTTCTGGCCACGGTCATGTAACGCTGGTGCGCTAGTCTATAATCAATTATCACATTAAAAAAGAGGGAGATCCACACTATGCGGACTCCCTCTTTTGTATTCACCATTTATTATTTGTTCTCTCTAATCCTAATTTTATCGCTTATTGATGGGTTTTTTACTCTTTTGCACATTGAATCCAATGTTAACCCCAGCCATTCCTCCACCCTTCTGTGAAGAGTAAAAAATGTTTACTGGAATATTCAGTGCCCCAGACCGGAAGGTGCGACCAATAGCAAACACAAACAATGTGTTTAGCTGTGCCTTTCCGCGCGTGTCCGCATACTTTTTATCGAAATTATATGTATGCACAAACTGACTCGGTTCCGGTGTATTAAAATTGCCATACTCATCAATGTATTCAGGAATTTCTGAAAATTCACGTTGTGCGTAATCCCCCCAGTCTTTTTCAGAGTAATAACGGTTCTCTTCTCCAAATGCTCCTTCGGTATCAAAGAATCCAAAACTTGTTTGCCTTATACTGAATCCTGGACCGAATGCAAATTCCCAACCTCCTCTTCCAAATCGGAAACCGTTCATAATAGTTACGGAAGGAATAAATTGACCTTGTTCAAGACCTGAAATATTGGGAAGAAACTCTACCAAAGCGGCAAAATTTTCAGTCCCTACGTATTGCACCTCCATCTGGTAGCCAATCATACTCACTCCGGGAAAAATATCCAATCCTCCTTGTGATTCAGGTCGTCGCGCAAACTCGTTCATTGAACCAAGTAAATAGGCGTAACCGATTCTTGGTCCTGAATTTTTGATTCGTCCCACATTGTTTGAAGTGATAGGTTCGTTCTTAAACGCCAATCGCTCTGCCGTTTCTTTCTGAACAGGAATAGTGTACATTTCCTTTAAAACGATTTCAATCATACGTTGCAACTCGACTTCTTGGTCGTCAAATTCGCGCACGGCTGATTTATAAATACTCTCATTCTTTACATCAATAATTTTGACTGTAATGACAATTTTATTGCTTAGATCGTCAAAACTACCGCAGGCGATGTAGTCTACTTTGAGAGATTTCCCGAGTTTTGCCAAACAATCTTTTCCAAGACAATTCGACTGAAATTCAGGATTGGCTTTTAGTACATCACTCATGTCAAATTCGTCCAACACAAGGTGCTGGTCCATTTTTACAAATTCTAGTCGCATCATTTTTGCGACGCTTTCGACTTTCGTAAATAAACCATTGACGTTAGGATTGGCTATAGCAATGGTAGGTTTTGTTTCTTGTGCTTGAGAATACATTGTACCAGCAAGCAACATGGATAGGGTAATAGATTTTAAGTTCATAACATTTGTTTTTTGTGTTGAACAAATATTTGTGATAATCCACAAGTAACCCCAACTGAATTGAGCAACAAAAGAATGATTAGTTGCGTAAATCGCAACTGAATAAAATATAAAGGTTATAAAGCTAGTATTTCACTAGATCTCTAAATCCGAAGTGATTTTTTGTTTGAACATCTTGATCGTACGATCGAATTCATAGAAATAATTGTTGCGTTCTTTTTCGTTTACCGCGCTGATGATACTAGAATTCGCCAATTGTTTTTCCAAGATCAATTTTGTATCGGCAACATAATTTGGATCTTCGGTCTGTAAGTGATTCATTATGTTGTGAGAAATGTACAATCCCTCCAGCCCTTTTCCTTTGTAGTAAAAAGTGCTATCTGTATTAATGGTTTCGTTTAAATACATTTCAAAATCATTTCCAGATGCTGGAGCCGAAGTTCCGTACATAAACTTCTTTCCCACTGTCGCTTGTGCTTTCAGGTGCGCAGACATCATTTCAACTCGTTCGCAGAGGAACACTGCATATTCTGGCTCGTCGAACAAATGTGATTTGTAGTAATAGTGAATTTGGCGCAAGTATCCACGCATCAATTCTAAATCAAATATTTCCTTCGAAGGTATTGAATTGTATAAACTTAAAATTTCCTTTCCAAGAGAAAAAGCTGCATCACTTGTGCGTTCATGCTTGAATAATTGATCCTTGTATTCTTCTACCCTCAAATGCGTTTTCGCCCAAAAGTAGAGCGTGAAGCGAACCAATTGCGGAAAATTCAACAGTTGAAAGAAGTGTGTATTTTTAATCGTCAATATGATTTCTGGTTCTCCTAACGTCTTGAGTTTTTGAAAGGCCAGCAAGATTCCTTCCAGGTAGGATTCTAATTTATAATCATACGTTTCGAAGGGGGGATAAGAAAAAACAACCTTTCCTTTTTCCAGTTCTATCAGCGCATCAAAGGAAATTCCATAGTGATTACACAAGCGCTTCACCTCTTGAACGGTTAAGTGTGTTTCACCTCTGTAACGGCGGTAAACGGCATCAGGACTAATACTCAATACATCTGAAAGAGCATTGCCGAGCGAATCTTGTCCTGCAATTTTGTTTTTAATCAGTTGGAAAAGCGTAGTTTGTATATCTTCTTTCATGGTTAAATCAGGCAAATTGATCTTTCATGTGAAGTTAATAAAAAAATGGAGTCCTGTAAAAAGAACTCCATTTTTCAATGTATTAAGAATGTAACACGTTATGCGTTGTCTTGCAGTTTTATCAAGTTCAACGCTGAACCTGCTTTGTACCAATCAATTTGTTGATCGTTGTAGGTATGGTTCAACATGATCATGTCTTTTGTGCCATCTGCATGAATAGCTTCCAAAGTCAATTGTTTTCCGGGTGCAAACTGTTCCAAATCCACAAAGTTGAATGTATCGTCTTCTTTGATTCGATCGTAATCTGCTTCATTTGCGAACGTCAATCCGAGCATTCCTTGTTTTTTCAAGTTTGTTTCGTGAATTCGTGCAAATGATTTTACAATCACAGCGACAACTCCCAAATGACGTGGTTCCATAGCTGCGTGCTCACGTGAAGAACCTTCTCCGTAATTGTGATCTCCTACCACAATCGATGGAATTCCCGCCGCTTTGTATGCTCTTGCTGTTGCAGGAACTTCTCCCTTGCTTCCTGTCAGTTGGTTCACAACTTCATTTGTTGCTCCACCAAACGCGTTCACAGCTCCAATCAGCATGTTGTTGGAAATATTATCAAGGTGACCTCTGTAGCGCAACCAAGGTCCCGCCATAGAGATGTGATCTGTTGTACATTTTCCATGTGCTTTGATCAACAATTTTGCATTTGTAATGTTTTTTCCATTCCAAGGTGCAAATGGTTCTAACAACTGTAAGCGTTCTGAATCAGGACTTACAACAACAGAAACTTTCGAACCATCTTCCGCTGGGGCTTGGTATCCATTGTCACCCACATCAAATCCTTTTATTGGTAATTCAAACCCTGTTGGCTCAGCCAAACGTACTTGCGCACCTGATTTGTTCGTCAATGTGTCAGTAATTGGGTTAAAATCTAATCTTCCTGAAATTGCAATCGCTGCGACCATCTCTGGTGAAGCAACAAACGCGTGAGTATTTGGATTTCCATCCGCACGTTTCGCAAAATTACGATTGAACGAGTGTACAATTGAATTCTTTTCTTGCTTCTCTGCTCCTTCTCTATCCCACTGTCCAATACACGGTCCACAAGCATTTGTGAAAATACGTGCGGACTTAAATTTATTGAATGTAGCCATGAATCCATCACGTTCAGCTGTATATCGCACAGTTTCAGAACCTGGATTAATTCCCAAAATTGCTTTCGGCTCCACTCCTTTCGCGACTGCATCTTCTACAATAGAAGCGGCGCGTGATAAATCTTCGTAAGATGAATTGGTACACGATCCAATCAATGCCCATTCGATATCTAGTGGCCAATCATTTGCGACTGCCTTTTGTTTCATTTCTGCGACTGGCGTTGCCAAATCTGGCGTAAACGGTCCGTTCAAGTGTGGCGTCAATTCAGACAAGTTAATTTCAATCACTTGATCAAAGTACTTCTCTGGATTTGCATACACTTCAGCGTCTCCTGTTAAGTGCTCCGCAATTTTATCAGCTGCGTCAACTACTTCTTGTCGACCTGTTGCAGCCAAATATCTTCTCATTGAATCATCGTAACCAAAGGTTGAAGTTGTTGCTCCAATCTCAGCTCCCATGTTGCAAATCGTTCCTTTTCCAGTTGCTGACATTGAAATCGCTCCTTCTCCGAAGTATTCAACGATTGCTCCCGTTCCACCTTTTACAGTTAGAATTCCAGCAACTTTCAAGATCACATCTTTAGGTGATGTCCAACCATTTAATCTTCCTGTCAATTTAACACCAATCAACTTAGGCATTTTCAATTCCCAAGCCATTCCCGCCATAACGTCTACGGCATCTGCTCCTCCTACTCCAATTGCTACCATTCCAAGTCCACCAGCGTTTACTGTATGTGAATCGGTACCAATCATCATTCCTCCTGGGAATGCATAATTTTCCAAAACAACTTGGTGAATAATTCCCGCTCCTGGTTTCCAAAAACCAATTCCATATTTATCGCACACAGAACTTAAAAAGTTAAATACTTCGTTGTTCTTATTCAATCCTTCTTGTAAATCTTTATCCGCACCAATTTTCGCTTGAATCAAGTGATCTGCATGCGCTGTTGATGGGACAGCTACTTTTGGTTTTCCCGCTTGCATAAACTGAAGCAGCGCCATTTGTGCTGTTGCATCTTGCATTGCGACACGATCCGGGGCAAAATCAACGTAAGATTTCCCACGTTCAAATGCAGTTGTTGCATTTCCATCCCAAAGATGCGTATACAATATTTTTTCCGCCAATGTAAGTGGTTTACCTACTACTTTCCTAGCTGCTTCTACTCTTTCTGGGTAGCTAGCATAAACCGCTTTGATCATGTCTAAATCGAAAACCATGTGTGCTTTTTTGTATTAAATTGTTAATTGTTTTGAAGTCTGGCGAATTTAGTAATTTAGTCTTGTATTTGAAAGGTGCTTAGGAGATAATTTTCATTTTATTCGACGAACAATCTTCTTTTCGGGTTGATTTTATCAGTTAAGGTTATTTTAAGGTGCTGAAGTAAGTACGCTCCGTACTAAATATTCCACCCTTTCAGGGCTTAGGTTTGTTCATGTTCTCATACGATGGACATAGTCCATCGTTACTAGATTTCACCCCTTCGGGGCTTGCAATGAATAAAATCGTTAAGTGATTTTCTTCTGTCAGGAAAATATCAAAGCCCTGAAAGGGTGACATTTACTTAACATTGGGCTACGCCCAATGTTAATATCGACGTACTTCCCCAGCCCTGAAGGGGTGAAATACCCAATGTCAAACATATCGCCCATCAGTTAAAAATAATTTACCCCATTTTATCCTAGAACCTACCTATTTATTTATTTTTTTTCTATCTTTGCGCTCCTGTTTAGAAAAGCAGGAAGTATATTTTATTAATAATTAAAAATTCAATTTTATGAATTCTTACGAAACTGTTTTCATTTTAACTCCCGTTTTGTCTGAAGAACAGACAAAGGAAGCAGTGCAGAAATTCGAGAGCCATATTAGCTCATTGGGTGGAAAAATTAAGCACTCTGAAAGTTGGGGCCTACGTAAATTGGCTTACCCAATTCAAAAAAAATCGACTGGTTTTTACTTTTTAACTGAGTTTGAAGCACCAGGAGAAGCAATTGCAGATTTAGAATTAATGTTCAAAAGAGATGAGCGTGTAATGCGTTTCCTTTCTGTTAGAATGGACAAACACCATTTAGAATATGCTGAAAAGCGTAGAGTTAGAATTGGTGCAAAATCAAAAGCTCCTGCAGAAGCTTAATTTATTAACACTTAAAAAGAGAAACAATGGCTCAAAATGATGTTCGTTATTTGACTCCGATTAACATCGAGATCAAAAAAGATAAATACTGTAGATTTAAAAAATCTAAAATTAAATTCATCGATTATAAGGACGCAGATTTCTTATTGAAATTGGTGAATGAACAAGGAAAAATTTTACCACGTAGAATTACTGGAACTTCAGCGAAGTACCAAAAAGGTGTAAATAAAGCAATCAAACGTGCTCGTCACATTGCTTTGATGCCTTACGTTGGTGACATGTTAAATTAATCGATTGTAGAACAGGATAATAAGTATCAAAATGGAAGTAATTTTAAAGAAGAACGTAGACAACTTAGGATACGCGAACGATATGGTTTCGGTAAAGCCTGGTTACGGTCGTAACTTTCTGATCCCACAAGGATATGCAATTTTGGCAACTGCTTCTGCAAAGAAAGCACACGCTGAAATCATGAAACAAAAATCTCACAAAGAGTCGAAAATTTTAGCTGAAGCGCAAGAGCTTGGAGCGAAAATTGAAGCGACGAATGTGAAAATCATCACGAAAGCGGGTGAAAAAGGAAAGATTTTTGGTTCTGTAAATACGGTTCAATTGTCTGAGGCTTTGAAAGCGGAAGGAATTGACATCGACAGAAAATCATTGAAAATTAAAGAAGAGCCAATTCGTGAAATCGGTTCTTACGAAGCAACTGCAAACATTCACAAAGATGTGAAAGTTACGATGACCTTCGAAGTTGTTGGTGAGTAATTAACAACAGATCATACTGAAAAGCCTTTTATCCGCCTCAGGCGGATGGAAGGCTTTTTTGTTGCTCGTAATCGTATGAATTGCTCCAAAAAGTAACGTAAGTCATTTTTTTCAAGTATTTAACTATTACTTTTGTGGAATGAAATTTCTCTACTTCATAGGACTGTCCTTTTTATTGCTTCGTTGTTCAACGAATGATAACATCGACATCTCTAAACTGAAAATTTCTACCGAAATTGAGCTAGGCGAAAAATTATTCTTCGACCCTATCCTCTCGCTGGACAATTCCATTTCCTGCGCCAGTTGTCACCAACCACAATTTGCCTTTGCCGACAACGTAGCGTTTTCCATCGGAGTAAATGATAGTGTCGGGACGAGAAACACTCCTTCCGTCATGAATATGTTGAGTCGCCCGTTTTTCTTTCATGACGGTAGAGCAGCGACATTGGAAGAACAAGCTGTCATGCCGATTGAAAATCCACTTGAAATGAATTTGCCGTTTGATGAAGCAGTTAAACGCATTAAGGCAAATAAAGAGTACGTATACTTATTCAAAAAAATCTACAAGGAAGAACCAAACGCAAAAAACATCACCAAGGCACTCGCTGAATTTCAACGTGACCTAGAAAGCGACGGTAGCGCTCCACATGATTTATTTGTAAGTGGAGAAGACACCACAGCGCTAACAGCCTCTCAGCAACGGGGAAGAACACTATTCCTTTCTGATAAATCAAAATGTTTTGACTGCCATTTCGGACCTGATTTCACAGGAGACGAGTTTAGAAACATTGGACTCTTTGACGGCGTAAAACTAATCGACAAAGGACGCTTCGACGTAACCAAGGATCCGAAAGATCTCGGTAAGTTCAAAGTTCCAGGATTGAGAAACGTCGCGCTGACTGCCCCATACATGCATAACGGTATGTTCAAAACACTGGAGGAAGTCATCGATTATTACAGTAATCCGTATGATTTGGTGAAAAATCCAATCAATATGGACACGCTGATGATTGAACCATTGAATCTCACCAAGCAAGAAAAAACTGATTTGGTCAATTTTCTGCATTCACTCACGGATGAAGAGATTCCTTATGTGAAGCGATAACGTAATTTTAAGGTGTAAACCACCAATCTCGCACGAATTTCTTATCTAAAAATTGGATTTATTGTAACTTGCAGTCCAATTACTAAGCAAATGAGATTTTTACTGTACGTACTCCCCTTCTTGCCCCTGTTTGGATGCAATCAACAGGCATCCGATAAATACAGCGAAAAAACTTCTGGAGAAACTGTAAAGATTGAATACGCGACCAATTTCAACCTGCAAAAAACAGCTCAAGGCTATACGTTGGAAATCATCGATCCTACCACAGGAAAAATTGAGCATTCCTACAATATCAACGATTCTGTCCAATACGATGTAATTAGTCTCACCGCCACCATGAACGGAATGTATTCCATATTAGCAGCTCATAAGCATATCAAGGGAATCTCAAGTATTGATTACATCTACGATCCAATTCTTCAACAGCGGTTTAAGGACAAGAAAATCAAATCATTTGGTGATGAAACCAGTCATTCCATCGAGAAAATTATCTCAAGCAATGCCAATACAATATTGTACAGCGGATTTGGCGATGAATTCCCGAATCAAGCGAAACTGGAAAAGCTGAACTTCACTATTATCCCCATCTACGACTGGAAAGAGATTCACCCACTTGGAAAAGCTGAATGGATCAAGGTGGTCGGTGCGCTGACGGGAAAAATGAATGAAGCAAACGCATTTTTTAAACATGTGGTAAGCGAATACAAAGCGTTGCAGAAGCTGGCGAAGAACGTTACTCATCGTCCAACATCTATTTCTGGGAATCTAATTGGTGATATTTGGTATACTCCAGCAAGTGAAAGTTACATGGCGCATCTAATTAAAGATGCTGGGTCGAATTACCGTTACGCGAAGATCAAAGGTGGCGTAACGCTTGAATTTTCCATTGAACAAATCATTCAGGACAATGCGAAGACGGAAGTTTGGATCAATCCTGGATACGACTCAAAAGCGAAAATTGACAAGGCTAATCCACACGCTAAATTTTTGAATTGTTACGACAATATCTATTGTTATTCTCCCAATATGGCAAAATTCTGGGAACGAAGTGCCGCTGAGCCTCACTATGTCCTGTCGGATCTTATTCATATATTTCATCCTGAAATCACCGAAATTACATCGTTCAATTACTACAAGAAGATCAATTGATGCAGCAGACAAAAAAACATAGCGTATTCATCATCGTTTTGCTTTTAGCACTGCCTTTCGTTGCTGGTGTACACTTAATTGTGGGACAAATCGACATTGATTTTGCTGATTATTTGCGCGCATTGTTCAATTTTGATGGAACCAACAGTTACGATATTATTGCCCGTGAAATTCGAATTCCCCGTATGACCATGGCAATTCTAGCTGGGGCGAGTTTGTCCATTGCAGGATTGCTTATGCAAACTTTGTTCAACAATCCACTCGCAGGACCGTATGTGCTGGGAATTAACTCAGGAGCCAGTTTGTTTGTCGCATTTAGCATCATGACGGGAATTCCGTTTTTCACTTCAACCTTGGGAATTACGGCAAATGCGCTGATTGGTGCTTTCGTTTTTGGATTGATTATTTTGTTCTTCTCTCGATTTCTTCGTGCACAAATTTCACTGCTTCTCGTAGGTTTAATGCTTGGCAGCTTCACCAGTGCCTTGGTTTCCATTGCTCAAACGGTGAGTCAAGCGGATGAGTTAAAAGTCTACACGTTGTGGGCGCTTGGTTCGTTGCAAAAAGTCGAATTTCAGCATTTATTGCCGATTCTCGGTGTTTTTATGGTTGGAATCGTTCTCACTTTTTTCGCTGCAAAATCGTTGAATATTTTGGTGATTGGTGAAGAAAATGCAAAATTACTAGGCGTCAACATCAAACGCGCACGATTGTTTATCATAGCGTTGACAGCAGTCTTCACAGGTTTAATCACAGCTTTTTGCGGTCCGATTGCCTTTGTCGGTTTGGCGGTACCGAACTTGGTTCGAATGATTTTGAAAACGCAATCGCACGTCACGCTCATTGTCTCAAGTGCATTGGTTGGTGCTATTTTCATCCTGCTCTGCGATATTTGCATTCAGTTAATTGAACCACATTTCCTCATTCCGATTAACATCTTTACATCGTTGATTGGAGCGCCATTCGTTGTATTCATCATTTTAAAGAAACTGCGATGATTCGAATAGAACAGTTAAAAGTTGGCTATCATTCGGCGTTGCTTTCATTTCCATCGATTGAATTGAGACAGGGAGAAATGTACGCGCTCATTGGTCGCAACGGGATTGGAAAATCTACTTTTTTGAAAACGATTACGGGTCAATTGGCTCCGATGGAAGGAACGGTTTTCATGAACGATCGTGATATTGCGACAATTCCGTTCAATGCACTTCCCCGCTTTGTTTCTTACGTCAATGCACGTTTTCCGCTGGTCGATTTTTTATCTGTTCATAGTTTCATCGCATTGGGACGTTCGCCTTACACCAATTTACTAGGTAAACTCAGTTTAAACGATTTGGACATCATTTCTTCGGTGATTGAACAATTGAACATTGCACATTTGAAAGATCGTTTTACGTCTGAATTAAGCGATGGTGAACGTCAACTCGTCGCGATAGCGAAAGCTGTTGTGCAACAAACCGATATCATTGTGCTGGATGAACCAACTGCCTTTTTGGACTACGCGAACAAAGAGGAAGTTCTGAACCAACTGACTTCCATTGCCAAAACGATGAACAAATGTGTCATTGTCGCAACACACGACATCGACTTAGTGGTGAACAAAGGAATTCAGTATTTGTTGATTGATGAAACACTCAAAACTGGCAATATTTGCGATGCGACAATCTCAAAAACGGATATTTTATCCACCTGTTTTAAATCCATGAGCGTATGATTTCTGTCGAACAAGCATTTAAAATCATTGACACAATTCAACCGTTGAATCCTATCCAAGTTTCTACTCAGGAAGCCTTGGGATACTCATTGGCAGAAGATGTTATTTCCCCGATAAACATGCCACCGTTCAATCAATCTGCTATGGATGGTTATGCCGTGAATGGAACAGGAGATCATTTTAAATTGGTTGGAGAAATTAAGGCGGGTGACAATGCCTCTTCCCTCCTATTGCAACAAGGTGAAGCGGTAAGAATTTTCACTGGTGCTATGGTCCCTACTTCTGCAACAAGTGTAATTCGCCAAGAAATTGTAGAGAAATCGGATAACAGTATTCAGATAACTTCCAATTACGAGCAAAATCAAAACATTCGTTTTATCGGTGAACAAATTGAAAAAGGTACAGTTGCTGCCAAAGAGCGCACGTTAATTACTCCCGGAGTTCTTGGCTTTTTGGTGGGAATCGGTATTCAAACAGTTTCCGTGTTTCGAAAACCTAGCATTGCGATCCTTGTCACAGGAGACGAATTGATTCCATCCAACGAATCATTGACACCAGGCAAAATCTATGAATCCAATTCCTTCATGATTCAAGCCGCTTTTCGTTCCATTGGTTATGAAGCGACGATTGACGGCGTAAAAGACGACTTTGAAGCGACAAAACAACAGTTTGCAACACTAATTGCAACTAACGATCTCATCATTGCAACGGGCGGAATCTCTGTTGGTGATTATGATTATGTCGGAAAATCGCTCGAGGAATTAGGCACAGAACAATTGTTTTACAAAGTCAAACAAAAACCTGGAAAACCGCTTTACTTAGGTAAAAACAGAAACTCCTATGTTTTTGGACTTCCTGGAAATCCTGGGGCTGCTCTGTCCTGTTTTTACATGCACGTTGCCCCCGTTTTAGCGCAATTGACAGGCAGAAAAACTCCTTTCAATCCACCGCGCGTCGTTGAACTCACCCACGATTACACAAAACCAAAAGGATTGACACAGTTCCTCAAAGCCAATTTCAAAGGTGATACGGTGACGATCCTATCGCACCAAAGTTCAGCCATGCTCAATAGCTACACGGATGCCAATTGTATTCTCCGCTTGGAAGAAAATGATACGGATTGGAGTGCTGGCGATGAAGTGGTGATTTATCCGATTGATTAGTAATTATGATCGCTACGATTGTCTATAAGACGTAAGATTACAATATCCTCTCCATCAACTTGATATATAATAGATTTTTGAACAGTAACCTTTGCTTTTCTTAAATAGGGAAAAGATTCTGAACTTTTAAACATGTTGGGATGATCCATAACTCTGTCTAGTGTAGCATTTAGAGTAACTATAAATTTCTGGGCATCAGAAACAGACCATTCAGTTAGAAGATAAGAAATGGCCTCCTCATACTCTGAAAGAGCAAGATTAGTCCAAATTATATTCATTAAAACTTAAGTTGAGGGAATTTTTCAGCTAACTGTTGCATTGCCGATTCATGAGACAAAACTTCTCCATTTTTTATTTGCTCAATACTTTTAAGCGTTTTTTGCTTTGATTCTTCGGAGAGTTCATCCCACCAATCACCTTCTGTAGATGATTTAGACAAAAGTACAAATACCTTACGTAATACAGAATTATCTGAGGTTCCATCAATTAACTGATGTAAATATGTTTTTAATTCTGCTGTACTCATATCTCAAATTTACAAAATTTTGACGTGATTTAATAAAATAACGTGCCAAAATGTAATCTATTGCTTACTCTAGAACCTAGAATGTGTTTCAAACACGAAGAAGAACACAACGCAATAATTCAATCTTTCCAAACTATTTCTTACCTTAGCGTTATATCTTCAAAGAAATAGCGCTTATGCCAGCATCGGATAAATATCGCATCGAAAGTCGGATTTGGATTTCCACTGAAACAGGTATGTATTTGGGGAAAGGAAGGATTCAATTGTTGGAAGAAATCAATAGGTTGGGATCCATTGCTAAGGCAGCGAGCGCCATGGAAATGTCATACAAAAAGGCATGGAAACTCCTAAAATCGATGAATGATGCGAGTGGTGCACCGTTGTTGCAAAAAACAATTGGTGGAGCTGGTGGTGGTGGAACAGCGTTGACAGAAGAAGGGTTAAAAGTCATCCAAGCATTTAATAAACTCGAGACCGAACATCAACGTGAACTGGAGAAACGTTTCAAAAAATATGACTTCTGATGAAAACAACGGGAATCATACTGGCTGGTGGGAAAAGTTCACGCATGGGAAGGGATAAAGCTTTGTTGAAATACGCGGGAAAATCGTTTTTGGAACATTGTGCCGATACACTTACTTCTGTTTGTGATGAAGTCTTGATTAGCGCCAATCATAGTTATCCAGATATTGGTTTGAAAGTAGTGTACGACATCTATGACGACAAGGGACCGATTGGTGGAATTTACGCAGCGATGCAGTGTGCGAAACACGACAATATTTTATGTCTAAGTGTCGACGCACCATTGGTGACTTCCGACTTTTTGCAGTGGATGTTAGGACATCAAACAGGAGCGACTTCGGTATTTGTCAAAGAAGAAGGCAAATGTCATCCACTTATCGCAATATATCGAAAAGAAGATCAAGAAATACTTCTTAATCAAATCAATAACAATGAATTAAGGATGTCTAGTTTAATTAAAAAGTTAAATCATTTGAGTATCGATGCAGAGGATTATCCACATTATAACACAGCCCTTTTGAAGAACATCAATACCCCTGACGAATACAAAAAAATAAAGTCGCTATGATTACAGTTCGTTACTTCGGAATGGTTGCCGAAAAGCTAAACAAGCAAGAAGAGAAATTGGATTTCAGCGAAGTCCAACTTCCAGTAGGGTTGAACGAGTTTTTTAAAAATCGCTATGCATCCCTCGAAAAGATATCCTTCGTTACGGCAGTGAATCACTCCATTTCCAACGAACTCAATTCACTCGATGGAATTGAAGAAATAGTTTTACTTCCCCCATTTGCTGGTGGATAATTAAAAGAACATGAAGAAAAGTTTAGTTGAAGGACCAATCAGTCCACAATTTATCGCCGATTCCATTGCGAAGCATCAAACGAAAACAAGCATTGGTGCGCATCAGATTTTTTTGGGACAGGTCAGAGCGGATGAAATGGTTGGAAAAACAGTGCACGCAATTGATTATTCAGCTCACGAGGAAATGGCTGAACAAGCGTTTCACAGCATCCGAGAAACGACATTTGAGTTATTCCCATTGACCTGCATGCATATTTACCATAGCCTTGGCGAGGTAAAAGCAGGAGAAATTTGTCTGTTCGTGTTTGTCTCCTCTGCCCACAGAGAAGCTAGCAACAAAGCAATCGTTTACTTGGTCGAAGAAATAAAAAAGAATGTTCCCATCTTCGGGAAGGAATTGTTTGAAGACGGAACGCACGTTTGGAAAGAAAATAAATAGAAATGGTTGACATCACACATAAATCAACGACACTTCGGAGGGCAATTGCTCAGGCAACAGTTAAAGTCAGCGCACAAGCGACAATTGACGCGGTAATCAACAATACGGTTCCAAAAGGAAATGTGTTTGAAATGGCGAAAACAGCGGGATTGTTCGCCGTAAAGAAAACATCGGACATCATTCCCGATTGTCACCCCTTGCCTATTGAATACGCGCATATTTCCTATAAAATTGAAGGATTGGAGATTATTATTTCCATGGAGGTCAAAACGATTTACCGCACAGGCGTGGAAGTCGAAGCGATGCACGGTGCAAGTGTTGTGGCATTAACAATGTACGACATGCTCAAGCCCATCGATAAAGGCATTGAAGTTCACGCGATTAAATTGCTTGAAAAACAAGGTGGAAAATCAGACTTCAGCGATAAATTCAGAAACGACATTACTGCTTCGGTGGTTGTTTGTTCCGATACAATTGCTGCTGGACAAAAAGAAGATAAAGCAGGAAAGGCAATCATTGAACGATTGGAAAAGTACGGCATTTCAATTATCAATTCAACCGTAATTCCCGATGAAAAATCAGCCATTGAGAAAGAAGTAAAATATGCCACATCTAAAAATACGGATTTGTTGATCTTCACAGGCGGAACGGGCATGTCAGCGCGAGATGTCACTCCAGAAACCATACTCCCTCTCCTCGACCGAGAAATGCCGGGTGTCACCGAAGCGATCAGAAACTACGGTCAGGATAGAACGCCATTCTCAATGCTATCTCGAAGTGTTGCTGGTGTGAAAGACAAAACGGTTATTCTCGCACTGCCAGGTTCAACGAAAGGTGCCAGCGAATCCATCGATGCAGTTTTTCCATCATTGCTGCATGTATTCAGAATTTTTAAAGGAGCTCGTCACGATTGAAAGAGCAACACCTCACCGACACCTTTGGTCGTACCCACGATTACTTACGCATTTCGCTGACCGAAAAGTGTAATCTGCGTTGCACGTACTGCATGCCAGCCGAAGGCGTACAATTGAGAGATAAATCGATCTTTATGCAGACGGATGAAGTCGTGGCGATTGCTAAGGAGTTCGTCGCGCTTGGTGTAAAAAAAATACGATTGACGGGTGGCGAACCATTGGTAAAAAAAGGAATAGAAACAATACTGGATGAATTGGGAAAATTGCCCGTTGAGTTATCACTTACCACGAATGCAATCCTTGTCGACAAGTACATCGATGCCATTCAGAACGCAGGAATTACTTCTATCAATGTCAGTTTGGACTCCTTACAGCAAAATCGAAATATTGCGATATCTCGAAGAGACTATCACCACCGAATTCTGTCAAATATCCAGCTATTACTCGATCGGGGGCTCACCGTCAAAATAAACGTGGTACTCATGCGAGGAGTAAACGACGATGAAATCATCGACTTTATTGAATGGAGTCGAACAGAAAAAATTGAAATCCGTTTTATTGAGTTCATGCCTTTCGATGGAAACAACTGGAACAGAGAGCAGACCGTTTCGTTTGAAGAAATTCGCAATATCGCAATATTTCGATATGGCGATATTAACGTGCAGACTCTGAAAAACGCTAAAAACGACACCACGCGCCACTTTGCGATCACCAACGCACTCGGAACATTTGGAATCATCAGCACGGTAACAAATCCCTTTTGTGATTCATGCAACCGAATTCGATTGACGGCAGATGGGAAAATCAAAAACTGCCTGTTTTCCAATGATGAACTAGATTTACTGAGCGCTTATCGAAATGGTGAATCTATAACTCCATTAGTCGCACTATCGATTCAAGCCAAGAAAAAAGGATTGGGTGGAATGAAGGATTTTAGTCAACAAGAATTATCGCAACACGATAATCGTTCGATGATTACGATTGGTGGGTAGCATACTTTATTTGAAATAGTGAGTTTTCTGTTCAATAGAAAGTTACGAACTATTCTTATTTTTGAAAAAAAACATGAAAGCACTTCCTATTTTAATCCTTGTATTCACACTTGTTGCAACCTCATCCAATGCGCAAAACAGTTTAGCTCAACTGATCGGTAAAAGTGTTTTCGATGAAGAAGTTACAGCTTTCAAAAACACCTTAGGTGACTACGAAGTAGAAAGCTTTAGAAATATTCGGAATGTTATGTTTACGGCAGGTGGAGTGGAACTTGTTTTTAACGCTGAGAGTGAGGAAGTCACTGGAGTTTTTCTAATGGGACCTAACAATTTATGGTACACACCATACAGTGGAAGTTTACCTGATGGACTTAATTGGACTATGACTCGTTCCCAGGTAGAAGCAAAAATTGGCAAAGGAATAAAGAAGTATCCTTATGGTGAACGTGTTGTTTACCAATATCGGGAAAAACATTTCGAAATAAGTTACGATACAAGCGATTATACAGACATGAACGCAAGCATGAAAAGCATCTTGATTGCAAAAGAATGGGATTAACTACTCAACGCCAACTGCAACTGACTTAAAAACACCAATTCAGATTTATTTTTCTGAGCGAATGCTGAAGAAATTCGATTTGCGGTAGTCAAAATTAGCGTGTTCATTTCATCTGTAAACAGACTTGAGTGTATCCTTTTGAATTCTTTGAGGTCACCAATGGCATCTTCAACCACTTCATCGTGACTCAATAAATAATCGAACACGATTTCAATTTGGTGCGCTGAATCAGAATTAAAATCGTCAAATGTCTCGTCGACATCCAACCATTCTTCGTTGACCATCTGTTTCATTGCTTCAACTTCCTCTGGTCTAACTTCATTATCTGCCTGTGCAGCCGCATAAAATAACCTTCCCAGTATTTGGTAAAAAGCCACCATTGTTTCGTCTTTCATTCTCATATTACTCATTTTTATCTGTTGGGAATAAAGTTAGACATTTCTTGTCAGTAGAGCTATGACTTTCATCATGTTCTAGAGAATCCCTTAGGATCGACCTCTTTGAGCCTCTTTGATTAGTAGAAACATAAAATCCACGACTTTCTCAAAGGACTCAAACGCTTTAGCATTGGCAATAGGACGATTTTGTGCATAAGACATTACTCCATCTTGCACGCGAATAGATGATGCCAAGTCATTTTTGAGGTTGCTCAACTCACCTTGTAATTTATAATTAAAGAAAGCCCTAAATCTGTCTTCGTCTTTTGCGTTAATGAGAAATTTCTTATCAAATTCAGCATCACCAAATTCAATGTCTTTCATTCCTAACATTTTACCCGCTTTACTGAACAGATGTTCTTTTCCTATTCTGAAGTCGTAATCGAATGGCACATTTTCTATGATAGCTCGGGTAACCAACGTTTTGCTTTTTCCTGAACCCTCCATTTGTTCATAAATAAAGAAAGGCATTCCGTTCCAAGTTCCTTGGATTGTATTCAACTTCGTCAAAACATACTTAGATGAACTATGTGTTAACTTATGCTTTAATGCTAAATCTGAGAAAAAAGTCGATTTTCGTGCATTGATTTTCTTCGTGTATTTTACTGCCCAAACAATAATTAGGGCAAATATTCCAAAGCCAATAATTAGTGCAATTGCTACTTCCATATCTCTAATTAGATTGAAAAATAACTAAGGTATAAAAACTACCTCACCAACGCAACTGGGTTCTCCATGAATTTCTTCACTGTATTCAAGAACTTAGAGCCAGCAACACCATCAACGACACGGTGATCGCACGAAAGAGTCACCCTCATCACGTTTCCAGGAACCACTTGACCGTCTTTTACGACAGGTACTTGCTTAATTCCACCTACAGCTAAAATGCAACTATCTGGAGGATTGACAATCGCTGTAAATTCTTCGATTCCAAACATTCCTAAATTAGAAATGGTGAATGTATTTCCTTCCCAATCACTTGGTTGTAATTTCTTACTCTTCGCTTTGGCTGCAAAATCTCTCACTTCTTCTCCAATGCTCGATAAATCCTTACCATCTGCAAAACGCACGACTGGCACTAGTAAACCTTCGTCAACTGCAACAGCGACACCAATATGCACATGTTCGTTACGACGAATCACATCACCTAACCAAGCACTGTTTACCGTTGGATGTTCTCTCAACGCTAATCCGCACGCTTTAATAATCATGTCGTTAAATGACACTTTCGTATCGTCTAATGCGATCAATGATTTACGCAACGCAATTGCATTGTCCATGTCAATATCCAACGTCAAATAGAAATGTGGAGCTGTAAATTTGCTTTCAGAAAGTCGTTTTGCAATTGTCTTGCGCATTTGAGAAATTGGCTCATCTTGGAACGATTCAACACCTACAAAAGAACGCTTAGCAGTTCCACCGCCAGTGTAAGGAGCGTAATGATCAATATCTCGTTTTACGATACGTCCACCCTCACCTGTTCCAATAACGTTAGAAAGTTCTATGCCTTTCTCATTCGCCATTTTCTTAGCCAATGGTGATGCAGCAACACGTCCGTTTGCCTCAGTAATTGCTGTTGCTGTAGCTGCTGGAGTTGCTTTTGGTGCTTCTGCCGCAGGTTTCACTGGTTCTGGACTTGGTGTTGCTTTTTCTTCAACAACCTCTTTTTCAGTTTCCTTTGGAGCATCCGCTTTTGGAGTATCTTTCTCAGCACTAGCCAAAATAGCTTTTACATCCTCGTCCTTTTCACCGATAATTGCCAAAATAGCATTTACAGGAGCAGTTTTACCCTTTTCTACACCAATGTGCAACAAGAAGCCGTCGTAAAATGACTCAAATTCCATGGTCGCTTTGTCTGTCTCGATTTCCGCAAGGACTTCTCCAGACGAAACGGCATCTCCCACTTTCTTTGTCCATTCTGCAACAACACCTTCGGTCATTGTATCACTTAACTTGGGCATGTAAACTATTTCCGCCATTCTTCTAATTCTTTCTGATTAATATTCTACGATGAAAGGATAATTCTCTTCTTTATACACGTCTTCGTATAATTCTTTTCCTTCTGGGTATGGCGAGTTCTCAGCAAATTCTACTGATTCCTTCACTTCTTTTTTCACCCACTCTTCTACTTCATCCAATTCTTTGGCTGTCATCCATTTATTTTCCTTGATAACATTTAAGCAATGTTGAATTGGATCTTGCTCCATCCAATCTGCTACCTCTTCTTTTGTTCTGTATTTTTGAGGATCTGACATCGAATGTCCTTTGTATCTGTATGTTCTAATATCTAACAATGTCGGCCCGTCCCCTTTACGCGCTCTATCCGCAGCTTCTTCAATTGCTTCGTGCACTGCTTCGGGCGACATTCCATTCACAGCTCGAGAAGGCATTTCGTATGAATGACCAATTTTAGATAAATCCGTTACGTTCGTGGTGCGCTCAACTGAGGTTCCCATCGCGTAATTGTTGTTTTCTATGATAAAAACCACTGGTAATTTCCATACCATAGCCATATTGAACGTTTCGTGTAATGCGCCTTGACGAACAGCGCCATCCCCCATTGAAACAAAAGCAACATTTCCAGTCTCGTTGTATTTCTCTGCAAAAGCAACTCCTGCACCCATAGCGATTTGAGCACCAACAATTCCGTGACCTCCCATGAAACCTACTTCCTTGTCAAAAAAGTGCATAGAACCACCTTTCCCTTTCGAGCAACCAGTTGTTCTACCGTATAATTCTGCCATCAAAACGCGTGGGTCAGTTCCCAGAGCAATTGGGTGACCATGATCACGGTAAGCGGTCATGTGTTTATCTCCCTTCTTGCAAGCACTTGCAGTTCCCACAACAATAGCTTCCTGTCCAATGTACAAGTGACAAAATCCACCAAATTTCTGTTGAATGTACAGTTGACCTGTTTTCTCCTCAAACTTTCGAATGAGTAACATGTCTTTGTACCATTTCTTGTAAACTTCCTTTGAAAACTTAGGCTTTCCAGCACTTGCAGCTTTCTTTGTTGTTTTTACAGCTTTACTTTGCGTTTTTGCAGACATTCTCACAATTTTAATATGGAAGGCAAATATATAAAAAACTCAATTCTAATCGCCCATTGAAGCGCAAAAGATTTAGAGCAAATTGCCTTACAATTTCACTTTAATTAAATGCTTGATTTCTTCGATTGGAATTTCCAAAACAGTTTGTCCTCCGGAATAAGGAGCTATCTCGTAGCTATTGTACAGAAAGACAATGTTTTCCCCGACAATTGAGAAGTTATTATTCAAGTAAAAGACACCATCTTCGAACCAGAATCCAGCGTCATTTAAATTTGCATCTGTACCAAGTTCATACAACTTACGAAAGTAATTTTCACCAATAGATGTAATCTCCTTCTTATTTGAGAAGAAGTCTTCCAGCTTCAACTCCTTTCCAGTTTTCTTTTCAAAAATATAGGTATTTGTCGCTCCATTCCCATGCGCGCCGCCTGTATACGTCCATCCTGAAGTTTGCAACTGTACAATTTCTTCGCGGGTGTCATCTATTTCAATCATGCCTTCTAATTCCCAACGCATACGATTTTCACCAAAGTCTTCTAAAAGATAAATTGCCGTAAACGAATCCAGCTGCGCTGTGAAAAATTCTGGAGAAAGCGTTACACCGTTCAATTTTGCTCTGTCAAACTGCGTGAGCAAACTGGTGAATTGCACTATTTTTCTATTCACCGTATCCTTGTAGGATTGATCCGCAGGATAGAAATAGCGATAATCTATGGAACACAGCGAAGAATCCTTCATGTCTTCACTGTACAAATAGGTCACTGCCTTGCCATTGACCGTTGGGGACACCACAGTTTCTGTAATGGCTTTTTTTGTCGTTGAACATCCAACAACTATTGAACTGATTGCTATTCCAAAAAAAAGATTTCTCATTTTCATGCTTCTACACCAAACGCAAGAGGTAATAATTCCTCTGCAGAATTAAATACTAAAGTTACACCGTTTTGACTTACCAAGATCACTTTGTAAGGTGTATTTTGTCGCATTTCAGTTTCTAACATTACTTGTCGACATCCACCACAGGGTGAAAGAATTTTATCGAGGGGTAATAAGTCTCCCTTGGCCACCACACAAATGGTCGTAACGGTTTCATTGGGGTAATTCGCTCCAACATAAAATAGTGCGACGCGTTCTGCGCATAAACCTGATGGGTAGGCGATGTTTTCCTGATTACTTCCGGTAACAATCTCACCATTACTCAATAACACAGCTGCACCGACATGAAACTTGCTGTATGGCGCATACGCAGTACCGCAAATTTCATAGGCTTTCTCAACTAGCTTTGCTTCACTTTCTCCCAACTCCTTCCAATGTTGGAAGCGTTGATATTTGATTGTAATTTTCTGATCCATCATCTACAATTATTCCCAATCGGGGTACCAAAGAAATAAAAATTAATGCGTATTCACAATGGAATTCGAAAAGACTTGTTTGATAAGGGCAATCTCACTAATTTTGCGCCACAATGAATCAATACAAGAAAGTCGCTTTTTATACGCTTGGATGCAAACTGAATTTTTCAGAGACCTCTACTATTTCGCGTACTTTTCAAGAAGCTGGCTTTGCTAAAGTTGATTTTGATGCAAGTCCCGATGTTTTTGTCATTAACACGTGTTCTGTCACCGAAAATGCTGATAAAAAATGTCGACAGTTGGTAAAGCGAGCATTGAAATCCAATCCAAATGGTTTTGTGGCAATCATTGGTTGTTTTGCGCAGTTAAAACCGACTGAAATTGCAGAAATTCCTGGGGTTGATATTGTACTTGGGGCGAATGAAAAATTCAACATCGTAGAACACATTGAATCACTGGATAAAAATGAACAAGCAGTTATTTCAAATACACATATCAAGGAAACCAAAGAATTTATTCCCGCATTTTCCATGGGAGATCGCACGCGTTCATTCTTAAAAGTTCAAGACGGATGTGATTATTTCTGCACGTTTTGTACGATTCCTTTAGCACGTGGAAAAAGTAGAAATGCAAGTATTGCCAGTACCATTCAGGAGGCAGAGAAAATTGCAGCAACGGACATCAAAGAAGTCGTTTTGACAGGAGTCAACATTGGTGATTTCGGTCAAGGTGGAGATGAAAACTTCTTCGGATTGGTAAAAGCATTGGATCAAGTGAATGGAATTGATCGCTATAGAATCTCTTCGATTGAACCGAATCTTCTTTCCGACGAGATTATTTCGTATTGTCTTTCTGAAACAGCGCGTTTTGTTCCCCATTTTCATATCCCTTTGCAATCTGGCAGCAACAAGTTGTTAAAAGCTATGCGGAGAAAATATGAGCGTGAACTGTTCGCAAATCGCGTGGCACAAATTAAATTATTACGTCCCGATGCCTGCATTGGTGTCGATGTCATTGTTGGATTCCCTGGTGAAACGGACGAAGATTTCTTGGAAACGGTCAACTTTATCAAAGACTTGGATGTTTCTTATTTACACGTGTTCACTTATTCAGAAAGAGCAAACACGACTGCCGTCAAATTAGGTGATCCTGTTCCAATGAACATTCGAAAGGAACGCAGCAAGCAATTGCACATTCTATCGGATAAAAAGAAACGTGCGTTCTACGAAGAAAACATTGGTAAATCGGAAATTGTACTTTTCGAAAATGAGAACAATGACGGCTACATGCATGGATTCACGTCGAATTATGTAAAAATTAAAATGCCTTTCGACGAAAACATGATCAATACATTTCAGGCAATTCAAATGACTGCTGTTGGCCATGATGGATTAATGGTTGGAACTTTAATCGAACAATAAGATAAAATCACTTAATTGCTCTTGTCATTTCTCGTTTTCCCGGAGGTCCAGGCAATGATTCTACGCTAAATCCCAATGATTTCAAATCGCGCTTAAACTGACCTTGCGCACAATACGTGACCAACACACCGTCCTCATTCAGTGCATTGTACATTTTTTCTAAGATTGCTATGTCCCACAATTCTGCTTGCGCACGTGGACCAAAAGCATCGAAATAAATTAAGTCAATACCTTGTTCTATTTCAAAATCTTCAATTTTGGCTTCAATTTTTCGGAGCGTGAAGTATTCTGAAATAGCGACATCGGTTTCCCAAGCAGCGGCATGTATGGTTTTGAGCGTATCATTCGTATCTTCCAATAATTCAGAATAATTGAGTTGTTTCAACAGCGCTTTCTCAACTGGAAAAGCTTCTATAGAATGGTAAGTGACGTGTATTTTGTGTTTTTCGGCGAACAAGGCTGTCAACAGAGCATTGAGTCCTGTTCCAAATCCCAGCTCAAAAATGGTGACAGATTTCTTCTTGACTTGCTGAATTCCATGCTTAATAAAAACATGTTCTGCCTCTTGAATTGCACCGTGTGAAGAATGATAATGTTCGTTCAGTTCAGGAATAAAAATACTGCTCGATCCGTCACCTGTAATTATCACTTCATGCTTCATAGCTCAAAAATACATATTAACAAATGTTGAAAACCGATCTTTATATCTTTTTCTGAAATAATCTACCGCAAATTCATTACTGCAAAATTGATTCCTTATCTTTGGGAGATGGAAAACAACTCCGATAAAGCAAAAAAAGTAGCAGCCAGAGTCCCTCGACCTGCAAATGCACCAGGTGATTTTGGTCGAATACCTCCCCAAGCAGTTGACTTGGAACAGGCGGTATTGGGTGCGATGATGCTTGAAAAAAATGCCGTAACGGACACCATAGATATTCTTCAGAGTGAGAGTTTCTATGATCCAAAGCACTTTTACATTTTTGCCGCAATTAAAGAGTTGTTCGGAACTTCCAAACCCATTGACATTCTAACAGTCATCGATTTACTGAAGAAAAAAGGTGAATTGGAAGCAGCTGGTGGATCTGTTTATATTTCTCAGCTTACAAGTCGTGTTGCATCGACAGCCCACGTTGAATACCATGCGCGTATCATTTCTGAAAAGCATATCAAACGGGAATTGATCCGGATGAGTAATGAAGTCATGAAAGAAGCGTATGACGACACGAATGATGTGTTTGATGTACTTAACAAGGCGGAGGGCGACTTATTCAAAATTGCTGAGAACAACATGGGTCGATCTGCTGACCTCATGCAAAACGTCGTGCGCGAAGCGATTGAAGAAATTGAAAAAGCATCTAAAAACAAAGACGGGATCTCTGGAATTCCAACAGGATTCTACGCTTTAGATAAAATTACTGCGGGCTGGCAACGTTCTGACATGATTGTCATTGCGGCGCGACCTGCGATGGGTAAAACGGCATTCGTTCTATCGATGGCTCGAAACACAGCTGTCGATCACGGTTTAGGAGTCGCAATCTTCTCACTGGAGATGTCATCCGTACAATTGGTAAAACGTTTGATTGCTTCTGAAACGCGAATTAGCGCTGAAAAATTGAGGAAAGGAGATCTACGCGACGATGAATTTCAGCAGTTGCATACGAGAATTAGCAAGTTAGCCACTGCCCCATTGTACATTGACGACACGCCAGGAATTAGCATTTTTGACTTACGCGCAAAATGTCGACGTTTAAAAATGCAGTACGATATTCAAATGGTCATCATCGATTACCTTCAATTGATGACAGCTGGTGGTGCGAAAGGCGCAGGAAATAGAGAGCAGGAAATTTCATCTATCTCGAGATCGATTAAAGAGATCGCAAAAGAATTGAATATTCCTATCATCGCACTTTCACAGTTAAGTCGATCTGTAGAACAACGTGGTGGTGAGAAAAAACCAGTTCTTTCTGATTTAAGAGAGTCTGGAGCGATTGAGCAGGATGCCGATATCGTATCGTTTATCTACCGACCAGAGTACTATGGCTTCTTGCAGGATGAATCTGGAAATTCAAATGCTGGAATTGGAGAAATTATCATCGCGAAGCATAGAAATGGTGCACTCGACAATGTTCGACTGCGATTTGTTAAAGAGTATGCGCGCTTCGATAATATTGAAGGATTTGATGAATCACCGAATTTCCCTTCTGAGTCACCACTAACAGCAAACGGTAATTTTGACAGCCAAGGAACGTACACCATTCCAAGTAAAATGAATGACCTGAACGATGAAAACCTTGATTTTAATTCATCTGACGGTGACATGCCATTTTAGGTAAGATTGTTGTAATGAAATTCTTTATGAAAAAACTTACGTGTATTCTCGCATTTTTGATACTGGGATTTTCTGCGAAATCTTCTCAGATATTAATTCCCATGGATGATTCCCAAACCAATCATCTAAAAGCGTACGGAATTGCGTATTACCTTTTGGAAAATGATATTGTCATTGAGTGGTTACTGAACTACCGAGGTGGATCTTTTTTAACACCTCATCTTTTATCAATTGAAGAAGAATTAATTGTACGAGGAATTCGTTATGAAATCTTAGCTGACGGTCAAACAAATGCAATTCGCAACAGAATCGGCAGTCCCGAAGAAAACATGGAGATCGTTCAATTAGAAACAGCTCCGAAAATTGCCGTTTACACCCCTGGAGGAAAACAACCTTGGGATGATGCAGTGACACTGGTACTCGAATATGCTGAAATTCCCTACGACAAGATCTACGATTCAGCCATCATTAATGGCATGCTTCCTCAATACGACTGGTTGCACTTGCACCACGAGGATTTTACAGGGCAATACGGGAAATTTTACGCAGCCTTTGGTTCCTACCCTTGGTACAAACAACAAGTGGCTGATCTGGAAGCAATGGCTAAATCGTTGGGATTCGATAAAGTCTCGAAGTTAAAACTTGCGGTTGCTACAAACATCAAAAATTTTGTCATTGGTGGCGGTTTTCTTTTTACCATGTGTAGTGGAACAGACAGTTTTGACATCGCTTTAGCCGCGCATGAAACGGACATTTGTGAGTCAATTTTTGATCACGATCCCGCCGACAGAGATTGTCAAGAGCGACTAGACTACTCCAATACATTTGCGTTTGAAAACTTCACGCTTTCAAGAGATCCATTAGAATACGAATATTCAGATATAGATGGAACGCATCTTCATAAACGAAATGAAAAACTCGACAAATTCACCTTATTCGAATTTTCAGCAAAATGGGATATTGTTCCGACAATGTTGACCCAATGTCACACCGATGAAATCAGTGGCTTCATGGGCCAAACGACCGATTTTAAAAAAGATTTGATTAAATCCAACGTGCTGATTATGGGTGAAGACGAATCCATCGGAACGGCGCGTTATATTCATGGAGAATTAGGTCAAGGAACCTGGACGTTTTATGGCGGGCATGATCCAGAAGATTATGAACACCGTGTAGGCGACCCTCCAACGGATTTGAACCTGCATCCCAACTCTCCTGGCTATAGATTGATATTGAACAACATCCTCTTCCCTGCTGCGAAAAAGAAAAAGAGAAAAACCTAGACTGCTTCCTTTCCTAGGTTATCGCACTTTTTTAAAGTATACGACAGCATCCTCTTCAATGTAAACAATCTCAAATGAATTGCTGAAGAATTTATTGATCGTTTCAATATTGACCAAAACATCTTCTTCCCAGTTCCCAACTGTTGTCCCTGGATGAGGATTCGTAACCACCCATATATCTTCTATACTACAATTGGAGATTGCTTCCAATGATGGAGCCGTCTTCCATTTGATTTCCATTGTTGATTTTAAGGAAGGTGGTCTGGAAATAGTTGCTATTTGAATAATTTCAGTTTCTCCTATTTTTTTGCCTGCTTTATTTTGAGTTCTCTTGTTAAAAACCTCTACTGAATCCTCTACTGCATAGCCGTTATAACTAGGCTCCTGTTTCTCAATTAACTTATAGTTTCCGGACAAGATATTAACCACTTGATCTATGTCACTGGGTTTCATATAAACTTCCTCCTCAATGATGTAGATAATATTCGAACTTAATGATGGCGGAACTTCATTCTTTTTGATCGCGTTTTCAACTAAAAATTCACTTCTGCTAAAAAGATATTTTTTCCCATTTTCTTCCACTGCAAAAGTGACAGTCAGATAATCGCTAGTACATCCTTTTGTCAAGAAAAATATTGGTAGAATACCCACCAATGCGAACGCAACTAGCGCAATAAATGGTCGTCTTTTTCCCTTTACATTTTTATCTGAATTAATACCTCCCTTGACTGAACTGGTTGTGCTACGCATCTCAGTCCCTATATTACTTACATCAAAATGTTGATTCTCTGATTTCTTTCTCATCATCATTCTTAAAAGGAGTATGAATAAAAAGGATGATACTATAATAGTAATAACGGTAGTTGACATGGTGGAAAATTTATGAAGTAAAAATTAAATTTAACGAACTGCTTCCTGATCTATGATTTGATATATACCTGATACAAACCTACAACACAAAATTAAAGTTATCAACATTTTTTTCGTTATCGCTGGTTTTCATTATCTTGCTGTCCTTATTACTAAACAAAACAAACTATGAAAACAAACAAATTACTCTCCGCTTGTGCGGTAGCTTTTGCTTTTTGGTCACTGAATACAACAGGCCAAATACAGCAAAGCGCACAGGTTTCAAATGGTCAAATTCAAAGCCAACTACAACCTGCTAATCTCAATTTCCAACAGACAAATTCACGGACTGTTCCTACGTTTGGTTCTCCAGTGCAATTTAGTCCAAGTATGCAAAGTACCAGCGTTCCAGCAGGACAGCATGTTTGTAAAACACATGAATTAAATCAGCAGCATTATTCCGACCGAGGAATCCAGAATGAGTTCAACCAAGATTATTTAACCGCTGCAGGTCAAATGGCAAGTTTTGTTCCACCAAAAACTTCAGGTGTTAACGAAATCGCTATTATTTTTCACGTAGTTCACAATCCAAATAATCCAGCGGAGAACGTATCAAATGCATTAATAATGCAAGTCTACAATGATCTTGTTGAAGATTTTCTTTTGCAAAATACTGACGCGGCTAACGTTAGACCAGGATTCGGATTTACACCAGCTGATGCGAATATCAATTTCTGCTTAGCTACACAAGATCCATTTGGAAATCCACTGGCTGAGTTAGGAGTTATTCGTGTAGCAACTACAGAAAACTGGTACGATTCCGACAACGGTGAAGAGAATAAAATGAAGAGTTCAGCGACAGGTGGATCTCAAATTTGGAACAGAAATAATTACCTCAACGTCTGGATTTGTGATATTTCCAATGGAGCAAGTTCTGGTACTGCAGGATATGCATACAGACCAAGTCCGTCATTCTTACCAGGTGCTAGTATAGATGGTATCGTTTTGGATTACAACTTGGGGATGAACAATGAAAATGTTTTGACACATGAAGTTGGACATTACTTAGGACTAGACCATACTTGGGGTGGTTCTGGTGGATGTGGAAACGACGATGGATTCACAGATACACCAAATACTGCAGGTCCTTCTTTTAATTATGCTGGATCTTGTGGACCTAATCAACAAACGTGTTCAGGTATTGAAACACAATATGAAAATTACATGGATTACGCCAACTGTACAGTAATGTTCACCCAAGAACAAGCTAACTACATGTTGATGATTCTTCAAGGTATTCGAGGCTCGTTGCTATTATCACCTGGATGTGATCCAGTCGATGCACCACCAGTAGTGGCATTCACGGCAGACATTTCAGACCCGATTATCATTCCAGTAGGAGGATCTGTTCAGTTTACAGATTTTTCTACAAACGCTCCTAATAGCTGGGCTTGGGATTTTGACGGAGGAGCAACAAATTCCAGTGTGCAAAATCCGCTCGTAACCTTTAATACTATTGGCACTTATGATGTTACCCTTGACGCAACCAACGCATTCGGAACAGGAACATTGACAAAGCCTGCGCACGTTCAGGTTGTTGCAGCCGCAACGGGAACAGGTTGTGATACACTTCGTAACTATAACCCTTCTGATGATTTTTATATATTGTACGGAGCAGTAGGCTATATCCCAGGAAATGAAGTCGTCTCAACCTTTGATGTATTGGATTGGGCTGAGCCATACACAGCTCTAACCTCTACAGAAGTGCGTCGTTTAGAATTCATTCCGTCTCGAGTTTCAGACGGTGGTGGCACTATCTCCTTTAAAGTATATGCCGATGCAGCTGGAATACCTGGGGCAGTGTTAACTCAAGAGGACATCGACCTAGTAGATATGACAGAATTAGCGTGGAATGGAATTGATTTTACCACACCCGTTACAGTAACAGGTAATTTCTGGGTTGGCTATGAAGTAAGCTATGCCAACGTGTTAGATACTTTTGCATTAATGACAACTTATGAACTCAGTCCAGCACCTGTAAACTTCACCAACATGTTTGTTGCAAATGACTGGTACCCTGTATCAGATATATATGGGTCTGGTCCAAACAGCTTAGGTACGGCATTCATAATGGATGTCTTAACATCCAACGGACCTGCACCCGTAGCAAACTTAAGTATTTCAGAAGATGAAATCTGTCAAGGTGGTCAGATTTCTGTCAACGGTTCTGGTTCATTAAACACCACAAATTATCAGTGGTTTCAAACCGATGATCCAGTCACTACTATTATTGACCAAAGCACAGCAGCTGCAGCAACATTTACATTTGACAATACTGGAAATCACCGGATCTATTTATTTGCATACGGCTCTTGTCAAGAAAATGGAGGATACATAGAGATTACCGTTAACGCACCAGTTGCAGCAACAGTAACACCTACTCACACGACTTGCGGGAATAACAACGGTATAATTACCTTCTCTGCACCTTCTGGTGGAGATGGAACGTACTATTACAGTATGGATGGCGTGAATTTCCAAACGGGAAACACATTTACAATGTTGCCGGCAGGAACGTACGACGTATATGTGGGTACACTTGGTGATAACTGTATTACTTCTTACTCAGTTACAATTAATCCCTCATCAGAGCTTGGTGCTACTGTAAGTGCTAACTCTTCAGTTTGTCCTGGAGGAAGTGCGACCATCACCGCTGGTGGAGGCCTCAACTATAGCTGGTATGATGGAGCAATGCTCATTGCATCTTCTGCAAGTACGTTGGTTACACCAGCAGCGACTACTCAATACGAGTGTATTGTAACTGATGGAGTTGGTTGTCAGTCTACTGTTTATACAACAGTAACCGTTAATCCGAACCCAGCGACACCAACAATTTCGGCATCAGGACCAACAACTATTTGTGCTGGAGGTTCGGTAGATTTAATATCGTCTTACCCAACAGGAAACGTCTGGTCAACAACAGAAACTTCTTCGGATATTACCGTCAGCAGTGCTGGAGGATATACAGTTACACACACGAATGGAAATGGCTGTTCTTCTACGTCAGCAGTGACGACTATTACAGTTAATCCAACCCCAGCAATTAGCTCTGGGTCTGTAGTTGATCCCGTTACTTGTGCCACAACTACTGGTTCAATTGAAGTTACTGGTAGTGGAACTGGAAATGTTTCTTGGACTGGAACAGCAACAGGTTCAGCAAATGGCGTGACATTACCCTATGTAATTCCGTCATTAGCAGCTGGATCATATAATATCACGTTTGAAGACGGAATTGGATGTACGTCCAACACACTAAACGTAGCGTTGACCGATCCTAATCCTCCAGCGACACCAATAATTACACCTTCTGGTGCGACAACTTTCTGTGCTGGTGGTTCTGTTACATTAACATCTTCAGCAGGAACTGGAAATACATGGTCAACAAGTGCGATAACTAACGCTATAAACGTCACCACTTCAGGTACATATTCTGTAACTGTTACAGATGGCTTTGGATGTTCGGCTAGTTCAGCACCAATCGTAGTGACAGTAAACAACAATCCTGCGGCTCCAACGATTACTCCTTCTGGAGCTACTACGTTCTGTAATGGAGGAAGTGTAAACTTAACTTCTTCTCAGGGAAGTGGAAATTTATGGTCAACAACACAGACAAGTCAACAGATTACTGCGACAACTTCGGGAAGTTATACGGTAACTTTTACGAATGTGAATGGTTGTTCTAACACTTCAGCACCTGTCGTTGTGACTGTTAACCCTAGCCCAGCAGTACCAACCATTACTCCTTCTGGAGCAACAACGTTCTGCGCTGGTGGCAGTGTTAATTTGACATCGTCAGAGGTAGGTGGAAATACATGGTCGACGAGTGCAACGAGCAACATGATCAGTGTTACAACATCAGGAAGCTTTACAGTAACTTATATGGATGGTAATGGGTGTGAATCGACATCTGCGCCAACTGTTGTTACAGTGAATGCAAATCCAGCAGCACCGACAATTACTCCTTCTGGGGCAACGTCAATTTGTGATGGTGAGGATATCACACTTACTTCTTCGCAAGGAAGCGGAAACGTGTGGTCGACAACTGAAACAACAAATGCCATTACAGTAAACGCGACTGGTAGTTATACAGTTACCTATACTGATGGTAACGGTTGTTCGGCAATATCAGCGACAACAAATGTTACAGTAAACACAAATCCGACGGTAACAATGACACCATTGACAACGGTATGTGTTTACAACAATGCTTCACCATTGACAGGTGGGACTCCAGCAGGAGGAACTTATTCTGGAACAGGTGTCACAGGTGGTAACTTCGATCCGGCAACGGCTGGTATTGGAACCCACACCATTACGTACACTTATACTGATGGAAATGGTTGTGAAGGAATGGCGACTCAAGATATAACAGTCGATGGTTGTGCTTCAATCGATGAAAACCAGTTGAATTCAGTTAGTGTATATCCAAATCCAACAAATGATAAATTATTCATCGTATTAAATGGAGATTTCAACTTTGAAATTCTTGATACGCGTGGACGATTAATTGAAACTGGAAGCGGTAGTAATTCAATCGAATTGAACACATCTAACTATACGGTTGGAGTTTACTTTGTAAAAGTGACTTCTGAAAGCCTGAACACAACAATTCGAGTTGTGAAGAACTAGGATTTGATAATATTAATCTCAGTGAAAAGGTTTCCCATTAGGGAAACCTTTTCTTTTATGCTAAATCGGTTTTAGCATTGCTAGAATGTTCATAATTAATTCACGTTTAAAACATCACGTTGTGCTTTTTTAAACAAAAAAGTTCTATATTTCGACAACTAAACTTTTTAAAACTAGTAAACTATGAAAACAAGAATTTCTCTATTCTTGTCCGTATTGCTGTTGAGCTACTTCAATAGTATAGGACAGATCACTAATTTGGGACAACCCAAATCGTGGTCAATCAAATCAGGTCTAACACCCATTAGTTCTATTATTATGCCCCCTTTTGACGAGGCATCTTATCGTGCTGAAGATTCAATTAATGACCAGTTTAAGATTGGACCATGGCGTTTTGGGCATAAGCATCAAACGAGTTACACACTTGATAATTCAGGCGAATGGACGATTTTACCAAATGGTGATCGAATCTGGCAGCTGCGCGTTAAGTCCAAGGATGCGATCAGCATGAACTTTATCTTTCAGGATTTGTTTATACCAAATGGTGCATCCATACATCTTGTGAAACCCGATTACTCGGGGTATTTAGGTGCCTACACTTCTATAAACAACAATGTGGAAAAAATTCTAGGTACAGATTTACTTTCAGGAGATGATGTCATCATTGAATATTTTGAACCTTACGCAGTAGCGGGACAAGGTACCCTTATGGTGACAGACATTGTCCATGGATATCGTGATATTTCATTGCATGAAAACGAAGTCATGAAAGGACTTAACGATTCAGGTGACTGTAACAGAGATGTACGCTGCTTGACTGACCCAGAACCATTATGGCTGGATGAATCAAATTCGGTAGCAATGATCGTCGTGGGTGGAAATGGATCATGTACTGGGACGTTAGTAAACAACACAGCCCAAGATGGTACCCCCTACTTTTTAACAGCAGACCACTGTCTAGGAAATCCTGCAAACTGGGCATTCCGTTTTAAATGGATTTCTCCTAATCCGGTATGTGCAACTACTGCAAACTCAACAAATACACCAACCCCCACACAATTTCAAACGGCAAATGGTGCGACATTAAGAGCATCAAATGCTGGATCTGATTTTGCGCTAGTTCAAATCAATAATTTAACATTGGCAACAGCTCAGGCATGGGGACTTTTTTACGCTGGATGGGATCACACGGGAAACCCGGTAGGCTCAGCTATTGGAATTCACCACCCCAGCGGAGATATCATGAAGTATGCGCGTGAAAATAATGCTCTTACGCAAGTTACCTCAGGTGGTGCTCAATGCTGGAACGTAGCGAACTGGGACGAAGGTGTTACTGAGCCTGGTTCTTCAGGGTCTGGTCTTTGGGATATGAATCATCGACTAATTGGTCAATTGTATGGTGGCGCCGCTGCATGTGTTGGTACCAATGATAACAATCAATACGATGTGTATGGTAGATTTGATATTTCTTGGAACGGAGCCAGTGCAGCCACTCGTCTACGTGATTGGTTAGATCCTTCTTCAATTTCTACTGGAACTCTTGATGGATGGAATCCTAACCAAGCGGCAGTCGCGCTGGACGCAGGGATTCAAGGAATTAATAATCCTTCTGGCGCTCTTTGTTCAACTGGAAATTTCACACCTGAAGTCGTACTTAGAAACTTTGGAAGCACAACGTTAACTAGTGTTGATATTGAATATTCTATTGACGGAGGCGCAGTATCAACCTATTCATGGTCAGGATCTTTAGCAACGAACAGTACAGCGGTGGTTACACTACCTGCTCAATCTGCTGCAAACGGTGCACATACATTTGAAGCGGCAACAGTCGATCCAAATGGTGGAACTGATGAAAACAATTCAAATAATGGTTCAGTTGCAAACTTTAACGTAAACCTAAACGGTCAGTTGGTTGATTTTGTATTGGAGATTGATTGCTACGGATCTGAAGTTGAATGGATGCTTGAAGATGGATCATCCAATGTAATTCATGAAGGCGGTCCTTACACTGATTTAACAGGAGGAGAAACGATTACGCAAGAATGGTGCTTGAATGCTGAATGTTACACCTTTACAATTATGGATGATTTTGGAGACGGAATGAATGGCTCACAATGGCCTGGATGTTCAATCGATGGATCGTATACAATCTCTCAAAGCGGAACAGTACTTGCAGAAATCATGGCTACTGATTCAGATTACGGTGATCAAGAAGTAAATCCTTTCTGCCTCACTTCAGGAGCTATTACTGCAAATTTTGAAGCCAACGTAACATCCGTTTGCGCAGGAGAGTCCGTTAACTTTACTGATTTGTCACAAGGCACAATAACTGATTGGCAGTGGACATTCCCTGGTGGATCTCCAGCGTCAAGTACAACTCAAAACCCTACAGTAATGTATGCGAATGCAGGAACGTACAGCGTAACACTAGTGGTTAGTAATGGAGTTGACGATGAGTCAGTAACTTTTACCAATTATATTTCTGTTGACGCTTGTGCTTCAATTGATGAAAATGAACTAAAACATGTTAGCGTGTATCCTAACCCAACTGATAATAAATTGTTTATTGTGTTCGATGGAGATTTCAACTTTGAAATTCTTGATACACGAGGACGAATTATAGACAGAGGAAGCAGTACAAGTTCTGTCGAGTTAAGCACTTCAAACTACACTGGAGGTATTTACTTAGTAAAGGTAACTTCCGAAAGTTTGAATGCAACGATTAGAGTTGTGAAGAACTAATTCGACTAAAACAATAATTTAAGGTTAAAAGGCTTCCCAAATGGGAAGCCTTTTTTTTTGATTCGAAGATATTTAAATTACAAAATCTCTCCCGAACTATGTTCAGAAGAGATTTCACCTAACTGTTAAACAACTACTACTGTTTAATTAACTTCTTTGTTATTCGTTCATTTTCAGAATAAAATGTGATAAAATAACTTCCAGATTCTAAATAATTAAGACTAATCTTTGTTCCATTTTCTACATTTAACTCTGTCAATAATACCTTTCCATGAAGATCGAAAATTGAGACATCAACCAAAATTGCTACATCTGAAACTATAACAATCGCATCATTTGCTGGATTCGGATGATAGTGTAAGTGCGATCCGAAATTTTCATTCAACCCAAGGCTACTTGCGAAATCTACACATGCTGAAGTATCTCTGCATCCGTTTACCGTTACTTCAACTGCATAGCTTCCATTCAACGCCGGTGTAAAAGCCTGACTCGTTTCATTTGAAATTGGTGCGTTTCCATTAGAGCAATCTAACCACTGATAGGCACTTGCTCCATTTTCATTTGAAGAAAGTTGTACAGCAGTCTCCGAAATTGTCGTATTAATTGTTGGAATGGAAATCGAACACACCTGTGAATTTGTTACCCGCGTTGAACTCGTTACAGAATCTTGAAAAACTGTAAACGACTCACATTCGGATTTCAGCGTGTAATCTAGCCACAACTTCACAAAATCATTCGTTACATCCTGCTGCTCAGCTCTAGAAATCGATATGCCACTTGAGGCCGACATTTCTCCAAAATCACATGCGAAATTAGAATTTGCAAAATAGCAGTGAGCACCACCGATAATGTTTAGAATCGTTTTACACGTTGATGCAAGCGCATTGTACATAGGACCATGATGATCATTTGGCGGGGTGACTCCATCTTGAACACCTGACAGTATCAGCGAAGGCACGGTTACATTTGCCGCTGATGCGATAGATGAAACTCCATTCGTCGATGATTCCGCTGGAGCTAGTCCAACTAATGTTTTTAAGTTTAAATTTCCATTTGCACAGAGTGAGTCTGCCGCTAGAAATGCCGCTCCACCACCCATGGAATGTCCCATAAGAGCAGTCTCTGATGCCACTGCATCGTAAATATCAGAACTGACAAGAGCACCTTCATTCTGAAGCTCAGTGACTAAAAATTGTAAATCCCACCCAAATTCCTGATGGTCGGTTGATGCCAAATTCCCTTCAGTTCTAGGAAACACCATAATGTAGCCTTCGGGAACAAACTCTTCCCAGAGATTTTCATAGGCATCCCATGCCATCACAAATCCATGTCCAAAAACAATTACAGGAAATTGGCCGTTTGCAACGGGCGTATTATCACCTGCGCTAGTGGCTGGATAATAGACTTCTGTTAAAATATCCCTATTATTTCGAGATGGATCCACAAAAGTTTTTGAGAAATGTCCAATAGAATGCTGAGCAAATGCATTCATGACTAAAAAGGTAGCAATTGTAAGAAATAAGGTTTTCATAGTTTGATGTTTAGCGTTTATTGTTGATTACTCCATAGAGTATAAAGTTTCTGAATTTTTCAATTTCATTCTCAGGGATAACTATTTGATCAGTGACATACATTTGAACTTCAAGTCCCTTGATTGTATTAATCAGCATTTTTGAGGAGAATTCAATATTTTCAATTTGCGTAGTATTTGAGCGATCTACATCTTCTAGAATCGCTTTTACATATGCAATTTCTCGTTTATCTGATTCGGTTCTGTTCGCTTCCACAATCGGTATTAATTCAAAGAAATCTTGCTTTAAAAAACTGTAACGATGCGATAATTGTTGCATCAGTTTCATTCGTGTTTCAACATAGATTTCTAGTTTTCGAAGCGGTTCAGTTTCGCTTTCAACAGTGGAGAACAAGCTTTTGTTAAAAGCCTCAGCTTCTAACTGAACGAGTTCCGCAAAGATCTCCTCTTTCCCGCTGAAGTAGTAATAAATTGCCGTCTTAACTTTTCCAACCGATTTAGCGATATCCGTTAGCGTAGTTTTCTGATATCCGTATTGCTCAAATAGCTCTCTCGACTTTGACAGAATTTTTGTTTTGTTAGTTGACATATAAATTATTTGAACAATTAAACATTTTGTTCAAAAGTATAACTTATTCTCTTTGCTAGACACGTTCTTTTAGAAAATGTTAATAACCAAACACTTTAGGTGCGTGTCGTTAATTTAAATTGAGCTCAAAACTGCGCATAAAAAAACCATCTGCCAGAGACAGATGGTTTCCATAAGAAATAGGATCTATTCCTTAAATATCAATATTCGCATATTTTGCATTCTTCTCTATAAATTCACGTCTTGGTGGAACTTCATCCCCCATCAACATAGAGAATACTTGATCGCACTCTGCTGCATTATCGATTGTCACTTGACGAAGCGTACGAGATTCTGGGTTCATTGTAGTTTCCCACAATTGCTCTGCGTTCATCTCTCCAAGACCTTTGTAACGTTGAACGTTAACGGAAGATTCAGGACCAGAACCCTTGAATTGTTGAATCAATACATCACGTTGGTTATCGCTCCATGCATAATCCATTTTTGCTCCTTTCTTCACTTGATAAAGTGGTGGAGTCGCAATATAGATGTATCCGTGTTCAATCATTTCCTTCATATAACGGAAGAAGAACGTTAAAATAAGCGTCTCAATGTGAGAACCATCGACATCGGCATCACACATGATGACTACCTTGTGGTACCTTAATTTTTCAATGTTCAGTGCTTTTGAATCCTCTTCTGTTCCGACACGAACACCAAGTGCAGTGTAAATATTCTTGATCTCTTCGTTTTCAAAAATCTTGTGTTGCATTGCTTTTTCAACGTTCAAGATCTTTCCTCTCAACGGCATAATCGCCTGAAAGTGTCTATCTCTCCCCTGCTTCGCTGTTCCACCTGCTGAATCACCCTCTACAAGATAAATCTCACATTCTGCTGGATCTTTTGAAGAACAATCGGCCAATTTACCTGGAAGTCCACTTCCAGTCAAAACGCTCTTGCGCTGCACCATCTCTCTCGCCTTACGCGCAGCTTGACGTGCCTTAGCAGCTAAGATTACCTTTTGAACAATGATTCGCGCATCGTTTGGATGCTCTTCTAAGTATACCGTTAACATTTCAGAGACACCTTGACTTACCGGTGCAGTAACTTCTCTGTTTCCTAATTTCGTTTTCGTTTGTCCCTCGAACTGTGGTTCCTGAACTTTTACAGAAACAACGGCAGTCAAACCTTCACGGAAATCATCTCCTTCTATCTCTACTTTTTCTTTCGCAAGCATTCCAGAATCAGTGGCGTATTTTTTTAACGTATTTGTTAAACCACGTCTAAATCCAGATAAGTGCGTACCACCCTCGTGCGTATTAATATTGTTCACATACGCCAAAATATTCTCAGAATAGGATGTATTATACGTCAACGCAACTTCTACTGGAATTCCATCCTTTTCACCTTCAAAATAGATCACCTCAGAAATCAATCCCTCACGGTTTCTATCTAAATAAGCAGCAAACTCTCTTAAACCACCGTCGGAATGAAAAGTTTCCGTTGGATAGTTACCGTCATCATCTGCGTAGCGTGCATCTTTTAAAGTAATCGTAATTCCTTTATTTAAAAACGCTAGCTCACGCATACGTGCTGCCAGTGTATCATAATTATATACAGTGTTTTCAAAAATACTTCCGTCGGGAGAAAAAGTTACTTGTGTACCCGTTTTATCCGTAGTTCCGATCTCCTTAACATCGTACAAAGGTTTACCAATGTTGTACTCTTGTTGGTAAATTTTACCATCTCTATAAACTATAGCCGATAAATGTGATGATAATGCATTCACACACGATACACCTACCCCGTGCAGACCACCAGAAACTTTGTAGGTATCTTTGTCAAATTTACCACCAGCGTGAAGGACAGTCATCACGACTTCAAGCGCCGATCTTTTTTCCTTCGTATGCATTGCCGTTGGAATACCACGACCGTTATCCGTAACTGTAATTGAATTATCTTCATTTATAATTACGTCAATCGCATCACAATGTCCTGCTAATGCCTCATCAATAGAGTTGTCAACTACCTCGTATACTAAATGGTGGAGTCCCTTTGACCCAACATCACCAATGTACATGGCAGGACGTTTTCTTACCGCTTCTAATCCTTCTAATACCTGAATATTATCCGCAGCGTAATCTTCTCTTTTGTTTTCTTCACTCATAATTTATAACTCAAAATAGGATCCATATCCTTGATTTCAATAACACACAAAAATAGTCAACACATCTGTGAATTGACAGCGGTTTTAACAAAAGAATCGGTAACTTATCAACAATATTTTTACCATATTGTTAATTAATCAAATCAGCGCTTCTAACTCATCATTTTTGTGTTCTTCGCATCTCTCTGGTTTGAAAAAAAATGTCTTTCTTGGAACATTATTTGATTCGTTACGAATAAACAACTATGAGGTATTCAATTTTTCTGTTTGTTTTTACATTTTTTGCGTTTGTCGGCTTTTCTCAAAGTCAACTCAAAGGTTCATGGATCGGTGTTTTACAGCAAGCTGGAATCCCCCTCGAGAAAAGTACGCTCTTCTACCTTTCTATTTCTGATGAAGGGACATTTGAAAGTTACACGCGCGAAGAAATCTACGATTCAGAGGATTTTGCAGTGAAAAAGATAAAAGGCAAAGCCGAGAACAACACCATTTCATTCGATCAATTCGTTATTCTAAAAAGTAAGCAGTCCGGAAATATCAAATGGTGCCGATTTAAAGCCGACTTGAAATACAATGAAGAAACAGGCTACCTCGACGGAAATTATGTCAGCACCGATTGTAAACGCGTACTTGGAACAATTAAATTATACAAGGTCGAGGAAAAAATCTCAATGGACGATCAGCGAACAATCAGTCAACTTTGGTTTTCACAATTCCAAAAAGATCTTCAAGAAGGATTAAATGCTCCTGTTATTCGGAAGAAAGAACGTGACAGTTTCATCTTCGAACCTGTTTACTTTGATTACGATGAGTCGTTCCTGCGTGTTGAACATTTTGATTTTCTAAATCGAATGATCAAGGTGGTAAAGGGGCATTCGGATTTACGCGTAAAAGTCACAGGACATACCGATGCTGATGGTTCAGATGAATACAACGATGAGTTGTCGAAACGCCGTGCGCAGGCTATTGTAGACTACTTTGTGCGGCAAGGACTTAGTTCAGATCGTCTAGTATTTGATTTTAAAGGTGAAAAAGAACCTGTTGATACCAACACTACCCCTGAAGGAAAACAACGCAACAGAAGGGTCGATTTTCAGTTCATTTGATAATCCAAGAAGGATTCTAAACCTTTCCTAACATTGCTGATTTCAATCCCTTATCAGCAGGTGTGCTTCCAAACCAAATTGAAAACAATGCCTTTTTAAATTCAAGCCCTTTCATGGTTCCAATTTTCTGATCGTTTTTTAGAACTACTACACCCGTTCCTGGAACGTACTCAATGTGGATTTTATCGCCCACTTTAAATTCGCTTTTGAAGAAGCCCATAAATTGCGAAATCTGCTCAGAAGTCGCCTTGCCGTGACTAGCCTTGCCAAAGCCTTCTTTTACTGTCTCAACAAATTTATCCTTTGTCACTTTGCTTGATACAATTTCAATATGAATGGCCGCCTCGGCATCGTCCGTAATGATCTTATTTGCATCCATGGAAGGACGTGCTAAATAAAGCGCAGCTACATATAAATCAAAGGTGTATTTCTCACGTAAACCAGATCCATTATAAATCAACGTCTTTTCATTCACCGTTGTTTTAGCTGGGAAAGTAATTCCCGCAACTGTTCTTTTTTGAGCGTATGACGACGTTATTCCAACTCCTAACAAGAAAAATAATACTACTGCAACCTTTTTCATCTAATATGTTTTAACTATTTTAGCAAGGAACTAAATTACAAATAAATACGAAATAATATGAAAGTTTTCTACTTTTCTTTTGTGTTACTGGCTGTTAGTCTTGTTTCTTGTGGAGATCCAAATGAATGGAATGATGAGCGTAAACAAATTGTTAAAGACAAATGCGATAGTGAGTTGTTTGATTGTGATTGCTTCCTAAAATCAACCATGGAGAGTTTTCCAAATGCGCAAGATTACAATACAACGCTCGAAAACGAAAGCAAAAATCAAGAAAAAGTAGATGCCTACTGGGACAAGCTTTATGAGGACTGCATGAATTAGGCGGTTCTTTTTGATCTACATTTTTAAAAAATTCGCGAGTATCTCCTTACCACCTGGTGTCATTATTGATTCTGGGTGGAATTGAACACCAACCATTTTACTTTGGATGTTTTGGAGCGCCATCACGACACCACTTTTTGACCATGCGATGATGTCAAAATCTCCTTCCATGTGCACCGCCCAAGAATGGTACAGTCCAACCTCTAGTTTATCCCCCAATCCATCAAAAAGTGGAACATCTTCTAGCTCAATTAGCTCTGAAACGCCGTGCTTTACATTGTTTTGATTGTACAAATGTCCTCCTAGGTATTCAGCAATAGCTTGCATTCCTAAACAGACTCCAAGAACAGGTATCTTTTGGTCATGCGCTAGCCGTATTACATCCATCATATTCCCAGCATGCCTAGGCAATCCTGGACCTGGAGAAAGTACGATGTGACTGTAGTCCGCAATACTCTCAATTAGGTCGTCGTTGCGCACAGTTGTGACCTCCGCACCCAATCCTTTCAGGAGATGTTCTAGATTGTATGTAAACGAATCATAATTATCAAGAAGTAATACTGGCTTCAAAAACTCAATTTTTTTTATGTAAACTTGTACAAAATTAGCAAAATTGAACGATGAAGAAAGTGATTCAAATTCCTGGAGCGCCTGCCCCTATCGGACCGTATAGTCAAGCTGTATTAAAAGCTGATACACTGTATGTTTCGGGACAAATCCCACTCGATCCAGCAACAGGGAATTTGGTGCAGGATTCAATTGAAGAAGCAACTCATCAGGTGATGAAGAATATCCAATCACTTTTAAACGAGGCAGGTATGACAATGGAAAACATTGTGAAATGCAGTATTTTCCTCAAGGATTTAAATGATTTTTCCGCTGTCAATGAAATATACGGAAGCTATTTCCGTTCTTCGTTTCCAGCACGAGAAACAGTTCAAGTCGCTCGTTTGCCACTTGATGTTAACATCGAAATTTCGTGTATTGCTGTGCTTTAAATTTTGACCAACGAGCCTACATATCAGCTGAGTATCGTCATCGTTAATTACAACGTTGAATACTTCTTGGATCAATGTCTGGATTCAGTCAAAAAGGCGATTGCGCCCATATCAGCAGAAGTCATTATTGTCGATAATTGTTCAGTTGATGGATCTGTTGAGATGCTCAAGAGTAAATATCCTGAATTTGAATTAATTGAGAACAAAATCAACAGTGGGTTTTCCAAAGCAAACAATCAGGCAATTCGACAAGCAAAGGGGAAATATGTGCTCTTGTTGAATCCAGATACCATTGTCGCGGAAGATACTTTTTCAAAGGTCGTTGAGTTCATGGACAACACACCCGACTGCGGTGGCTTAGGTGTTCACATGATTGACGGGAAGGGATGTTTTCTCCCAGAATCAAAAAGAGGACTCCCTACTCCAATGGTAGCGTTTTACAAGATTTTTGGACTTTCAAAATTATTTCCCCGATCAAAGCGATTTGGCCAATACCATTTAGGACATTTAGACGAATTTGAAACGAATAAAATTGACGTGCTTAGCGGCGCATTCATGCTACTGCGAACTGAAGCACTGGATAAAGTCGGATTGCTAGATGAAGATTTTTTCATGTACGGAGAAGACATCGATTTATCCTACCGAATTACACTCGGCGGCTACAACAATTACTATTTCCCTGAAACGAGCATCATTCACTACAAAGGTGAAAGTACAAAGAAAAGTTCCATCAATTACGTTTTTGTTTTTTACCGTGCGATGGTCATTTTTGCAAAAAAACACTTTTCAGGAAAAAACGCGCGACTTTATTCCCTGCTCATCAATTTTGCCATTTACATTCGAGCCTCACTTGCGCTGATAGTGCGAATTGTCAAGCAGGCCTTTCTTCCTGTGATTGATTTTATTTACATCGTTGTTGGACTGTATGCTTTAACAAACTATTGGCGACTTGCCGAAATCGAATTTCAAGAAGACCTCATAAAATACTCCATCCCTATCTACGCTGCCACGTGGCTCATTGCAAGCATTTTCAATGGCGGATATGATTTTCCGATTCGACTATTCAAACTGTTAAAAGGTGTTTTTTGGGGAACGGTATTCATCCTGATTGTGTACGCCACCTTGCCGAAGTCGCTTCAATTTTCGAGATTATTCATATTTATTGGTGGCGCCTGGGTGTTTGGCTATTACGTTGTATCGCGAATATTCCTCCACTTTGCGATACGCAAGAAATTCAACTTAAAGGTAAGAAGTAAAAAGACCTTTGCAGTAGTTGGAAGCAATGATGAATTCCAGCGAGTAGCGGATTTACTCAAGCAAACGAATGACCGTATTGGAGAGATTATTTCCGTTCCCACTGAAAATCTCTCGCCAGCAATTGAATGCGATGAATTGGTATTTTGCTCTAAAGACATGAGTTACAAGGAAATGATTCATGTTATGAAAACAATGGAATTGGATCATTTCGATTTTAAAATTGCCCCTTCCAATGCCATGCACATCATAGGAAGTAATTCAATCGAAACAGCTGGTGATTTGTACATTCTCAACTTAAACACGCTCGTTTCAAAAGAGAACAAACGAAAAAAGCGATTATTTGATGTACTCGGATCAGGACTTTTACTTCTTTCCATCCCAGTGACCATATTCATGTTTAAACACAAGAAAAAATACGTAAGTAATCTCGCTGAGGTGTTCATCGGCCGAAAGTCATTTATTGGTTTCTCAGACGAAGTCATACAGCGCGATGTACGCTTGCCAAAAATTAAACCAGGTGTATTGTCACCTTGCGATGGTGTGACAATTGATCTTCCTTCAATTCATGAAAAACTCAATCTTTTGTACGCACGTGATTACTCTATGAGAAAGGATTTTTCCATCATTCTAAATTCATGGGCAAAGCTGGATCAATAATTCATTGTCCAACAATGTTGAAAAAAACGAAATTTCAGTTATTTTTGTGCACAGAACAAAGTCTTTAGAAAATAATTTATGTCACAAATTGAAATAAGACTCCCGAAAATGGGAGAGAGCGTAACGGAAGCAACGATTACTAATTGGTTGAAAAATGTCGGAGATAGCGTAGCAATGGATGAACCGTTGGTTGAGGTCGCTACAGACAAAGTCGACAATGAGTTGCCCTCGGAAGCAGAAGGGGTTCTTATTCAACGTTTATTTGAAGTAGATGACGTAGTACAAGTAGGCGATGTAATTGCCATTATTTCTACTGATGGAAGTTCCGCTCCTGTTGAGTCAAAAGCTCCAGCAGCGAAAATTGAAGCTGAAGTAGCAGAGGTTGCTTCAGTTCAGTCGAATGCTTCAGCGCCTCAAGTTGCACTTGAGAAAAACGGATCCTCAGGAAAATTTTATTCACCGCTTGTGCGAAGTATCGCAGAAAAAGAAGGAGTTTCTCTTCAGCAACTGGATACCATCAACGGAACTGGTCAAGGAGAGCGTGTGACAAAAAAAGATATCCTTTCTTTCATTGATAATGGTGGAGCGAAGCAGACAACAGTTACTGCACCTACTCCAACACAACAAGCAGCTAAAACTACTGCACCAGCTACAAATGGATCAGTGCAAACTGGAGGAGGATTCCTTTCAAATATTAAAGAACCAGTAGTCACTGTTGGTCCTAATGATGAAATCATTGAAATGGATCGTATGCGAAAAATCATCGCTGATCACATGGTGATGTCAACGCATGTCGCACCGCACGTGACAAGTTATGTTGAAGCGGATGTGACAAAGATCGTGAACTGGAGAAACAAGGTTAAAAAATCATACGCAGATAGAGAGGGTGAGAACATTACGTTTACACCGATTTTCATGGAAGCGATCGTTAAAGCGATTAAAGATTTCCCTATGGTAAATGTTTCTGTATCTGGAAGTCAAATTATTAAGCGAAATGACATTAATATTGGTATGGCAACAGCACTTCCTTCTGGAAATTTGATTGTTCCTGTCATCAAAAATGCGGATCGTTTGAACTTAACAGGATTGACAAAAGCAGTCAACCAAATGGCGAACAATGCACGTAACAATGCATTAAAACCAGAAGATATTCAGGGTGGAACTTACACAATAACCAATGTTGGAACATTTGGAAACGTAATGGGGACACCAATTATCAATCAACCACAAGTCGCTATTTTAGCACTTGGTGCGATACGAAAAGTTCCTGCCGTTATTGAAACTCCAGACGGAGATTTCATCGGAATTCGTCACAAAATGTTCCTGTCTCATTCCTACGACCACCGTGTGGTAGATGGGGCACTGGGTGGAATGTTTGTCAAACGAGTTGCTGATTACCTAGAGCAATTTGACGAAAAGCGGGAGATTTAAAATAGACACTACACTAATCCTATAAATTATAGTACACATGAAAAATCTACAACTTTTAGTTATCACGCTTCTGTTTGCTTCGGCTTCAGTCGCGCAGATGACACCAGATGAATTAAGGACTTTTGTTAATACCGCTTCAGAACAAGAACTATTAATAGAATCCTCTAGTATGACGCAAGAGTACTATTACTACAACGCTGAAATAGTTATGGACAAATTATTGACGTTTCAACCGGAAAGCGCCAATTACAATTATAGAAAAGGGTACTTGATATTAAACTCACGTCTTGACTACACAGCGGCTATCCCCTATTTAGAAAAGGCAATTAAAGACATCAACAAAAATTTTGATGCGTTCTCTACGCGTGAAACGAGCGCTCCACCAGATGCAATCTATCATTTAGCCGCTTGTTATCACCTAGACAATCAATTAGACAAGGCAAAGGAGCATTATGCGCTTTTTATTGCAAACAGTGCTAAGAAATCAGGATTGATTCCCGTTGCTGAAATGAACATCAAACAATGTGATGTTGCAAAGCACGAAATGAACAACCCGAAAAAGGTTAAAGTCAACAATCTTGGAAACATGGTAAACACGAGTATGGCGGAGTATTCCCCTGCTGTTTCGTTGGACGGTCAATCAATTTATTTCACCTCTCGTCGACCTTGGGAAGATGGTAGTACAGAGCAATACAGAGATCCTAAATTGAACAACTACCCTGAAGATGTGTACGTGACTTATTTGAAAGATGGCAACACATGGACAGCCCCTGAAAAGCTAGCATTCTGCGATGCGCAATTAAACGAAGCTTCCATTTCGGTGAGCGGTGATGAAAAACGTATTTATATCTATCAGGATTATACTGGTGGAGGTGACATCTACTATTCAGACTTTACAAACAATGAATTTGAAAATCTTCGCGCGTTGAAAAACGATGAAGTGAACACGAACGCTTGGGAAACGCATTGTACTGTCACACCAGATGGAGAAAACATGTACTTTGTATCAGACAGACCTGGAGGTTATGGAGGGAGAGACATCTACCGAATTGTAAAACTTCCTAATGGTGAATGGAGTAAAGCTCAGAACTTAGGTCCAGAAATCAATACTCCTTACGATGAGGACGCCCCTTTTATTGCTGTTGACAATAAAACCTTGTATTACTCAAGTAATGGCGATAAGAGTATGGGTGGATTTGATGTTTTTGTTTCAGTTAGAGATGATTTAAACAACTGGTCAGCACCACTGAATATGGGTTACCCTATAAATTCTACAGGAAATGACATTTTCTATACAACAACCTTTGATGGTACCCGAGGATACCTTTCTTCATTTAGAAAAGATGGTTTTGGAGAAAAGGATATTTATGAGATTCAGAGTGATTACATGGGGAACAATGCGGTTAGCGCTGTAAGAGGTAGAGTTTTAACCACAGATGGTTCTCCTCTTCCTGATAATTTAGTGGTACGTATAGAGTGCCTCAATTGCTCTATTGATGAAGAAAAAGAAATGTTACCACGTGTTAAAAATGGCTCGTACTTTTCAGTGCTTTCGCGCTGTAAAGAGTACAATGTACATTTCATGGATGGAGATCAAGTGCTGAGAACAGAGAATGTTGTAACGAAATGTAACGCTGAAAGCGAAGAAGTTGAAAGAAACTATGTAATTGGTCGCTACACGTTGGCAGGTACAGTTACCAACAAAACAACATCAGCACCCATTGCAAATGCGACGGTTGAAATTACAGACGCAACAACTGGAACCGTATTGGCTTCCATTAAAACAGACGAAAAAGGAGCATACAGCTCCACTATTTTGGATGACAAGAACTACCAAGACGTGTTAGATTTGACAGTCAAAACTAGTGCGAAAGACTACTTGTCTCAAACGAATATCGAATCTATTAGTCTTGGAATGGAACCTAACATCCAACTGAACTACAAACTGAAACAAATCGAAGTTGGTATTGAGGTGGGGACAGAACTGGCTTTAAATCCAATCTATTTTGACGTGGACAAATCGAACATTCGACCTGATGCTGCACTGGAATTGGACAAAATCGTTGCTTTCATGAACGAAAACCCAACGGTTGTTATTGAACTTGGATCTCATACTGACTGTCGTGCATCAAAGGCGTATAACAAAGCGCTTTCAAACCGACGTGCTATTTCATCTGCAGACTACATAAAAGCGCGTATTACGAATAAAAAGCGCATCACAGGCAAAGGTTATGGTGAGTCACAACTCGTGAATAAATGCGAATGTGAAGGTGCTGTGGTAACTGACTGTTCAGAGGAAGAACATCAAGCGAACCGTAGAACTGAATTTAAGATTATCAAAATGTGATAGTTGATAACTCTTATCGACATCACATGGTTGATTTTCATTAATTTACTAAATTTGTATAATTCAATTTAAATAGTGTAAATTGTAGTACTATCTTGAAACCATTGTTTATGAAAAAATTCAACCTTATTCCACTATTCCTTGGTTTGTTCACAATGACATTCGCTTTTGGTCAAGAGACTGAAGTTGATGTTCGAACAAAAATTATAAACTATTCTGAAAATCAGTTGTTGACCGAGGCGTCTATGTATACGCAGGATGGTTTTTTATTTTTCGCCGAAATATTAACAGATAAATTGATCACGTTCAAACCTGAAAGCTCTAACTATAACTATAGAAAGGGATTCTTAGTGCTACAGATCAGAAAAGATCATAAAGCGGCGATTCCATATTTGGAAAAAGCAGTAAAAACAACTTCTGCCAATTATGATATGTATTCAACCAAAGAGCAAAGTGCTCCAACGGATGCATTTTTTCACTTGGCAACTTGTTATCACTTGAATGAAGACATTGTCAAGGCTGAAGAGAACTACACGAAGTTTATTCAGACATCAAAACAGAAATCAGAATTAATTCCTGTTGCAAAATTACGATTGGAACAATGTGCGGAGGCTAAAGTTCAAATGAAAACTCCAGTCAATGTATACCTGCGTAATGTAGGAAGCACTATTAACACTCAATACCCAGAATACAGTCCTGTTGTATCGTTGGATGGCTCTGCATTGTACTTTACTTCTCGTCGTCCATGGTCGAATGGCGAAACAGAACTGTACAAAGATGAAATGATCAACCAATACCCAGAAGATGTATATGTGAGTTACATGGATTTTGATTCAACTTGGACCTCACCGATGCGTTTGGATTTCTGTCTTCCTATGCGTAACGAAGCAACTTTAGCGGTAAGTAGCGATGAGAGAAAAATCTACTTGTACCAAGATACAACTGGGAATGGTGATATTTACTACACTGATTTTTACCACGCTAAATTTCAAGAAATCACAAAACTGGAAATTGAAGGTGTCAACACGGATGATTGGGAAACGCACTGTATGATGTCGCACGACAAAAAAATGCTTTTGTTTGTATCTGATCGTAAAGGTGGATTTGGCGGTCGTGATATCTACATGATGACCAACGATGGGAAAGGGAATTGGTCAAAACCTATCAACTTGGGACCAGGAATAAACGGACCAAATGACGAAGATGCTCCTTTTATTTCTATTGACAACAAAACGCTTTACTTCTCTTCAAATGGAGCGAATAGTATTGGTGGATTCGATATTTTCTACAGTAGCTTAAATGCTGATGGAACATGGTCAGATGCTAAAAACTTGGGATATCCTTTTAATTCGACCAATGATGATATCTTTTACACAACAACAATTGACGGATTAAAGGGCTATATGACTTCATTCCGTGGAGACGGTTACGGTGAAAAGGATATTTATGAGATTCACAACGATTACCTAGGGGTTAACAATATTGCAGTACTTCGAGGGTTAATCAAAACAGTTGATAACAAACCAATCCCAGAAGATTTTGCAGTCAGTGTAAAACTAATCTGCTTGGATTGTGAGGATCAAGATAATGCACGATTGGTATTCCCTCGATTAAGAGATGGTGTCTTTATGACGGCTCTAGAACCATGTAAAACATACCGTTTGGAATACATGAATGCATCTGATAATAAAATCATGCACGAAGACGGGTTTACAACTGATTGTACAGAGGAATACCAAGAAATTTATAAAGAACTACTGCTGGATGTTGATTCTAGAACTATTATCGTTCCAGAAGTTCCAGAACCAGAAGTTGGACCTGAATTCCCTGAACTTGAATTCATGCACTACTTTACGTACAACAAGAATACTATTTCTACCGGTTCTGGTGATTTGAAAGTATTCGTTGAAGGGGTTGTAAAACAATTGAACGACGGTAGAGAAAATGTAACGATCAGTATTTACTCTTCTGCTTCGAATGTTCCAACTGCTACTTATAAGACGAATCAAAACTTAGCTCATATTCGTGCTGAAAACATGAAGAAAGAACTTCTTAAGTATTTTGAAGGAAAAGAAGAGCTTAAAGGAAAGATTGACATCATTGTTGGTTCTGAATTAGTTCAAGGTCCTGAATACGAAAAAGACGCAGGTAACCACGATAAATACAAACCTTATCAGTACGTCGGTTTAAAAACCAATTAAAAAATTAAAGTCCGGTTCATCCGGACTTTTTTTTGTGCTTTATATTCCCTATTGAGTATCTTTATGGCATGAATATATCTTTAAAAAAATCATTGGCTATCTTTGATATTGAAGCTACTGGTTTAAGCATAACCCAGGATCGCATCGTTGAAATAGCAATCATTAAAATTGATCCTACGGGTGCAAAAACAGAGTTTCTGAAACGCGTAAATCCTGAAATTCCAATTCCGAAGGAAGTCAGTGAAATACACGGAATCTACGATGAGGACATCAAGGACGCCCCTACCTTTAAAGAAATACTACCTGAATTAGAAGCGTTTCTTATTGATGCTGATTTTGCAGGTTATAACTCCAATAAATTTGATTTACCGCTTTTGGCTGAAGAAATGCTTCGTGCTGGAAGTAAGTTTGATCTTACCTCAAAAAAGCACATTGATGTTCAGAATATTTTCCATAAAATGGAACAACGAACATTGGTTGCTGCATATCTATTTTATTGTGGCAAAGACCTCACGAACGCGCACAGTGCTCTTGCGGATGCACAAGCGACATGGGAAGTCCTCGACGCACAAATTGAGCGCTACGAAGACCTAAAAAACGATGTCGATTCTCTTTCTGAATTCTCTGTGTTTGGAGATGTGAAACGATTAGACTTTGCTGGGCGACTTGCCTACAACAAAAACGATGAGGTGATCTACAACTTTGGTAAGCACAAGGGAAAAACGGTTGAAGAAGTTTCAAAAATAGAACCTGGCTATTACGGTTGGATGCTAGATGCAGATTTCCCGTTGTACACCAAAGAATGCCTGAGGAAAGAAATGGAGCGTTTAAAATCAGTTAAAGAGAGTGCTTCGAGCGGTCAAAGTATGGAAGACAAACTCAACGCATTGAAAAATAAATTCAAATAAGTATGAAGATTATCTGTATCGGAAGGAATTTTGCAGATCATGCAAAGGAAATGAATGCTGAAACACCAACGCAGCCGATGTTTTTCATGAAACCTGACATTGCTCTTCTTCGTCCAGGTACTCCCTTCTTTTATCCAAACTTCTCAAAGGACATTCACTACGAATGTGAACTCGTCGTTAAAATCGACCGTGTCGGAAAAAACATTGCAGAAAAATTTGCGCATAAATATTATTCAGAAATTGGATTAGGAATTGACTTTACAGCCCGCGATCTGCAGCAACAGTGCAAAGAAAAAGGTCACCCGTGGGAAATTGCCAAGTCATTCGAAGGAAGTGCTGCGATCTGCGCTCAATTCATCGATAAATCAGCCTTAGACCTTGACAATATAACTTTTTCATTGCGTAAGAATGATGAAATCGTGCAAGAAGGAAATTCAAGCGAAATGATTTTCACGATAGACCAAGTCATTTCGTATGTTTCCCAATTTATGACACTAAAAAAAGGAGATTTGATTTACACTGGGACACCTAAAGGTGTAGGTCCGATTCAAATTGGTGATGTCCTGACCGGCGCTATCGGAGAACAGCACATGTTTGACTTAAAAATAAAGTAGTTTTACTTCCCTGTTCCTTTGAAGATAATCAAAATCGTGTAGAGCATGATTTTAATGTCGAGCGATAAGCTGCGGTTCTTTAAGTACAGTAAATCGAACTTCATACGGTCCAACATTTGCTGAATATTCTCCGCATATCCGTATTTCACTTGTCCCCATGATGTAATCCCTGGTCGAACTTTGGTTAATTCTAAAAATTGAGGTTCTATTTCAGTAATCTTGTCTATGTAAAACTGACGTTCTGGGCGCGGACCGACCAATGACATTTGTCCAAACAAGACATTGAAAAATTGGGGAAACTCATCCAGTCGTGATTTCCTCATAAATCGACCTATTTTAGTTATTCTAGGATCATCGGTAGATGATAATTGAGGTCCATTTTTTTCTGAATCAACATACATTGTTCGAAATTTGATAATGTTAAATGGTGCGCCGTTTCTGCCTATTCTTTCCTGTAGGAAGAAAATTGGTCCCGGTGATGACACCTTAACTAAAATAGCCAAAACAATATACAAAGGAAGCAAGAGGATGATTGATACCAGTGATATTACAATATCCATTAGACGTTTTAGTGTAACCTGCCAAACGGGCATCACATCTGTCGATACGTTGATGAGTAAGGCTCCAAAAATATTACTCATTTCCACCGTACCAGATAGGATATCGTACATATCAGGAAGGATTTTTATACGCACATTGGCACATTCTATCCGTGAAATTATTTTTTTCAATCGATCGTGTTCAACACTTTCCAGCGCAATAATTACCTCTTCTATCTGATGTTCCTTCAAAATAGATTCAATGTCATCCAAATGTCCTAAATGCTTCAACTTGCTACTTAACTGTTTATCAACACCGTTGATATTTATGAAGCCCACGAAATCGTGACCGATTCCCTTTGGTAGGTTGTTAATTTCATTGTAAATGTCCACTGCTTTATCGCTCCCGCCAACCAACAGGGTTTTAAACCCAGCTTTTCGTTTATGAATCTTTCTAACTATCCCGCTTACTATGATTAACCTTGGTATTAGAATCAACGAAAACTGAACGATAAATAGCAAGCCCAGTGCTGAATAATACTGTTGGTACTCTGTTATTTCATCATCCAGTAGAAATAGGAAGAAAATGCAGATCGTTCCCAAAACGGTCCCTAAAAATGTCAAACTGAGTGTTTTGAGACGGTATAAGCGACGAACATCTTGATAAGTTCCCTGTAATGCGAAAAGCACCACCCACATAATTGGAATTATAAGAACTCCCCAGTAGAACGTAGAATTAATTGTGAAATCCGTTTCTTCGATTTTCGATTTTCGGAAATAATAAAACACACTCCATGCAACGCTAGATCCTATCCAATCAAAAAAGACTAAAGCAAAGGTTAAAAGTCTTGCGTTCATTAAAAATACACCGCTTTAATATTGTCAATATTCACTTCACCAGAAATATCTCCGGCATCCAACAATGCTTTAAATGAAAACTCAAAATACTGTGCACTTGTGGAAGCAGAAACAATCTCTCTTAAATCGATGTAAATCTTTTTCCAAACCACTTCATTATCCTTTTGTTGATTCAAACGAACGTGAACATTATCGGTTGGAACACCAGTGTTGCTAATTGCAAGAACACCAGTGACCAATTCATTCGTGTTGTGGTAATCTATCTCCAAATAAACTTCTTGTCCACGCGGTAAATTCATTTCTAACGTCCCACTATTATTTGCAATCGTCGAGCCCACCCAATTATTATTGGTTGCATCCAGTTGAACTCTACCAAAATAACCTTGATTTATAAAGGCATCAAGCACAGAAGGATCATTTGTTCTTTCTATCGAGACAGCGCTTGTTGTACCATCGACAATTTCTATCACACTATCTTCAAAATCTTCTATCCAGAATTTGACACTCGAATAGTAGCGCGTTACTGGATCTATACTTACCGTCTCGTTTTGCACTAACTCCACATCGATTTCGTACGGTTGCAAAAATGGGTAAATCTTCTTGGTCGCTGAAATACCATTGTTCCTTACGGTAGGATAAATGAGTAATTTGTGATTTCCCTTGTCCAAAATTGGAATTTTAAAGGGTACTTCAAAGACTCCGACTAATTCACCGTCCATGTATACCCAAGCATCAGTGATGTTTTCAGTTAAAACACCAGTTGGGTTAATTGAATTTGGATTTACTTGTAAATCCCACTCACTTACACTAATCCACGATGGATCTGGATTGTTCTTGATACAACCTAACAATAATAAACAAGGAAGAAATAAAATAAAAATCCTTTTCATAAGTATAGTTAATGATTTCAGAACGGAGAATTAAACTAAATATTGTTCGACAATTGGGTGGATGCCTTTAATTTTTCCATTATTCGTTGTGCGACATCCAGTGCATTATATCCGTCCTCAATGGGAACAATTGGAACTGTGTCATTTACGATTGCATCATAGAAAGTCGACAATTCTTCTTTGATTGCGTTTGTTTCAACAATTGTTGGTTTGTCAAACAAAATTTTCTTGATAGGCTTTCCTGCACCCATGTCAAACACCATATCAAAGGGATCAGGTTCTCCTTGAACGTCTTCCATACGGACAACTTCCATTTCTTTCGCTAAGAAATCAACACTGATGTAGGCATCTTTTTGGAAAAAACGCGATTTACGCATGTTCTTCATAGAAATTCGGCTTGCGGTCAAATTGGCAACGCAACCATTATCAAACTCAATGCGGGCATTGGCAATATCTGGTGTATCACTCACTACAGCGACTCCAGAGGCTGAGATACGTCTAACTCCTGACTTCACAACACTTAAAATTGCGTCCAAATCGTGAATCATCAAATCAAGTACGACAGGGACATCCGTTCCGCGAGGGTTGAATTGCGCCAAACGATGCGTTTCAATAAACATGGGATTATTGAAGTAAGGCAAAGCTGCCTGAAACGCTGGATTAAAGCGCTCCACATGTCCAACTTGTACCTTTACTCCTGCTTCATGTGCAAGATCGATCAATATTTTTGCTTCGGCGGTGGTCTCCGTAATTGGTTTTTCTATGAATACGTGTTTGCTCATTCGAAGAGCACTTGCAGCGCACTCGTAGTGGGAAAGTGTTGGTGTTACGATGTCAATACAATCAACGACTTGTAGCAACTCATCCACAGATGAAAATGATTTAATGCCAAATGTCGCGGCAACTTCCTTCGAATTATTTTCATTTGGATCATAGAATCCAACAAACTCATACTTATCGTTCAACTCTAGCAACAAACGGATGTGAATTTTACCCAAATGTCCAGCTCCCAATACTCCTATCTTTAACATAATTATGAATTTCTTACAAAAATAACAGAGAATCCGAAGTTCAAGAATGAAACTTCCTAAAGTTTATCAACATGACAGATAAGGGAATTTAATTTAAACGATTGTGCGCGCCCAAATTTAATCCTGAATAATAATCTGTTTCTTGGTTCGTGCACAGCTTTGTCAACGTGGTAATCTGACCCGTATGGTACGAAAAGTGCTCAATGACATGAATGATCGCAGAAAAACCCGTGACCTTGAATCCTTGAATTTCTGTCAAACTTTCTAAATTCGCATCGGGTAATTCCTTTAAACAATTTTTGAGTTGCACTTTTAGGTTTTCGAGCAAGAAAATAAAATCCGCTTTTCTAATATTTCTGTGAATCAAGAATTCATCATCGCGATTTCTATTGTCGCGCTCCCCTCCGAGTCCAGATAGAATCCACTGTCGCGCATTGCCAGAAAGATGAAGGATCAATGAACCAATGGAAGGAATATTTCCCTGAGGTGAATTCCACAGTTGCTGCTCATCAATGATTGATAAGCATTTATAAATTCGCGGGTAAGATTCCTCAAACACGCGTCGCTCAAATTCTTCGACTATTGTACGCTTTGAAACCATAATTTATTCAACTAGAATGCATTATTACCTAAATTTAAAAAAAATTAATGAGATTAATAAATTATTTGAAGTTTTACATATCTTTGCGCTTCAATTCAGCGGGCAACTGGTGAAAATTGAAAATAAATGGTGGTTGTAGCTTCCCGATACGCCACTCACATTCGACAAGCTCAGTGCAAGTCGTTTTTATCGGGACAGGCAACTTCGCCACAACGAATTGCTAGAAGAGAATAAATGGTGGTTGTAGCTCAGTTGGTTAGAGCATCGGTTTGTGGTACCGAGGGTCGCCGGTTCGAGCCCGGTCTTCCACCCAAAAGGTCTTGAGAAATCAGGACCTTTTTTTTGTTTCTAAGATTTTAATGTCCGGCGACCCTGGGTCGTACCTCGAACTATACGAGCTTCCAGCTCGTGTTCTCGTCTTCCAATGCTGCGCATTGTCTGGTTCCCTGTCTGCCGACAGGCAGGGAGCCCTAACTTGCTTTATTGAACTTCCCGTTCAAGTCGCTGCGCCTTCGAAAGCAGTGCTTTCTCTTCTTCCACCCAAAAG
>CAZXRU010000017.1:0-3349 GCA_964643345.1 uncultured Fluviicola sp.
TGTCGGTGAATCAAACACTGGGGTTAAAGATGTTCCATTATGGGATATCATCAGTGGTGCGAGTCAAGGATTTGGACTTGTTATCAACGTTATTCTGGCCTTAATGCTGGGTTACGCTATTTTCATTTTTGTGGAACGTTATTTAGCACTAAGAAAAGCAACGAAAGAGGAAAAAGGTTTCATTTCAAAAATCAAGGATTACATCATGGATGGCAAGATTGATTCTGCGAAGGATTACTGTGCTCGCTCTAATTCTCCTTCGGCTCGAATGATTGAAAAAGGAATTTCACGTTTAGGTCGACCAATAGAAACGATTTCTGCATCGATTGAAAATGCTGCAAAATTGGAAATTTTACGTTTAGAACAACGATTGAGCTTTTTAGCAACTGCTGCAGGTGCCGCACCAATGATTGGGTTCTTGGGAACGACTGTTGGTATGGTCATGGTATTTATCGATTTGCAGAATGCGACTTCATTAGAATTAAAAATTATCGCACCTGGGATTATGACTGCAATGATTACAACCGTTGCGGGTCTGATTGTAGGTATTGTTGCGTACGTTGGATATAACTTTTTAGTCGCTCGAATTGGACGTGTAGTGTACCAAATGGAAAATGACGCGTTAGACTTTATGGATTTATTACATCAACCAGGTAAATAGAAAAAATGAATTTAGGAACAAAAAATAAGGTCAAAGTTGAAGGTGGAATGGCTTCCATGACTGATTTGGTGTTCTTGCTATTGATCTTCTTCATTATCATGAGTTTGATGAGTAACAATCAAGTTACAGTAGACTTACCTGAAGCAACAAGTGATATACCACCAGAACAAAATCGAGTGCCAGCAATAGTTGTAATTACTGAGGACAACCAATACGTTGTGTTGCCTGGAGGCTCGATGGACCAACCGTTGGAGTTTGAGGACATCAAAGAATTAGCAGCTGCGGCTGTAGAAAGTTCAGGAGAAATGAAACTTAAGATAGCTGGTCATCGTAAAGCTAGTTATGAAGCCATCTTTAATGTGTTGGCTTTGTCACAAGCGAATGGCTGGGATCCAGTTCTCGCTTACAATAAATAAGTTATGGCGACAATACCAATAGTAAATACCATCGACAAACGTAAAGGGGCAATTGCTGCTACGGTTGTGATGTTGTTGCTGTTGATTTATTTGTTGCTAACTACGTTTGAAATGGCTGATCCACCACCAAAAGATCCTGTTTTAAAAACAGAGACGGTTATTCCCGATGAACTCATATTAAAAGAGCTCAAGGTTGAAGGTGGAGCGGGCTCTGGAAGTCCTTCCGATGATCCAATTGACGACCCAAAACCAGTAACACAGGAGATTATCACAAAAAAAAGTAATCCCGATACGAAAGTCAATACTGGTAAAGGAAAAACAACGACCACTGAAAACTCAAAAGAAACGAGTACCACTAAAGAACAATCAACTGATCCATTTGATCCAGGAGGAGAAGGTGGTAAAGAAGGTGGGGGTTCTGGAAAAAAATTCGGTAATGATAGCGGAGACGGTACAGATGGAAAAACTGGTGGCGGAAGCGGTATAGGTCGCGTTCGTCAAAACGATCCTCACATTCCTGATTTAAGATCGAATGTGGATGTGGTCATTCACCTGAAGTTGACCATTGATGCACAAGGAAATGTCGTGAAAGCAGAGAACATTGCTGCAAAAACTACTACCACAGATCAAATCTTGATCAATAAGGTTATTAATGAAGTTAAAAAACAGGTCAAATACAACAAAGATCCTGGAGCAGCACTTGCCAATGTCTACATGCCTGTCAACATCAAAGCACAATAGCGATTACCAACAGGAAATTGAGTGGCTATTCCAACAATTCCCATCGTACCAAAACATCGGAGCTAAGGCATTCAAACCAACCTTAGCAAACAGTCGCGCTATTTGTAAATTTCTCGGAAATCCTGGAGATAAAGTGAAATTTATTCATGTCGCCGGAAGCAATGGAAAAGGATCGACAAGTAGTATGTTAGCTTCCATTTTAACTGAAGCTGGATATAAAGTTGGATTGTTTACTTCTCCCCATATCAAAGATTTCAGAGAACGCATTCGCATCAATGGACAGCAAATTACGGAAGAGAAAGTCATTGAATTTGTTCAAAAGATTAAACAAGCCAAGCTTTCATTTGACCCATCCTTTTTTGAAATCACGTTTGGCTTAGCGCTCGAGTATTTTAACGAGGAACAATGTGACTTCTGCGTTATTGAAACAGGCCTAGGTGGGCGACTGGATGCAACGAACATCATTACTCCCCTGCTCAGTATCATTACAAACATTAGTCTGGAACATACCGCGATGCTTGGAAATACCTTGGAGGAAATCGCTGTTGAAAAGGCAGGGATAATTAAGGAAGGTGTACCAGTTGTCGTCGGTGAAACGGCACCTCACCTCTACCCCATTTTTGAACAGATCGCAACAGAAAGAACTACTAAGATCACAAAAAGCACTTCCTTTACCGATATCGATAATTTTAAAACTCCGCTACTAGGTGAGTACCAATTAGAAAATTTAAGAACCGTTCTGTGTTCCTGTCGACTGCTTTCTGAACAAGGCATACCTCTAAATCCTGCAATTATCCAGAAGGGATTAGACAATTTATTCACGAACACCGGTTTTTCAGGGCGTCTACAAATTATATCAGAATCCCCGTTGACTATTTTTGATGTCTCGCACAATCCCGCTGGAATAGAAGCATCGTTTCAAGCCATTTCTAAGCTGAATAAGGGACAATTGCACATTGTCTATGGAACTAGTGCAGATAAGGACGTTGAAAGTATCGTTGAAGTCCTCCCGAATGATGCTTCTTATTATTTTACAGCATTCACTAGTGAACGGAGTATGCACATAGAAGATCTAAAATCAGCCGCGCAAACTTTTGATCATTCGAAATGCACTTTTTTTTCAAATCCACATCTCGCACTGAAATCAGCACAAAACAATGCAAATCATGCAGATACAATTGTGGTAATTGGTAGCTTCTTTTTAATCTCCGATTTTTTTTAATTTTTTTCTTTTAACACCTTGTTTTTATAAAATAATCGCTTACATTTGCACACGCTTTTGGTAAACGAACCAAAAAAAGTAGAAATATTTGGGGGATTGACTGCGTCGCTGCTTACGCGGTAGCTCAGTTGGTTTAGAGCATCCCGTCGCAAAGCGAACGGGAGGGTCACTAGACGACAATGATTTGAAATATTTGGGGGATTAGCTCAGTTGGTTTAGAGCATCTGCCTTACAAGCAGAGGGTCACTGGTTCGAATCCAGTATTCCCCACTCATAAAAGCATTTGCCATTGGCAAGTGCTTTTTTTTG
>CAZXRU010000017.1:3449-75868 GCA_964643345.1 uncultured Fluviicola sp.
TTCATAAGCTCAGTTGGTTTAGAGCATCCCGTTCGCTCAGCGACGGGAGGGCACAGATTCAATCCAGTATTCCCCACTCATAAAAGCATTTGCCATTGGCAAGTGCTTTTTTTTGTTTAAACCAGTTCCATTCATAAGCTCAGTTGGTTTAGAGCATCCCGTTCGCTCAGCGACGGGAGGGCACAAGCTCACCTAGAACATTCAACACAACAAATTCCTTGTCTACATTAAATAATTTTTCTATCTTAAATCCAACCATGCACTACACCTATATACTATACTCAGAGTCTATGAATCGATATTACATCGGTTCTTGTGAAAATGTGCAAGAGCGTCTGAAAAGGCATCTTTCCAATCATGATGGGTACACTGCAAAAGCTAAAGACTGGATTATTGTGCATCAGGAACCATTCTCAACCAAATCGGATGCACTAAGACGAGAGAAGGAGATTAAAGCATGGAAAAGCGCTAAGCGCATTCAAAGATTCATTCAAACTTTCAATCAAGCACAGTAGCACCGATCCCATCCTTATAGACGTGTATACTTTCGTTCCAATAAAGAAAAATTCAACTAAAACGTTGATAGTAGATTCGTTAGATTTGATAAAAACTACTGCTATGAAAATTTTATCAATTATCTCATTGCTCTCTATCTGCACTATTTATGCACAAGTGGAACACATAGACACACTAAATTTCAATAATATCTCTGCAATTATTGGTGATGAAGGAACTTTTTTTCACAATTCAAGTACCTCAAATGCAGCCTATGAAATCCCCAAAGGCTCAGGAAAAAAAACTATTTATTCTGGTTCAATCTGGATGGGAGCTGAGGATGAAAATGGAATAATTCACGTAACTGCTGGAGGATTTGTATCACAAAGTAGTCGTTTTCAGTCAGGCCCAATAGCTCATCAAATGTACTATACCTCCCCTTCGTACACAACTCAATACGGTAAATCAATTTGGAAAGTCAGTGAACAAGAAATTGAAAACCATATTCAAAATTACAATCAACCAGGTTATACAACGCCAACATCTATTTCCAACTGGCCTGGAAACGGAGATGTCAGCTTGGGTGTCGCTTCACAACTCGCTCCGTACATAGATGTAAATAATGACGGTTTTTACATACCGCAAGATGGTGACTATCCCGACATTCGTGGTTCAGAAGCTGTATATGTGATAGTCAATGACGAATCATACAGTGCTGGAATTAACCCATTAGGCATCGAAGTCCACCTTATGTTCTATCAATACCACAACGGAACCTATTTTAGCAACACCACCTTCCTAAATGTGCGCACTATCAATCGTAGCAGTTCCGATTACTACAATTACCGCCAATCACTGTACTTTGATTTCGACATAGGAAATCCATTTGATGATTACATCGGTTGTGATAGCAGCAATCATGTCATTTTTGGGTACAACGGTGATGATTTTGACGAAATTGCTGGAGGACCTGGTCCTACAATCGGTTATGGAGTTGACCCGCCCTGCCAAGGTGTTGTTCCGCTTAGTCACGAACTGTATTCTTTCTCTTACTACACCAACGGAGCAGCCTATCCATATACAGACCCGACAGGCGATACAGCGGTCTGGTACTATATGAATGCACAATGGGCTGATGGCTCACCTTACCTCGATCCAAATGGAAACACGACCAATTACAATCTCAACGGTAATCCCTACACAAATACGGGTTGGACAGAAGAAAATCAGGGGATGCCAGAGAATGATAGACGAGGAGTAATGACCATCGCCGAGGATGAATTCCCCATTGGAGCAACCATCTGCGCCGATTACGCCATTATTTATGATAAATCGGATGATCGCTTGAAGAATGTACAAAATGTAATCAATATTGCGGCTACCTTGCGGTCTCTCTATGAAGATGGTGTAGGATTTCCATGTCACTCTTCCAGTTTCACCGCGCTCACCGAAAATACCCCTTCCGATTTTAAAATCTATCCCAATCCTTCTAATGGCGATATTGTCATAAGCTTCGACCACATTCCAAGCGAATCGACCATCTCTATTACTGATTTATCTGGGCGTATCATCTACTCTACTGCTGTAGACGGTCAAGCAATGAAGGTACATCTAGATGAAGCGTCGGGCATTTATCTTGTATCACTTCACACAAAAAAAGGCATTCATGTCAAAAAACTGATTCTCCATTAAATCCCCACTTTTTCTTAACTTCGGTAAAACAATTCTGCCCAAGCATGAAGTATATTTTTCTTGTAGCCATCATTGGTTCTCTCTTCTTTACAGCAAAAAGTCAGGAAGATAATAGTCTGTATTGTGGTCAAAATCACTACAGAAGTTGGTGGGATGTGCAGCACTATACGCTAAAAATGGAACTGAATGCAGAAAGTAAATCACTTAAAGGTAGCAATACAATTCTTGCCAACGTTGTCACAACTCCAAGCGATACACTTCAAATCGATCTTCAAACCCCTTTGAAAATCAAATGCATTCGTTACAAGGGGAAAAAACTGAAATTTACACGGAACGGAACAGTACACCTTGTTGTTGGGGAGTTTTCCAGTTTGGCGATTGGAAACGCATTTGAATTGGAAATCAGCTACTCCGGAAAACCAACTGTCGCTTTTAATCCCCCCTGGGGCGGTGGCGTTGTCTTTAAGCAAGACACCAATAAAAAGCCGTGGATGGCAGTTGCCTGTCAGGGAATTGGTGCGAGCGTCTGGTGGCCGTGTAAAGACGATCCTAGCGACGAACCTGATAAAGGCGTTGATACGTATTACACGACATCAAGTGAGTTGACAGCCGTTGGAAATGGGCGACTGGTGAACAAAAAAGCAATTTCGAAGAAAAAAACAGAATGGTACTGGAAAACTACGGAGCCTATCAACTTGTACGACGTTACTTTCTATATAGGCGATTACGTTCATTGGTCGGATTCAATGTCTGGAGAAAATGGAATGCTGACCCTAGATTACTACGTGCTGAGAAAAAATTTGGAGAAAGCTAAAAAGCAATTTGAAGTCGTGCAGCCAATGATTGAGTGTTTTGAAGATTGGTTCGGTCCCTACCCTTTTTATGCAGACGGATTTAAACTGGTTGAATCGCCTTATTTGGGCATGGAACATCAAAGTGCCATTGCGTATGGAAACGAATACCGTATGGGCTACTTAGGCATGGACAGAAGTATGAGCGGAGTCGGTTTGTTGTTCGATTACATTATTGTGCATGAATCGGGACACGAATGGTTTGGAAACAACATTTCCATCGAGGATGTTGCCTATTCATGGATACACGAAGGGTTTACAACTTATTCCGAAACCATTTTTGCTGAATGTCAGTTTGGAAAAGAAAAAGCATACAAGTACCAACGTGGTTTGTGGAAAAACATTCAAAACGACACTCCCATGGAAGGAACACCGACGCATTGCGATGGAGGAAGTGGTGATCATTACGACAAAGGCGCTGCTATGATTCACATGATTCGCATGGTGATGAACGATGACGCTAAATTCAAATCGATGTTGCGTGGATTAAACTCAGAATTTGGAAAAGGGACTGTCAATGGAAAAGAAGTAGAAACCTACATCAACACATATGCAGGGAAGGATTTCACACCACTCTTCGATCAATATTTAAGAACCACACAAATTCCTGAACTGGCGCTGCGTAAAAACGATGACGGCTCAATCACCTATCGGTGGGAAAATTGCATCCCGTCCTTCAATCTCCCCATTTTAATTGAAATTCAAGGAAGTGAACTATGGCTCTACCCTACTGCAGATTGGCAATCCTTTGAAACGGAAGTTGATTTGGAAACAGGTATTTCCGTCAACGAAAATTATTACATCTCAGTGACAAAAAAGTGATTTAGAATCGTTCTAAACCATTGTATCTCTGATTTTCACTATCTTTGCGCCACTATCGAATTTAATTAAAATATAGCATGCAACTGTATAATAAATTAAGTGCGAAAGAAAGAGCAGATATGATCGATCAGGCGGGAGAAGACCGTTTGACCATCTCTTTCTATCAATACCATAAGATTGGTAATCCGCACGTTTTCAGAGATCATTTGTTTTTAACTTGGAATGAATTGGACGTACTCGGTCGAATTTACGTTTCCTACGAAGGAATTAACGCCCAACTTTCTGTTCCTGCTCCAAAATTTGAAGCATTCAAGGCACATTTGGACAGTATTTCTTTTCTAGAAGGAATTCGTTTGAATATCGCCATCGAGCAATACGACAAATCGTTTTTAAAGTTGAAAATCAAAGTGCGTGACAAAATTGTTGCGGATGGTTTAAACGATGACACATTTGATGTCACTGACATTGGTGTGCATTTAAAGGCCAAAGACTTTAACGACATCATCGCAGATGAAAATACAGTGCTTGTCGATATGCGCAACCATTACGAAAGTGAAATAGGCCATTTTGAAGGTGCCATTACTCCAGATGTCGACACCTTTCGCGATTCACTGCCAATTATCGAAGAAGATTTAAAAGATCACAAAGAAGATAAAAACTTGGTGATGTATTGTACAGGTGGAATTCGCTGTGAAAAAGCGAGTGCCTACTTTAAGCACCGTGGATTTAAGAAAGTCTACCAGTTAGAAGGTGGAATCATTGAATACACTCGTCAGGTAAAGGCTGAAAATCTTGAAAACAAATTCAAAGGAAAGAATTTCGTGTTCGACGAACGCCGTGCGGAAAAAATATCGGACGATGTTATTGCTGTTTGTCACCAATGTGGAGATGCTTGCGACACGCATACCAATTGCGCTAATGAGGGCTGTCACTTGTTATTCATTCAGTGTGAAAATTGTCGTTCAGAAATGAACAATTGCTGTTCTACCGAATGTAAAGATATCATTGTGCTTCCTGAAGATGTGCAAAAGGAATTACGTCGTGGAAAGGCTGAAAGCAATAAAATCTTCAAGAAAGGGAGATCTGAGGCGTTGAAGTTTAAGTAGTTCTCCGTCTGCTACGGACACCTGTCTGCCAAGGAAATTATGTAAGGTAATCCCTGAAAACGGTATTTTATCAATAACGGTGACATTGGCAACTGTGTAACTTAAATTTACTATTTTTAGTAGACTTAAGCTAAACATGTTACACAAAAGTGGTGGATATAGACAAGTTATGCTCAACTGACAAGAATAGTATGAAACAGTTACTCACCATATTAATGATAGGAATATCAATAGCCTTCGGTCAATTAGACAATAAGAACATAATTGTTGATTCATTAGACAGCCTGAGTTTAGAATATATTGGTGAAAGAAAGTCAAGTTTACACCACTTTCTGAAGTAGATGTTCAGAAGGCTAAAAAGGACAGCAAAGCAAGGACGGTTTTTTTTACCCTTTTCTCAAACTAGCAAATACCAAATCGTTTAAGAAATCTAGAATTTCAGACTCTTCTTTGGTACTGCTGAAGTCGGTGAGTGAAGGCAGATTTTTCATGAAAAAATTCTGGAAATGCGCCATTTCAATTATAGTTGAAGCCAGCGATTTTGGGTACTTATAATCTGGTCTGCATTCCAAAATAATATCGCCGATGACCGCGCACAAATCTTTGTAAGGTTTAAAAAACTGCTGCTTATTGTCTTCCTCTACTTGTTTGGTGAGGTAAGCTTTTGATCCTTCTGAAATAATAATCTGATGCAGTAGACTTTCGTTGATGTAGCTTGTAAGATCATTGTCTTCAACCTCGGTTGCTAAGAGTTTTATTACACCTTTTAGTTTGATCTCAGGATCTTCAATGTTGTTGGTCTGGTAGCTGATTTGAAACTCTAGCCAGCCCCAATACCAGGCAGTTAAATAAACCAGTAACTTATGCTTGTTCTCAAAATATCGGTAAACACTTGCTTCTGTGGTACCAATGTGCTCGGCAAGCTTTTTAAAAGTAAAGGCCTCAAATCCAGTTTCATGGATGAGTTGTACGCTATGTTCAAGAATCTTCTTACCCAATTCTGAACTTTCAGGATTGCGAAGAAACAACGCCTCATTCATTCTTATTTGTACCTGTAACTTCATGTTGTCTACTTTTTTTTTGCGCCTGAGATTAGTGATACAAAGGTAATCAAAATATATTTACAATTATTCATAATAGTATTACTATCATTTCAAAAACTATTACTATTTTTGTAGCGAATTAATTGTAACATATGTTATTGAACAAAAGAATACCGGCAACTTACATCCTGAATAAGGTTAAATATGACCTAATTTATGTATTAATTGTCTCCCTAACCGTTCTGTTCATTACAGAAAAGTACAGAGAGTTATTGCCTGAAATGCCGTTGACAATTCCCGCATTTATAGGAACCGCGATCTCCATACTACTCTCATTTAAGTTAAGTCAATCGTACGACAGGTGGTGGGAAGCGCGGAAAATATGGGGTGCCATCGTAAATGACTCGCGCAGTCTCGTTATTCAACTTCAGTCATTGGTTTCTCAAGGCAACGATCCGCAGATTAAGAAAATTGCATTGAGACAAATCGCTTGGTGCTATTCTTTAGGGCAATCACTTCGAGGGTTAAATGCAACTGATAACTTAGACAAGTACCTTTCTGCTGAAGAACTTGAAGAAATCAAACAGCACACGAACAAGCCATTGGCACTGATTCAGCTGCATGCGAAAGATATCAAAGCATTGAAGGATGCTGGTCACCTAGAATTATTTTCTCAACTGCAACTAGACGACACATTAGTTCGATTGTGTGATGCACAAGGAAAAGCAGAACGAATCAAGTCCACCGTCTTTCCTGTAACCTACCGATTGTTCTTACATGCCATCATTTACCTTTTTGTGGTAACGCTTTCCATCTCATTAAAAGATGTCGCTGGATTTTATGAAATTCCTTTATTAATGGTGATTTCTGCTGCATTCTTTTTATTGGAAAGATCAGCACGACATATGCAAGATCCATTTGAAAATAAACCTACTGATACGGCAATGACTGCGATTGCAACCACCATCGAAATAAACATCAAACAACTTTTAAATGAAGGTGATGTTCCTGAACCGCATAAACCCGGAAAATTTTATCTATCGTAAACAATTAAAATTTCAATAAAAATGAAAACATTAACTAAAGAAATGCAATCAGCAATAACTCCTACAAGGGCGTTAGAATTATTAAAAGAAGGAAACAAACGATTCGTCAATAACTTAAAGGTCAACCGTAATCTTTTGCAACAAGCGAACGAAACATCAGACGGACAACACCCATTTGCAGTGACGTTGAGCTGTATTGACAGTCGTACTTCTGCTGAGTTAATTTTTGACCAGGGACTGGGAGATATCTTTAGCGTGCGTATTGCAGGAAATATCATCAATGAGGATATCTTAGGAAGTATGGAATTCGCCTGTAAAGTGGCTGGTTCTAAAATTATTGTAGTGCTTGGACATTCTAAATGTGGAGCAGTTAAAGGAGCTTGCGATCACGTTGAAATGGGAAATTTGACAGCATTGTTGAGTAAATTGAGACCAGCTGTTGATGATGAAACAACAACCAAAGAAAATCGTAGTTCAAGCAACTCGGATTTTGTCGAAAAAGTAGCTGCAATTAACGTCAAAAGAACAGTAAAAGCAATCATGGAAAGAAGTCCAATTTTGAAGGAAATGATTTTGGGCGGAGAAATTGGTATTGTTGGTGGGACGCACGATATTACCACAGGTGAAGTAACGTTTTACGCAGATACAATGAATTTGGGAGCATAAGCAGTGTAAGCGAAATCGGTAGAAAGGATAAAGAATTTTCAGGTTGCTACTGAAATTGAAAGGGTGTGTTCACTATCTTAAATAAAGTTTGAGAAATAGATGACCACACCCTTTTTCTGAAAATTAAGTAAATTAGTGACTTAAAAACTACTATTATATGAAGATTAACATTACTGATGGCACTGTTAACTATCCGGAATTACAGCAAAAACTAGAAAATCGATTTCCTAATTACACGTTCAAAATGCGCGGAAAACAAATGCTAATAGGAAGCGCTTCGTCTACCGTTGGTGCCAATATCCTGATTCGGAAGAACAAAATTATTGTGGCAGGAAACTTTCCTACCTTGGGAGGCACTATGTTATTTGCCATTTCACTTGTTCTTCTAGGGATATTGATTCCTTTGATTATTTACTTCGCTGCGTTTAATTCAGGACTGAAAAAATTTGAAAAGGAAATTGGTGGGTACTTACAAGAAGAGTATGGTACGATCTAAAAAAGCTGTCGACTATCTTTATTAAAATATGTAACTTGCATCAAAAAAATTATGAAAACGCTTAAAATATTCGCATTAGCTTCCTTTGCAGTCGCTGTGCTCGCTTCTTGTAAGAAAGATTATACATGCAATTGTACTGTAAGTGGATTCACCGCAGTTGCAGAAACGTACACTAGTGTAAGCAAAAGCGATGCTGAAAGTAAATGCAGTGATTTCGAGGCGGATGCCCAAGAAGACTTCGCAGGTGTTACTTGTTCGATTGCAAAAAAGTAAAACAATCGTATTTCGGATTAAATTTAAAGCCTCATTTCGCCTTTTGCGGATGTGGCTTTTTTATTTGCCCAGCGTATAATAAAAAATCCAACCAACCCTGCAACCACAGACGCGACTAAAATCCCTAGTTTTGCTTGGGCTTGAAGTTCCGGTGATACGAAGGCTAATCCTGCTATAAAAAGAGACATCGTAAATCCAATTGCGGCCAAAAAACCTGCTCCAACCAAATGCCCCATATTCATTCCTTTCGGCAGTGTTGCCCATTTTAATTTGATCAACACATAGGCGAACCCTACGACGCCAAAGACTTTCCCGAAAATCAGTCCTACAATGATACCAATGGTAACTGTGCTTTGAAACTGTGTCGCTAAATCGCCTGTTAAATCTACTCCAGCATTGGAAAGCGCAAAAATGGGCATAATAACAAATGCCACCAGTGGATGCATAGCATGTTCAAGTCGCTGCAGAGGAGTTAATGCGAGCTTCGTTGTATTTCTAATCGACTCGAGTAGATGTGATTGTTTGGGAGTCACAGTAGGAACATTATTTGGCTCTGTTGCTCTAAACTTATCCAGTAAAACATTCAAACGCTCAGAAAATGCCTTTTCGCCTATTTTTACATTTGCAGGAATGGTAAACGCAGCAAGCACTGCCGCAATGGTGGCATGTACACCTGACATTAGAAACGCGAGCCACAATCCACCTATTCCAATAATAGCATAATATACGGTGTTTCTTACTCCAATTAGATTGGAAACAATTAACACCACCATAAATGCAGCTCCAGTCAACAAACTACTCCAATCAATCTCAGACGTGTAAAAGATAGCAATGACCAGTACAGCACCTAAATCATCTGCAATGGCGAGTGCGGTTAAAAATATTTTTAGGGACAACGGGACTTTATCGCCGAGTAAGTACAAAATACCAAGTGCAAACGCGATATCCGTTGCCATAGGAATTCCCCAACCATTGGATGCTTCACCACTACTATTGATGAAAAAATAGAGTAATGCTGGTACCAACATTCCACCTACAGCCGAAGCCAAAGGTAAAACTGCATTTTTTGGTTTACTCAGTTCACCGCCGATAATCTCTCGCTTGAGTTCTAATCCAACAACAAAGAAAAATACTGCCATTAATCCGTCATTGATCCAGTGATGCAAACTTTTACTGATCACTGATTCCCCGAAACCAATAGAAAACTCAATTTCCCAAAACGCATTAAACCCTTCCGCCCAAGGTGAATTTGCGATCACCAACGCAATAAAAACTGTGGAAAACAACACCACACCGCTCATGGCTGTATTGTTCATAAATCGTTTTATCGGATTAATCAGTATTTTATCAATGGGTTGTTCTTTCATAAATCCTTCCTTTTCGGCTGCTACAAATTTATCAAAACTAATCGCCTTTAACGACCATTTACTGGGTTTTATCAGTTTAAAACCCATTTATCCAAAGAATCTGTAAATGAGTTTCGTTAAAAATGTATAATTGAAGTTCATTTAGAATCATTCTATGTCCTTTATCCTTTCCTATTGTGCCAAATTGAGTAACTTGCAGTACACCAAAATTCAAAATGAAATTGACATGAATGAATTATTCAAAAAAGTAAAAGACATCTATGAAGACGGATGTGTTACCATCATCTTAAAAACGCACAGAACAAAACCAGACAGCAATCAAGACGCTATCAATCTAAAGAACCTTATCGATGATGCAGAGAAAAGACTTTACGCAGATTTTGAAAAGCGATTTGTTTGGCCTATCATCGAAAACATCAATAAACTAGTCGAAGATATCGACCACAGTCAAAACTTAGAAGGGCTTGTTTTAGTCGCAAATCAAACGATGGCAGATTTTACTCGCATTCCTATCGAAGTGACCAGTAGAGTTGTTGTTGATAAAACATTTGCTACCCGCGATTTGATTCGATCGATGCATACGGAGTCTTCGTATTATGTACTCGCATTAAGCAGAACACAAGCAAGATTAATAGAAGCCTATAATGATAAGGTTGTGAAAGAGTTTAAAGGTGAATTCCCTATTGAAGATCATCTTTACACTACAAACAAGGCTAAATCTTCTACAAACAAAGGACATGATAATCTAATTGAAGAGTTTTTCAATCGTGTAGACAAAATCGTTATTGAAACAACGAAAAATAATCCAAAACCGATTGTATTAGCCACAGAAGATAGAAACTTTGACTATTACCTAAAAGTAGCAGATCAAAAAGACAGAATCGTAGGTTCAATTAACCGCGATCAGAAAGACGAAAGTGCGCATGACTTAGTGAAAAACGCTTGGGAAGAAGTGTTAGAACTGGTAAAGCAGAAAAATACGAATCGAATTACTGAATTAAACGAGGCAGTTGGAAGAAACCATTTTGTGTCTGATTTCAATGAAATTTGGAGTGCCATACAAGAAGGTAAAGGAAAAACACTGTTTGTTAAAAGAGGGTTTTATCAACCAGCTTTGATCGATGGAAATGTTATTACTTTAGTTGACGATGACCGTCGAATGGAAAAGAATGTAGTTGATGACATCGTAGATGAGATGATTGAACACAATCTTGCGTTTGGAGGTGATATAGTCTTTGTCGAAGGTGAAGAACTAGAAGGATTTCAACAGCTTGCATTGACGACTAGGTACTAGTTGAATTTCACACTTTTTTATTCATAACTGAATTTAGTAGCGTACATGTTAGTCATTAAACCACTAAACGAGTTAAGTTCTTATTTAATGCGACTCATAAAGGGTAAACTTTGGCTTCAGGTCATCGTTGCCCTTATTTTGGGATCAATTTTAGGAGTTGTACTCAACCCTTCTTCTGGTAATATTTCTACAGAACTGAGTGAGCAATTAGCGAGCTGGTTTGATTTACCAGGCATCGTGTTTCTAAAAATTGTGCAAATGGTCATGATACCATTGATTTTTAGCTCAATTATTTCAGGAATAATTAGTAACACGAGCAATAATCTCAGATCAATGGGATTAAAACTCCTACTCTATTTTATTCTCACCACCATCGTAGCCATTACGATAGGAATTCTTTTGGCGACATGGTTAAGACCGGGAGAGTATGTGCAACAACTTGGGGGCTTGTCTCGAGGAGAAATAGTTAATATCACTTCGAACGGCCAGATGGTGAGTTTCAATAATATTCCAGATGTGATTGCTGACTTAATCCCCCACAATCCACTAGAAGCTATGCTTACTGGCGAAATGTTGGGCGTAGTGATTTTCACAATTATTATCGGGATTGCCATAACTCAATTAAAGAACACTACTATTCAACCTATCATTAAGGGGGTCGAAGCATTGCAGAAAATCTGTATGATTGTGGTCTCTTGGGCCATGTTACTCGTGCCCTACGCAGTATTCGGAATGATGGTGGCACTCCTCTCTCGTATTGGGTTTGAAGTGGTCATTGGCCTTGGTTATTTCATTGTCGTTGTGCTTTTTGGCTTACTGATTCTATTAGTTTTTTACTTGTTGCTCTTATTTTTCACCACTGGTACTCCCCCGTTTAGTTTTTTGAAGAAGATAAAAGATGCTCAGCTCTTGGCGTTTTCCACAGCGAGTTCAGCCGCAGTCATGCCGATATCTATGAAAGTCGCCGATGAAAAACTAAACATTCGATCCAGTATAAGCGATTTTGTAATTCCTATCGGTGCAACAATCAACATGGACGGAACAGCACTATTTCAATGCGTTACTACACTATTTATCGCGCAGTCCTATGGCATTGATTTATCGACCGTGAACCTTGTACTGATTACATTGGTGATTGTCGGAGCTTCTATCGGTACTCCATCCATTCCCGGTGGAGGTGTCATCGTTCTTGCAGCAGTGTTGCAAAGCACTGGACTGCCAACGGATGGTATCATCATTATTATCGGAATAGATCGAATTTTGGGAATGTTTCGAACTGTTGTTAACGTTACTGGAGATTTAGTCGCCTGCGTCGTTTTTAATAAATGGATTCCTGAAAAACAAGTTGAGGTTAGAAAAATATAAAAAGTGCGCTCTAGAGAATTCTCAAGGAGCGCACTTCTTTATTTCTTGCGTTTATTTCTTTCGAATCAAATTCACGTTGTATCCCAATCCGGCAGAAATCATTATCTCATCAGATTTCGCCTCTGGCGATGTTAATCCGCGCACTGACGAGTTCATATAAGATACATTTCCAAAGAAGTGAAAGAATTTCCACACGTAATAAGAAACGCCCAAATTGATTCCAAAAGACGGCACTACCCTCAATGTTCTGTTTCCAAACATATCTCGGTCGCTGTTCACTTCCATCAATGCGACTCCCGGTAAAAACCCTAGGTGAGCATCAAAATTGTTTTTCGACAAGTGGTACTGGATGCCAAAGTGAGTTCTGAAATTACTCTTGAAGTAGTTAATATCTTTGTTTCCATCCACAAAAAAGTGCGACTCTCCTCGAAAACTTAGATGATCATCCAATCTACCTTCCAAAAATCCTGAAATGTAGTAATTAGATTCAGCTCTGTTCAACATCATCGTAGGAGAAATCGTAGCCGAAGCACTAATCAATCCTGGTCGAACGTATATATCCTTCTGTGCATTTACTGTAAATCCCAGTAAAACCATCACAAATCCTATTTTCTTCCCCATAAGTCAGCAATTTTATAGTTAATACCAATGTGAAAAAGCAAGTGCCCTTCCAAACCTGAACCTTTGTGTTTTTCAAATTCCAAAACACCATCGTGTTCATGCGCATGAATGTCCTCACCAAGGTGAATCATGTATTGAGCCACAAACGATAAATCCATGCGTTCAGAAAGGTTGAGATGAAACCCTGCTCCTGCTTGAACAGCTGAACTTCCACGCGTAATACGGTTTTGTGGGTTGCGATGCTCTTTCAATTCTGAATAATCGAAACAATGTCCAGCTAAAATGTAAGGCTTAATCAGTGGCGCTGGCTTATCGGTGAAGTAATACATCACACTCCATCCTACGTGGTAATCGGTTCTTGTTCCCAAGTCGTCAATAGGTGAAGTGATGTAATCAAAATACCAATCGGTGTTCAATCGGTTTGCGAATTGTAGGCGAAATTGCCCACCAGCACCAACACCGTTGCTTCCAAAACTACCATGGTTAAACGTGCTAAAGGTACTGCGGACTCCTAACGAGAAAATACCACTTTGGTTTTTTTTGATTGCGAGTGGCTGACTATATCCAATAAATGGCAATAGCAGCAATGAAATAAGGAAATGTTTCATAGATCAGCTTGTTAATTGGTTTCTTTCTTAACGACTATAATTTGCATTTTATTATGCGTACATATAATTTATTAATTCGTAGTAGCAAAAAAAAATGCGACAAGTGTCGCATTCTTGTATTATCAGTATCTCTTGTTATTCTGCAAAACGGTCCATTACCTCTTGTGTAACTCCCGTATTTGAGAATCCGCCATCGTGAAATAAGTTTTGCATTGTTACATATTTCGTGTAATCAGAGAACATTGCAATGCAGTAATTTGCGCAATCTTCTGCATTCGCATTTCCAAGTGGAGACATTTTTTCAGAATAGTTAATGAAGGAATCAAATCCTTTCACACCACTTCCTGCAGTAGTCATTGTTGGCGACTGAGAAATCGTATTTACACGCACTTTCTTTGCAATTCCATAGTGGTAACCAAAGCTTCGTGCAATAGACTCCAAATATGATTTATTATCCGCCATGTCATTGTAATCAGGGAATACACGTTGCGCCGCAATGTACGTCAACGCAACGACAGAACCCCATTCGCTCATGGCATCTTGTTTCATTGCACACTGTAATACTTTATGAAATGACAACGCCGAAACATCCAATCCTTTCATCGTAAACTCGTAATTTTCATCGGTATAGTGACGTCCTTTACGCACGTTGATTGACATTCCAATCGAGTGAAGGATAAAATCAATTTTTCCTCCCAGAATTTCCATGGACTGTGAAATCAAGTTCTCAAGATCCTCTACGCTTGTTGCATCAGCGGGAATTACTTTACTGTTCGTTTTGTCAGCAAGGGCATTAATTTCTCCCATTCGCATCGCGATTGGCGCATTTGTCAATACAAAAGTTGCTCCTTCTGCGTGTGCTCTTTCTGCTACTTTCCAAGCGATTGATTGCTCGTTCAAAGCACCGAAAATAATTCCTCGTTTTCCTTTAAGTATTCCGTTTGTCATAATTGTCCCAGTTTCAATCCTACAAATTTATAATAATCTAACAATTCAAGCATTTATTTCCATCTTTAATCCATCATAGGCAACAAACACATTCTCTGGAAGCAAGTGCTCAATAGCTGCATGCTTGCCAAACAAATGTGAAATATGCGTTAGATATGCCTTTTCTGGGTTTATCTCTTTGATAAATGCCAGTGCTTCTTCTAAGTTAAAATGAGAGATATGCGTCTGTTCTCGCAACGCATTTACAATCAATGTTTTTGTCCCCTTTACTTTCTCCTTCTCTTCTTCCGAAATCGTTTTAGCATCGGTGATGTAGGTGAAATCGCCAATTCGAAACCCTAACACGGGTAAATTAAAATGCTTCACCTCAATGGGTGTTATGTTAACGCCATTGGACAGCTCAAACGCTTCATCTTTATGAATTCTGTTCAGATTCAGCTTGGGAACACCAGGGTATTTATCGGCATCAAAGACATAATGAAATTCTCTGCGCAAGGCGTCTTCCACCCGATCGGTGCAATAGACTTCCATATCGCGTTTTTCAACGAAATTAAACGCGCGCACATCATCCAATCCCGCCAAATGATCTTTGTGCTCATGAGTAAAAATCACCGCACTTAGGCTTTTAACCTTCTCTCTGAGCATCTGCTGGCGGAAATCAGGTCCGCTGTCAATGACATAATTCACATTTCCAAAAGAGAGAAGAATAGAACAACGCAAACGATTATCTTTCGAATCTTCTGATGTACAAACCTCACATTCGCACGCAATGACTGGAACTCCTTGCGATGTTCCTGATCCTAATACGGTGACTGTGAATTTTGTACTCATGTTTATTTGCTGGATTTTATCAGTTGAATCAACAAAACTAGCCAAGCGCTAATCAACAGTACACCTCCTAGTGGCGTTATTGGTCCTAAAAACCGAAAAGACATGCCAAAAATTTCTTGCGTTGCAAGCAAATAAATCGATCCGCTGAACAAAATAACGCCAATCAACATCAAACGAAATACCCAGATCAACGAAAAATTGAACTTATCTGCACTTAAACCAATTGCCAAGAGTCCAAGTCCATGGTACATCTGGTAACGAACACCTGTTTCAAATGAGGTTAGTTGATTTACATCCAGCACTTCTTTCAATGCATGTGCACCAAAAGCACCAAGTACAATCGCAACAACGATCAAAACTACACCTGTAATGACTATTTTGTTATTCATGATTCAAATTTAAGGTAGATTCTAGAACAGCATCCCATCCCTTCCAATGTTTGTAACCTCCAATGGTTTCGTTGTGCCAAATAAAGACGAAATCTCCGCCATAAGTTGCCACCTCATCGTACAATTGTTTGACTTTCTTCTTGCTTTCTTCGATGCTCAATTTCATATACTCATTCAGCGTTCCGTCCATGTACGCAAAAGGATGAATGATTAAATTAGTTGCTTCGTTCGTTGATAGGTCAAACCATTGATGCGCACGAGCTGTTCCTGCGCGAAATCCAACATGTTCAGCGAATCCCATGGAGTATTCATGCGTAAAACCACTTGCCAATAATGAGCGATAAGTTCTTGGGAGCTCAAAACGCAAAAAATGCTGGCGGGAACACTGAATTGTCGTACCTGTTAAATTCTCCAAACGAGCTTTCTCTTTTCTTAACGCTTGTTCATCACTGTTTGAAGCGTAGCTTGGATGCAAATTCACGTCAACCTTTTCCGACATCTCACGAATGATCTTTTGATGTTCTGGATGTTGAGCAGAAATGTTTCTATCTCGCTCAGCACTATCACCTACTAACCAGAACAATTTGGTGTTTTTATACTCTGTACCAATTTCCAAAATTCGATCAAAAGTATCGTAGGGATCTTTCGCTCCTCTAGCCACAGCTCTTCTTTCTCTGAGCCTCATGAAGTCTAGCTTAACCGCATCCTTACACGTGGAAAAGAACTTTCGTTGCGCGTCTTTGAATTTGTAAGCATAGGTATTATCAATGTCGAATGTTGGGACAATTGCCGGTTTTACAGTGCTTGCATCGACTTTCAAACCAGAAAACTGAATGATTTCATGCGCAATTCGATCGCATATACATTGTTCGATCCAACCAAACTGCTTCAATATACTCGCTTCATAGGGAAATCTTCCATGCGCATCTTTGTTAGTGGATGTGTACTCTTCATACCGCGTCAATATGTAAAAAACAGACGCAAAAGGATCATTGATTCCATTAAATGACAAGCATTCAACGTTTCCAAAGCTCGATTTTTGAATTTCAGAAGTTGAAATATCTTCTTCAAAAAGGAGTGTACTTGGAGCTATGCCAACGCCTTCAGTTCCATGACTTGAATAGTTGATTTTCCTTCCTTCGTAATTTCGGAATTCAACGACGTCTGTGATCAATGTATAATCAACACCGCGAGATTTGAATACAAAATCAAGTGTATACACCAAACGATTTGTAATCTTATCTGCTAGAACGTACATATTACAGTTGTTCTATGATTTTTTGACAAATAAACACAGCCGCTTTTCCATCACCGTAGTAGGTCGGATAGGTGTAATCGTCTTTCATCAACAATTGATTAAACCCATCAACAATTCGATCGTAATCTGCATCCACCAAAACTGCATTTCCGTTCTCTACAATCTCTACCCACTCGGTTTGTGGCCGCAAAATAACGCAAGGCTTTTGAAAGAAGTAAGATTCCTTTTGAAGTCCACCTGAATCGGTAACAATCATACGCGCATTTTTCTCCAAGGCGATGATATCCAAAAATCCAGCTGGTGGAATAATTAATATATCCTCGCTTTCTTCAATAGATTGATACAACTCATCGCTCAATTGATCTTTCATCTTATGCTTCGTGCGCGGGTGCAATGGCAAAACGATTTTCAATCCCGAATTTTCTCCAATCGCCAATAGTGCTGAGAAAATTTGTTCCATGTTCTCTTTAATATCCGTATTCGAATCGCGGTGAACAGTGCACAATACGAACTGATCGGCTGTTAAACCAAGTTCATTCAAAATAGTGGATTTCTCATCAGAAACGTTCGAAAAATGCAAGCTGTTATCGTACATGATATCTCCACAGTGGTAGACATGCGGGTGATTCACCGACGCTTTTTCGCTTGTATCCATAGAAAAACCTTCCTTTTTGAGATTGGTAATTCCCGACAAGGTTGGGGTAAACAGTAAAGTCGACATGTGATCGCACGTAATACGGTTCACTTCTTCAGGCATGGCTTTGTTGTAACTTCTCAACCCTGCCTCCACGTGAATAACTGGAATGAAAATTTTAATTGCTGCCAACGCTCCTGCTACCGTGGAATTTGTATCACCATATACCAAAACCGCCGCTGGTTCTTCCTTTTGAAAGATTTCCTCCAATCCTTCCAGCATTTTTGCTGTCTGTTTTCCATGCGAACCGCTTCCTACGTTTAGGTTGTAATCAGGAAAAGGAATTGCCATTTCTTCGAAAAAAACATGTGACATATTCTCGTCGTAATGCTGACCTGTATGCACAATCACTTCCTTCAGCTCATCTTTAAAATGAGTGGAAATTGCCCTGCTGATTGCGGAAGATTTTATGATTTGAGGTCGCGCCCCAACAATTGTGATGATTTTTTTCATTTAACCGTGTTACATTAAACCGTCATCTGCAAAACTATAATAATTATCGTCAGCAATAATTAGATGATCCAAAATATGCAAATCGATGTATTTACCGAAAGCAATATAGGATTTTGTCAGCTTTTTGTCTTCTTCACTGGGTTTTAGTTGACCACTTGGGTGATTATGTGCCAAAATAAGTGCACTTGCCTTCGATTCCAGGGCCTTACTGAAAATAACCTTTCCGTCTGCAATGGTTCCAGAGAGTCCACCTTTGGAAATTTGGGATTTTCCAATAATCTCGTTGGCTCGGTTAAGCAGAATGACATAAAATTCTTCGTGTTTCAAATCGCTTAAATCAGCTTTTATGTAATTGAATGCATCTCGAGATGAACGGATTTTCAATCGAACTTTATCGCCGCTCGATGCTCTTCTCCGTGCAATTTCCATCGTTGCGTACAAGGTGATGGCTTTAGCCTCCCCTATTCCTTTAAACTTCATGAAGTCTGAAATCGATTGCTGGGAAAGTTCAGCCAAACTGTTTTGTGAATTCGCTAAAATCTCTCTAGCAAGTTCAACGGCAGAAACATCGCGTGTTCCAGAACCAATGAGGATGGCTAGTAGCTCAGCGTCTGAAAGCGCATTTCTTCCCTTAAGCATCACTTTTTCTCTCGGACGGTCTTCTTCCGCCCAAGATTTAATCGTTGTGATTGGTAGGTTGTTCATGTGAATGTGTAATTAAGTTATTAATAGTTCATAAAGTCAAAACTTCATTTTCCATTTAAGATAACAAAAATTGTCTTTTCAAAGTACACTTAAATTCTTTTTCTTCACATCTTTACGCTTCGTAAAAAAACAATGGATTCACTAACACAAATAATTCTCGGAGCGGCAGTTGGAGAAGCCGTCGGAGGCAGAAGAATGGGAAACAAAGCTGCCATGTGGGGAGCGATTGGTGGAACAATTCCAGATTTAGACGTATTTCTTCGTTCGCTGACCAATCCAATCGACGGTGCTTTGCTCCATCGTGGTTTTTCACACTCCATTGTTTTTGCTGTTTTAGTAGCACCGATCATGGCTTTCCTACTTTATCGATTGTACAAACGTCGTTTCGAATATAAACTATGGTTTTGGCTGGCTTTCGGAAGTATCATCACGCATCCTATGCTCGATATTTTCACCAATTACGGTACTCAATTCTTCTGGCCTTTTGATCTCAGATTGACGTTTAATAGTGTTTTTGTCGTCGATCCACTGTACACGTTACCCTTCGGGCTTTTACTGCTCGTAGTGCTGTTTTTCAGAAGAGAAAATATTTGGCGAAAGAGGTTAAATTATACGGGGATCATCTACTCAAGTCTCTATCTGCTCTGGTGTGTGGTTGTAAAACTGACCATTCTCAATAAGTCGGACGAATATTTTAAGTCGGCGGGACTCGAAAGTAAAAACACGGTTGTCACACCTATGCCCTTCACATCATTTTATTGGATGATGTTGACGGAAAGTGACTCCAATTATTACATCGGATACAAATCATTGTTTTATGACTTCAATCCAAACGACATTGAAATCATCAAAAAGAACCACCAACCACTAGATGATTTAAAATGGAAGGATAAAAATCACACAGAAACTTTTAAGTTTTTGACGAATGGTTACTATACAACTCAGTGGAAAAGTGATACATTGGAACTGTTTGATCTGCGCTTTGGTACAACCACAATGTTCACCGACAAGAAGTTAAAACTCCCGCTTTTTGGGTATGGTATGATTGTTGACAAACATCGCGTTGTGAACAAAACGATAGCATTGAGAAAAGAAGACATGTGGGAACATGTTAACTTTGACAGCTATCTTGACAAAATATTCAAACCATGAGAATTCTTTTCTGCATCTTTTCATTTCAACTTATCCTATTTGGTGCACTAGCGCAGCCATCAGCAACTCGAATTGACGCACATTCATTTGAACGGCTAGCACCAATTAATTTAGATGCTTTCTTGAAGGAACATTCACTTTTGGATCACAAAGTCGACAGTGTGTTTAATAGTTTGACGGATCAGCAAATTGTGGCACAATTGATAATGCCTGCAGCTGGACGCCTTGGAATGAGTGAAGACAGTATACTCGCATTAATCAACGATCATCAAATTGGAGGAATTTTGTTGTTGAATGGCACGAAAGATCAGTTTACTGAATGGGTAAAAAAATACGAGAAACTGAATAAAGAAGTTGGAAATCTTCCATTTCTGTATTCAGCCGATGCTGAGCCAAGTCTGGTAAATAGAAAAATTACAGGATCGGCAATTGTCCCAAAAGCGAATACGCTGACAACCGAACAAGAAGTCATCGACGTTGCCAAAAGTATTTCCAATGATTTGAATGATATTGGGATCAACTATAACTTTTCGCCTGTTGTGGACATGTCACCCAACAAAACAGTTGGATACCGTGGATTTGGAACAGATCCAGCGAACATCATTCCATTTTCAAACGCATTTATTCAACAATCACAACAACAAAATATCATTGCGACTGCTAAGCACTTTCCAGGACACGGATTGGTGACAGGTGACACGCACAAATCGCTACAAACGATTAATGGTGAATTGAAGGAAATCGGAAATTATCCAGCACTGATAGAAAATGGCGTTTTATCGATCATGGTTGCACACATTGCGGTTCAGAATAACGCGAAGTACAATACGCAAGGTTTACCAGCGACTACCTCAAAAGTGATCGTTACCGAATTACTGCGTGACAGTCTCCAGTTTAAGGGACTGATTGTAACAGATGCCATGAACATGGGTGGCGTTGTGAATGTTCCAAACGCTTCGGTAAAAGCCATCGATGCAGGATGTGACATTCTTCTCATGCCAAAGGATGCTCGACTGGCGCATCGTCAAATCTTAAAAGAATATACAGAAAACGAAATCTTTAAGAAAAAAGTAGAAACCGCTGCAAAGCGAATAATCAGAATGAAGCTCTGCGTTGGAATCATAGAATAATCACACCACTTTTCTATTGGTGATTCTTTTTTAATTATCATTTTTTAACAGAATTAAAACATTCTCTTAACTTTGGAGACATGTCAACTCCAAACATAAACGATTTAGTCGCTCAGTTCGAAACCATTGGTTTAGAAGAAATGGACGCCGTTCAGTTAATGAATCGTGTTGACACAAAATTCACCTTCAATCAAGATAAGCTAGCTGGATTCTTAACGGAATTAATGCAAGATTACCGCGTTTTAAGCGTTGATGGTGATACAATTACGAACTATGAAAGTTTGTATTTCGATGACAAAGAGTTAAGCTCTTTCGGTGATCATCAACGAAAAAAAATAAACCGATTTAAGGTGCGTTTCAGAAAATACTTAAACTCTGGTATTTCTTTTTTAGAGGTGAAACACAAAATAAACGGTCGAACAGAAAAAATTAGAATTCCAGCAACTGAGATAACACAAGAGCTATCTGACTCACAGAAAGATTTTGTCAAAGAAACAGGAGTTCTGGGTGATCTGAAGCCGAGTCTAATGAATCGTTTCAGTCGCATTACCTTTGTCAATAAACATATTCCTGAACGATTGACGTTAGACATCAATATTGCTTATCAGTGGGAAGGAAGCGAACAAAATATGTCGAATATTGTAATCGCCGAACTAAAACAGCACAAAGCAAAACGAAATTCAGTCTTCTACCAATTGATGAAAAAGCACATGATTCGCCCTCTACGTATCAGTAAATACTGTATTGGAATTGTTAACATGTATGGCAAGGACAATGTGAAATACAACCGCTTTAAAAAGAAACTAATAACGCTAAAAAAAATACAAACCAATGCTGCTTGATTTTATACTCGCCCCAAAACCATCTCCTGATTTCCTAGACTTCTATTGGTTTAAAGAAGATTTCTATTCACTACTTATTCGTTTAGGAGTGAACTTGTTTTTCATGACGATTATCATTCGTTACTTGTATTACCCAATTACCACCCGAAAAGATTATTTATTTACGTATTACCTGATCGGAATTATCACGTTCTTCATCTGTTTCAGCTTGCGGAAACTTGACATTGATACTGGAATGGGACTTGGCCTCTTCGCTATTTTTGGAATCATTCGCTATCGTACAGACGCCATTGAAATAAAAGAAATGACCTATTTATTTCTCATCATCGGATTAAGTGTCATCAATTCCCTTGCCTCCAAAAAAATTAGTTTGGTAGAATTAGGAACAATTAACGTAAGTGTTGTAGCTTTAACGTATGGATTGGAATATTTGTGGTTGGTAAAACACTTAACTAGAAAAACAATCATTTACGAACGTATTGACCTAATAGTACCAGATAAGTATGACGAAATGAAAACAGATCTCGAATCAAGAACAGGATTAAGCATCAAACGTTTTGATGTAGGGAGAATTGATTTTCTTAATGACACAGCTCTAGTACGCATCTACTATTACGACGATGAACAAGCATTTTCTGATTACCATAATGATTAACTTTGGCATACATTCATGAAAAAACTTCGATTGTTCCTTCTCCCCTTCAGTCTGATTTACGGGAGTATTGTTGCAATCAGAAATTTCTTCTACACTAAAGGCATTTTCGCAACCTACACCATTCCAACCAAATCCATCTGCATTGGGAATTTATCGGTAGGTGGAACAGGAAAAACACCACACGTCGATTTAATCGCACAACATTTTATTTCAAAGCAAATTTCCACAGCAATTTTAAGTCGTGGATACGGTAGAAAAACGCAAGGGGTTCTTGAAGTCAACACGGATTCAACGGCCGAAAACGTGGGTGACGAGCCACTGTCGTACAAATTAAGGCATCAAGATACCATTACCGCAGTAGTTGCTGAAAAACGAAAATTAGGGGTCGAGTTTATTCTTCAAAAACACCCTGAAACGCAACTGATCATTCTCGATGATGCCTTTCAGCACAGGGCAGTGAAAGCAGGATTAAACATTCTAATCACCGATTATTCGGACTTATTTTCCAATGATTTTGTACTTCCCGCTGGAAATCTAAGAGAATTTAGATGTGGGAAAAATCGTGCAGATTACATCGTTGTAAGTAAATGTCCTGCTGACGTTTCAGAAAGCGAAAAGACAGAAATTGCGAATCAGCTTAAGTTTAAGCGCGAAAAAGTGTTCTTCTCAAAAATCGTCTACGGTGACTTAATTCCTTTCTATAATGCGGGATCAGCAAATTTCAGCAAAGTGCTACTGGTCACTGGAATTGGAAATCCAAAACCGCTGTTTGATCATTTGAGCAAAACGTACACTGTTGAACACATTAAATTCAGCGATCACCATCATTTTACTTCTGCAGATATTGACCAAATTCATCAAAAATTTGATACTTTTGCACGGGAAGATGGAATTGTTGTAACGACCGAAAAAGATTTCATGCGCTTAAAGGACATGACTGAAATTCGCTCTGAAAAACACCAATGGTATTATCAATACATCACCACAAAAATTGATGAACAGGAAAAATTTAACCTCCTTTTAGAAAATTATGTTGACGAAATTTAAAGAATCTTACGCATACATTCAATCAAAAACAAACGTAAAGCCAACGGTTGGAATTATTTTAGGAACAGGACTCGGTGGATTGGTGAAAGAAATCAATATCATTGATGAAATTCCCTACAAAGATATTCCGCACTTTCCGTTGTCAACCGTGCAGAGTCACTCTGGGAAACTAATTTTTGGTGAATTAGGTGGTAAACATGTCGTTGCCATGCAAGGGCGTTTTCATTTTTACGAAGGATATACGATGCAAGAAGTGACTTTTCCAGTGCGTGTAATGAAGTTAATGGGAATTGAACGTTTATTTCTTTCCAACGCTTCTGGTGGAGTAAATCCAGATTACGAAGTAGGTGAAATCATGATCATTGACGATCACATCAACCTCTTTCCTGCACATCCACTAATCGGAAAAAATTTCGATGATCTAGGTCCTCGCTTTCCTGATATGTCGCAACCGTATTGCAAAAAAATGATTGCTCTGGCACAAGATATTGCCAAAGAAAATAATATCAGAGTCGCACAAGGTGTGTATGCTGGATTAACAGGTCCAACCTTGGAAACTCCCGCTGAATATAAATATGTACGCGTTATTGGTGCGGATACCGTTGGAATGTCAACCGTGCCTGAAGTAATTGTTGCGCGACACATGGAGATTCCTTGTTTTGCAATTTCTATCATCACTGACTTAGGTGTTCCAGGAAAAATTCAAGAAACAAGTGTGGAAGACGTTATAGAAGTGGCGAATCAGCAAGAGCCGAAGATGACCAAAATTATGAAAGAACTTATTTCTCGTGTGTAAATGATGACTCCAGAAATTAGATCAAAATACGAAGTGGTAATTGGACTAGAGGTCCATGCGCAAATGCTTACGAAAAGTAAAGCGTACTCCTCTGATGTCAACGAATTTGGTGCAACGCCGAATACAAACGTGAGCGTGGTGACGCTTGGACATCCTGGAACATTGCCCAAAATGAATAAAAAAACGATTGAGTTTGCCATCAAATTGGGCATTGCTTGTGAATCTGACATTACAGAATACCAACACTTCGATCGCAAAAATTACTTCTACCCAGATTTACCGAAAGGATATCAAATCACGCAGGACAAACATCCGATTTGCACCAATGGTAAAATCTACATCAAAGACGATGAAGGGAATGAGAAAGCGATTGGATTGACACGGATCCACATGGAGGAAGATGCTGGAAAAAGCATTCACGACGTTGATGTGTACGATACCTTGGTCGATTTGAACCGTGCAGGTGTTCCTTTATTGGAAATCGTTTCTGAACCAGATATTCGCTCTTCCACAGAAGCATACAACTACGTGACAGAAGTCCGAAAATTGGTGCGTTACCTCGATATTTGCGATGGAAACATGGAAGAAAGTTCTTTGCGTTGCGATGCAAATATTTCAGTGATGTTGAAAGGTGCAAAAGAATTTGGAACGAAAGTCGAAGTGAAGAACATGAACTCCATGCGTAACGTGCAAAAAGCAATTGATTTTGAAATCGAGCGCCAGATTCTTGCAATTGAAAACGGAGAAACCATTGTCGCAGAAACTCGCTCTTTCGATGCATTGCATGGTACAACGATTTCCATGCGTTCAAAAGAAGCAGCAAACGATTATCGCTTCTTCCCAGAACCAGACTTGCAACCTTTGGTGATCGATCAAAAGCAAATCGATGCCATTAAGCGAGAAATGCCTGCTTTGCCCCGTGAACTTTTTGCTAAATACACGAAGGAACTGAATCTATCTCCGTATGATGCCTACAATTTGACGGACATCAAAGAGATTGCCCTTTATTTTGAAGAAGTTATCAAACATACTTCCAACTACAAAGCTGCAGCAAACTGGATGATGGGAGATGTTAAATCATACTTAAATCACCACGGAATTGAAATTGATCAGTTCCCTTTGAAACCAGCAAAAATTGCCGACTTGATTGAAGTCATTTCTTCTGGGAAAATATCTTCTTCGATCGCTTCGCAAAAAGTATTTCCAGAAATGCTTAAGAACCCAGAGCTTTCTGCCATCCAAATTGCGGAGGCGAATAATTTAATTCAAGATTCCAACGAGGATTCTATTTTAACATTTATTGAGGACGTGATAAAGCAACATCCAGCGGAGGTTGAACGTTATAAGAACGGAGAAAAACAATTGGTCGGATTTTTTATGGGTCAACTGATGAAAATCTCTCAAGGAAAAGCAGATCCAAAGGCAGCAAATCAATTGATGCGTCAAACGTTAGAAAAACTATGAAATACTATTTAATCATCTTCTTGCTTCCATTATTGTTGTTAACGTCTTGTGACGATACCGCGACAGATACAACGGACGATACGGAAGAATTGGAAGATAATTTTGTCATCAATGGAGAAATCCAAGGTGCGGAGAATACTACTTTCTACCTGGAAGCAATCAGTCAACAAGGTAATATAGATGTTGCACATGCGAAATCCGATGGCAAAGGTAAATTCACTATCGTTGGAAATATCCCAGGATTTGGATTGTATCAATTGCGTTTGGGTGAATCCAACGATAAAATTATCCCTGTAACGTTAGTTCCTAACGATAAGGTCGAGATAACAGGAAATTTTGCGACGTTTGAAACAGCGCCAGTAGTGAAAGGTACCAAATGGTCAAAGGTGATGACGGAATACATGAAAGTATTCTCGAAATTCCACGTTCAACAAGCTGAATTGATGTTGTTGAAAGGAAAAATCAGTGATGATGAACTGAGCAAACGATTCATGGAACTTAAAAGTTCAGTCGATGCATTTGCTATTAAAAACATGGAGAAAGATCCCGGAAATCCTTTTAATCTTGTTTTATCTTCGTCGGCAACACCAGCGATGGGATTTGAAGGTTGGGATCCAAAGAACTTAGAGGTACTCAGAAAAGTGTCTGATGCTTATTTAAGCAAGTATCCAGATTCACCAATGGCGACAAACATGTCGAATCAAGTGTATCAAATAGAAATTGCTTACAACGATTATAAAGCCAACAACTCTGGCGAACGTCAAGCTCCCGAAATTGCTTTAAATACGCCAGAAGGTAAAGAATTACGACTTTCTTCCTTACGTGGAAAATATGTGCTTATTGATTTTTGGGCGGCGTGGTGCGGACCTTGCCGAAAGGAAAATCCGAATGTTGTGCGTTTGTACAACAAGTATAAAAACAAAGGATTTACAGTCTTTTCTGTTTCCTTGGACAACAATGCCGAAGACTGGAAAGCAGCAATTGCAGCGGATGGGTTGATCTGGCCAAATCATGTCAGTGACTTACTTCAGTGGAAGTCTCCCATGCCACAATTGTATGGTTTCAGCGGCATTCCACACACGGTATTGGTCGACCCTGACGGTAAAATTATTGCCACAGGTTTGCGAGGTAGTACTTTGGAACAGAAATTGATTGAAATCTTCGAAAAATAAACAATTATGAGAATTCTTACATTAGCTACTTTGGTATGTGTTTCGTTATTCACACAAGCACAAATTAAGGTAAAAGTATCTGGAAACATTTTTAACGCTCCGTCAGAAACAGCAATTCTTTCGCACTTTCAAGGTCAACAAGTCACTGATTTACTTACAGCAAAATTCCAAAAAGACGGAACATTTGAAATTAAAGGGGAAGTCCCTCATCCAGATTATTACGTGTTGCGCGTTGGTGAGACGAACATCAATCTGATATTGAGAGAAGGAGCTGATATTAAGGTCTATGGTGATGGGAAAAATTTGAATGCGTTTGTAAATATTGTCGATTCAGAAGCATCTTCGAACATGTATAAATTTCTTAGAACCTCACAAGACTGGCAAAACAAGAGTGATTCTGCTACAGCAGTAATCAAAGCCAATCCTGATAAAGCCGGAGAAATTACCAATATGATGCGCGGGGAATACCAAGCATTCCAAGCCGAACAGCGCTCATTTATTGCGACGAATCCCAACTCCCCTGCCCTTATTGCAGTGTTGAGTACCATCGATATCCAGAATGACTTTGCGAGCTATGAAAATGTCGTGAATCAATTGGTTGCATCATTTAGTGAGTCACCAACTATCCAGTCTTTGCAAAAGAATTTTGAGGCGATACAGCAACAACGTTTTGCTAGCGATAAAATGGCTCCTGGAAAAGAAGCTCCTGACTTCGAAGAATTAATGGTGGATCAAAAAACGACCATGAAACTTTCTGATTTAAGAGGTAAAATTGTCTTGCTCGATTTCTGGGCTTCATGGTGTGGACCGTGCCGCAAGGAGAATCCCCATGTGGTTGAATTGTACGAGAAGTACAAAGACAAAGGATTTACAGTCATGAGTGTTTCGCTAGATAAAAGCTACGACAACTGGGTGGCTGCGATCGCAAAAGACAATCTTTCATGGCCATATCACGTAAGTGATTTACAACAGTGGTCGAGTAAAGTTGGTCGCTTGTACGGTGTTTCAGGAATTCCATTTACGGTTTTGATAGATCAAGAAGGGAAAATCATCAAAACAAAATTAAGAGGGGCTGAATTAACAGCTGAACTCGAGCGATTATTGGGTAAATAATGAGTGACCAGCCTGCAAAAAAAATCTACTTCGCTTCGGACTTTCATTTAGGAGCTCCTGATTATGCTTCAAGTCTGGCGCGTGAAAAAAAGATTGTTGCTTGGCTAAACGAAATTGAACCTACAGCAGAAGAAATCTTTCTTGTTGGAGATCTTTTTGATTTTTGGTTTGAATACAAGCGTGCTATTCCAAGAGGTTTCGCTCGCATTCAAGGAAAAATTGCAGAATTGACCGATAAAGGAATTCCTGTTCATGTCTTTACTGGAAATCACGACATGTGGATCTTTGATTACCTTCCAAAAGAATTAGGCGTTCAACTGTACCGAGAACCCATCGAACGTGAGTTTTTTGGAAAGAAGTATTTCATTGGACATGGCGACGGACTTGGACCTGGTGACAAAGGCTATAAGTTTCTGAAAAAAGTATTTGCGAATAAATTCTGTCAGTGGTGTTTTGCGCGACTTCACCCGAACTTTGGAATCTGGCTAGCGGATAAATCGTCGAAAACGAGTCGCGCTAAAACTGGCAGTTCAGATGAGAAATTTCTAGGCGATGAAAACGAATGGTTGGTTCAGTATTGCAAAGAAAAGCTAACAACGGAGCATTATGATTATTTCATTTTTGGTCACCGTCACTTGCCGTTGGAGATTAAAGTCGGCGAAAATTCCACTTATTTCAACTTAGGTGAATGGATCAACTACAACACGTATTTGGAGGTATCCGAGGATAACGTGGAGTTGAAGACGTTTGAATAGTATTTCGCCCCTTCAGGGCTAATGGAAAGAACCCGATATCTAACATCGGACTGCGCCCAATGTTAAGATCTGTCGCCCCTTCAGGGCTGCGTGAGTTTCTTGACAGAATTTGTACTGACTTCTCCAAAACTAGAACTAAAGCCCTGAAAGGGTGATATTTATTAACGATGGACAATGTCCATCGTTAGAAAACAGTAAACAACTTAGCCCTGAAGGGGCGCAATATAAACTTGCGACATGTTACATCATTCGCAAAACACCTTACTTGTCTCAAATAGATTTACACAGAATAGTCTAAAATAGAGCAAGCAATACATATTTAACTGGGCATCACATTACAACCCATCCTGTTTGATAGATAAGGAAGTCTCATTTTTTATCACGGAATATAATAATCTACAAGACGTCTAACTTGTTTCTTACACTGAGATTGGAATTCTGTGTAACTTGGTTCTTCACGATATACTTGTCCTATTCCACTCACCATATAGGTTTTATAACTATAATCTATATCTCCACAATTATTTATCGCCATACCATTTGGACTATAAATATAATATTCAAGAACCAAAGCTTGAAAAGTTCCTACAGGCACTGTGATTGTAGCTTCATCTTCTAATACACGTGTATAGTAATCCCAAGATCCATATGGACCAGAAGCAATAGGCGTATTAAAATCTACATACGTAAACACAACATTTCCGTGGTTACTGACAATATACCCTATAGAATCTCTTTGAAAATACGTTGAATAATTCCCACCAAAGTATTGCCCTTTGTGAATTGTATAGGTATTACCATTAATTAATGTATCTCCTAATATGAATACGCTATCAACAATATTTAAACTTGTTTCAACACCATTAGAATCTACAATGCTCCAATCATACACCCAATAGGAGCCTTGTTTTGTTGGAAATTCATAAATAGGTGCTGGCGTTTGTTCAGGTGGAATTATTGCAGGATTTTCCTTTTTACAGGCTGTTAGAACTAAAATTGAAATTCCAACAGCTAACATTACTCGTTTCATAAATTGTATTATTTAATAGTTAAGTAATGTTAGTTCATGCACGGGTTTTATTTTGTTGATGGCTTAAAAACGATGCATAACCAACTTTATTGCTCAATAACTGAAACGAAACTATTTGTACGCTATCCTTTCCACTTTCGTAACCTTCTCCAGCGAATGGTACAAAAAACTAATCAAGTGCAACATTTGATCTCTGCCTTTACGTTGTCCGATTTTAGAGGTAACAAATACAGAAAGCGTAAGCACCATACCCACTGGAATTGTCCATAACCACAAAGCATCACCTGAATTTTGATACTTGACAATCCCGTAAATCCCAGCAAAGGTGGAAGCGAAAAATATCGTTGCGTACAAAAACATAAACATTGCCCACACCGATTGTTTTGGACCTATCAAACAAAATACAGTGGTGTAGTCTGTAAATTCTTCCTTTTCTATACGTATAGTTAACTCTGGCGACCAGTAATGTTGAAGCGATCTAGGAAGTCGTAAAAAAACGTAACTGTTCGATTTTTCTCCAGCCACAGTCGCGTCTTTTGGAATGCACTTTTCGATATGATTCAGCGCCTCTTCTGCCTCTATGTCAATTTTTAATTGAAAGCGTGGTCGAATTTCTCCAAGAATAGAATGATCAAAACGATTGAATGGCATGGGTCGAAATTTTAGTGTTAAACAAGCGAATTTAAACAATGGAAAATCAAGTAATTATGACTTCTATCATGTTTTAGATCGTAAAATTTAGAGTTTAGAATTTAGAGTTCAGAATGATCCCACTTTAAATTCTACACTCTAAACTCAAAACTTTCAGCTAAATCTTCTATCTTAGTAACTACAAACAATCATCATGGAAGAGTTTAACACCAACTGGACAAAAGAAGAATTTAAGGCGTATTTGTTAATGCATGCAGCTGAGGCAGATTACATCAAAACGGATGAAGAGCGTGCGTTTATTCGGACATTGGTGACCAATGAGTCGTACAGTAAGGTGCACAAAGAGTTACAGGGTGACAATGATTATCAGCGCATTCAGAAAATACTTTACAATCTAGAAAAGTTCAATTATTCCAAAACTGATCTACAGTTGCTTGTCAACGATATAAAGCGCTTGTTTAACGCAGATGGTGACATGGATTTGTTGGAAGAGAATATGTTGTACGGTCTGAACCAGTTGTTTAGAGCAATCGACTAGGTTTTACATCCCAGGCATTCCACCACCCATTCCTTTCATTTGATAATTTTTAAACCTGAGTAAAAGCTACATTTTAGTGAAACCCTTAATGACTCAAATTACTGAAGTGAATAGGTCTTAGTAATTACTCTTTTCGCTTCTTTGCCTTCCTCCTTAAATCGAATTACTTGTTTGGATTTTATCTGCTCCATTTTGCCATTAGATAAATCCATCTTGTAGGATACATTAAGTGTGGACGTTAATTTAATCCGTGGAGAATAATCTAAATCATCACCAGCCAGTTGAAAAAAAATCGCTTCCATTAATTTGTCGAGCTCCTCTTTATTAGGCAGTTGATCCATACGTAATGTGCAAGTCCCTCTAACTGGATCAATGTTAGTGATTTCGAACTTCCCGTCTCCGCTAATACTAATACCCACCAGTGCTGGATACTCTAGTTCAAAATCTATTTTTTCATTTAATTTAGCCTGAATTCCATACAAATTATGAATCATATTTATATCTTCGATGAACAGTGCTTCAATATTGTCTTCATCTGTAATTATTTGTTTTACAGCCTCTAATTTTTTCGCATCATTACCACTCAACTTTTTTTCCAGAATATCAAGGCATTTTAATGAAACATCAATAAGCTCTTTTTTATTAATAATCGAATCATATGCACCTAACTCATCTGTGCAATAACGAATCGCAAAAGATTTTAATAATTCCGTTTGAATACTAGATACTATTTCGTCGTTGCCTTCTTCGCTTTCAACATTCGTATAAGTTAATTGAAAAACATAAGAAGAGTCTGTACTCTCTTCTACTTTTAACAAAAGATCGTAATTCGCAATTTGTGTTGATTTTGGTTTACTATTCCCATTTTTGAAATGTTGATTTTCAACGCGACAACGATATTTCACAACATCTTTTTTTTCAAGATACAGAATAGTGGCCACTTCATTTGGCTTAATCAAATTGATATGATTTTGCGCTAAAGAATTCTCCGCAACAAGGAAAAGCAATAAGGAAACTAAAAATTTCACTCCTTTATAGAATCACTTAAATTACATCCCCGGCATTCCGCCACCCATTCCTTTCATTTGCTTCATCATCTGACGCATTTTCGCAGGATTGCTCATCATTTTCATCATCTTTTTCGTGTCTTCAAATTGTTTCATCAACTTGTTCACTTCTTGGATGTTTGTTCCACTTCCTTTCGCAATTCTGATTTTTCGTGGTCCATTGATGATTTCTGGATTTTCTCTTTCGGCAGCTGTCATGGAGTAAATGATCGCTTCGATGTATTTGAACGCATCGTCTTCAATCTCGACGTCCTTTAAGGCTTTCCCCATTCCAGGCATCATTCCCATCAAGTCTTTCACATTCCCCATTTTTTTCACTTGTTGCAATTGCCCCAAGAAATCATTGAAATCAAATTGATTTTTCTTGATACGTTTTTGAAGCTTACGCGCCTCTTCTTCGTCAAATTGTTCTTGCGCACGCTCAACTAAGGAAACGATGTCTCCCTTTCCAAGAATACGGTCTGCCATACGTGCTGGATAGAAAACATCCAAGGCATCCATTTTCTCTCCTGTACCGACAAACTTAATTGGCTTGTTGACCACCGATTTAATCGACAGAGCGGCTCCACCACGGGTATCACCGTCTAGTTTTGTAAGTACGACACCATCAAAATTGATCCGCTCGTCAAATGCTTTCGCTGTGTTGACAGCATCTTGACCTGTCATGGCATCCACAACAAATAATGTCTCTGTTGGTTGAATTGCATTCTTCACGTCCGCAATCTCATTCATCATTTGCTCATCCACCGCCAAACGACCAGCAGTATCGATAATTACGACATTAAATCCTTTGCTTTTTGCATGTTGAACAGCTGCTTGCGCTATTTTAACTGGATTCTTTTCTTCTTTGTTTGAAAAGACTTCGATACCCAGTTGTTCTCCAAGTACATGTAATTGGTCAATCGCTGCGGGACGGTAAACATCACACGCCACTAACAATGGGTTCTTTCCTTTCTTATTCTTGAGGTAACTTCCTAATTTTCCCGAAAAAGTCGTTTTACCAGAACCTTGAAGTCCTGACATTAAAATGATTCCAGGATTTCCTTTGATGTTGATATCAACCTCATTTCCTCCCATCAATTCTACCAATTCTTCATGGCAGATTTTAATCATCAACTGACTAGGTGAAATCGACGTCAATACATTCTGACCAATGGCCTTTTCTTTAACAGTCGTTGTAAATTCCTTTGCCGTTTTAAAATTGACATCGGCATCCAACAGTGCACGTCTCACTTCTTTGAGTGTTTCGGCAACATTGATTTCAGAAATTTGTCCTTGTCCTTTTAGGACTTTAAACGCTCTTTCAAACTTTTCCGTTAAATTTTCAAACATATTTATTCAGATTTCGGGATACAAAAGTAAGAAAACTCGGACGAATTCGGAAGTTTACCGTGCAGTAATCTACAGCAATCAGTTCTTTGGTTTACTTAGCGGTTGGAAGTCGCTTAATTCCAATGTTGAAATAGCCGAAGAACACCGTCATTAACGGACTGATCAAGTTAAAGAAACAGTACATCCAGTATTCACCTGTCGCAACCTGCAGAATAGACGATTGTGCCGCACCACATGTATTCCATGGAAATAAAACGGAAGTCACCGTGCCTGCATCTTCCAATGTTCGACTTAAGTTCTCAGGTGCCAAACCACGCTCTTCATACGTATCAGCGAACATTCTTCCTGGAACAACGATTGCTAAGTACTGATCTGAAGCCGTGGCATTGAAAAAAACGCACGTTCCAGCTGTTGTCGCAATGAGTGAACCTGTTGATTTTGCTATGGAAACCACTGATTTGGTAATTTTTTGTAACAATCCACATGCTTCCATTACTCCACCGAACGCCATAGCGCAAATGATTAACCAAATAGTGTTCATCATTCCTTCCATTCCCTTTGTTGTCAACAGACGCTCCATGCTGTTTCCTTCTTCCAAAACGCTCACACTGCCAAACATGGAATCTACTGAAGCTTTGTAGGAAGCGAAAAGGTAATCACCTGAGACACCTGAGACTTTTACAATCAGTTCTGGTTGAAAAATCACTGCGACGATTGCACCCAAGATGGTTCCAATAAAAAGTGCTGGAACGGCGCTCACCTTTTTGATGATGAGAAAAATAACCACCACTGGCACTAGTAAAAGCAAGGGTGAAATATAAAATTCTGTTTCGATGGTGTCTAAAATGTATTGTACGTCAGTTGCGTTTGAATTGGAAGATGTCGTAAAACCTAGAATCAAGAAAATGATCAGTGCTATGGAAATCGATGGGATGGTCGTTTTTGCCATGTAGCGAATGTGTGTGAACAAATCTGTTCCTGCCATTGCTGGCGCAAGGTTGGTTGTATCTGATAATGGTGACATTTTATCTCCAAAATACGCTCCTGAAATAATTGCTCCTGCGACCAGCGGCAGATGAAAACCAAGCGCTTCTCCTACTCCAATCAACGCCAAACCGACCGTTGCAATGGTACTCCATGAACTTCCTGTCGCCACCGAAACGACTGCACTCACAACACAAGCAGCCACAAGAAAAATAGTTGGATTCAAAATCTTTAACCCATAGAAAATCATCGTAGGAACCACGCCAGAAATCATCCATGTTCCAGCCAGTGCACCAATCAAAAGTAAAATTATAATTGCCGGAAGCGCTGATTTTATGCTCTTAACGATTCCCTTTTCCAGTGCTTTCCACTTAAAACCGAGGCTAATTCCCACGGATGCCGCCACTGCTGTGGCGATAATAAGCGCAATTTGATTTGAACCGTATGTCGCGTCTTCCCCATAAATTTTCACGTTGAAAAACAACAAAATTACAAGAACCACAATGGGTACGAGTGCTAAAATAAATGATGGCTTCTTCGTTAATTTAGTCATATTGTGGTTGTGTTTCGCAGCATAAAGAGCTCAAAGTTAAAAAATTAATTGGGGGTGCTCTTTGGTGTTCGTTCTTTGTAAAAAATCAGCAACAGCACTGGTAGCAATGTCAAATCTGCAATCAGCGCTACCAGGAACGTGATGCACAATAGAAGTCCCATGTAAAACGTGCCTAAGAAACTTGAAAACACCAGTAGCAAAAATCCTGAACTTAAAATCAACGTAGTTAAGATCATCGCCTTACCTGTTGTCATGTACGTACGTTTGAGCGCATACAATTTTCCTTTTCCTTTCATCAATTCATACTTAAACTTACCAAGGAAGTGAATGGTATCATCGACTGCGATTCCAAATGCGATGGTGAAAATAATGGAAGTACTGGTTTTTAGTTCTATGCCCACATACCCCATAAAACCGGCAATGAACAACAAGGGCAATACATTGGCAATGACGCTAATGAGCATAATTATCCATGAACGATGGACCAAGGCGATAATCAATGCGACGATTAATATTGAGACTCCCAGTCCTTTGACCAGACTAACAGCCAAATAGCGCATGTTTTTATCCAACAAGTACGCCGTTCCAGTAGTTTTGTATTCGATGGCACCGTTCAGATCATGCTGTTTCAGAAATTCTCTAAACGCTTTATCCTTCGCTGCTACTTCTTGATTTCCTATATCTCCTATTCCACCGCTGATGCGCGTAATCTGTTCCGTTGAATCGACGAACATTCGTAAAAATTGACCTTGATTTGCAATGCGCAGGTTTCTTCTAAACGAGCGAATTTTACTCGACGTGTTCGGCAACTGATACTCATTTGGATTTCCTGCGTGTGAAGCACGATTCAAGGTCTTCATCGCTTTTACCAAAGAAGTTTTTACCGTCACACCAAAGGTGTTCTCTAAATACATTTCTACGCTATCCAATGTTTGCAAAACCTCCTTGTCCCAAACGTTCTTTGTCGTATCCTTAATCGTAATTGCCAGTTCGTACGGTCGAATCCCGCCAAAGTTCTCATCAAAAAACACGAAATCTTTTTTGAGCTGGACGGTCGGCTTCAAATCATCCATCATAAGATTGTTCGTTTCCACCTTGAGCATTCCAAAAATACTGACTGCTGCGACGATAACTGATACAATTAAAATCCCCCTCCTTTTCCTAAGAATAAAAATGAATCCGCGCTCTAGGTATTTTTTCCAGAAATGTTCTTTTGTAGAATTCCGAACGAATTTTGGTCCTGGAAATAGGTAAAATAGCACGGGTAGGACTAAAAACGTCAGCACGAAAGCGACCAAAACACCAATTCCCATGATAATCCCGAAGATTTGAATAGGCTGAACACGTACGAAATACAGGGAGAAAAAACCAATCGCCGTCGTTATAGATGTCAACAAGGTCGCAAATCCAACTTCCCGCACAGCGACTTTAATAGCAGTAAGCACATCTTTTTCATCGCGCAGTGCGTCAAGGTACCTTGAAACTAGGTGGATAACATCTGACATTCCGACCACAAACATGATGGAAGGTAAAACGGTTAAAATAATGTTCATTGGTTCATCAAAGAATCCCATTCCTCCTACTACCCAAACCATTGAAGAAACAATGACCACTTGGGGGATAATTACACCCCAAATCGACTTAAAGGCGATGACTAAAAAGAGAATGATAAGGAACACGCTCAGTCCAACAAACAAGGTCAATTCCACAATCATTTTGTTGATGTAGTAGGCTTGTCCAATTGTTCTGCCAGCGATTCTTACGTTTTCGAGTTCGACTTTTTTCGTTGCCGCGTTAATATCTTCAATTAGACCATCGCTTTTCTTCTTAGAAAGATAATCTTCGTGTTTCAAAAAAATACAGAGCACTTTTCCATTCGCAGCGACGAAGGTATTAATGAGTTCGGCATTTTTGAAAATTCGAGTCGAATCCCGTGATGGATCAAAATCATTAAAATCGATGTAGGGTTTCGAAGTCGACGTTCCACCGGGGAAAATGAACAGTTCTTCTTCATTTGTAATGGAATGCACCGATTCTACATGCTTTATGGTACTCAGCTCCGAGCTAAAACGCTCTACTTTCTCTAAAAATGACCGATTAAAAATTCCGTTCTCGCTTTCGACCGAAATCAATAAAAAATCATTATCGGAGCTAAAATTGTTGCGGTACTCAAAGAAAAAATCAGTGTCTTCATCGTCCGCTGGAAAGAAATTTTCGAAGTTGTAATCGAAACGAATGTTCGAAATGTGGTAGCCTAAAAATCCAGTAATTAGTGTAAACACAATTATTACTGACCAAATGTATTTTTTAATCCTATTTTCTCCAACCATTTTGCGGTTACATTCGTTTGGTGTGTGTCAAAGATATATTCTTTGTGAAATTTATAACTATTTAATGGTCACTCTTTTTTAATGAAAAAATTAAAATGACTAAGTTTGGCAAAACAAAAAAACAATTATGAAAAAAACTTTACTTTTTACTGCATTAACTCTAACCTTTTTTGGCAGCGCACAAACCCTTACTCAGGCGAATGAACCTGCCATTGGTACAGACCAAACCATGTTCTTATGTGATTCATTTATTGTGAATTATGAAAATACAACTGGTGCTGGTGTAACTTGGGACTACACAGGATTGGCGGCTTACTATGGTGAGACAAGAAATTATGTGATTGGAGACGCGACAACAGACCCTTTCGCTAGTGATTTCCCGACTTCTGAGAAAACTATGGTATTGGGTGTGAACATTGCAACTTTTTATACTTCTACAGCTTCTGAGCGCTCATCTCAAGGATTTGTGTTTAGTGAACCTACCATCGGTGACGTGATTGCTACATTTGATGTAAATGAAGCTAAACTACTTGAGTATCCATTTTCTAATGGCGATTCTTTTACCGATGCGTATAGTGGTACACTTTATTCACCAGCTGGAACGACACCATTATCAGGAGAAATTGAAGTGACTATTGACGGTCAAGGTACCCTGAATTTACCAAATGGAGTCTCTTTGACAGATGTAATTCGTTTAAAATCTTCAGATTCATCGTATACGAGCATGGCTGGAGATGTTATTATTAAGCGTACAGTTTACGAGTATTATAACCTGTCTAATTCAGACTTACCAGTATTAATTATTGCGAGTGTAGAAATTAACTCACTGATACTTAACAATGCTGAGACAATTGTACTTTATGCAAATGACCCAATGCAATATGTTGGAGTAAACGAAAATTCATCAATTGATTTCACTGTTTCACCAAATCCATCTTCGGATATTGTGACAATTTCAGGAGAACTTAGTAATGATGCCGTTGCCGCTATTATCGACCAAAATGGTCGTGTTTTAATGACTACAGCTGTATCAAATGGTTCCACATTAGATGTTTCTACATTTGAAAATGGAATGTACTTCGTGAAGATTTCTGACAATGGGACAAGCACTACAAAGACCATTGTGAAAAAATAATATACATTCTCTTAACTAGAAATGTGAAAAAGTCCCTCCTTCTTCGGAAAGAGGGGCTTTTTTTATGAAAAAATGATATCGTTTAAAAACACTGTTACAAAACGGTGTTTTCTTGTTATATTCGAACTGCAAAAAGCACCAATTAAATTAGGCTCTAAACATCAACTTTTAAACATGAAGCATTTTTTACTCTACTTATTTTGCTTTCTTTCAATTCATTCAGTTGCTCAAATCAATGAAGGGCTAAGTCCAGAAGAACGTGCTTACTTGTTTCATGTCGTTAAAAAAAGCCCTATTCTAAACAATAACTTTGGGCGATTTTTCGATTACCAAGGTCCAGAAATCCTCTTTCCCAACAAGTCTATCAATTACGATTCCATCGAGCTATTAATTATCAATCAACCTGATTTGCTCATAATTCGCAAAGCAGAAATTGCTAAATCGGCAAAAGGGCTTATTGCTGAAGCTGCCAATAAAATGGCCGTATGGGAACTGAATAATGTTCTTCAGGCAAAGCGAGATGATCCAGACGATTTAAAACACTATAAAAACGAATACGATTATTTTGAATCCCTGCTGATGGAACAACTTCCACCCAATGCGACAAAAATGAAAGGGGAAGAAAATCAACCTCATCCGAAGATTCATGTGGTGATGAATCCAAACATGACGTTGGGTGATAAAAAAATGCATCTCGAAGCACTTCGGTTTCTTACTGTCAACGACCAACTAGTGACACTAAATGCAATCAATGATGCCATCAACAAATACGTAGAAAAGCGTGCTTTTGAAATTTACAAAGCTCTAGGCGGTCAAGCCGATTATTTTAAAAATGTACTTGTCGCTGCAGGTGATGGAAGTAATACCGAAGGTCTGTTGGAAGAACGAGAAAAAGATGAAAAAGGACGTTGGAACCGAGGCCTACCCAAAGCTGTTGGATTATTTCCTTATCAATTGTACATTGAAAAAACCGAGGAAAAGAAAAAAGTGACAGAAGAAATTGAATCCATGCGCTACACCGTAAATAATTTCAAAACGACGGGAGAAAACAAGTACACCAATCTGCATTTTGATGTGTGGGGATACAACTCCGAAAAACAAACCACGGTTGTCATCGAGAAAAATGGACTGAATTATCACCTCTTTGGAGCAAGAGACACACGATTTTTGTCACCAGATTCCTCTTTTGCGGAAGGAACGACTTTTCAAGCGATCATCAACGATTTAGAGTTTAATAAGATTGCCAAACTCCATGAAATGATTTATGGAAAGAAGGGATTTGATTACTGGATTGACTACAATACCAAGAAGAAAGACGCGACTGAGTTAAAAATCGAAAAGCGGGAAAAGGAATACAGCGATTTGGGATATTCTCCTATTACTACCTCTTCTAAACCTTCTCGAAATGTCAAAAAATCAAAAAAGAAGGCGATTAAATCTAATTCGGGGAGTTTTGACGGAACACCTACAACAAGTTCAAACCGTAAAGAGCGCAAAAAACTACAGAATACGATTGTTGGTTTGTACGATTTGTTTGAAGCGTACAAAAGGAAAATAAAAGAATTAGAAGAACAAAAAGCTGAAGCGGTAGATTTAATGGCGATTTACCAGCGACGATTGGATAATTTTAAACAAATCATGGGATTGCGCTGGGCGACGTTTACCGAACAAGATGGATTGTATACATTCGAAGATTCAACGACTTTTGATATTCTCACCCAAGAATTTAAATTCCCGCCTTCTACTATTCAAGAAGATTTTGAAGTCCGACTGATTGCCATTCCAGAATCGTGTTTATCAAAATTAGCAGATGAAGTGATGCTCCATATTAACTTGATGGATGCTGCTCCAAATTATGATGCGCGTATCAATTTAGAACTCTATGACGTTTTTGAGTCAGATAAATGGGAGTTGCCGGGGAAATTGTTTCACGAAAAAGATAGTGTCGCTCTGCGGGTTTTCTTTGAAGGAATGCTGGACAAAAGAATTCCATTTGAAATCATAGCACGCGGTCAGGGAATTGGCAAGTGGAATGGAGTGCAAACTATAAAAGATGAAAAACCGACTGAATTAGCACGTTATCCAGGGAATCCTTCGGAAAGCAAAATGGATAGTACTTTTCTGCGTTTGCGTAAATCAGAAGTACTGATCCACATCGATCGTACGATTTTATTAGAAGTAAACTCGTTTACAGATCCCGTTAATTCTTCGATTCAGGTCACCAATGAAGAATTGGCAAGTGTGATGACAAAATACGGTCTTTCGAAAAACGATGCGCTGAGTGCTTACCGTACCGCAGCCATACTCAATGCGCTGAAATCAGAGTTAAACGTCTTGGCTGGACAGTATTTAACACGAGAAGAAGCAAAAATCGTGATCGATCGATTTAATAAAGAATGGCTGAAAGCAAAAATCTCATTGGGTAGGACTTCCGTTCGATTGTCAAGTTTTTAGTAGAAATCAACTAAAAAATTCATCTGAAAAATTGACCAAATAAACGCGATTCGTGGCACGCGTTAACGCCGTGTACAACCAGCGGTAATAATCGGCATTGAGCGTTTCTTCGGTAATGTAACCTTGATCGATAAAAACATCACTCCACTGTCCACCTTGCGATTTGTGACAAGTCACTGCATACGCATACTTGACCTGCAGCGCATTGAAATAAGGATCTGCTAGAATTGCTTCATAGCGTTTTTTCTTTTCACGGATGTGACCGTAATCTCTTTCAACTGAAAAAAACAGTTCCTTCATTCGCTCTCGTGACAAAGAAGGTGCATCGACAGTAAGTGATTCGGTATGAATAATCACTTCCACTTCTCCCAACTCTTCGTAATCGACAAAACGTACAATCAAGTGTGCAAACTCAAATCCGTGCAAGTGTTCCATTTTCTGAACCCGAACAATCCGCACCATTTCTCCATTCGCAATAAAACCTATTTTTGTATCCTCTCCCAACCAGAAATAGTTGTTTTTGACAATCATAAGGATGTCTCCAGAGCACAAAGCTTCTTCGTACCACAAAATTCGTCCTCTAATTTGTTGATTGTAGGCATTCGCTTGTTTGTTAGAGCGTGTAATCAATATCGTTTCCTCTCCCCCGACATTGGAATAACTCGATTCTAACTGGTCTTGTAATTCCAACCCATTCAAGCGAATCAAATCTCCACCCGGTTTGATGTCAAATTTCGGATAATCTACCCAGTTTGTATTTCTCAAAAGCGTCGCATTTCTGAGGATTTCGGAATCTTCCGCTTGGCGCAATACTTCTGTCAATCGACATTCCGTGACAGCGATCATCGGAAAGTGATTCTCTAAATATTCCTTGTTCAAAGCGGGAGAGAAATCGCTTCCAACAGGTGGTAACTGACCTTCATCACCCATCATCACCAGTCGGCAGTTTTCCCCAGAAAACACATATTCAATGATGTCCTCCAGCAAATTTCGTTGATTCACCTCACCTTTGGTTAGCGTATAATCGCCAATCATTGAAGCCTCATCGATAAAAAAAACAGTATGCTTAAACAAGTTTTTTCGCAATCCCAATCCTGCTCCTAAATCCACCTTCGATTTACGCTGATAGATATGTTTATGAATGGTAAACGCATCCTTTTTTGCTTTCAAACTAAAGACTTTTGCTGCCCTTCCGGTTGGAGCTAATAAAATGGTTTGAACATTAAAAGTTTGCAACGATTGAACAAATGCAGACAAAACAGATGTCTTTCCAGTTCCAGCATATCCCTTAATAAGAAATAATTCCTTCGAATTATGCTTATACATGAATTTTTCTAGTTCCGTATAAAGGGTGGATTGACTTGGAGTTGGCGTCTGACCAAAATGCGCTAAAAACGTGGTGTAAAAAGACTCTTGTATCATTACATTTATTCTAAAGCGAAGTTAGACTTTGTCAAGAAATAAACTGTACTTTTTGGTTTGTTCTTTTTCACCACAGAAGCAGAGGAGTTACGTGTCATTTGTTTAAAGCTTTGGTTGTTGTATTTTTTACCGCAGAGGCGCAGAGTGTTTAAGTGGTTTGTCATAAGCTTTGTTGTAATTTACACCGCAGATATGCAGAGGGCGTAGGTAGTTTATAAGTCATTTGCAATTCGTTTTATCCCATCTGTTAATTTTGCTACATTGAAGTTAATCAACAAGCCTAATCGGTGATTCGATAGTTTTAAATACGTTAGCAGTTGAGCAGTGTGAACGGGAAGAAGTTCTTTGACAGATTTTAATTCGACAACTACCTTATTTTGAACCAATAAATCTAACCGATAACCAACCTCCAACTCAACTTCTTTATAGGATACAGGTAAAGCTACTTGCTTGTTTACCCAAAGTCCTCTTTGTTCAAGCTCATAAAAAAGACAAGCTTCATAAGTACTCTCCAAAAGTCCTGGACCGAGCGCTCTGTGAATATCGATTGATGCCCCAATAATTATTTCAGTTACTTGATTTTCTGTCATTTTATTTTTGTTTTTAACTAATCTAGTGAAATTGGTTCTATTCGCATATGGTTTCTAAATTATTTGCAATTCGTTTTACTGTATATTTTTGAACGAAGAGAATCAACACAAAATCTGCAATTCAATTAAAATTTCTCTGCGCCTCTGCGGTAAAAAGAATGAAATTCCCGAGTAATTCTAAACGCATTATTTCGTTTCGAAGCCTCATTTAAGAATTAGATATAGCAACCATTGATTAAAAGGTTTAAAAAAACTACTCAATGACAGTCCATGAAATCGAAAAAATTGTAGTTTTGTTGAAATCAATTTGTAAAACGATAATAGTATGACCAGCAATCTTTCAGTCTTATTGAAAAAATATTCAGTTCCAGTTATCTTTTTTGTTCTAGGATTATTTATTTTAATTTTTGGAGCGATGAACGGACAGGGTACCATGTTCATGATGGCATCTGTCCTAATGTTTATTGCAGGAGGCTTAAGTATTGTCTACAGCACTGGTTCCATTAAATCTGGAATGGTTTATGTATTTGGAATTGCTGCTGGTATAGCTGGAATTATAACTTTAGTTATGTCGTACACCAGCGTAAAAGATACTGCTACGTATAACGCGAATTATAAGCAATGTAAAAGTCAAGCAAAACAAAATCTAGAAGATATTCGCTTCATTCAAAAAGCGTATGCTGCTGAGAAAGGAAAGTACATTGGAGATTGGGACGAATTGATCGATTTTGCAAAGAATGGAACCATTCCTTTTGTAGATGCACAAGGTGTTGTTCCATCGAGAAAGATTACAGTTGACGAAAATAAATTTTTGTATACCAATAATCCTCCTATTGACAACAACATGACAGAGAAAGAGGCTTATCTATTATCTAAATGGAAAGAGGGTCCAAATTGGGAGAAAGATTTCAAAAGCTTTAAGAGAGATACAGTACGTGTGAGTTTGTACAAAAGTAAATTTGAGGGTAAAGCCTATGTTGACGCTAGAGAGAAAGCTGGTTTCAAAAGATTTTCTGCCGATTCGCTACCATACATCCCTTTCACTGGAGGAAAGAAAAAATGGACGATGGAAGTAAAAGACTCTGTACAAGTGGGTGAAACTTTTTATCCAGCAATTCGCGTTTCTGGTATGATTCCTTTTGCTGATATTCAAGGTAAAAACGATGATCAAGAGGAAATGTCCTTTGGTTCATTATCAACCAACGATACTTCCGGTTCTTGGGAAAATGAATAAGTTGTAATGGGGAGTCACCTTGCTATACAAGTAGCTGCTGATGGTCTTCATTGCGTTGTTTCAAAAAACGGAATTTTTTCAACTAGTTGCTCAGTTTCATTCAATTCATCGGATGAAGCTGCAATAAAGGATCAAATTACTAGTGAATTTGAAACGCACGGGTACTTCACAACTGAATTTGATGATATTTCCTTGTCTTGGTCATCCAATAAAACAACGCTAATTCCAAACGCTGTATTCAGCGAATCCGACTCCAAAAGTCTCTTTGAATTGTGTTTTGGAGAATCTGAGCACGGTGTCGACTACAATCGAATTTCGGAATTAAGCATCGTCAATGTGTATGAAATCCCCGACTGGATCAAACGCTATTTTGTTCTCAAATTCCCACGAATTGTCGTGCAACACGAAGGATCTTTGCTTTTGAGAAACGTGATGAACGAAAACAGTTTCAAACTGAAGTTGTCCATTGTCACATACAACACATTCTTTTTATTGATGATTTCCAAACACAATGAACTGATTTTCTATTCAACCTTCGATTATCAATCCCACGACGATATTCTTTACCATACATCATTTGTGCTTCAACAAAAGGAGCTACTGAATGAAAAAGGAAACATCGATTTGATTGCTGGTGTTGGTTCCATTCCCGATGTACTGAAAAAATTTACGGAGGACGCAAAGCGGATCTCTGAATTAAAGTTGTTTGAGGTAAACAATCCAGACAATTACATTCTTAAAGCCCACCAACTGTGCGTATAATTAAAGGACTTTATAAAACTAGACGGTATAAATTTCCGAAAGGTTTTCCATCACGTCCAACAACAGATTTTGCCAAAGAGGGCTTGTTCAATGTCCTCGATCATCATTATCAAATGTTTGATTTAAAAATATTGGATCTGTGTGCAGGGACGGGAAACATCTCGATTGAATTTTTATCTCAAGAATGCGGTGAAGTCATTGCAGTGGATTCCAACTACAACTGCGTTCGACACATAAAATCTGTTGCGAAAGATTTAGACTGCTTAGATAAACTGACAATTATTAAGGCCGATCTTTTAAAATTTCTTGCAGGTACTGATCTTAAATTTGATGTGATTTTTGCAGATCCTCCATACGAGTATGAATTACACGCAGAAATTGTGAGAATCGTTTTTGAACGACAACTTTTGAATGAAAATGGCGTTCTTGTTATTGAACACTCACGGGATGTCAACCTTGAAAACATAACCCAATTCCAATTTTTACGTACATATGGTAATGTACACTTTAGTTTTTTTGAAAACACATTAAAGACATGAAGATAGGTTTATTTCCAGGCTCATTTGATCCGTTTACGAAGGGACATGAAGCAGTAGTGCATAAAAGTCTGCACGTTTTCGATGAAGTAATCATTGGTGTTGGTGTAAATTCGAAGAAGGCATACATGTTCGATCTGGATAAACGAATCAAACATATTGAATCCTTGTTTGCTGATCTGCCCAACGTTCGCGTAGAGAAATTTCAAACATTAACGGTAAATTTCTGCAAGGAAATTGGTGCCACACATATTATTCGTGGACTGCGCGATTCGAAAGACTTTCAATACGAAAAATCAATTGCACACATGAATTACGATATTTCGGGAATTGACACCGTGTTCTTCTTAACGGAGCAACGCTATTCAGCCATCAATTCTTCTATTATTCGTGAAATACATAGCAATGGCGGCCCCATCGACAGCTTTGTAACAAACCCTGATTTACTCGTTTAAATTGGGTGTGGTACAATATGTGCTACTGTACTCAACAACTCGAAAAAACTAAGTGTATGAAGATCCTTTTTTCTTTTCTATTCGTGCTACCTATTGCCGTTTTTGCTCAAACAGTCAAAATTTCTGGTATCGCTCCAGCGTACGTCGGACAAAACGTAGAGGTCTACGAATACAAAGATTACCTAAGTAAATTGGAACGAATCATCAGTACTTCCACTGTGCAAAGTGACAGTACGTTCGAATTGCAGTTTAACACCAGCGGAATAAAAAAAATCATTGTTAAATCTGGAAATAACCAAGGTTTTTTATTCGTACAACCGAATGCAAACTACTCCATTTTCTTTCCTGAAAAAGATAAATTTGACCCCTACCGTCCAGCGGGGAACAATGTCGAAATTGCATTTTTCGATCTAGATAGCACAGACATCAATTATAAACTGCTTAGCTTTCAGCGGTGGACAGATAATTTCGTTGGAAATAATTTTCATAAGAAAGGAACGGATGCCAAAGGATTTGTGGAAAGTTTAGATCGCTTCAAAGCTAATGTTGAAAAGGCTTATAAAAATGATACCAGTTATTCTTTTAAAACGTACGTAAAATTCACCATCGCTGGATTGGACAATATTCAGCATGCAGCAGAAAGAAATCGCTACGAGAAGTATGATTTTTACCTCAAGCGAAATCCCGTTGAATACACCAATGAAGCTTACATGGAATATATGCTTGGCTTCTATCAAAAGTTACTTCCACGACTGTCCACTGAAACGAATCAAGCAGTATACGAAGCCGTATTGCAGAGCAGTCCAACCCTTGTAATGAAAGCATTAGGCGGAGAGTACACCCTATCCAACCTACGTTTACGAGAACTCATAATGATTCAATCCTTGTCCGAAGAATATGTTTCTGGTGAATTCCCTGAGACGAATATCATTACGATTCTCGATAGTTTAGGTAAACGGAGTCTATTCAAAGAACACGAAGAAATCGCACAAAACATGCAACGCAGAATCACTTCACTTAACCCAGGTGGAAAAGCTCCGGATTTTGTATTGATTGAAGAAGGAAAACCGACAAAGACATTGTTCAACTATTCAAACAAGCATATTTACATTCACTTTTTTGATCCTGAAAGTGAGCAACTCGTGAAAGAAATACCACTTTTGGTTGAACTACAACAAATGTATGGGAAGTATGTTCAATTTATTTCGGTGTACAAAGAAAAATCACTCTCGGAAAAAGCCAAAAAGCAATTGGAGCAAATTGAGTGGGATATATATAGTTTACCTAGTTCCAATTCCATTTGGAAAAACTACGCAGTAGAAAGCTTCCCACAATACACCTTAATCGATGCAGTGGGTTACGTCGTTGCCAGTCCTGCTCTTGGTCCAACACCCAACGGTCAATATCAGTCCATCGGTGAAACTCTTTACAATTTAAAGAAGGCTTGGTTAAAGGAAAACGAGCGTGATGATACAGAACATTAGTTAAGATATTAAGACTTTAAGAGTCAAGATGTAAAGACCATCTATTTCCTCTATAAAGAATTTAATAGTGTATTTAATTAAAATTTCCATGTCCGAGACAGACTAGTGACACTTAGGAAAAAGAGGGAGTATTAAGACGTTTCGAATGAACAAGTCTTGACTCTTGACTCTTAAAGTCATGGTTCTATTAATCTAAACATTGAACTCCTAAACATGATTCTACTATCTTTGCACTTAAAACCAAGGTATGCGTTTCAATTTATCAGAAATTAACGAATTAATTCGCGAGCGAAGAACAATTTATCCTGAGCAATTTAGCGATCGTAAAGTGCACCGTGAACAAGTAGAAGTGATTCTTACTAACGGACAATGGGCACCCACGCATGGAAATACTCAACCCTGGAGATTTAAAGTCTTCATGGAGGATGGACTGACAACATTAAGTGATTTCCTAGGGAAAACGTATTTGGAATTAACTCCAACCGAACTTCAAAACGATATGAAATTGGGGAAACTAATCTCTAGACCGCTGAAGTCATCCGTTGTGATAGCAGTCTGCATGGAACGCCAGCGTGAAGAAAAGATTTTAGAAATCGAGGAGATTGAAGCTGTAGCTTGTGCTATTCAAAACATGCATTTGACAGCAACTGCCTATGGTTTAGGTGGATTTTGGTCGACGCCAAAACTGATCTATTCTCAACAAATGAACAACTTTCTGCAATTGAACGAAAAGGACAAATGCTTGGGATTGTTTTACCTTGGTTACCCAGCTATTGAATGGCCAAAAGCACATAGAAAACCGATTGAATACACGACAGAATGGAAAACCCAATAGACCATACCATCGATTTAGGGTTGGTGAACTATGTGAAACATCCATCCAATCCCAATTATATTGTTTTCCGCTTTGTGGATCCAAAACGCGCGGAAAGCTTCGAACTTGAGTTGACTGAGCTGAACATCTGGTTCGAAAAAGGTGAAGAAGAAAAACGGGGTAGAACGTATCTACTGTTTGGAATTCACAAGAACGACTTCAAGGTAACCGAAAAAATTAATTACCGTGTCGAAGCAAAGCACAAAAAACCATTCATTCCTGTCAAACTTATACGTTACCCTATTATGATTATTTCAGCAATTATGTTGACTGTTGCCATTTTGGGTTATTGCGAGCAACAAAAAAAACTCCGTTCGCACAATAATCTCCACCAATCATACAATAATCAGAGTGATAACAACTCAGTTACGGAATAAAATTGCGTTCTTTGCGTTCTAGGCGAATGAAGAAATCTATTGTATTCATACTAATCCTGTTGGCGTTTAGTGCAAACGCGCAACAAAAGAGAGCAAAAGTTCCCTCCTACTTTGGGTTGCAAATCCGTCCTATTTTTCCCACGCAGTTTATTGGTTCTTCTGTCACTAATTTCTCAGAAAACGCTGGCGAAACAATCAAATACACTTCTACACTTACACAAACACTGGGTTATTCATTTGGAGGAACCGTGCGTGCAGGGTTGACAAAACTCATTGCGTTAGAAACAGGAATTAACTTTGTACAACGAAACTTTGATGTTGGGATGTCTATTCCTGACTCATCTATAAATGCCGAGAATGACCTCAGTTTTATATCCTATAATGTTCCCATCAACGCTTTATTTTACATCAAACTTTCTGAAAAATGGTATTCAAATGCCTCATTGGGAATTGCTGTGAATTTCAAACCAACAGACGTAGGAATTCTGACCAAACCAGGTGGTAATAATGAATTTCGACATGCTGGAGTCGCTATAAACAAGTTTGGATTTGATTTTAACGCCAATTTCGGTTTTGAATTTCGCACAGAAAAAAACGGTTTCTTCTACCTTGGCGGATCTGCTAACGTTCCATTTGCTCCACTTTTCGATATGATTGTGCAGTATGAAAATCAAGGATATAAAAGCATGAGCATAGAAGAAGTCGATGGTTCATTTCTCTCTATTGATTTTAAGTATTTCTTTCCCAACATCGCTAATAAAGGTGTGCAGTTCAAACCAGGACCGATTGAGCAATAAATCCTAAGTCAGATTCAATACCTTTCGTTAAATCATCTGTTTCGTTCACCCGAATGGCTCGAAAGTTGATTCTAATTTTTAAATTTACGGATTGAACAAATTGACTATGAAAAATTATTTCTCTCATGCCTTTATTGGTTTAACGCTACTTGTTTGCGGTTCAACGGCTGCTCAAACGACAATGAACCCAACCACACTTTTGGAACTCAACCGCGTTTCCCCAATTGGTATTTCAACCGATCAGCAAAATGTAATTTACTCGGTATCCAAAGTTAATGTGCTGGAAAACACACGAACGACCAAAATGTATGTAATCCCAATCACCGGAGGAACACCGAGAGAGATTAGTGATTACTCAGATTTCATTGTCGGAGATTCTAAAATTTCCCCAGACGGAACTTGGAAATTAGTTGTAGACGGAGTGAAAATAACAGATGTTAGTGGTGTCGACCATTACCCGATGCTGAAAGAATCGAATGTGCAGATCTACAATGATCTAAACTACCGTCACTGGGATACTTGGGAAGACGGCGTTTACAATCACGTATTCATAGAGAACACCTCTACAAAGGAACGCATCGATTTAATGCCAAAAGAGCCATACGATTGTCCGCAACAACCATTTGGGGGCGATGAAGACTATATCTGGAGTCCCGATGGTGTGCATGTACTTTACGTTGCGAAAAAGAAAGCAGGAAAAGCTTACGCGACAAGTACCAATTCAGATATTTACAGCTACAACATTAAAACAAAAGCGACCTCAAATATTACTGCTGAAAATCCTGGTTATGATACCCATCCCGCTTTTTCCTCGACTGGTACGTTGGCATGGCTTCAAATGAAACGCGATGGATATGAATCCGACAAAAACGACATTATCATCTCATTCGAAGGAAAAAAGACAAACCTTACTGAGCACTGGGATGGCACTGTCAATAGCTTTCATTGGTCGAACGACGGGAAGAAGATCTACTTCATAGCTCCAGTAGATGGAACCGTTCAATTGTTTGAAGTTGAATTGCCTAAATCACCTAAAAAACCAATTGAAATTAAGCAGATTACAAACGGTCAGTTCGATGTGAATGGAATTGTTGGTCACACGAAGACTACGGTGGTTGTCACCCGTCAGGACATGAATCACGCAACAGAATTGTACACGGTTCAATTAAAAGATGGTAGCATGAAGCAGTTAACTCATGCGAATGATGAGATCTATGCGAACATCAGCATGGGCAAGGTTGAAAAACGCATGATTAAAACAACAGACGGAAAGGACATGTTGACATGGGTGATTTATCCTCCAAATTTTGATTCAACCAAAGTGTATCCTACCCTGCTCTACTGCCAAGGTGGACCACAAGGAGCGCTGAGTCAATTCTATTCTTACCGCTGGAATTTTCAGTTGATGGCAGCTCACGGCTACATTGTTGTTGCCCCAAACCGAAGAGGAATGCCTGGGCATGGTGTTGAATGGAACGAACAAATAAGCAAGGATTACGGTGGTCAAAACATGCAAGATTATTTAAGCGCCATTGATGAGTTAGCGAAAGAACCGTATGTTGACAGCAGACGAATGGGTTGTATTGGTGCTAGTTATGGAGGCTATTCAGCGTTTTACTTGGCTGCGATACACGAAAAACGTTTTAAATCCTTCATTGCTCATGATGGAATTTTTAATTGGAAAAGTATGTACGGGACGACAGAAGAACTTTTCTTCGTGAACTGGGATTTGGGTGGACCGTACTGGGAGAAAGACAATGAAATAGCTCAAAAAGCATACACCGTGTTTAATCCTGCAGAACGAGTGCAAGATTGGGATTCGCCGATTTTAATCATTCAAGGTGGAAAAGATTACCGTGTTCCGATTGGGCAAGGACTCGAAGCATTTCAAGCAGCTCAATTGCTTGGCTTAAAAAGTCGTTTATTGTACTTTCCAGAAGAAAACCATTGGGTGCTGGATTACCAAAACAGTGTGATTTGGCATTCTGAGTTTTACCGATGGCTGAAAGAAACTTTATAGCAAGGATTAGCTAAATGTCGAAACGCAACCGTATTTCCCTCACAGGCGCTGACAAATTTATGTTGGCTTTGGAGCCAGAACATTATTTAGAGGGAACAACGGGACACACCTGCAAATACGTACTTGAATTATCAGGTGAGCTTGATATCCCCTGTTTTATTCAACAGGTACAAGAGAATGAAGTCGCTCAGTGGTTGGCGCAATTCTACATTCACCCCACAAAAGCAAGCAGAAATTACTGGTCTGAACACTTCGGCAGAGAAATATCGTTTTCTATTCACGAGAATGCTTCAGTGGAGGATCAACTGTATCACTGTACGCTCGATAAAAATACCGCACCACTCTTCCATTTTGATATCCTGAAAAGTAAAGATACAACCACACTTATTTTTTCGTGGCACCATCTTTTAATGGACGGCTATGGAGCGGTGTTGTTTTTACAAAATCTCGTTTCCCCCATAAATGTACAACCGATTGTCCCACAACGCTACCCTTTCAACCGAAAGAGTTTAGCTCAAATGATTAAGATCAAGCGCTACATTACAAAGAGTTCATCAGGAAAAATTGCTGTCCCAACGATAACTTCCACTCAAAAGGCAGTCCCGAATCATGTCAGAACTGAGTTTTCCCAAGAAGAAACCAAACAAATCGAACAAAACGCACTTACATCTGGAGCAAAATTTGGACTTGGAAGCTATCTCTTGGCATGCACAGCGCAACGAGTTTATGAATCAGTATTGACCTCTGAACCTACCAAAACTCAAGACTTGTGGGTTCCTGTCCCCCATGACATGCGAAAAAAAGGAGACAGTTGGCCCATTGTTGGAAATCACCTTTCATTTGTTTATTATCGCATTCCAGCAAGATCGATCATTGATACAGAAGTGACGGTTAAATCAATTAATGAACAACTTTTACATCAAATCAAGAATAAGCTCCCCGAAGCCAATGCTTATTTAATGCACTACTTAAAAAAACTGCCGTTGAGCACGTATAGACGATTAATCAAAGGGAAAAACCGTAAATCCATTGCCTCCTTTCTATTCACAGTTGCTGCTGAGCATCCGTCTGACTTTAATACGTTCTTTGATTGTCCCATCAGCAATACCTATTCCATTCCCCCCAATACAGATTCTCCAGGAATAGTCGTTGCGTTCAATCGTTTTGAAGGTAAACTGTCTATTGTCGTTCAAAGCTATGAACATACTGTAAAACGGGAACAATTGATAGCTTTGACACAGTCCATCAGAATTAATCTTTTAAAGTAATCGCTTTCCAATGTCACTTATTTAGGGTTCATCACACTTACTAGTTAAGGAGTGGTAATTTACACACAAGTATGAAATCGAAACAAGACGTTTTTCTAGAACTCTACGAGCCAATTCATGATAGGTTCGAACGCTTCTGCAGGGCACGGGTTTATGGAACGATGGAACATTCCGATTTAATGAATGACACGCTGTTGATTGCTTTTGAAAAAATGGAAACATTGCAATCAAAAGACGCGTTTCTTTCATTCTTGTTTGGAATTTGTGTACGTGTTTTAAGTAATCACAACCAGAAAAAGAGAGAAGAACGGTTTTCAAACGATGACAATTCATCGGTGGTGGATCAATCGCAAAAAACTGACTTGGACACAGATATTCATTATTTGTATAAATCCCTGAGTCAACTAGGCGATGATCAACGGGAAAGCATTATTCTCTTCGAAATCTCTGGATTCAGTATAAAAGAAATTGCAACCATTCAAAATGCAAGTGAAGATGCTGTAAAACAACGCTTAAAACGCGGTCGTGAAAAGTTAACAAAAATAATGACATTTGAGTCAGTACGTAAAACGGGAGGTGAAAATGAATAAGCAAACACATATCGATCAGCTTTTTCAAAAAGCAAAAACACAACCTGTTGCCATCTCCTTTGAGACAACGAAAAATGAATTTTTAAAGCAACTTCCAGCGAATTCAGGAAAACCCAATTCAAGTGGAAACAGTGCTTTATTTAACTTAAAAAATTTGATTATTATGTTCGCAACAGTAGGTATTATCAGCAGTATGATTTTTCTAATTTATTCACCAAGTGAATCGACAACACCGTTGAAAAAAAATCACCAAAAAGAAGTAAAACAAGAAGTCCAGGCAACGAATTCAAGCAATGAAGTTCAGTTTGTCATTAAAGAAGAAGAGGTTCCAAAATCGACGAAGTTTGTGTGGCCGGAGATGAAAACAAAGTCCGTTCTGCCCATTCAGTCGTATCGACCGAAGGATTTGTTGACACCAGTGATGCTGCAACAAAAAGAAAAAACACCTCTCAAAAAAACGGCTGATCCCAGTTATAAATTCTACCCAAAATTAACACCGGAGGAAATTGCCAATAACCACAAACAAAAAAAGAAGATGGTAAAGGCGCTTGCCAAATTTGACAAGAAATTTTATTCATACATTCCTGCTGGCAGTTTTGATTACAATGAGATGATAATCTCCATTCAAGCTTTTTTTATGCAAGTGAATGAAGTCACAAATTTGGAGTACCGTACGTTTTTGTTTGACCTTTTAATTCAAGGCAAAAAAACGGAATTCGACATTGCCAAACCAGCACAAGAAAACTGGACACTTCTTTTCGGCGAGGACATGCAACCCATGCAGGATCAATACTTTTCACATGAAGCATTCAATGAGTATCCCGTCTGCAATGTTTCTAGGGCAGGAGCTGAAATGTATTGTGTTTGGCTGACAGAGGCTGTAAATGCAACGGTGAGTCAGGATAATAAGATCAACGACGTTCGGATCCCAACGCGCGTTGAATGGTACAAAGCGGCTAGTAACGAAGGGAAACAATTGCCATTTCCTTGGGGAACAGCGTCCTTAAAAAATGAAAGCAACTGTTACCTCGCCAATTTCGACGCTAAAACGAGTAAAACTGAAGCAACGCAGACTGATACAATTTCAGGAGATGGTGCTCTGCTTACGGCGAAAACTGGAACCTACAATCCAAACAACTATGGACTATACAACCTAAGCGGTAATGTTGCCGAAATGGTAAATAATGAAAAAATTGCAGATGGTAAGATGATTTGGACTGGGTTTGGTACAGCTGGTGGAAGCTGGTTGAATTCTGAAGCTGAACTAAAAATTAATGGACCAGATCCATATGATGGCGTTGTAGAAGGTCACCCAGGAATTGGATTTAGAGTAGTTATTACTTACTTGAGAGCTAAATAGTGGAATTAGTGTGCGCTAGTGACGGTTACAGTTCAATCGCGCTAGTGCATATTTTTAGTTCTTGTGCTTAAAACTGCAGAAAACAAAATTTTGCACGGTATCAAATGGTGTTTGATGATCCACGGTCACACACGAAATCTTCTCAAAGTTATTCTTCAATCGCTCAGTCATTGAAGCTTCGGAGTATTGCTTGATCTCAATGCCACTGCATTTGGTCGGACCTTGTTCTGAAAATGTACCAATGACCAAAATTCCATTCGGTTGCAATGAGCGTTTCACAGTTCGAAGGTAGTTTTCAATATCTTCTTCAGCCGTGAGAAAGTGAAAAGCCGCCCTATCGTGCCATAAATCGTAGCTTTCTTCTGGTTCAAAATTAGATGCGTCTGCTACAATCCATTTCACTTTTTCAGCTTGCTTACCCAATCTTTCTTTTGCTCTGTTTAACGCTGCATCGGAAATATCCAAAACGGTAAGATCTTGGTATCCCAGTTCCAACAAATGATCTACCAAAAAACTGTCTCCACCACCGATATCAATAATTTTCGCTGTTAACGGCACGTTGAATTGCTCGATAAAATCGAGTGAAGTACTCGGCTTGGGTTGAAACCAGCTTACGTCCTTTAATTCCTTCGTAGTATAAATGTTCTCCCAGTGCGATTTTCGGTCAAAATTCTCCATTTTCTTCTGTTTTATCTTCAATTTTGGTTCAATAACCCCAATTTTTGGCAATTTCACCCCATTTTTCGTTGACTATCGATGTATCTTCTTCGCTAATTTTGATGTAGCTATTCTTTTCATAATCTAGTGTATCATCAATTTCTTGCTGAATAAATGTTTTAGCTTGATCAAATTCCTTTAGATGAAGTGCTTCATAAATTCCTTTCAATGTTTCCATCGGATTTTCTTCCAGTGATGCGTAACTCACTTCTACCAATTGCTCCTTAGATAGGTTTTTAGTGTCTTCCAGATACTTTGTGTATATCATCTGATAGGCTTCCAAAATGTATTTTTTCAGTTCTTCTGGATTCGGTTTTTGAAAACTCGTCACGCCAATTACCTTCTCATACAAACGAATAGTCGATTGGTAGACTTCCAGCGGATCTCTGTGAATATGAATGAACTTCGCATCAGGAAAAATCTCCAAAATCTCCTTAATTCTACCTGTGTTTGGAGGACTTTTCAACAGCAATCGTTTATTGGGATTGTTCAGTGCCAATTTTCGAATGAAGTATTCAAAATTCCGTTTCCACTCCAGTCTATTGGTTTCCCCAGACATAAAAACGACACTTCGCTTAAAGTGCTTCATAGCGTATCTCGGGAAATAGAAGCTAAACATGTACGACGTTGTAGTCATATTCGCCAAGGCAAATTCTTCTTCTTTTGGAGCATCAACGGTTATTTTTACATTGTCTTGCGGTCGCGTTGGTGGCATGGCGAGTTTAATCAAATTCCGAAACAACTTACCGCCGGACATGAAAATATGCGGTAAAATTCCTTGAAACACAGTGCAAAATCCAAATTGCGGATCCTTACTCATCAAATAGTGCAGATAGGTGGTTCCACTTCTCGGGTGACCGACAATAAATACGGGTGCAACGACCTGTTGACGCTTAATTTTACGCGAAAATCGAAGGTATTCATACAATTGAATCGGCACGTTGAGCACCGCCGTTCCCGTAATAAAAAGCACTTTTGGAAGGTGTCGAATGTGTACATGAAATCTATTCAACGCCAATACATGCAACCAATTATGCAGTGATACACCCATCAATGGATGCTCAACAAACAATAAAAGCCGCTGCTTAAGTGATTTTCCCTTCTTCATGATTCAATACTCCAAAGCTATTCATTTTCATGAAATTTACGTAAATGCTTCCAAAATTCAATTGTCAAAAAAATACTCCATTTACGTAGCGTAGAAATGCAATCGAGCTACAAAAAGAATACTTATTTTTGTTTCTCATGAAAAAGAGATTTCATTTTCTGCTAGTTGTCGCCCTGTTGATGCTTTCGAGTGAATTTTCAACAGCTCAAACGACTGTGGTTAATGGATTTGTCACAGAAGACGATACGCCACAACCTGTTACCTTCGCGAAAGTGTACTTCATGGGAACGCAAGTCGGAACAACAACCGATACCGCTGGCTATTTCAACATCAGTATTCCCGATAACTCATTAGTGCATGACACCATGATTGTGACTTTTCTCGGTTATACGACTCAAAAAATTGGCATTCAACGTGGAGTTGAGCAGAAAATAAACATCCAGTTGAAATCAAGCTTATTTCTAGAAATGGATGAAGTGACCGCTGTTGCTGGTGAGAATCCTGCATGGCGCTACATGCGAAGAATCATTGAAAACAAAGAGAAAAATAATCCAGATAATCATGCTTCGCACCAATCAACGGAGTATTCCAAAATTCGATTTGACCTCAACAATTTTACCGACAACATCAAAAAAAATCTGTTGTTGCGTCCCTTCGATTACATCTGGGACAATACCAAGAAAACAGAGGACGGAATTTCCTATTTACCTGTGTTGATGACAGAAAAATTGACCAATCACTATTACGTTTCCAATCCGAGTAATCAGAAATCAATTGTTCTTGGTGAGAAAACCACAGGACTTGCGGGACCCAACTTGATGAAATTCACCGAAGACCTCTACCTCACCCCAAATATCTACGATAATTTCGTGACTATTCTCGGGAAATCATTCCCAAGTCCACTCAACGATAATTACAAAAGCAACTACAAATTTTACCTAATGGATAGCACAGTTGTCAACGGTAAAATGACGTATAAAATTCGGTTTCGCCCTAAATTTCAGCGTGATTTGGCGTTTACCGGTGAAATGTATTTTGATTCAGCAACCTACGCCATTACAGAAATAAACTTACGTTTTGATGTACAAGCGAATGTCAATTTTGTGCGCAGTTATTACATTTCGCAATTTTACGATGAAGTGAAACCAGGAGTTTGGATGTTGTCTGAATCACAGGTCATTGGGGATTTTACTGTGATTGAAAACTCAAGCGATTTAACTGGATTCTTTGGACGCAAAAAGGCCATTTTCTCTGATTACGTGCTGAATGAACCCATCGATAAAAAGATACTAAGTGGCATTGAACTCGTTGAGTACGCCGATAGTGCAAAAGTTCAAGAAGATGCTTTTTGGGAAAAATACCGTACCACTGAGTTATCCGAAGAAGAAATTATTCTACTTGATGTCTCAGAGCGTGTAAAAAAAGATCCAGCGTTTATCTTTCGGAAAAATCTCGTTTACACGATTGCCACGGGTTACATTCCACTGAAAGGAATTCAGTTGGGTGATATTTATACGTTTTACAGCTACAATTTGGTCGAACACTCACGTTTGAAATTTGGACTTCGAACCGATCCTGAAAATAAATTCCCTGTGCATTTCAACGGATATCTAGCCTACGGAACAAATGATAAACAGTGGAAATACAATGCTGAATCGTTTGTAAATCTAACGCCAAAAAAGAAAGCAACTAGAATCGGTGCTCGGTACAAATACGACATTGAACAATTTGGCAGAAGTTTTAATCAATTGGCATTGGACCATATTGTTGGATCTATCACGCAAATCGGTGGATCAAGTTCACGGAACTATACCACGAAATTCGAAGCGTATGTAGAAAAGGAAATTGTCACTGGCTTGATTACTCGACTGAGCTATTTCAACACCACCTTCTCGCCTACGCTGAACGATCTCTACCTTCAATTGGATGGCAATGGTGGGTTAATTTCCGTCGAGAATTACCAAACGGCAGGTGTAAATGCAACAGTAAAATTCAGCTACTTGTATAAAAAAATTACGGGTGAATTTTACGATAAAAAGGACTTATTCAGAGAATTCAGAAGGTTTCCAGACGTGACGTTTAGTTATGAATATGCGGATCAACAAACATTTGGCAGTGATTACAATTATCAGAAATTCAAATTGAACATTCGACAAAAAGTGAGTGCTAAAAAGCTAGGGTATTTCACCTATTCCATCGAAGGTGGACAAACACTCGGAACAGTTCCACATACCTCGCTTGATTTTCCATTTGGGAATCAGTTAGTATTTTCCGATGAATATGCATTTAACCTGATGCGCTTCATGGAATTTGGAGCTGACCAATACCTCGCACTTTATTTCAATCACCACTTTGATGGTTTACTGTTAGATCGAATTCCGTTGATCAATAAGCTGAAATGGCGATCTTCTGTCTTTGGAAAGACGTTTATTGGGAATTTATCGGATAAAAACAATCAAGCCACGTATGTATTTCCTTCTGGAATGAGAGCAATCAATGATCCATACGTTGAAGTTGGTTTTGGAATCGAGAACATCTTTAAGTTTGCCAAAATGGATTTTGTTTGGCGTTTGACTCCAGGGGTTGGTGAGTATTATACGTTTATGGTGAAGCCTTCGTTTAAGTTTTCTTTTTAAGATCAATTCTACAGGTCCTCCCCCTGCGCCCCCTCCAAAGGGGGAACTTAGATCCCGCTTCGTTTGAATATGTTTTCAATTTCTTTATAAGTAGTAACTATTAAATTCAAAAAAAATAGTTTCGACACTGTTTCCCCCTTTGGAGGAGAAGAAGCGAGTGCTTCTGATGGCTGCAGGAACTGCAACAAAGGGGGAGGACATTCAGATGCCCAACTTAATGTCGCTGAACCTTACCTGTCTTCGTCAATGGAAGTTCATCTACAATGATAATTTTTTGGGGAATTTTAAACGTTGACAATCGTTTTCGGCAATAGCTCAGCACTTCTTCTACATCGATTTCTTTTACGCCATGCAGGACAACTTCCGCTTGAATAATTTGTCCCATAAGTCGATGTGGAACCCCAGAAACACGAGCCAATTGAATGTAAGGCAATTGCTCCAAGGTTTTCTCGACTTCCTCAGCAAAGACTTTATTTCCTGAGACATTGATCATTGATTTTTTTCGTCCAAGAATGCGAATCAAGCCTTTTTCGTCGATGGAAGCATAATCTGCCGTCAAAAAGTAGCCATTTACGAGTAAATCGCGACACAAAGTAGGGGGCGAAAGGTACGCATCAAAAATACCAGGACCTTTAATGGCGAGAGCTCCCTCTTTTCCAGTCGGTAAGGGTTGATTGTTCTCATCAAAGACTTGCACATCAAAATCCGGTAATGCGTAACCTACAGCATCTAAACTATCTTCGGATATTTCAGTATTAACGATCGGCAGTCCAATTTCTATAATTCCAAATGCCTGTTGAACTGTTTTTTGGAAGCGCTGATAAAATGCCTTACTGATGTTTGCATCAATTCCCGCCGATGTCGAAATAACTTTGGTTAAGCTAGGCATCATTTCCGTTCCTCGGTCAGCAGCCAAGAGACGAATTTGCATCGGAGATGCATAGAGCATTGTTCCATTATATCTGTTCGTCATCTCAATTACACTCGGCGCCATAAAATCCTTGACAATGCAAATCGCTGCTCCATAACGAACGTACAATACGATGGAAACAACAAAATGATACGCCATCGGCAGGACCCAAACCACAGCGCTTTCCGTGGATAGATTTAAACTCTTGTTTGCCGCTTCCGTGCGTTCCAACACAGCTTTGTTTCCAATGATGACACCTTTTGAACTTCCTGTTGTACCTGAAGTGAATCGAATAAACGCTGGCGCTTTTACGTGCGGTGCAAAAATAGCAGAACGCTCTTGTGTGGTCCATCCGAAGCGAACAGTAGAAGTTGTTAACTCAATGAGTTTAGCTGTAGTCGCTAGCGGTTGAATTCCCGATTGATCATCAATCACCGCATGCAGTCCCGTTTCAGCAATGATTTCATCTATTTCATTTTTCTTCAATTGATGAGAAATCGGCAGAACAGCTGCCCCTCTAGCCAAAACCGCAAAAACGCCAATGATAAACGTGCGACTATTTCTCGCCATCACTCCTACTCCCATTCCTTGGATAATTCCTAGGTGACCAAGTTCTTCTGCCAGATTATCCACTTCGTTGAGCAACTCTGAAAAGGTCATTATTCCAAATTCGTCGTATATGGCAGGGTGATTCGCCCACTTTTCAGCGGAATCGACCAATAAACCGTACACCAATTTGTTTTCCATTCCTAAAATTGTTCGCGCTGAAGTTTTGAGACAGTTTCTTCTAACTTTTCTTCTTGAAGAAATCCAACTGCCAATTTTCCTGCAGCGTAACCAGTTTGCAAACAAGTTCCAATTACACGAGCACTTGCAATGGCTTCATCAGAAGCGGAAATAATCCTTCCAGCGAAGAATAAGTTAGTTATTTTTTCTGACATCAGACATTCGGCTGGGATATCGTAGTGGTCGTTTTCTTTGATTGGAATGATTTCTACACGCTTTTCGTGACTCCAAATTTCCAAGGGCCAATTACCTTTTGCGATAGAGGAAGTGAACTTTTTACAACCAACAACATCAGATGCAGAAAGTGTCATTTTTCCAATCGGGCGATCCGCTATGCGCACTCCCAGCGTTTTTGCAAAGGAACTAATGGAGATTGATTTTAATCCTTCAACATTCAACCTTAAATAATCTACTATCCTTCTAATTCGTTGTTGTGCTTCATTTTGAATTTCAGATTCTGAAAATGTTGTATTGTTGATTGGTAAAGTGATTTTTAAAGAAACACTTCCGTTTTTCAAAGAACTCGGAACCAAATGGATTCGATCATCACCATCGACTAATTCCTTTTGCACAATTCCTCTTCGCAAAGCACTTAAAAGTACCAATGCCAGTTGTTGTTCCGTGGTGTATGAAACATTCTCCAGCGAAAACACCTGAGATGCAGACTGTAAAAGATGTGTAGCGATCAGCTCATGCGCTAATAATTTACTCACACAACTTACTCCTGAAGCATCGACTAATGCATTTACGCGGATCGATTCACTTCCCTTTTTCGATTCAATCTCGATTCCAGTAATCCGCTTATTTTGTTCAATGACATTCACCAGTGTTGTTTCGTTCATCACCGTGACATTGTGTCGATTCAATAAGTCTCTACAAAGTAATTCAAACTCGTTTTTCTCAAAAGGCAAGTACTTCAATCCTGTCCCATCGTGATTTGGAAAACTCTTTGATTGTTTCTGTAATTGTTCTGAAAATTCTCGTGCAAACTTTCCGACATGATATTCAAATTCAGAGGTATCGTTGTATTTGTACAATCCGCAAATCGTTCCGACCTCTGCATTCGTGGCTAATCCTCCGATGTTTTCTTCTCGTTCGATCACAACAAATGACATTCCAGACGATGCAGCACTGCAGGCAGCCGCAACACCAGCCGCTCCACCACCAATGATTGCTATGTCGAACGAGTCATTCACGAATTATTTTTCTTGTTGCGTTTCAGTTACCGCTCTGGCTATGCTATTCACCGAAGCAAACGTTTCAGGAAGCATTTTATGATCGGGGATCAGCACATTGAATTTACGTTCAATAAACAGGACTATTTCAACGATTGAGAATGAGTCCAATCCCACTTCTTTCAACACTGTTTCATTCGACAGGTGGACTTCCTTCGCTAAAATTTGCGTCGAAATAAACTCCATCAATTCCTTTTCAATTTTCTCCATCACGCTCTTTTCGATTTATAGCGATAAACAATACTGGTTATCACGATACAAATTATGAAAAACAAAAACAACTTGATGAAATGCGGAACGACATCTACGAAGCCCTCACCACGCAAAAACAAGGCGTAAAATCCATCCATTGCCCATTTTAATGGCGAAATTTCACTAATAGTCCGCATGATGGTGGGCATGACATACGCTGGAACCCAAATTCCACCAATTGCTGATAAAATAAGAATGGAAAGCGATCCTAATATTGAACCTTGCGGTTGCGTCGATGCCAATGTACCGACCAAAACTCCGTAACCTGTTGCAGCTAACGCACAGCCAAATGCTATCAAAATGATCCCAGAATAACTATTTCCCAAATCAAGAACAGGAAGTCCAAGCATCGGTAAAAAGACCAACCCAATCGAAAGCATTAAGAAAAACTGGATCATGCAAATGACCACGTACACCATCAATTTTGCATTGATTTGTAAGAAATAGGAAGCTGGAATGGTGTGAAATCGAAAGATACTTCCTTCTTCTTTTTCTTTCATTACACTGCTGACGAGTGGTAAAACAATGAAGAACATGGAAAAGATTGTCCACGCTGGAACATTGTGCTGAACAGCGTTTGGTTGCATTTCGCCTGCTATTTCCGATGCGTACACTTCTTTATAGGTTATGGCCTCATTCCCGCTTTGTTTTTCTTTTTGGATTTCTGTTGCTTCTGGTAACAACGCAGCAATTTTCGCATTAAATACTTGAAACATCGTTCGGGTTTTTACCGAAGAGATAAATTCTCTTAACTGACTGGTCACTGAAACAACGAATGATTTTGAAGCGATTGGATCAATCACAATTTCAATCTCCACAGAAGCTGTTTCATTGGTTGACTCCTCCCCCATGCTTTCATTAACTAGGTTTTCGACATTGTCGCGTAAAGCATCGGTCGATCCTTTTGGAATAATGATTCCTATCAAATAATCGCCTTGTTGCACCGCTTTGTGCAGTGCATCGCGGTTTAATTCCTTGCCTTCCAATTGATCATCACAAGAAATTAAATCGGTAGATTTTAATCCTTCGACAATTCGTTGTCCTAGTGTATCTTTATCTTCATTCAAAATCAATAAAGGAATTCCTTCTTCGTTGAGTGTTTTGAACGCGGCGTCTTGAATCAATGTCATCACAAAAATGAGTACCATCGGCATTATGAATAAAATCGCCAATCCGACTTTATCTCGAATGAGGAGTAGAAACTCCTTTCTCATTGCAGCCAACAGTTTTCTCATGCTAGCTTGGTATTTTTGTCTGCGTTAATTTCAAAAACATCTCTTCCAGATTTTTGCAATCGCTGTGTTGAGCAATCAATTCTTCTGGATTTCCTCTGGCAATGATCTTTCCTTCATCAATAATGGCGACATCCGTACAAAACTGTTGCGCTTCTTCCAAGTGATGTGACGTGTACACAATCGTCATTCCCTGGGTATTCATTTCTTTCAAATGGTGCATGATATCTGCTCGTGACTGAACATCCACTCCAACCGTTGGTTCATCTAGAAACAGAATCTCAGGCTGGTGTAAAATTCCCGCCACTAAATTAATCCGTCTTTTCATTCCACCAGAATAACTGGAAACGCGCTTATTCGCCGCTTTTTCCATGTCGAATTTCTTCAGCCATGTGTTGATTCTGTTGTTCAAAATCACTTTAGGAACGCCGTACATGGCGCCATAAAATTCCAGATTTTCCCTTCCTGTTAATGTCGGGTAGAGCGCAATATCTTGTGGGACAATTCCAATAATTTCTTTGATACGAGACACATCCTTCGACAGATCAACATCCTTAATTTTTACCTGACCAGAAGTCGGTTGAACCAGTCCGCACAGCATAGAAATCGTAGTTGTTTTGCCAGCACCGTTTGGACCCAGCAAGCCAAAGATTTCGTTTTGACTAATTGCAAGATTCAATGCATCTACCGCAGGAAGTTCATTTCCCTTGTACGACTTAGTGGCATTAATAATTTCAATAATGGTCGGTTTGCTCATCTCTAGTTTGTTCTAAACCAATAATTGTACAACTTGTTCTTCGTTGTCGCTTTGCTGATTTCGTATTCAAAGCGTGGCTGCTCGTACATGGTTACTTTTATTTCCGTCGACAGGAGTTGATCTTCTCTTGCGAACAATAGGTCAATCATCTCACCAGTTCTCAAATTGGAGAAATAACTGTCAAGAGAAGCTTTATCTGCTCTAATACCGTTGCAACCAATGATTTCATCGTTCACGCTGATTCCCGCATCTTCTGCCGCTGAACCACTTCTAACACTCGTCACAATGGTTTTTCCTCCGCTGTCCTTCATTCCAATTCCGATGCTTGGTACTGGTTCTCCAGCATACTTTACGTCCAATCCAACTTTAGCAAACAATACTTTGTAATCGGGAATTTCAGTCCCGTCGATGTATTTGTGGTAAAATTCATCCATGTTTTGACCTAGAAAATTAGCCAATTCGTCTTTAAATTCCGTCTCAGAGAATCCACGATTTTTCTCCTTGTAGTATTTCTGATACAACACACGCATAAAATCATCTAGGCACTTTTCACCGTTGTATTTTTCAATGATCATAATGTCCAGCATCATCGCTTTAATCGATCCTCCAGAGTAATAACTCATCGTTGTATTGCTGCTATTTTCGTTTGGACGGTACGCTTTAATCCATGCATCAAAACTTGCATGCGATACTGGCTGAACTCGCGCGCCAACACTTCCTTCCACGTAATTTAAACTACTGAACATGGAAGCAAGAAATTTCTCAGGAGTGTAGATTCCTTCGCGCATCAAAATTAATTTTTCGTAATACGAAGTGAATCCTTCCATTACCCATAATAAGGAAGTATAATTTTCTTCATCGTAATTAAACGGCCCCAATTCAACAGGGCGAATTCGTTTAACGTTCCACAAGTGAAAATACTCGTGCGCAACTAACTTTAAGAAATCGGAATACTTCGATCCAGAATACGTCCAGCGGTTTACACTTAAAACTGTTGAATTAGAATGCTCTAGTCCCCCTTGTCCATCGACTACATTGTGAATGATGAATGTGTATTCTTGGTTCGGATTTTCGCCAAACACTTTCGTTGAGCCTTCCACCACCTTTGCCATGTCAATTTTCAGCTGTTCCACATCAAAATTTCCGTAGGAATACATGGCAACCGTATGTTTAATTCCCGAAGCTGTAAAAGAAAACACCGATTGATTTCCAATTTCGATAGGACAATCAGCCAAATGATCATAATTATCAAACGTAAAAACCGTTGAACCATCGGCAGCTACTCCCTCTCCATTTTCCTTTAATGCAGTGGTAATGACTCCGAAAGTTTTATAAGGAAATACTTCAAGCGTTCCGCCTTTCTCTTTGAAGCCGTCTACGTACATAAAAACACCAGATCCGCTTACAAATCCATGCGTTAGATCCAAAAAGCTCGTGCGAACTGTTAATTCGAACGCGTAGACTTCATAGTTTACTTTGACCTTCTTGGCGTTGCCTTTCGTAATTTTCCATGTATTTTTATTCGTCTTTTTGACAGCTAATTCCTTTCCATTCTCGTCGTACGCAAGTACAAGATTGACATTCTTTGCAAACTCTCTCGCCAAATAAGATCCAGGTGCCCAAATTGGCATTTTCACTTCAATTTCTTCACTTGGAAAATCGTTCAATTCCATCTCCACTTGGAAGTAGTGATTTTGTGGTTTTTCCATCTTCAAATTGTATTTGATGGACTGTCCCGATGACATAAAAGCAAAAAAGGAAATTAGCGCGTAGATTGAATATTTAAGCATAAATTTGTATTTTATCCTCCAAAGATAAGATTTGTATTAATATTCATATAAAAACCAAAGCAATGTCAAAATTGATTTCCTTTTCATTCATCGTTCTACTTTTTGCAAGTTGTGTCCAAGACCCTAAAAATGAGGATGCTTCAACAGATCCAGATACGATTGAACTTGAAAACAAGATTAAACAACTTGAATTGGATAATTCTTTAAAGGATTCTGTGATCAACGAATCGCTTTCGTTTTTCAATGAGATCAAAGAAAATTTAGAGGCAATTGGCATTCGAAAAGATGAAATTCGCGCAATTTCGGACAACAAAGAAATTTCGAGCAACGAAAAGCAGTGGATTTTAGAAGAGATTAAGCGAATCAATTACTTGCGTGAAGAAAACGCAGGCAAAGTGAAACAAATGCAGGATCAACTGAAGAAAAACGGACTAAAAATAGAGGAATTAGAAGTAATGATTTCCTCTTTGATGAAAGACATTCAGTGGAAAGATGATCAAATTTCGTTACTTCAGACAGAGTTGAACAACTTGGATAAGGAGTACACCGCATTGTTTGACGCCTATCAAAAGCAGTCGTTGGACATGGATGAAATGGAGCATGAAATGAACAGTGTTTATTATGCTTATGGAACTAGCAAAGAATTGCAAGACAATAAAGTGATTGAAAAGAAAAATGGTTTCTTGGGAATTGGGAAATCAACGGAATTGAAGTCGAACATGAATGACGCCTATTTCACGAAAGTTAACCTGAAGAAAACCAAAAAGATCACCATCGAAGGAAAAGAGACTCAGTTCATCACCTATCACCCGAAAGCGTCTTATAGGCTGGAGACAACTGGAAATCGTACGGTTGTTCAAATTTTAGATGCTTCGGAATTTTGGAAAATTTCTAAGTATTTAGTCGTTGTAACCGAATAAGCCAAGGATATGACGGAAACCAATGAAGCCGAAGTAAAAAAACCGACCAAATTTCAGAGTCCTCTTCCATTTTTGATTCAGTTGCGGAACTTGATCTTTGGAAAGCAGAAGCCTGACATTTTTACGCGTGTTACATTTTACATCAATTTGTGGATTTGGTTGACATTTACTGTTTGGAGCATTATCAGTTATATCTCTATTTCGGCTAGGACATTTATTTTACAACAGAAAGATATTTCTGTCGCGGAAATTATTGAAAAAAGAGGTGTCGAACTAGGATTTGAAGGCGACGAGTTTTTGAATCGTTTGTTGACCTTTCACAGTATCGCTTTCATTTGTTGGATGCTGGTATTTGTCGGATTGGTTTTGCTTTACCGCAAGAAAGTGCAGTTCATTTACTTTGTGTTAGGCGCAACGATTTTCTACATTGGAATGCATATTTTCTACCTTAGTTATACCTATTTTATCGAAGACACGACTTTGTATGATAAAATTTCACTATTGATTATCATTACTGGAAGCTTGATTCACCTCTACTTATTAAAGAACGAAAAAAGCGGTGGAACGATTAACTTTTTTGGAGAGATTGAGGAAGACACTACTGAGGATGAAGCAACAGTGTGAAACGCTCCATGGCGTCAATGTTTTGTTCTTCACGAGAAAGCGTAATGGCTGATTGGCGGTAATACTCTTCACGTTCGCTCAACTTATCTTCAATAAATTTTAGCAGATCTTCTTCTGCCAATCCAGCAATCAGCGGTCGTTGATGTTTTGCATTAATCAGTCGATTCATTAATTCTTTAGGCGTGCGCTCAAGGTAAAATGTCGTGCCCAATTCGTTCAACAGCGCCATATTATTTTGGTAGCAAGGCATTCCGCCACCAGTAGCTAGAACAAATGCATCTCTAATTCGCAATGAGTTGATAAATTGAGCTTCGATTTCACGGAAATGAGACTCACCGAACTCGCCAAACAGCTCTCCAATGGTCTTGTTGTATTCTTTCTCTATTTCGGTGTCTGAATCAACGAATGGAACGTCAAGTCGACTGGCTAATTTTTTACCCAATGTCGACTTACCAGCCCCCATGAATCCAACCAAAATTATCCGCTTCATGAAAACAAGATAGTGAAAAAACGATGAACTTACTATTAATAAATCATAAAATTGTAAACCATTCATTTAGAACGCGCTCTGCTCTTAGATCTATTTTCGGGTTCTATTTCAGAATTTTAATTTCAAAAAAAACGAAAAAAAAAGGGATTCTCCCTTGTGGAAAAGAATAATCAACTTATATTTGCACCCGCGTTAGCGATGATTTGGTAGCTCAGCTGGTAGAGCAATACACTTTTAATGTATGGGTCCTGGGTTCGAGCCCCAGCCAGATCACAGGAAAGCCACCCTTAGGGTGGCTTTTTTCGTTAAATCCCCCTAAAATTAATGAATGGTGTGTTTTTGGATTGATTTCCAACTGTGAATAAACACAAACAAAATCATTCAAATTCAAATTTTCCGCCGACAACACAGCCAGCAAGATTTTCAATTATCTTGTCGGCGGAGAATTACGGAACTCCCGTAGATTCTACGTTTTACGTTGCCTCATTTGTTGTGCCACCGGCATTTTTAATGCCTTTTGTCGTTCGATCCAGCCAGCAAATTTTAAACAACAGAAATATGAACAAGAATCAAAAATTACGCATTACCTATTACCTCAACAAGCAACGCAGTGTTAATGGGCTTTTACCGCTTTATGTGAGAATCATTATTGATGGAGCAAGAACCGAATTTGCTACCACTCATTTGATAAAATCGGGCGATTGGGAACCGAACCTTATGCGATTAAAAACAGGAGCTCCGAATGAGCAATTCTTGAATGGTTTTTTAGACGATCTCAAAAGTCGCCTCAACAAACTTTTCCTTGTTGCCTTGGCCACAAATGAAATGATCACTGCAAAGCAATTGAAAGCTATGTACCTTGGCAAGTCAATCGATGAGGCTCCAAAATATAAAACCATCTGCCAGGCATTCGATTACCACAACCTAAAAATGGGTGAGCAAGTCAAAGTTGGAATGATCACTCCTAAAACCCATCTTCGGTACAAAATCACCAAGGACTGTAAAAAATGAAAAATTTCATTCTCGAAGGCAATCACAAAGCATTGGTCAATTTTCGTTCGCAAGGAAAAGCATTTGATTTAGCCATTCCAACACCTGAACATTATTTACCTTTGCTCTACTCGTTGGCATTGAAAGACGAAAATGATAGCTTGCATCTATTTAACGATAAAGCGGTCGCGGGTTCACTTACCATGACCTCAGTAAAAATTGGTTAAACCCTTGTGAGCATTTGAGACAAAATCTGATTTTTAACGTAGTTTTGTAAAATCAGTAGTAGAAAAAAAACATCAGGTACTTATTCCAATTTTGAGGACTTTTAAATAGTTGACAAAATCTATAAATAATAAACTTCAATGAACTAGATTGTATTGATCCTTACAGGGTCGTTTGAGGGCGCTTTTGCCTTTTATTTGGGCAAAACAAAATTGACAACAGAAACAAAATGTATTTCCATATAAGGAATTTGAGAACTGTGACAGAATTGCGTCGATTGATTTAATATAAAAATAAAAGACTAATTTTGAAATTATGCGTGTAACAATATTATTGTTGTTTATTTTGTCTCTTTTTCATTTTTCCTTCATTTCAAATTTTGGAGAACATGAAGGTCAAGGTAATCACTATCAATTTTCAAATCCTAGTGCTTGCTATACCTTACCTGATACGCTTTACGAAATATCTGGTTTGACTGATATTGACTCTGCGCATATTGGTTGTGTTCAGGATGAAAAGGGAATGATTTTCCTTTATAATCTACACAAAGCTCAAATCAAATCACACTCTACTTTTTATATAGACGGGGACTATGAAGGTATAACAAAAGTTGGGAACGATATGTGGGTGTTACGAAGTGATGGTTTTCTTTTCAGAGTTAAAGATTACAAAAGGGGGAATTCTTCCGTAAGAGATTCTTTTGATACACATATACCTATCAATAACAATGAAGGATTGTGTTTTGATGAAAAAAATAATGTGCTTTTAGTTGCGGCTAAAGGAAAAATTAAAGAATCAAAAGAAACAAGAGACCTCCGTTTTGTTTATGGTTTTAGGCTTGACTCATTACTAATGATCGATACTACTATCCTTATTATTGATATAAATGACATATGCATTAAAATGACGGAAAAGAAAATCAAGCTCCCTCAAACGAGCAAGAAGAGTGGTGAAATTAAAGAAGGTAAATTAAAATTCATGCCATCAAGTATTGCTATTAATCCCATTAATGACAGGTTTTATATTTTATCTGCTGTAGATGGATTGTTGGTCATTTTTAATAGAAATGGAAACGTTGAAGATGTTCGTCTATTATCGCGTGAATTATTTCCAAAACCTGAAGGTCTTACATTTCTCCCTAATGGTGACATGTTTATTTCCAATGAGGGAAAAGGGGGCGAACCAACTTTGTTAAGGTTTAATTATATAAAATAAAGCCAACCCTAACGGTTGAAAAGTATAGATATGAAATTGCTTGTCGTAAAACCTTAACTTGATAGGATTATTGAACTCAGGTTTAACGCGACAGAATTGAATCGTCATGTTTAAAAGTATAGTAAAAAAAGAAAAAAGTGAAATTAAAGCGAAGACGAAAAATAGTAACTTATCTTAACATTCTAGATCAACCTGTTAGATTTAATCCATTTGTTTTTAGCAGGTCTTTTTTGTTGTGGGCGACACTCGGATTATTGGGAGGCTTAATAGCGGGAGCTTATTGGATCGGGCTCGAATTTTTAACGCATACTTTATCAATATTTGATGGATGGCAAGTTATTCCGTTAATGGCAATTTGTGGACTTTTGGCAGGTTTGGTAATTCACTTCATTGGCGATCCTGGCGAAATACATTTGATCGTAAATAACATTCGCTTTAATAAAGGAAAACTTGAACCGAAAAATAATCCTTCAATGATTTTATCATCATTATTATGTGTAGCATCAGGAGGTAGTCTCGGTCCAGAAGCTCCATTAGTTCAAGTAACTGGTTCAACGGGCACATGGCTAGGAAAGTTATTTAGACTTAAAGGAGAAGAATTGAGGTCCTTAAGTATTGCTGGCATGGCATCGGGTTTTACAGCTTTGTTCGGTGCTCCATTGGGTGGTAGTTTATTTTCATTAGAGATTCTTCATCATAAACATGCCGTTGAATATTACAAGGCAATTATTCCAGCATTAGTAGCAAGCAGCTTTAGTTATTTGATATTTGCTTTCATTATTCATTTGGGACTTGGTCCAATATGGAATTTATCTGCGTACGAATATTCAGGAATTTTTGATTTTGGCTATGCTGTTCTGTTTGCAATTATTGGAACAGCGATGGGATGGGGATTTATTTTCAGCACGAAGTTTTTTAAGTTTCTTTTCGAAAGAAGGCCTATCCCAATTTATATTAAAACTTTAATTGGAGGTGTTTTACTTGGTTTAATTGCATTCTATTTCCCGCTTACAAGATATTTTGGTCATCACGAAATAAACGAACTTTTAACCGAGAATTTTACATTAAAATTTTTGGTAACTATATTAATATTCAAAATCATAGCCATATCCATTACAGTAACATCTGGTTGGCGAGGTGGATTTATTATTCCATTATTCTTTGTTGGGACAACTTTAGGCTTAATAATTCATCGGTTGTTTCCTACAATTAACATGACATTAGCAATTGTAAGCTGCATGGCCGCAATTAATTCTTGTGTTACGAGAACACCTATGAGTACCACTATTTTGCTGGCAACATTAACTGGATTTGGATATTTTATTCCAATCTTATTTGCAAGTCTCACAGGATATTTTTTAGCACCAAGAATTCCATTTATAAGTTCACAGATGGAAAAATAATGACTTTATAGCACTAATTAACCAATATATAGAGATCTACGTAAATATCATTAAATGGTAAATTTGCTGAAAATCAGATAAAAAAGAATGAATTTAACGATTGAAAATATACTGCTAGTTGGCTCTTTATTACTTCT
>CAZXRU010000018.1:0-74435 GCA_964643345.1 uncultured Fluviicola sp.
GACTGATTTCCATCACTGGAGTACTTGGTCACCTTGGTTGATTGTAGAAAAGAATGTAACGGTGAACGTTGCTGAAGATGGTAAATATTACGAATGGTCAGGTGATTTAGTCGGAGCGGGAAACATGAAAATCACTTCTGAAAAAGCCAATGAGCAAATTGATATTGATTTAACGTTCTTGAAGCCTTGGAAATCAAAAGCAAAGATCACGCTGACCTTAGAACAAGAGGGCGATTATACCTGTATGCATTGGATCATGGACAGCAGTCTTCCGTTTTTTATGTTCTTCATGAAAAAGATGATGGAGACTTTTATCGGGATGGATTTTGAACGTGGATTGAGCATGTTGAAAGATTACATCGAGGAAGGAGAAGTACTTTCAAAGCTCAGCTTTCCTGGTGTTTCGGAGTACAAAGGATGTGAATATATCGCTATAAAAACTACCTGTGCTATTGACGATTTAAGTGAAAACATGCAAAACGATTTTGGACAACTGATGGGGTTTATGGCAGATAAGTTTGATCTGATTTCCGCAGAAGCAATTACGCTTTACCACAAATGGAATCCCGTTAAAAATCGTGTGACTTATTCAGCTGCGCTTCCAGTATCAAAAATCCCTGAAAATTTACCAGAAAACATGATTGTTGGGAAGGTTCCCGCAACAAAAATTTATGTTGTGGAGCATCAAGGTCCATACCGCCATGTGGGCAATGCATGGAGTGCGCAGTTCAGTCGTGACCGAGCTAAGAAATTCAGAAAGAACAAGGGTCTAGATCCGTTTGAAGTGCATTTAAACTCACCAAAAGATACTCCTGAGAAGGAATTACGCTCCGATATTTGCTTTCCCGTGCTTTAATCAATTTCCTATAAATTGGTTGTACAATTAACTTTTTTGCAGTTATTTTAGGTCACAGCAAATCTTTAACTTAATAACTACAGTCATGACCAAACACATTGTCATTTTAACCATTCCAGGGATCGGAACGCATAAAATGGGCTATTCCACTGGATTTCAAGAAGATTTAGAAAAATTTTCAAAGAACACACCGCTGAAAGCGAATTACACCGTTTTAGAGACGTTGCCATTTGCGTGCACGTCCATTGATGCCAATCAGAAGAAATTATTCGCCCGGTTAGAAGCTCAAAACAAACTTGGTGGAATTTTAAGCATGCGAAGACTTGTTTTGGAAGCCTTTGGTGACGGTGTAGCGTTTGAGCATAACGCTTGTCGTAGAGACAGTTCCTATCATAAAATGCATTTGTACATGAAGCAGTGTATTGAGCATGCAAATTCTTTAGTGAACAGCTATGATAATGCTGAATTGGTCATTCTGGCTTCTTCCATGGGGTGTCACGTGTTATCCACATATATCTGGGACGTAGACAAAGCGGGAGGAATCTTCGAATACACGGAGATGACAGCAGAAAATAATTTGCGGAACCTCCGTTATTTAGCGACAATTGGCTGTAACATTCCATTGTTTGTGTCTGGACTTGATAAGAGCCAGATAAAATCCATTGAACGAAGAAATGCCAAATTTACATGGGATAATTATTATGACCGAGACGATGTTTTGGGCTGGCCGTTAAAACCATTGAGCGATTCTTACAATGAACTGGTGACGGATTACGAAATAAACACAGGGTTGTACATCGGTTCCCATGTGAAGTATTGGGACGACAATGATTTCACAAAACCGTTTACGCGAAAGATGGTTGAGATCTTTAAAGAGCTTTAGCGTTTGTTACTTGCCGATTAAATAGGTCATCGAGCGAATCATAGATTCATTTGAATTGTTTATTTCTCGCGTGAGATTGAATAGTGTCGAACTGTTTATTTCCAATTCACGCTGTTGCTTAAGCAGCTCATACAAGCTTTCAATTTCCTCTTCGTGCAGTTCCTTTTGAAAATCATTGAGTTGTCCGATTTCCGAAAAACCTGCTGCATCTGTATTCTCGAGTAAGAGCGTCAGTTCCTTGTTGAATTTATCTTGATTCTTTCGAATTCTCTTGTAAAATCCGTACAAATCATCAGCGACTGAACTTTTTAACTCGTCAATGTTGTGTTTGACATCTTTTAAATCTTTTGCTGAAAGCGTGGCATTTCGAACACTGGCAATCAAATTGTTGACACGGCTGACTTCTTCTGAGCTCAATACATTCTGCTGGATTTGAATATGGAAATCCACAATCTCTGTCTCGTATTCCTTCAAGTAAAAATAGGCGGCATTCACGTTTTCTTTGTTTTCCTTTTCGAGGTAGAAATACAATTGGTTGACATGAATAGCTCTTTTCAAAAACGCAATAGATTCCAGGTGGAGTGCTTCAATCGCGGCGTGACTTTCACTCGGATTTGCGAGCATTAGGTGTTTTGCCTTTTTATTTTCTTTTGTCGATACGAGCTTGTCAATCAGCTGGGTAAAACGATTTAAAAACGGCAAAAGAAGCAAGATTCCTGTCAAGTTGAAGAAACTGTGAAAAGTCACTAGTCCAATCAGTGGATCCTTGATTTGAATCAGGTCGAAAATCAGATAGAAATAAAAGGGAAGGAATAGAATGGCAATGATTCCATTGAACGCGTTAAAGGTAAATTGCGACCAACCGACTTTCTTTCGAATAGAGTTAGCGTTAATCGTACCAATAATTGCTGTCACTGTCGTTCCAAGATCGCCGCCGATAACGAGATAAAATCCCTGCTCGACTGTGATAAGTCCCGCTGAGAGCGAAGATAAAAAGATCATCATTGCTGCAGAACTCGACTGAATAGCTGCCGAAAGAACCAATCCAATTGCAACGAAGAGAATAGGGGATTGACCTTCAAAAAATGAGAAATCAATGTGTTCAGCGAAGACTTCAAAGCCGTTTTGCATGAAGTCTAATCCTAGAAACATAAAGCTGAATCCCATCAAAAACTTACTGATTTGAGACAGGCGTTCGGATTTCAAAAAGATGATCCCCAATCCACCGATGGCTAAAAATGGGAGGATAAATGATCCTATATCGAGTTTAAATCCAACCAGAGAGACGATCCAGCCGGTCATAGTGGTTCCTAAATTGGCACCGAGTATCATTCCAATCCCATTCTTCAATCCAATGATTCCCGCACCTGCAAAGGACATCACCAACAACGAAACCATGGAGCTACTTTGTAGAATGGCTGTCACTAATGTCCCTGAGAATACAGCTTTAATAGGGTGATTGGTGTGTTTTCGCAGGAATTTTTTGAATGAACGCCCAGCCATAGCTTTTAGCGCTTCTTCGAGCATATACATCCCGAAAAGAAAGAGCCCTAGTCCCGCCAGCAGTGGCCATATTTCAATCGCTGAAAAATCCATCTGGTAAAAATAAATAAATTTTACAGCTATTTCACCGACGTGTGGAGCGAGGGTGTTGTTTCATTAAAAAATAGTATTTTGCGCTCCATGAGCAGCTATTCTAAGAAGTACACAAGTAACAAAAATGACAATCACCATCTGTTTTTAACCTGGGAATCAGGGTATAAGAATCTAAAAGTTTATTATGAAGGTGAGGTAATTCATACAGAAACTTCTCCAGGGAGATTTATGAAAGGTGTGACATTTGAACATCCTGTGTTGCAGTCGGTGCAACTTAAATTCTCTTCAGAGTCCCCAATTGTTATGCAGGTAAAGGCGAATGGTGTAAAATACTTTCCTGAAAATAACATCCAAAAAATGAAAGAGAACACCTTGGGTGGACTTGCTCATTTATTTACAATACTGGCCTTTTTATCCGTTATTGGGGCTTTCATTGTACAGTTGACTTTTGGTTTTAACTTAAATATTCCAGAGGCATTGATTCAATTGGTATTTGACATTGTAGTGGTGGCGATTTATATAACTTCAGCAGTGCTTCTCTATAAAAACAAACCTTGGGCGTACTTTTTAGGGTCAATTACATTTGTCTGCATGACACTGCTTACATTGCTTGCTGTATGGGTGTCTGGATTCGGACTCGCAAATTTAATCAACATGGTGATTCGCGTTGCTATTATTGTGTATATCGTCCGACACTTTAATGACGTTATGGCGCTTATGCGTACAAAAGAAACGGAAAACCCCGATTTACTGGATAATTCATCATCTATCGATTTTGAAATTTAGCGATCTTCATAATTTTTCTCGGTTAAGATTTCTTGGTAAATCCCATTAACGTACTTCCATCAAGTCGATTAGATTTAGTGTTGAAAACTATTTTGATTATTTATTAATCAAATAACGATTAATATTTAATAGTTTAGCGCTAAAATCCATCCATGTACCTCAATACGCATACGTATTACAGCTTGTGTTACGGCACAATTGACACCTCTGAATTATTGAGGCTGGGGAAGGAGTGCGGTGTTCAGCAATTGGTTCTCACGGATATCAATACAACGTCTGCATCCATTGATTTTGTCCGAAAAGCACCAGAATACGATATACAGCCGATTGTTGGAATTGATTTTAGAAACGGTGCGCAACAACAATTTGTTTGCATTGCGAAGAATAACGAGGGGTTTGAGGAAATCAACAACTATTTGAGTATGTTGTTGCACGCGACAGAAAAGTGTCCTGAAAAGGCTCCTGAATTTAAGTCTGTCTTTACCATTTATCCTTTCAGAAAAGGAAAAGTATATGAACTGGCTAAGGATGAATACATTGGTGTTGGAATCAAAGATCTTTCGTACATCCGTCTCAAAAATCAGGACACGGATAGAATGGTTGTGTTGCATACAGTCACGTTTCGAACGAAGAAGGATTTTAATGCACACCGTTTGCTCCGCGCGATTGATAAAAACACCTTGCTAAGTAAGCTGGATCCAACAGAACAAGGGCAAGAGAGTGATTGCATGCTTCCAGTTGCCGATTTACGGGCAGCGTTTGAAGAGTACCCGGAAATCATCGCAAATACGCAATATATCCTTGATCAATCGCACATTGAGTTTGATTTCTCAGAAAAACGATCGGAAAACCAGTGCTCCTACACGGGTTCCATGGAGGAAGACGTGAAATTGCTCCGTCGATTGTGTTTAGAGGGATTGGATTATCGCTATCCGACTATGTCCGACATTATTCAGGCGCGTGTAGATAAGGAGCTGGAGACAATCCAGCAAATGAATTTTGTGTCCTATTTCTTGATCAATTGGGATATTGTTTCTTACGCTCAATCAAAAGGATATTACTACGTTGGAAGAGGAAGTGGTGCGAATAGCGTTGTTGCTTACTTGTTGAAAATCACAGATGTTGACCCGATCGAGTTAGACTTATACTTTGAGCGATTTATCAATTTGTTTCGAAAGAATCCACCTGATTTTGACATTGATTTTGCATGGACGGACCGTGACGATGTCATGCGCTACATTTTTGAACGGTTTCCGCACGTTGCACTTGTCGCGACGTACAACACATTTAGAGATCGTTCTGTGGTGCGTGAGTTGGGAAAGGTGTTTGGACTTCCGAAAGAAGAAATCGACCGTTTAACGCGCTCGCATCATGCGCAAGATGAACTTTCTTCCTTGGTTTTGAAGTACAGCAGTTACATTCAAGGATTTCCAAGTCATTTGAGCTTACATCCCAGTGGAATGGTTATTTCTGAGCGACCTGTTCATTACTTTTCGCCGACGTTTATCTCGCAAAAAGGCTATAAAACCATTCAATTTGACATGCATACCGCTGAAGATATAGGTTGGTATAAATTCGATATTTTGAGTCAACGGGGGTTGAGTAAAATCAAAGATGCAGTGCAGATTATCAGCTACAATCGACCTGAGGTGGAGCCAATTGATGTGCATGACATTCAACGATTCAAGCACGATGAGCGGATCAAAGGGTTGTTGCGTGAAGCTGATGCCGTGGGATGTTTTTACGTGGAATCGCCCGCTATGCGGATGTTGTTGCGGAAGTTGCAAGTCAACAATTACCTGGGATTGGTGGCAGCAAGTTCGGTAATTCGTCCCGGTGTTGCAAAATCAGGAATGATGCAGGAATACATCAAGCGTTATCGGCATCCTGAACGGATTGAGAAAGAGGGAGATGTACTTTATGCGCTGATGCCAGAAACCTTTGGGGTGATGGTGTACCAAGAGGATGTGATCAAAGTTGCGCATTATTTTGCGGGATTAACCTTGGGAGAAGCCGATAAAATGCGCCGAGGAATGTCAGGAAAGTTCAGATCACGGGAAGAATTTGCACAAGTGAAGGAGCAATTTTTTGAGACAAGTATCAACGTAAAAGGAAACTCGTATGAATTGACAAAGGAAGTTTGGCGTCAAACGGAAAGCTTTGCTGGATATGCCTTTGCGAAGGGACACTCCGCTTCTTATGCAGTGGAAAGTTACCAATGTTTGTTCTTAAAAGCGTATTATCCGCTCGAATTCCTCGTAGCGACGATCAACAATTACGGTGGATTTTTCTCTACCGAACTGTATGTGCTTGAAGCGAAACGGCTAGGAGCGAAGGTTGTTTCCATCTGTGTGAATAAAAGTGGTGTAGAAACAATGATCTACGGAACAGAGATTTACTTGGGGTTTCACCTGTTGCATTCACTGGAAAGTAAAATGGCTCGAGCAATCCTCCGTGAACGCTTGCAAAATGGAGATTTTATCGATTTGCAGGATTTCGTCGATCGTGTAAAGATTTCACTGGAACAAATCACCTTGCTCATTCGCATCAACGCCTTTCGATTCACCGAAAAAAACAAGCGTCAGTTGCTCTGGGAAGCACACATGAAAGTCGCACCGGCAAAGAAAGTCAACCCCGAAAAAAGTCTTTTTGCTGTCGCGACAAAATCGTACGAATTACCCGAATTGAACTGTTCAACCCAAGAAGATGCGTTTGATGAACTGGAATTGCTCGGATTCACACTCGATAGTTATTTCAATCTTTTAGGGTCGGAGAGTCAACGAGAAGTAGTGCTTTCGAGCCAGCTAGGCGCTTTAAACGGACAAAAAGTGTGGGTGAGGGGGTATTTGATCCATGTAAAGAAAACCCACACGTCCCAAGGGGCTTTGATGGGGTTTGGTTGTTTTCTCGATAGCGATGGAAATTGGTTGGATACCGTTCACTTCCCTGAGATCATGCGAAAGTATCCATTTCGTGGCAAGGGCGTGTATGAAGTCTACGGGAAAGTCACCGTGGAATACGACTGCGTCAACATTGAAGCGGAATACATGGAGAAGATGGAGATCATTGAAGATCCACGTTATTCGGTGGCTGCGCCCAAATCTTCATCGAATGGTGTGGTGGTCAATAACGACAGAATTGATTATTGGCAAAAGAACCGTAAATAGATTACGGAGTAAATCTCGAATTTTGGAACATGGATAGAGCGATTGTACATATGGACTTAGACACTTTTTTTGTCTCTTGCGAGCGACTCATCGACAGTCGGTTGAACAATCGTCCTGTGTTGATTGGTGGAACGTCGGACAGGGGAGTAGTGGCATCTTGTAGTTATGAAGCCAGAAAATTCGGAATTCACTCTGCAATGCCGATGAAAATGGCGCGCATGCTTTGTCCCGAAGCGATTATTTTGCGTGGAAATTCAGGAATTTACTCGAAGTATTCCAACCTTGTGACGGACATCATCAAGGAGACTATTCCCTTGTATGAAAAAACGTCTGTGGATGAGTTTTACCTCGATTTAACAGGCATGGATCGCTTTTTCGGCTGTCAACAACTGGCATCTGAATTACGCGCTAAAATCATCCGAGAGAGTGGACTTCCCATTTCTTTCGGTTTATCGCTCAATAAAACAGTCTCAAAAATCGCCACAGGAGAAGCAAAGCCGAACAACGAGCTCAACATTTTGCGGGGAACGGAAAAGCCGTTTTTAGCCCCCTTGTCCGTGCGTAAAATCCCCATGATTGGTGACAAATCCTTTCGGATGCTCTGTGATTTAGGTGTTAAACGTATTCAATCCATTCAAGAAATGCCTGTTGAATTGATGGAGAAGGTATTTGGAAAGCACGGCATTGTGATGTGGAAAAAAGCGAATGGCATTGATAACAGTCCTGTGATGCAATACAGCGAACGGAAATCCATTTCCACGGAAAGAACGTTTGACAAAGACACGATTGATGTGCAAAAGCTAGAATCGATCATGATCGCCATGGCTGAAAACTTGGTGTATCAATTGCGAAGAGGGAATAAATTGACAGCATGTGTCACGGTAAAACTCCGTTATTCTGATTTTCAAACTTTCACGCTTCAGCAGAAAATTCCGTACAGTGCCGCCGACCACGTGTTGATTCCCATTGTGCTCGATTTGTTCCGAAAACTCTATAACCGTCGTGTGTTAGTCCGCTTGATTGGTGTGCGTTACAGTCATTTGGTTGAAGGAGCACATCAAATCAGTTTGTTCGAAGATGAAAACATGTTGCACCTCTACAAAGCCATGGATCGCATTCGTGAGAAATATGGAGATAGAGCCGTGATGCGTGCTTCGGGGATGACGGCGAAAAGTATCAGTCGCTGGAATCCGTTTAGTGGAGAACCACCGCCGTTGTTGGCGAATAGGAGACGGTGAGAAGACTGAAAGATTCAAGACTAAAGAGGTAAGACTTGATCTAGCTCCGTTACTGACTTCGTCGATCTTGAAATTTTTCAGCTACTATTTCTTGCCGTTGCTTTTTCCATTATTACCCTTGGTGCTACTTGGTTTACCACTGCTTTTCGGTTTAGCATTACCGCCTTTCTTGCTTTTACCTTTTAGCGCATGAAATTCAGGAGATCCTGGTTTGATTCCCATTTGCTTCGCAATGTATCCCCATCCTTTGTCCTTGTTTGTTTTATAGTTCTGTACGACAACGTCCAAAGGTTTTTTAGAAATAGAGGAAATTCGAATTGCTAAAAGTACTTCGGCTGGTTTCATGATATTCAACATGCCTTCAACCCTTGGTACAGGAATTCCATACTGAACACCGATATTACTTTTAAATGTCCGTAAATCGCGTTTAGCATCGTTGTTAACAATGTTCAATTCAGCTTCAAGACTCGGGTCACCAGTTCTAAAATTAATTTGTCCATGTACGAATGAACTTGCAACGATTAATAAGATGGAAAATATGAGTTTCATAGGATTTGTTTTTGGGATTAGTTTTTTGAGAAAGATATGAAATTTAATTGTAAATCTGCAAGCAAATGTATACCTCGTTTCTACGGAAATATATGAGGTTAAAAATCAGCTATATCCACTGTTTATTCCGGTGAATTGCACCACTACTAGGCGGATAGATAGGGAAGGTAAAGAAGTATATAAGTGACTTCCGCAGTCTGGGGTTACCGCAAAGACGCAAAAGGATTTTATAAACAAACTCGGCGAAAAAAGGTCGCTAAGTATCAAAAGTCGTCTTAAGACGACTCCTTAGCGTACTTTCTTTGCCAGTAACCACTTCTCCTTTCCTTGTGTCTTAGCGGTTCAACTTATTAACACAAATGGTCACCAACACCTAACTTCCCAAATCCTCCGCATAAAACCCACTTTCCCGTACCAATTGTATCACATCCTTTTCCTTCAGGTCTTCATTCGTTTCAACCCGCAGAACATTGTCAATGTCCTCGATGTCAATCGACCACTGGTGAATGGAAGCGTGATTATCCAACACGGGAACAATGGTTTTTAGCTTCTTTCGCGTTTTAATGTTCGTTCTGAGAATGACTAATCGTGTACCCATCATTCCTGTTCTTTTTCAGATTCGTCGATTTTCTTCGTCCCATCATTCTCTAGGTTGTCCAAGTATTTCTGATATGCGTTTTCACCCTCTTCCTGCCAAAATTTATCGTAGTGCGTCCATTTAGAGAAATCATTTCGGTGTTTTTTACTCTCCTTATCACAGGAGTCCTCATATTTTTTAGAAGAACTACTGCTAGAGCCGCCACAGCCGCCGATAAGGATTTTCAAGAGGATAAACAATCCAACCGCTTGCCAATAAGTCAACAGAGGTAATCCAAAAAGCTCAGGCATCAACCAGTTCCAGAGCCACATGATGACAAATCCGAATAAAATGGCCAATCCGACTATGCCGATGATCCCTAGTACAATCAGTGCTGCAATTGTCGCTGGGTGTTTACCACGCATTTTGTGTTTAAAGTAATTTTTCATCGTTTTTCTGTTTTTAATTGTTTGTTTCTTTTTTGTTTTCTAATTCTTGAAATAATTGAGATAAAGCCCTGTGTCTCCGCGACATCAATGTTCCCTCTGGAATTCCAGTCTCCCTTGAAATCTCCTTGTAGGTATACCCTTCAAAATCTACTGCAATGATGATATCACGGTAGGGTTCTTTTAGGTTTAGAATCGTTGATTTCAACTCGTCTTTCAGCTGTTCTGAATAACTATTGTCTGAGTTCCCATAGAGTAATTCTGCATATTCATTTAATTTGTCTTCATCTTCGTTTTCACTTCGAGTACCTTTTTTCTTACGCATCACATCGATGATTTTGTTCTTGATGGAGTGGTACACAAATCCCGCCACATTATTGATGGGGGAGTAACGCTCAGCTCCTGAGAACAATTTCAACGCTACGTCTTGAATGATGTCTTCAGCTTCCCACTCAGTACTTGCCTTGATGCGAGATCTCACATACGCTTTAAGTATATGGTACTCCTCTTCAAAGAAAGATTCAAGTTTTTGCTTATTTTCTGCGTCAGAAGCCATTCAATTGTTTCGTTTTAAAGCACTTCACCTATAAAGACGGAGCTTTTTTAATTCATTGCATTTTGAGTGAAAAAAAATATTGATTTTTTACAATGATAGGGAAAGCAGGAAGTAAATAGAAGTGATTTTGAGTTGTACTTGCTACGATTCGCCGCAAAAAACTATATTTATCCTCAATGAATTCATCTATTATCTACTTAATCATCGGTCTGCCATTGGTTTATTCCTTGGATGGCACAAGCTAAAATTCGGAAGTGTTCCCTTTAAACGAGAACCAACCCGAGCGTTCCCAATTCAATGGCGGAGACTTTTAACAGAGCATGTCGACTTCTACAACCGCTTGAGTTCAGCGAAAAAACAAGAATTTGAAAGACGTATCCATATCTTCTTGTTGAATGTGAAGATTACAGGTGTAGATACCGAAGTTACCCATCTCGACAGGATTCTCGTTGCTGCAGGAGCCATTATTCCTATTTTTGGATTTGAGAGTTGGCACTATTCTAACTTAGAGGAAGTTCAAATTTACCCTGATAAGTTTCTTATCCCGAAAACAGAAGTCATGGCGAGCGGTTTGGTAGGCTGGGCCAGTATGGAAGGAACAATGATGCTCTCTCGAAAAGCGTTGAAACATGGGTTTTACGATCAGACAGATCAAAAGAACGTAGCCATTCATGAATTTATTCACGTACTGGATCAACAAGATGGTAAAATGGACGGAATCCTAGGTCGTGTAATGCAAGAAATTGACATTAAACCGTGGTTGCACGTAATTAATTATAAAATGCATGAAATTGGAAATGGATCTTCGACCATCCGCGATTATGGCGCAGCGAATCAAGCTGAATTCCTTGCCGTTGTCAGCGAATTCTTCTTTGAAAGTCCCGAAAAAATGAAAGCCGAACACCCGGAGTTATACATCGCTCTGGATAGTTTTTTTAATCGGAGAGCGTAGGTGTTTCATCTAATCAACGCTGTTCCCTTCTTAATCTCTGCAAGACTTTGCACCAAATATTCAATGTCAGAAATGGAATTGAATGCCTGAAACGAAAAACGGATGTAGCATTTATCAGCTTGGCGCATGATTGGAATTTCGATGCGGTATTTCTCGAACAACAAACGTTGTAATTTCTCAGGTTCGGTAGTTTTAATCTCGACACTGCACATTTGCCCGAAAAACTCCTTTGTCAAAGGCGCCAAAGGTTGTGCGTTAAGCAATTCAAACAACGGGGGAGCAGTGGCCAATACGATGTCTTTACAAAGTTTCGATACGTTTTTCCAATCGTGCTTTTGCATGAAATCAATGGCTTTTGGAACGGTTAAATAAGCGGAGAAATCACGCGTTCCATTGAATTGATGGTAATCGAAAAACTGCGAATCGCTGGGTGCAGCACTTTGGTACCCCCAACTGACAATTAATGGGTCGAGCATGGATTGAAACTCAGGCTTCACGTACAGAAACGAACAACCTTTCGGCGTCATCATCCATTTGTGACAAGCGCCCGTGTAGAAATCGGCTTGTAAGTCGGCAAGGTCTAAATCGATGTGTCCTGGAACGTGTGCACCATCGACAATGGTGATCAATCCTCGTTTTTTGGCTTCCTCACAAATCTCTTTGACAGGGAAAATCAATGCTGTCGTGCTTGTAATTTGACTAATAAATACCACTTTCGTCTTGTCAGAATATCCTTTCCAAAATTCCTCAATAAATGCTTCTTTACTTGTTAATGGAAGACTAATCGGTTGCTGAATGTACTTCACACCAGCGGCTTTGCAGTAATAATTCCATGTTCGGTCAATTGCGCCGTATTCCAGGTTGGTACTGAGTACTTCGTCACCAGGAGCGAGCTTCATATTCTTCGCTATCAGGTTCACCGCATGTGTTGGATTGGGAACAAACACCAAATCATTCGCATTACAATTGATGTAGTCCGCCAAAGCTGAACGAGCGTTTTTCACGTAGTTAGCACCCTCAAAAGCGATGAATTGAACAGGTTCTTTCTCCAATAAATACTGCCATTGGATGTAATCCTCAAATACTTCTTTGGGGCATGCCCCGAATGAACCAAAATTGAGAAAGGTGATGTCGCTGTCGAGTAAAAAGAGGTCTTTCATGCGTGTTTTTGGATAAAGGTAGGGAATAATTGGAATTCTGTGAATGTGTATTTACTACAATGGCGTATGTGATTGACTTATGTTGTGTGGTTTAACCGCCAAGAGGCAAGGTAAAGGGAAGTGGTTACTGGCAAAGAAGCACACGAAGAAAGTCGTCTTTAGACGACTTGTGAAACTTAGTGACCTTATTTCGCCGAGTTCATGTACAAATCCCCTCAGCGCCTCTGCGGTTAAACTACGCCTGGGTCTCCCAAAAGGCACTATTTACAATTGATTTTTTACCGCAGAGACGCAAAGAATCGGGAAGTGGTTACTGGCAAAGAAAGCACACCAAGAAAGTCGTCTTTAGACGACTTGTGATACTTAGGGATCTTTTTTCTCCGAGTTCATTTACAAAACGCCTCTGCGGGTAAACTACGCCCGGGTCTCACCAAAAGGCACAAAGTAGAGGGGAAGCGTTTGTTTGCAAAGAAAGTGGTTTTCAGACGACGGTACAAAATTTAACCTTTCACCCACTTAACGTTATGTCCTAGAAACTCGTAATTTAGTAAGTATGAAATCAACGACCATTTTTCTTCTTCTCTTTTGCTTCGTTGTTGGAGCAAACTGTAATTCCTCCCAGCAATTCGACTCAACGAGCATCGATCCACCAAAAAAGGAATACGCAACGCTACTAAAAGAAATCAGTGAAAAGCGGAATACGTTTAAAAAAAGGTATGACAATGCAGACAGCGCTGGAAAGAAGTCAATTATTGCTGAAGCAGAGAACTATATTTTTAATGCAATCACAACGGAGGTGTTTCCACAATGGTACGGCACCAAGTGGGATTTTTACGGGACAACACGAATTCCAAGAGTTGGGGAGATAGCGTGTGGTTATTTTGTCACGAATGTGTTGACTGATGTTGGCTTTAATATTCCACGCGTTAAATGGGCGCAATCGGCATCCGAAGTATTCATAAAAAAGCTTTCGCCCAACGACATTAAACGATTTTCAAACCGACCGATCTCCGAAGTGGAAAGTTACCTAGCTCCAAAAGGAAATGGATTGTACTTGGTGGGACTTGACAGTCACGTTGGATTCATCGTTGTGAAAGACGGAAAAATGAGTTTCGTCCATTCGAACTACTACAAGGCAGACGAAGGCGTTATGGCGGAAAAAATTGACTCTAAAAATCCACTCAGCGATTCAGAGTACCGTGTTATTGGGAGATTGCTTTCGGAGGAAATGGTGGTGAATTGGATCACAGGCGGGACGTATACCATCGATTAGTTTTTCATAGCAAAGTTGGTAATTAATTGAATTATGTTGTGCAGTTTAACCGCCAAGACGCAAAGTATATGGAAGTGGTTACTGGCGAAGAAAGCACGCTAAGAAGTCGTCTAAAGACGACTTTTCAATTCTTTGTGACCTTATTTCGCCGAGTTTGTTTATAAAATCCCTCAGCGCCTCTACCTGCGGTGCTGCTTCTCTTACAAACTAGCTCAAGGCCGTTTTAATAAAGTAAATATAAATATTTAGAATTTATTTGGATTTTAACACAGAATCTTCGTGGTGCGGTTAAACTACACCTCAACTCCTCCTTCCGTTTCCTTACTATCGTCGTAAGTAACATCTATGCCAATTTCCCCCAAATGCACCATCATCCGTTCCAAGCAAATCGTTAAAATTCGCTTGTTGATATCTGCCGCAATAGTCGTATACGTCTTAAACTCCTCTACGGTGAATTGACCCAAGATCAATCCTGTTAAACGGTGTTTGAAGGTGTTGTCTTTTAAAAATAGGTTGGTGACAAATGTGCGCTGTTTCCCTTTGGACAACTCCAAAAATCCTTTGTTGAACTTTAATACATGGTCCGAAACGAACGCCAATAACAACTGGTGCTGCATTTTAATGATGGGTCGCAAGGTCTCGTTTTGAAACGTTTCGTTTAGATTGGTTTGTTCACCTACAAGTGCAGATTCAACAACAGGGCGCAATGCAATTCTTTTGTCCATATTCTACTAATAACTCCACGAAATTACGCAAAAAACCCGCAACGTTACTTAGGTTACAATCGATTCGTAGTGGAATGGTGACCTTTGTAGAAAATAGTAAACACATGGCAACAATTAATTTAAGTTCAGAAAAATTTAAATCAGATATATTTGATTACACGGCATCTCAAGAATGGGATTACAAAGATGACGTTCCCGCAATTATTGACTTTTATGCAGACTGGTGCGGGCCGTGCAAGATGGTAGCACCGATTTTAGAGGAATTATCAGAAGAATATGCTGGAAAACTGAAAATCTACAAGGTAAACACAGAGGTTGAACAAGAACTTTCCGGTGTTTTTCAGATTCGCAGCATTCCTAGTATTTTGTTCATTCCAGTAGGAGGGAAGCAACCTATGATGCAAGCGGGAGCCTTACCAAAAGGAGCCCTAAAAGAAATAATTGAAAAAGAATTGATTTCATAATAAGTTAAGTTTCGTTTAAATGATTAGCCGTTCGACTTAGTCGGATGGCTTTTTTTGTTGAATTTTTTAGGAATTACAAAACTGACTACTATAAACAGATCATTGCATAAATATTTTATTATTTTTGGAACCTATACTGTGAAACTAATCAACATCAAATTGAACTACACTCAAGAAATCAAACTCGAGTTTTGTACGATCGCATTGCGCAACGACGGCATCATTGAAAATCGCTTTTCGTACGAAGAACCTTACGAAATCGATGCACATCACGTGCAAGAAATAGCCGATACCATTACCTTACTTTCCCAAGGGAAGCAATGTGCAGTGCTGAACGTAGCAGGACTCTACGGCTCGATGACACCCGAAGCGCGAAAAGTCGACATCAATGGCGCTAGTCAATATACATTGGCTTTGGCAATTGTTATCAGCGAACTGCACCAACGTTTACTCGCCAATTTCTACTTTAAACTAAAACAGGTGAATTACCCCATAAAAACATTTAAAAGTGAAGAGGATGCCGTAGAATGGTTGCACCATCAAGTAAGGTTGAATCAGAAGGTGGGCTAGAAAAACTTTAAAAAACTAAATTATATTTATAGTATTGAAAATCATTGCGATAGAATGAGTAAAACCCGCTCAGCGTCAATAAGAATCAAATAGGAGTTGGGGTTTTTTATATATTTTTTGTATTTTTCGAGCTTCTTCAAATTTAAAAGGAGGTATAGATTTTACTGTGACGCGTAAATTACTATGACGATTTTTTGTTTGATAAAACGATTATAACAGTGAATAAACCTAAATATTACCTCATGAAAAAGACGATCACCCTAGGTATTGTATGTTGTGCCTTTTTTCAGTTATTTGGACAAGAAAAGGTTGAATTAATTGATGCTGATGCCATCCTGAAGGAAGCCTACGAATATCAAGCAGAAAAGGATTTTCAAAATGCGCTGGATGCAATAAAAAGAGTGCCAGCTAATGACTCCTCTTATTTGTCTAGTCTTACATCCAAGACCTATTATCACACTAACCTAGATCAATTTGACGAAGCCATAGAAGTTGCAAATACGGGGCTTAAAAGCAATGAAGGCTCTTTAAACTATTATTTCTACAGTAATAAAATTGCTGCACTAATTGGTAAAAAGTCCTATACGGAAGCGATCGAAACAATTGATGAGGCACTGATTGAATTTCCAAAGAATGCTCGTTTGCTCTATAACAAAGCAATTGCCTACGAAGGATTGGAACAATATGAAAAAGCGGCTGAGATGTATCAAATATCCATCACGTATAATCCTTTTTATGCCAACAGTCACTTAAAACTAGGTGTCCTTTGTTATAAACACCACCTCATTACGCAAACAATGATGTGTCTTAATATGTATTTATTACTGAATCCTGATGGACCTGAATCATTTGATATACTCAATGCTTATAACGAAATGGTGAAGTCAAAAAATACAGAAGATAAGCTCTCAGGTCGAATTTCTGTGGACGATGATGCTTTCGACGAAATTGATTTGATCATTAATAACTACGCTGCCCTCAATAAAAGCTACAAAGTCAGCAATAAGATTACACTTGCAATGGTTAAACAAAACCATGCTATGATGACTCAACTAAATAATTTTGAGGGAAATGGTGGTTTTTGGGACCGTTACTACGTACCGTTTCATAAATACATCATGAACAAAGGTCAGTTCGATGGTTTTGCTTATACGATCTCTTATTCAGTTCAAAACGAAAAACTAAAGGCAGTTGTCGATAAAAACATCTCCACGATAAAAACGTTTATTCAAAATTACCGCGGACAAATAATTGAGATTTTATCCGATTGGGAAGTTGAGTTCAATGGTAAAAAGGAGAAAGTCACTTATTTCTTCAATGATTCTAAATTAGCAGGTATCGGAAAAGTAAAAGATACTCAAGCTGTAGGATATTGGGAGATTTTTGATGAAAATGGGCGACGTACTTCCTTCGGTAACTTCAATGACAACGGTGAACGTGAAGGAGTTTGGAAGTGGTACACTGATGCAGGTATAATTGCAGAGGAAGGGGAGTATGACAATGGAAAATTGACCAACGAATACCGTAGTTATCATGCTGACGGGAAGCTTAAAACCATCAGCCAATTTAAAGATGGGGAACGCAACGGTCCTCACAAAGTTTATAATGAGTATGGTGCTTTATTGGAAGCATCAAATTATAAAAACGATGTGTACGATGGTGAAATGATCACTTATTATCCAATAGGGGAGAAGTATATAAAATACAAAATTCCTTACGTCGATGGCAAGGTTGAAGGTAAGGTACTTTACTATTTCGAGAATGGTGCTTTGCGACGAGAGTTGAACTTTAAGAACGACCTGCAAGATGGAAAAACTACTTCTTATTTCATCAATGGTGACGTTGAGACCGTTGAAGAATTTTTAGCCGGAAAGGCGGTGAATAAATATACTGAAAACCACGTAAATGGTAAGGTGTACAAGGAAGGAAGCTTTGACGGGGGCGAAAAGACGGGTGTTTGGAAGATCTATTTCATGGATGGAACCATAAATTCAGAAACAACCTATAAAGCCGGGGTTATGGACGGTCTATTTGCTCAGTACGACAGGGATGGAAAACTACATTTCGAATACATTTACAAAAAAGGAGACATCATCGCCTATAAATTTTTCGATAAGAATGGTACAGTAATCAAAGATGCGAAAAAGCAAGCCGGATCTTTCTTTTACCAAGGTCACTCCCCTTATGGTGTAGTTATATCAGAAGGAAATTATAGTGTCTCAGGAGGGAAAATCGGAGAGTGGAAGTTCTACACGGACAACCATGTACTGCGCGTGGATGAAGTACTGAATGATAAATCCCAGATGGTGAAGTCTACGAAATACCATGAAAACGGCGCAGTAAAATCGATTACCAACTTTACAAATGACACCTTAACTGGCTATTTTGCACTTTACCGTCAAAACGGGAAAATTGAGCAACAAGGATGGTACGTCAATGGAGATGCAGTAGGAAACTGGCTTACTTATTATCAAGACGGAACTATTGAAGGCGATAATTATTATTCCAACGGAAAGAGATACGGAATCGCTAAGTTTTATGCACCTGATGGTAAAATCGCGACAAACTACCACTACGACAATGACCTATTGATTAAAGAGACATTTTTTGATCAAGATGGAAAGATTGTGGAAGAGATTGATGTAACAAGTGATTCTTCGGAATATATGCTCATTAACAGATATGTCAACAACAACGTGAACAATTCATTTACCATCTTACATGACATCAAGAATGGGCCATATTTGAGTTATTACTTCAATGGAACTGATCGTGTTAAAGGCAGTTACCTACATGGAGAACAGCACGGACAGTGGCAGTGGTTTCACGAAAACGGAAAAGTTGAAATTACCGGTGAATATGTTTTAGGAGACAAACATGGTGTTTGGAAGGAATTCCACGACAACGGGAAATTAGATGAGGAAAGTACATATTTGTATGGAATTCAAATGGGGGAGCAGAAGACCTATAACGATAAGGGGATTTTGATTGCGCGACGCGAGTACAAACAAAATATGTTGCATGGACGCTTGGACTTCTATAGTGAAGATGGACAACATCAAGTGACCCGTTATTACGATCATGGACGATTGATCGGGTACGGACACCAAGACAAGACAGGGAAGGACATTCCGATGATTCCATTAGAAATGGAAACTGGTAAAATTGTTGCTTATTTCGCTAATGGAAAGGTTTCCAGAGAAATGGAATATAAAAACGGTTCATTTGTAAACGCCTACAAGGAGTATTATTCTACAGGACAAATGTATGAAGAGCAGTTTTACAAAGATGATCTTCGCGAAGGATCTTTTAAACGGTATTATCCAAATGGAGTTTTGCATGCAGAAATGACGTATTCGAATGGAGATTTAAATGGGTTTTATAAAGAATACCATGAGAATGGTAAACTGAAAGAAGAAACGCAATACCTGAACGATCTTAAGCATGGATCGAGCAAGTTTTATAATTCAACAGGAAAACTGATCAAAGAACGCACGTATTTTAACAATGAGATTTTTTCTGAAAAAACTTATTAATGTTGGGAAAACTTAGCTTCACACTTTTACTTTTAGTCGTATCGATCGGGGCAGCTTCAGCGCAGTTTTCTGAAGAATACGCAACGTACAAAAAGTTATACCCAGATGTAGACAAAGTAAGGTTGATTTGCCAGACAAACATCTATATTGGACTGAATCGCGACGAAATCACCATTGATTCCGATTACATGGAGGAGGACCTGTATTTAAAATCCAAGGCGCATTTCTATTCAGAAGATGCGATCTCGTATTCCACCTTTTTTGAAGTCTCAAACGTAGCGGCTTCATCGTTTGTTTTTGACGGTAAAAAGTACAGCGAACATAAAGTCACCGATTTCAAACACAAAGATGAATTATCTGGAAGTGTGTTTTTTGATGACAATCGAACCATCAATTTTATCTACCCAAAACTTGAAGAAGGAAGTAAAACTCGTCTTTCCTACAAGGAGAAAGTGAAGAATCCTCGTTTTCTGACTTCCATGTATTTTGGTGATTTTTTCCCTACCATTAAATCGGTGTTTACCATTACGGTTGACAAGCGGATTTCGTTGAGTTTTAAAGAATTCAATACGGAAGGGCTCGGCATTGAATTTACCAAAACTGAAAAAGGAAAAAACATCATTTACCGCTGGGAAGCGAATAATGTTGACCGTTTCCGTTCAGAAAGCAGTTCAACAAATTACCGCAATCACATGGCCCATATCATCCCGATGATTACCACCTATCAGGTCGGTGATGAGCAAAAATTTCTTCTTAATGACGTCGGTGGGCTGTACAATTGGTACTATGATCTCGTCAAAGATGTCAATACCGAAGAGCCAGACCAGCAAATGATTGATTTAGTGAACCAATTAATCGAAGGCAAAGAAAGTGATTTGGAAAAGGTGCGCGCAATCTACTACTGGGTGCAACAGAACATTAAGTACGTTGCTTTTGAATATGCACTCGGTGGTTTTGTTCCCAGAGGAGCGAACGAGGTGTTCAGTAAAAAATTTGGAGATTGTAAGGACAATTCAAGCCTGCTGACAGAAATGCTGGAAATCGCAGGACTTGATGGCCATTTAACGTGGGTGGGGACGCGTGATATCCCGTACAGTTACAAGGAAGTACCTACACCTGTTGTTGATAATCACATGATCCTGACGTATTCAGAAAACGGTAATTATTACTTTCTAGATGCTACTGGACGCTATCTTCCACTAGAGATGCCATCATCGTTTATTCAGGGAAAAGAAGCGCTTATCGCCATAGATTCCCTTACCTACGAGATTCAGGAGATTCCAGTCGTGCCTGCCATGCAAAATTATGTTATTGACACCGTTCGACTTGAAATTGATGGCAATCACCTGAACGGCAAAGGAACAACGAGAATGGGAGGATACATCAAATTGTTGTATTTCGACTTATTGGAGCAACAAAAAACAAAGGAAAAATTACTCGATTTATACAACTACAACTTCAGAAAGGGAAGCAACAAGTTTGTGCTTTCAGAATATACGGAGTTTAACAAGTTTGATTACGACAAAGAGTTTCTGGTTGACTATTCCTTCATTGTCCGAGATTATATTTCACGTACAGGAGACGAATTGTTCATTAATTTGAACCTTGATCCAACAATCAGCTCCTATAAATCAAAAAAGGAAGACATTCTGGACAAAGAATACGACTATAAAATGCATATCACAGGAACGTATCTTTTGACCATTCCAGAGGGATATACTGTGGAACACCTTCCACAAAGCATTGAATTAACAAATGAAAAATACAGCGCCAAAATTCTGTACAGCCAGGAAGGAAATACCATTGTTTACACGCACAACTTCACGCTGGACTTTATTCTCTTAAAAAGCAACGAATTGAAAGGGTTTAATGATTTTATAACAGCATTGGAAAAGGAATTCAAAGAATCAATTGTATTAAAAAAGCAAACGCCATGACAAAATTTCATCTACTTCTAACTTTTACGCTCTTTTCGTTTATTGGATTATCGCAACCGTTGACCCCAGAGTATGAATCGTATGATTGGGAAGCAAATCCAACCCATTCGGTAAATGAAACCGATACCACACAGATCGTTGTGCTAAAAAGAAAACTGCTGCGCGAATTCATTTACAATGCTGACAATGACTTGGTAGAATACCAAATGGAGCATCACATCATTTGGTTGAATTCAGATCAGGAAATTGAAAACAACAACAAGATTTACATTCCTTATTCAGAGGAAAACGAATTGGTGGTAAATAAAGCCCGAGTTATCAAAAAAGACGGTGGAGCAATCGATATTGATGAGTCCAAAATCTTGTTTGCGACAGATGAAGAATCAGGGCAAAAACACGCCTATTTCACGTTTGAGGGGATTGAAAAGGGGAGTTTTATTGAATATATGTTTGTGCTTAAAAAGTGGCCTAGCTCCAATCGACGTGTGGATGCACAGTCCTATTATCCCGTTTACAACTTTTCTTTCGACGTGTATGCGCCAAAAAATTTGATTTACGCTTTTAAAACATACAACGGACTGTCAGCTATTGAAGTTGACACTAATGTTGTCGATAAACGCAGATATTTTATTGAAGAGGACACCATTTTGGGTTACCCGATGGAAAGTCAATCTTCCGTGCTTGCCGTGAAAAAATACCTGATTTATAAATTGGATCGAAACTTAGCCAACAATGCTTCGGACATCTCAGGGTACGGCACCAGTGCTGAAAACGCCTATCAATTTCTTTATGCGACTCCCTCGAAGGCGGACATGAAAGAATTAAGCAAATTGATGAAAGTCACGAATGCCGAAAAGAAGACCGATGAAATAGCAAAAATCCGAGCGGTAGAAGATTATATAAAATCCAAAATATTTTTGATTGATGCGTACAGCGCAGACCTTACCACCATTGGATTTATCTTACAGAACAACATCGCCAATAGCAATGGTTTTGTTCGATTGTATGCCCGTATTTTCAAGGAATTGGGGATCGAAGCACAATTGGTTATGACCTGCGATAGAACGGACATGAAATTTGACAAAGAATTTGAGTCGAACGTCTTTATAGACGAATACCTATTCTATTTCCCAGCGATTAAAATGTACATGTCGCCCACGGAATTAGAATCGCGACTAGGATTTCCACCTCCGTACCTCACTAATAATAATGGACTTTTCATCAAGGAAGTGAAGTTGGGTGAGTACGAAACGGGAGTAGGTAAGATCAGGTTTATTGATCCACTCGATTACACAAAAAATGGAGATACGATCCGCGTAGAAGTGAGCTTTGATCAAGCGGATCCAACCAATACGGACGTGTCCATCGAACGTGCTACAACGGGGTATTATGCGATGTATTTGCAGACCATTCTCCATTTGGTGGATGAGAAAGACCGAGGGGAAATCCTCGATGACCTGATAAAATACTTGAACAGCGACATGGAACTCGAAAACAGGGTTGCTTACAACGATAACGCTGAATCATTTGGTTTTAAATCACTTAGAGTGACTGGTAAATCCAGCACAGATGTCTTTGTCGCGAAAGCCGGCACCAAGTACTTGTTTAAAGTAGGGGAGTTGATTGGACCACAAATGGAAATGTATCAAGAAAAGAAACGAGTTTTGCCTGTTGAATCAGATTTTATGCGCAATTATCACCGTGAGATCGTTTTCACCATTCCAGATGGATATTCCATTTCCAACCTGGATGAGCTTAACATTGATGAAGAAAAAACGCAAGACGGACAAGTGCTTTTCAAGTTTTTATCGACGTACAAAAAGGAGGGCAGCAAAGTTACTGTTACCGTTGATGAGTACTATACCATCATGGAAATTGCGCCAGAACTTTACGAGGCATACCGAACGATCATCAACAGCGCAGCCGACTTCAACAAAATTCAGTTGATTATGGAGAAGGTGAATTGATTCGTGGCAGTACAGCCCGCTCGCCCAATTTTATCTTGAACTAGAACAGGTGAACTACTCGGTAAACACATTTCAACATGACACTAATCCTGAAAAAATCGAGTGCGCTCACTGCTGATGAAAAACTTCAAATTACTGATTTAGCGACAATTATTGAGGGTGTTGAGGCAAATAGAATTAATTACCTGAACACTTATTTTGAAGATGCCGATTATGAAATAGTAGTGGAGAAAGCAGGAGAGAAAGTTGTGGCTTTTTCGTTTTTCAAGTTCGGGAAAATGGTTGTTCCGAAGCTAAATAAGCAACTGCCACACATCCAGTTTTCTCTCACCGTAAAAGGTCCAGAGGCGAGCAAGCGAATCATTGAGAAATTTGGCGTTTTCTACTTTACGGAAAAACTAGGCAAGTTCTATTGGTTAAAGGAAATGACCGCGACATCACTCATTACGAGTCCAAAAGTGTTCCAAGTATTTGTAAAGCATTTCCCCGTAAACAATTTCAATCCAACGAAGTTTTCATCAACAGAAATTGCGGCATTGCTTCGCAAGCAGTTCAGTCGGGTTGACTTAATTGATGAGAAGGATAATATTGTGGAAATTTCAGGCCTCATTGCTACCGACATCACCAACGATTGGGAACAAAAGTACAAATCCAAGGAAGAGCGCATTAACGCCTACTTCATTCAGAATGGGATGATTCGGCAAGAAGCATCAGTAACGTATAGGACAAATCGCAGCTTAATGACATTTGGTTACCGTTCACCATGGCTGCTGAAGAGCTACACGCCGAATAAATCGTTGAAAAATACAGCGAAAAGGATGGGGTAGGGAGAATGACCTTAAATTTATCATCAGAGTGAGTTAGCCTTTCAAAAACTGATTTTATTTATATATTTAGAAGTATAAACCGAACAAGTTAAAAATGACCAATATTTCAAATTCCACCAAATTTTTGCTCTTCACGTTACTTTTGATTTCGAGCATATCAAACGCACAATGGTACCAAATAGGGGACACCATTTACAGCATCAATAGCACTGAGAAAACGGGGTCCGCTGTGGCTTTGAGTGATGATGCACAAACTGTAATTGTAGGGGGTGAACACAGTGCTATAAATGGAGTTCGCAGTGGAGTTGCCCGTGTTTTTCAATGGGATGGAAGTTCTTTGTGGTTACAAAAAGGAGTTGATTTACTTGGAGAAAATACAGAAGAGCGTTTTGGTCATTCTGTCTGCATCAGTGATGATGGTGATGTAATCGCAATAGGCGCTTCTAACATTGCTGGTGGATCAGCAGAACCTGGATACGTTAAAGTTTATTCATGGAACGGCAGCGCATGGACGCAGATGGGGAGTACCCTTGTGGGAGACGCAAACGGAAATCAAAGTGGATCTGCAGTCTCCATGGATGATAATGGAACGGTTGTAGCAATAGGGGCAATTGGAGCGGGAAATGTGAAAGTGTATGAATGGGATGGCGCTGATTGGGTTCAAAAAGGAAGTACGATTAGTGGAATAGCATCCGATTGGTTTGGTAATTCACTAGAACTGACTGGAGACGGGGATAATCTTATTGTAGGGGCAAAATTCGCCAACTTGTATATTGGATCCGCCAAAGTTTATGCGTGGAACGGTTCTTCTTGGGTACAGAAAGGTCAAACGATCAATGGTCAAACAAATTATGACCAAGCAGGTGTTGATGTTGCCATCAGTGACGATGGAAATAGTATTGGAGTAGGTTCGGTAGAATGTTGTAACGCCAATTCAAAAGAAGGGGTTGTGAAGGTGTACGAATTTAACGGTTCAACATGGGTACAAAAGGGTTCTGAAATGCGTGGATTAGATATTGGCGACCATTTTGGAAGTCGTATTTCAATGAACAGCGCTGGCAATCGGATTGCAGCTGCCGATTTAACGGTGAGTGCCACTGCGTACGATTGGGATGGAAACGACTGGTACGTTAGCGGAGGGTGGATCACTGGAGGATCTACTGATACTGGATTGGAATTTGACATTTCGTTGAGTGCTACAGGGAAAGAATTAGCCTTTGGTGATGTGACAACCATGAATAGCCTTGGATACAACGGAACTACAAGGATTTACAAATTGGACGGCGAAGTTGGTCTTACTCAAAATACCCATGAAACGACATTTCAACTCTTTCCAAATCCAACAAATTCGGCGATTAACATTCGTGCGAATGCTCCGTCATCAGAACTATTCGTTCAATTGATTGATCCCATGGGTAACATTTTGGAAGAAAAACGCTTTCACCACGTGACTCAACTAGATATAAACGCTCCGAGCGGAATCTATTTTGTTTGGATTGTTTCGAATGATGGGGAGCCGCAATTGTTTAGGGTTGTGAAAATTTAAGATAACTACTACTTATATCCGTTTGTCTTATAATTAATATTATGTTAAATAGATAAATATAGTAATTCCAAATAACATTCCTATCCCTTTGATTAATTCCCTTCTCCTATCCTCAAACCTCAACCCCTTTTCTTCCTAAATTTATCTTGAATTCTCCATATATTTATCCACATGAAACGATTCTACTTACTTTCCTTTATCTGTGCGGGAGTTATTTTGCTGTCACTATTTCTGCCGTACGAGGAAACGTATTATACTACCCCACAACCAACATACAATAACGATCATGTGTTTAAAAGCGGTTTTGACCTCTTTGTTGCGACTGTAATTCCGATTGTAATCATCGGACTGATCATTGGATTAAACAGAATTCGCGAAAATCTGGCAACTGCAATAATTGGGTTGTTGCTAAGTATGTCAAACCTGTTTTATATGGGACTTCTGGCTGTTCTGATTACTTTGAATTTAAACTTTTTTGGACCGTCCCGTACTTCTGAGATCGAAATTGGGTATTTCATTGCCTTGGTAGCCGTTGTGGTGCACCTAGCTATCATGGTTGTTCACTTGATTCATGTTTTTCGAAATAGAAAAAATCCAAAGAAGAATCCGATTGTTGCGGATGATTTGCTGGACAGGGAATTTTAGTGCTTAAGCCCAGTAGCTAATCTATTCCTAACTACGTCTTCTCTCAAAAACACCTCGAAACACCTATCTGTCCACCATAAAGTAAACGATTGTTGAAGCTCGATTTTTGCACAGCTGCTTCGTAAACAGTCTGGCGCATGACAAAGTTAATCGAGGCTTTCCAGTTGTGAGAAGTTCCGAAATAGTACCCATAACCAATCCTCAATTGTGCCGATAGTCCATAATAGAAACGATTGCTTGCATTCCAATTGGCGAAAGATAGATCGTTACCAACCCCTACTCCATAATTCAACGTGTGTCGCGGGTTTTTGAACGTTGAGATATAGGAAATAAACACTGGAATTGAAATGGATCGAATTCTGGTGAAATGCGCTAATTTATTATTATACTTATCTAGATGAATAAAATGAAATTGACTATATCCCAGCTCACTGTCTAGTCGCCATTTAGAATTGAAGTAATACCCATAGTTCACGTGTAAATTAATAGGTATAGTAACTGAGTAAAATTTGGTATTTGCTTCGGGAACAATAGGATCAGTCTCACCAGGAACCACCATGTTGTACGTGGCTGATGCTGAACTGGAAATTGGTTTTCGCTGACCAGTTAACCAGCTGTAGGAGATTCCTATTTCAAATCGTCGGTTGGACTTCGGTTCTTTTATAACAGGAAGAATTTCAAGGGGAATTGGATCTACATTCGTGCTATCTTTAGTAACCGCTACGTCATTAGTGTCTTTTTCTTGTTGAGTAGGCACTTCATCTGACTCCTGCGCCAAATCATTTTGTGGAACTACCACATCCTCATTCGTCGTACTTCCCTCCCATTCATTGGGTACAAGTTCCATTAGAACGTTCGTTTCCTCTTCTTTCGGAGGCGTTACGGGCGTTTTTCGGGTTTTATTGTTGCCTTTTTGTGAGGATTCGTCACCGGCAGTTATCACTTTCTTTAGCTGGTTTTCCTCTGAACGTTTATAGGGATGCTTGTTGGCATTCGCAGAACTGGTTGAATCAGCTGCTTTACCCGTCCCAATTTTGCTAGTATCTAATTTTTGATTCGCATGAACTTCCGGTTTTATAGAACTTCCCGCTCCTTTTTGGGCATTCACTTCAGAAAGACGTGCGTCCTTCTCGTTTTTAGTAAGTTCTGGATTTTGAAACTGGGTTACAACCAGTCCCACAACGAAGATTGCGGCAATTCCATAGTACACCCACCAAAACAATGGTTTTCTTCTTTGTTTTTCATCCAATGTCGTTTCTATTCGATCCCACAATTCGTTTGTCGGAGCGGCACCAAAACCATCAAATCGATTTTTTAAGTTAGATTCCATGAGCGTTGTCTATAAAATGTGGTTTAACCTCGTATTCTTTTTCAATCATGTTTCGTAGCATTAATCTTGCACGGCTATATTGTGTTTTGGAAGTGTTCTCAGAGACCTTAAGCATTTCTCCTATTTCTCGATGGTTGTAGCCTTCGATTGCGTACAAATTAAACACCGTGCGAAAACCAGTTGGCAGTTTTCTAATCAGATTCAGCAGGTCTTCCAACTCTAATTTTTCTATGGCATTGTCCTCAACGCTTACTTCTGAGTTAAATGACCCATACTCATTCATGTGCATGGTTCTCCTACTGTTTTTCCTGCAATATTCGAGTGCTTTGTTGACTGTTATTTTACGCATCCACGCACCTAAAGGACCTGAGAAGTTGTATTGATCAATTGTTTTGAAAATTTGAATGAAAGCATCGTGCAAGATATCTTCAGCTTCCATCTCACTTGAGGCATAGCGAAGACATACACCTTTCAATGTGAAGGCAAATTGCTCGTAGAGTTCGCGCTGTGCTTGCCTATCTTGCCTTTTGCAAAACTCTACCAGCTCATTTTCAGTATATTTCTTGCTTTTCGTGATCTTCTGTTAATTGTGCTGTTAAATAAGTAAATATAGCCAAAAGAGTTTTGTCACCAGTCCACTCCATTACCAACAATAGAGTCACATTAAAACCCTATCCCAACACGCAATTCCAACCGATGCGAATGCGTTTCAACTGTCTGTGGAGGTGGTGATATCTCCCACCAGTAATAATACACTTCTTCCCTCTCCAACCGTGTATATCGATAACCGATTTCCGTATAGATGCTCATTTTATCATTCATCTTCCGCTTTACTCCTATCCCACCGCCGACGTTGAATCCTTGAGAACTACCGTTTTGCCCAGATCGTTCAATATCGAGTAGGTACCCACCAAGAACGTGTATATAAGGAGTTGTATTTCTTTTGAGCACACTGTACTGAAAATCTAACATTAGTGGCATATAGCGCCGACTAAAATAATTTTCTACACCGAAAGAAATTGTGGTTTCGAAGTTGTTGGCAATGTTAATTCCATGGTGCGTTAAAAACGAGTAGGAAAATGCATCTCCACCGAGGAAACCAGCACTGTAGCGACTGGCATAGTTGATTAACCTGTCCTTCGTTTCAATGGTTTCTGTTTGCGCTTGAATTGCGGTTCCTGACAGTACCAACATAAACTGAATGAGAATAAACTTTTTCATAAATCAATTAATTAAATAAAAGTGTACTTAATAAGGTGATGTTTTGTGGATCGGAATAATTGTATTGGTACAGACCGTCCTCTGCAATCAACAGCAGCACATCTTGAAGTGGGATGACATCAATGGCTTTAATTGAACTGAATTGCTGTATTAAATTGGCACCTGCCAGTTCTGGAACTGTTGCGTCAAACACTTTTAGTCCAGCACTTCCATCGCAGATAAAAAGTAGGTTTTGATCTATTCCCAATCCATGTGGATTCGTCATTCCGTATGATTCTTTCAAGATTGGATTGGTAATGGTACTAATATCAATAATGTCCAGTTGGTTGATCGTCCCTCCACAATTGCGACCGCTACGAATTGTAACATACGCATAATCATCCTTCACAACTACTGGATCGCAAGCACTCATGTGATCAATATCAGCCACGAAAGCAGGCAGATTAGGATTGCTGACAGAATAAATCAACATTCCACTTGTCGTTCCCATAAAAATATAATCTTCATGAGGAAAGAGCGTTTCAACCTCTCTCCAAATAGACACAGGAGTTCCTAGTGTTGGTGTCAGTGGATTAGAAATTCCTATCGAATATAAATTGTGTCCTTCCATGATATACAAGTGATTGTGAAGAATAGTGAATTTGGTGATGGAGCCTGATACACCCGTTCCACCACTACTCGATCCATTGCCCGTGCTTGACTCAAACAATGTCGCGTCACCATTAATAAATCCCTGCGGTTGTTTAGTGGTTTCTTCCTTTACCTCTTGTACCATCCACCCAACGACAACGCCTTTTTCCTTTTCTATGTTTACGTAAGGAAATGAATTGTCCGCATCAGGTAAGGCTGTTGGAATTAGATCTTTCACTCGGGAAACAACGATTGGACTGTACAAATTAGAAACATCTAACACAACGACGTCAATCAAATTGTTCACATATAAATAGTTGTCCTTCATTGCCATTCCCGTACACCCTAGTACTTTTAAGAAACCAACTTTCTGTGGTGCACTTGGATTGCTGTTGTTGATGAAATGAATGCCTTTTCCAGTTTCGACAATAAAAATGTGATTGTCCTTGGTGTAAATGGATCCGTGTTCCTCAATGGGTTTTGGTCCTTCAAATGTCACTGAATTTCGAAATGATTCGTAGTCCATGTAGATGGGGACATTTGCCAAGTATTTCTTGTAAATTTTATCCTTGCATCCACTAAAGAATAGCAAAACTGCAAACAAACTAAATGTGAGAATTGCCACTGGCGCGTACTTCGTAAGTCTTTTCATAAGTATCTATTTTTCCCCTTTGATGATTGAACTTCAAAAAGGGTTGCATAGCCATGAAATTATTTACTCGTTCTGTACGAAACGAAGCGATTGTCACCAAGGACTTACTTGATAAGTGTTTTAGAAGGAAATCCTGGTTATTTTGTCACGATAACGCCGTCTCCTTTTCCTTTCTGTTTCTTGATTTGCACCAAAATAGCATGTAGTTCTTCGCTTGCAAGTCCGTGCAGTAATAATCTATACGAAGCACCATAAGTCGATTCGGGAACCATAGGGTGTTTGTTGTTCAACAATCCCAAATGTGCAGGTGAACCTAGAATTTTTGATGAATAGATTCCAATGGTTTCGTCCAGTTGTAAGGAGTTACTTGCCCTGTAGAAGTCATTTTTCGTTAAGAAAAGCTGATAAAATGGTGTAAATACTTCAATGGCGGAACGTAAATCTAAGATGTTACTCCATTTGTTCGGGAATTCAATCATTTTGAATCCATCTGCAGAGATCATGCTTAAATCAAGGTTGTGATTTTCCTTAATTTCAATTCCCTTTTCTGTCATTTCTCTGTTGAGATTGATGACAAAGTTGAACAAATTCAAATCGTGATTAAGGAATAAATCATCCTTCACATCTTCAAAATCATACGGTTTTAGCGGAACGGTTTTCGTTTCAACTCCTTCGATGTTCTTTGCGACAAATTCAACGATCTCAGAACCACAGTGAAAATGACGAAAAATCAAAAGGTTGGCTTCAGGACTCACCCATCGACGAAGACCCCACGCAAGAATTCTGTGCAAGAATTTCGAGGAATTAAAAATGCGCGGAAAGAAATATTTCAATATGTGAATAAAGAAGATAGTGATTTTTGACCACACTACGAGAATTGGCATCAGCCAACGTTTGGATTTCGAATCATTGTCCAACGCTAACGCCTGCTTCGCTTTGTTATCCATCGGGATACTGGAATCGAGGTACATCGCCAACCATGGGTTTGGATCGCGTGGATCGTGCGTTGAGGGATCAAGTATTTTTTTGTTCTTTTCTGACATCATAACTAATGTATTTTTTTAACGACTCCAATTAATTTAAAGGCCTTTAAGACTGAGTGACTCAAATCAAACTGATACCATTTATTTCCGTGCCTTGCTCGCTGTGGATCTTGGTGGTGATTGGCATGCCAACCATCGCCATACGCTAAATAACCTAAAATCAAATTATTGCGCGATTTATCTTTTCCTCGCCTCTCTCCTACTAGATGTCCAATCGAATCCACCGAATCGCCAATATTGTAAATAACGGACATCATAATAGATGCGATGAGCACACCTTTCCAACCAAAAATCAAGTACGGAACGAGGAGCAAGATAATTAGATAAATCCACATAATAAACATGTACACCATCGGTCGACTTACAAAAGCATAAACCTTGTTCGCACTTACATCTGTTGCTAAATGCACGTATTGTTGATTGGTTCTAGGACGCATAAAACTGTCGATCAGCATTCGAATCGGTCCAGCTAAAGCATAAAGTATACACAAAACTGGGTTCTTTGAATTGATATACCAGCCGCAGTGTGCATACCAGAAGCCGTCGACGTGCGGTGAATGCGGATCTCCAGGCACATCGGTTTTATCGTGGTGTGCACGGTGATTTCCAACCCATTGGATCGGTGTTCCCAAAGGCAAACCAACGATGACCATGCTGTACTCGAACCATTTTGCCAGTTCAGCAGAGCGATGTGCTAAAATCCGATGGTAGCCCAACGATGCGCCTAGTCCCGCAAGCAGGTAAAAAACAATGCAATATATCGCTATTCCAGTCATTAATAATTCCCTAATTCTTGTAACTGCATGACGTATAAATTCGCTGTAATTTTTGCTGTCGTAGCGATGCGCTCAGCAATCTCCATGTTCATTCTTGGGTGATTCAACGCTTCTTCAAGTCCTTTGAAATGATCCAAATCCGCTACGCCATGGTAGAGAAAGAAATCAACTTGATTGTTCTCCAATTTCAACTGTTTTTGGATCAATTCACCCCAATAACCAGCCATTCTGTTCCCCAGTCCTTCGATGATAAACATAGCACCGAGCAAGTCGACAGGATTCGGTTTACTCGCTTGATTAAACATCCATGCAGAAAGTGCTTCAGAGCCAATATTCTTCTTTCCATTGTATAACGCTTCTAAATCACCACCTACGTTTTTGTAATTCTTCTCCAAAATTTGGTAATCCTTGTGCTCTGTTCCAGCGTGTTTCAAAAATGCAGAGCGCAGTTCAAATAAATCGATGGAAATGTTAGATCCTGCTCTTGAGATCCATTGAGAACCATCAATGACCTGCTGTCTTAAATCGTGCAACAACAAGTGATAATCTTCCATTGTTAGATTGCCACCATGAATTTTCTTCACCACAGGAATCTGGTTGAGTTTGTGTTCAAAATCGATCCAGGTACGCGTCAACTGACGAATCAACCATTCCGAATAATCCGTTTGATTGATGTTGATTTCAGGCGCTTGTGCTTCTCGCAGCGGAGTTTCAATCCGTTGATCTCCGGCATCGCCAACAACAGTCAGCATCATAAAAGACGTTGAAAATCGACCGCTTTCTGGCACCATACACAAAATTTTATCTCCAGACTTTATTTTTCCTGAGTACATCAGTTCTTCCAGCATAATAAAAATAGATGCTGATCCCGTATTTCCTTTTGTCGTTAAATTTGAGAACCACTTTTCTTCAGGAATTTGCAAACCACCTTTTTCCAATAATTCTTTGATTTGTCCCTTGAAAAACTCCGAAGAATAATGACAGACCAACCAATCGATTGCCTTTGGATCAATTTTATCTTCATCGATCAATTCAAAAAATCGGTCTACACCAATTTTCACCATCAAGTCGAGTTTTTTTACGTCCTGTTTTAAGTTCAGTGCTCCATCAATGGCAGCTGACTGAAAATCTTGGTAATCTAACCAGGTTCGTTCATCGTCGGGATTTTTCCCTGCGTACATGCAAATGGGATTAGATCCTCCATACGAACGCTGCGTTAACCATTCAATTCGCAGCGAATAACCCTTTATGTTTGGTTGATCGCTGATATAGGCTGCTCCTGCTCCATCGGAAAGCATCCAACGTAGGAACTCAGTATCAAAACTTAAACTGCTCAGATTTTGGTTTTCGTAGCGCGATGATTTAAACAAACGAGAAGGAAACTCTCCTGCGCATGCAACGGCATTCGTTTTGTTGTCAGACAACACTTGTAAATAAGCTGATTTAAGGGCTTGCATTCCACTGATGCAAACTCCTGAAAAGCTTGCCGTTTCAACAGGCGCTGTGCCTAGTTCACCATGTACCATGCTTGCAAATCCTGGAACAGGCAAATCTCCTTGGGTTGTTGCAGCACATAAATAATCAATGTCACGCACTGTTTTTCCTGCTTTCTCCATGACAGATTGAACCGAAAAGGCTGCCATTTGAGCATTGGAATAGACTGTTTCTTGCTGTTTATTGATCGCGTAATAGCGATTAACAATACCGTTGTTCTTAAGGATTCTGCTCTTCCATTTGGACGGCTCACCATTCACCATTCCTAAATAGTCTTCCATTTCATCGTTTGAAATAGAATTTCCTGGTAAAAAGATACCTAGTGCATTGATATACGCGTGCTTCATGTTATTTCTTTTTAGTTCGATAATAGGTTCTCATCAACATGTCCATTAATGGTGAGACAAATCCATAATTTGAATTGTAGGTTGTGTGATGATCGTTGTGCTGTGTGCTGATTTCAATTTTCTTGAATCCCCCTCCGTGCTTGATCAATTGAACATTCGAATGTCCAAGCGTATTGAAAAACAGATGATAAATTGGGAAAATGATCAATGCATAGATTTCAAACGTGTAGACTAACATAGGAAGAATCATTACAGATCCCATGATGAGGGATTCCAACGGGTGAAAGCTATAGGTTGAAAATGGAGTCACCACTACAGATTTATGATGAACACCATGGAAGCGATTGAATAACCTAGTATGCATAAGTTTGTGCAAGAGGTAAAAATGCACCTCATTCCAAAGTACTAGAAGGAGTAAATCGAGAAAAATACTGGCGTCATTATTAAAGGAAATGTCTACAATTCCATTTCTAAAACAATAGACGATTAACAGTCCGTAAAGACCGAAAATCAAAATTGAATAAAGACTGTGTAGGACCTCGAATCGGATTTGATTTTTAAACAACTCAAGGTCGACCACTTTTTTCGTCCATCCCCTTGTCAGCGTCCAATTAAAAAAGAGATGCAATCCACTACTAAGAGAGAAATAGAGCAGTCCAAAAAGTCCGACTAGAATCGCTGCAACCCACCAATAGTTGAGTTCTGTTAAAAATTGATATATGTGGTTTGTTATCATTTCTGATGTCAATATTAGCACATATAAATTGATTTGACCAATTATTATGCGTAACATCAAAAATGAGACTTGCGAAATTCACAACTCTTTTTATGCGGGAGCTTATGGATGTTTTGGTTTAAACAATTTCACTGAGAATGGGGTGATACGCTATTTCTCTGGCCACGCGTTGTATCCACCTTTTAAGTCATATACTTCTTTAAATCCAAGTGATTCCATCATTTCTGCGGTCTCCCCACTTCGTCCTCCGGCAGCACAGTACACCAAGGTAGGTTTCGATTTATCCAGTTTAGAAATCATTGCTTTAAAGTCTGCAGAGTAGAAATCTATATTCTTTGCATTGCCAATTTTTCCGCCTTTATATTCCTCTGGAGTTCTCACGTCGATGAGTTGAACGTCCTTACCCCCCATTTTTGCCTTAAATTCTTGTGCATTGACAACTTTAGCAATTGTTTGCGTGTTTTCTGTTTTCGTTGCAGTACGCTGCGCCTCTGTACATGAGGAAATTGCCAACATGCCTACTGTTAAAATAACAAGTTTGTTCATCGTATTCTTTTTAAATTTGAGTAAACATAACCAATATTCGCCCAGACAAAGTAACCAAAGTTACAGAGTTTAACGTATTTTTGCAATCATTCAATGAAATCATTTGTACATGTTATCAAAAGAAGCGCTTAAGGAGAAAAACACTGAATTTTGGACGCAGTTCAGAAAATCGATGAACAGTCAGCCTTCTGCTTCTGGACGTCAAGTCAACTGGATTAACTACCCTACCGGCGTTAAAGACGTATACATGCGCATGGAAGTCGATGCGAAAGGAGCGCGGGTTTGCTTTGATATCCAACCAAAAGACGACGGCGTTCGTGCAATTATCTGGGAACAGATGATGGAGTTGAAAACACTTATGCAGACAGAGATGGGAATTGAAGCGGAATTCATCGAAGAAAGTCACTATTGGAACGGGCGATTGATTTCGCGCATCAAGTGGGAAGACAATACCTTGAATTATTTCAATGACGAAGACATCCCGAAGATTATTAAGTTTTTAAAAGATAAATTGGTGCGCTTTGATAAGTTCTATCAGGAATACAAAGATATCCTAATCAATCTGACCAGTTAAATCCTTTTCACTATTTTTGACCTATGACAAACGTAATAAGTACTTTAAGTTTTATTTTAGTTGGAGTTAGCTTAAATGCTCAGACAGAGATTTATAACGAGGATTTTGAATCTGGAATTCCAGCAACATATACGATAGTAGATAACGACGGAAATACACCCAATACAGCCGTTGCAGAATACACTGATGCATGGATTGGAATTGTAGATCCAAATAACGATGGGAACCACATTGCGGCATCGACTTCCTTTTTTGATCCAGTTGGTGAAGCGAGTCGTTGGTTGATTACACCAGCAATTAGTCTCGGTGCTTTTGGAAATATCTTATATTGGGACGCACGTTCGCACGACCCTTCGTTTCCTGATGGATATAGAATTCTTGTTTCTCGAACTGATACGCAGTTATCGAGTTTTACTGATACGCTTTATTTGATCTTTCAAGAAATAGCCAAAGATTGGCAAACCCGTTCAGCAAACTTAAGTGCGATAGGATTGGACAATGAAACGGTGCATATTGCATTTATCAACGAGACGGATAATGGATTTAAGCTTTACCTCGACAATATTCGCGTTGAAATGGAAGATCCTGTTGGATTGAATGAAACAGCGAAAACAAATATCAAGGTATTTCCTAATCCTACTACCGATCAGATTACTGTGACAGGTGTAGAGAATATTCAATCCATTTCAGTTTATTCCTTGGATGGTAAAATGGTACTAAACTCCAATGACAATAAGGTTTCTATGCAACATCTTGCTCCAGGAAAATACATTATTGAAGTGCAGAGCGATGCACAGATTGTTCGTTCAACAGTGATTAAGTACTAAAGCTCTGGAAACGGTTTTAGTTGAACCGTAATTTGAATATCTGAATTTGGACTGGCTTGAAGCAATACACTGTCCTCGGTGATGTATGGGAAATCCAAACGCCACATCTTGCCTTCTTTAAAGTCAATCGTCATAGAATTCGTCCTAGAATTCAAATGAAAATAACCCTTTTTTACTGGTTTACGCGTTAAATCCCGCATAGGAATGTAATCGCAGTGGCCGTTGTGATGAAAAATAAATAGATCTTTGTCAATGACCTCGACGGGTGCAATGTTCGCATTGTCAATAATTACCTTGTTAACGATCCAGACCTTACTGTTCGAATCCGTAAAGAGCGTTGTATAATCCACCCCATCTAAATCCACCCCGTTGGTACACGAAGTAAGCATCAATGGAACTATGAACCAAAGTCGCTTCATTAAAACAGCATTGCGTTTGACATCAGTGACTGATACACGATTTTTGAAATAGAATCCTTCACCGCTGGTTTCACACTTCCGTGTCCGCCACCACCATCAATTGCTTCAACAGATTTAAAGCGGTATTGCTTGTCTTCCCATTCGAACAAGCAGTTCAAGAATGCTTCGTCTTCCGGAATATAGAAGCGCACCACTAAATCCTTCACGCCAGAAGCACTTTCTCTGGTAGCAATTAGGTTTCCTCTAAACCCGTTGACTTTTACTAACTCTTTGTTTTCCCGCTCAAACACAATCAAATGCCGCATCGGAAGCGGTTCTGCCTGCCCCTTGATTACAGTCAGCGCTTTGATTTGTAACATAAATGCGTCTTCCAATGCCACATCGTTGCGGAAAGGCATGAATTTGAAGTTTTTTGAACTGCACAATGCGTATGGACTTCCTTCTATTTCAACGGTATCGCAGATATCCAATTCCTTCAGCAGGTTGAATTCAACAGAACTTTGAGCTTCCGTGCCATCAAACAGGTTTTCAATGTGTTCAATCTCCCCTACTTTCAGTCCATCTTCTGTTGCGTCAGGTGATTCCCCTTCTCCATCTTTGCAGGAAAAGAGCACTATCACCAGTAGAAATCCGTAAGTAAGTTGTTTCATAAAGTTCATAATTCAAAAAATAGGATTAGTTACGGAAAAACAGTCAATGAATGATTCATAGCTCTAGTAAACGCTTCTTTGTTTATTCCTGTTTCGATGGATTGTTCCTCAAACCATTCGAGCATTTTTTCTGTCGGCATGTTACCTGTCAGTGCGTCTGTAGCCATTGGACAACCACCAAAACCTTTGATGGCTCCGTCAAAACGTCGACAGCCAGCAGTGTAACCAGCTTCTACGAGTGCTTTTGCATTTTCCGGTACAGTGTGAAGATGTGCTCCAAATTCAACACTAGGGAGACTAGGAATCAATGTTTCAAAAAGCGATTTAACAACACTAGGATCCGCTGCACCAATTGTATCTGAAACGGCTTGAATTCGTACATCGAGTTTTTCGTAGAGTTTTTGTGCCCAAGCACTCACGATATCAGGGTGCCACTTCTCTCCGTATGGATTTCCGAATCCCATGGATAAGTACAGCACCAATTCTTTGTTGCTTTTCTTTGCGATATTCTGAATTGCTTCCACACGAGAAAACGACTCTTCGATGGTTGAATTGGTGTTGCGCTTTTGAAATTCTTCTGAAACGGAGAATGGATAACCTAGATAATCAATGCGCTCAAAATTTGCCGCATCCTCTGCCCCACGCTCATTTGCGACAATCGCCAAGAGTTTTGAGTCGCTGATGTCCAGTCCTGCCAACACTTCTGCTGTATCGCGTAACTGTGGAATTGCTTTCGGGGAAACAAAACTTCCGAAGTCCACCGTATCGAACCCGCAACGTAAAATTGAATTGATGTACAATACTTTATCGATGGTTGGGATAAAATCGTGCAGTCCTTGCATTGCATCGCGTGGACATTCAATCAGCTTTAAATTTTCCATAGTTAAAAATACATTTTTTGCATCAAGATTGTTTCAAAATCGCCTGATTAATCTTTTTGATTAACCGTGGTCCTTCGTAGATAAATCCTGTATAGATTTGAATTAAATCGGCTCCAGCACTGAGCTTTTCTAGCGCGTCCTCTGCTGAGTGAATTCCTCCTACCCCAATAATTGGGAATGCTTTGTTTGATTTTTCAGCTAAATAGCGCACTACTTCTGTGGATCTGTCTTTTACAGGCTTTCCTGAAAGTCCACCTGCACCAATGGCATTCAATTTTTCTTCAGAAGTTTTCAAACCTTCACGCGAGATAGTTGTGTTGGTCGCAATAACACCGTCCAAGTTCACTTCTTTCACAATGTCAATAATGTCGTCGAGTTGTTCATTGGTTAAATCTGGCGCAATTTTAAGAAGCACTGGCTTGCGTTGTTTTTTTTTCGCATTTAGTTCTTGCAACGTTCGTAATAGTTGTGTGAGCGGCTCCTTTTCTTGCAGTGCACGTAGATTTGGTGTGTTGGGAGAAGAAACATTGACCACAAAATAATCTACATAAGGAAAAAGTGCATTAAAGGAAATGACATAATCATCCGTTGCGTTTTCGTTGGGGGTAATTTTATTCTTTCCGATATTCCCACCGATGATGATCGACGTCTTTCGTTTCTTTAAATTTTCTATGGCGTTTTCGACACCTTCGTTGTTGAATCCCATGCGGTTGATGATACCACTGTCTTCCTTCACCCTAAACAAACGGGGTTTGTCATTTCCAGCCTGACCGACAGGTGTTACCGTCCCGATTTCAATAAATCCGAAACCACAATATGCTAAATCGTTGTACATGGATGCGTTTTTATCGAATCCTGCTGCTAATCCCACAGGATTTTTGAAAGTGATTCCAAACAAGGTGCGCTCCAGACGTTTGTCTTCAACGTTGTACATTTTCTTCCAGATGAATTTCATACCAGGAATAGAAAGTGTAAAGCGAATCAGTTTTGCAGTGAAGTAATGAATCTTTTCAGGATCGAATAAAAAGAAGACGGAGCGGATTAATTTATACATCAATTCAGGTTTTCACAAAGGTATAAACGACAACGAGGCGACCATGGTCACCTCGTTGAATTCTTTCAAGAAAATATTAACAATTGTATTAGAACTTGTAACGTCCTTTCCATCTGTACGATCTACGTTGTTTTCCGTAATCTTTGTACGTAATATTTCTAGCTACTACTAAATTTAAGTAGAAGTATGCATCTTTCTGTTTATCACCTCGCTGTTGTCCAGCTCCAAACCAAGTTGTGTTATCAATACTAGGATTTGAAAGGTAAGATGATTCTAGTCCGTAGTAAGTCGCTAACAAATCTCTGTCATAATACGTTGTACTCACGTCGTCAATGTAATCAGAGAATGTCTTCACATACGTTGCTTCAATACCAATTCTCCACATTCTGTTGATTCCAACACGGAAACCAACACCCGCAGGAATTGTTGCAGTAATTGGCATTGTTTTCTCAGCACCATCAGTAAGACCTTGTCCTTCTGTATTCAACGGACGTAAAGCAGTCCAAGAACCATTGTATTTTGCTTTTGGGTTAAAATAGGCAATTCCTACACCACCAAATACGTATAACTGAAAGTTTTTATCTCTCATTTTTGTACTGTGACCTCTTAAGTTGTATCGGTTACCGTATTTTTCGTTTGCTAAAAGAATTAACTCTAAACGCTGAGAAAGTTCAATGATAATACTTCTAAAGTGCAAGTTACGTGAATTACGAATTACCTCTTGCGTTTGAGAATCATCTCCTCTTAATAATCCAATATTAAAAGAAGTGGTCGTTGCCCAGTATGGGTGAAAACGGTAACGGAATCCAATCATTCCACCATAGCCAGTCGAAGGTAAATCTAAATCGGCTAAACTATAATCAGTTCCAATTTGATTTCTACCTCCAAGGTCGCCTAGGAATTGTGTTGCTCCAACACCGCCCATTATTTCCTTTTTGTTCAGTGACCAGTTTCTTTGTGTGTTGAAATTCGTATGCTGAGCATAAGAACTGTAAGACACAAATGCTACAACTAGTAGAACAAGGTTAGATAAATATTTCATAGTTTATACAAGTACAAATGGAATAAATCCAATATTTATTACGCACGAAATTAGGAAATGTTTTTGTATGCACCAAAAAGCAGGTGCGTTTTTTATTAAAAATTGATTGTTAATGAATTAATTAGTGCTCTCAGTGATAATTTACTACCTCCCATTAATCAACCAATTTGAAGTTAATCGCTGGCAAAACAAAGATTCGACCGATTTCATCAATTGCTTTAATGTTTGTGATAAACACCATGTTTCCAGTATTGTGATTCCGCATAATTTCCTTCAAATCAGATGGAATCACATTCCCTCTGTATGACTGAACTACATTCGCTTTCCCATTGTAGAAATTCAAATCATACGAAATGATCTTAAAGCCCTCTCGTAGTTGAATTCCATCCGCATCGAATAACAGTTCAACAGGCACTTCCCCTGTGAAATATCCTGCAATGTGCGGAAATCTATTGTCCTTAGCAACGGTGCGCTTTACCGTAGGTGGATCAATCGGCTCGACGATTTTCGTGTTAACTTTTTCTGTCGGCTTAGGACTGACTATCACTTTATCTGTATTCACCGCAGCAATAGATTTCGTTTCAGGATTCTGCTTAGGCACTGAAACTTTTTCTGGAACGGTTAGAATCTCTTGTTCCGCTACGTGCTCCTCATTTTGAGCAACCTCAATTACATCATTGTCGACTTCAGTAACGCTTTCCGTTAGCACCTCTTTTGCTGGGACTGGTTTTTCAGAAGCACTGCTAGAATGCACCGTAGCGACAGAGATGCAAACTGCAACTGTCGCTAATCCAATTGGTCCATAAAACCATGGTGTTTTCCATGCGGGGGTTAACTGTTTAACCTGAGTACATATAGATTCAAAGTTTTGTTTTGACGCTATATAGTCGGAACCTAGTGGCTCACGATCTACTAGGGTTTTAATTTTTTTCATGTGGTAGTGTTATTTCATAAATAGTAATTTCAATCGTTCAATCGCTCTAAAGGCCTTTACCTTTGCATTATTCTCAGTGACTTCTAAAATCTCACCTATTTCTTTGTAGGATCTTCTTTCAAAGTACCTCATTTCAATAATTTGTAAATCCACATCTTTTAATTGCTCTAGGCAACTAATCAGACGGTTCTTATTTTTTGAGTTGTCTTCTTCTTCAAACTCTTCTATCATTTCAAATAAATGCATGCTTTCTACACTTATCGTTTTCCTCGCTTTGCGATCGCGGTAAGCTTGGTAGAGCTCGCTCTTTGCAATGCGATACAACCATGAAGAAAACGGCACTCCTCGGTATTCATACTTATGCAAATTACTCATTGCCTTAATGAATACTTGAGATGTTACATCAAATGCTAAATCTTCATCATCCATCCGTTGATAGATGTAGCGAAATATCTGCTCGTGATATTTCTTGTACAGTGGACCGAAACGCTCCGGGTCCTTCTTTGCACTCCTAATCCAGGATAACTCCTCTTGGAGAATATCACTAGTTTGGTGATAAACTGGGTTCACTGACATTGTTTCTGGTTTTAGTTTCTAGTTTTCGAAAAAAGCTTGCAGTCCTTCTTCAGGTACATAACAGTTGCAAACTAATTTCGTTACAACTCTAAACGTTAATTTTACATAAATATTATGCGCGCATCGTTTAAATTGTATGTGATCACATTCGAGATTAACTAGCTTTATAAACTATAATATTGAATATCAGCATGTTGAAATAGAAATCTACTTCTCGAAATTATTATCTGAAAGGCTCTTTAAAAATTCAACTAATGCGTTTTTTTCGTTGTTACTTAATCTAAACGGCTGAATGATTGGTGATTTATTTACGTGCTCCTGCCCTCCTCTGCTGTAATGATCAATGACTTCGCTCAGCGTTTTTAGTGATCCATCATGCATATAGGGTCCAGTCAAATGAATATTTCGCAAGGTGGGGATCTTAAACTTCCCAATATCTGTTGAATCACCATGAATTCTAAAACGACCTTGGTCATTCGTGTAATCATTGTACAAGCCATTATTTTGGGCAGTGAAATTGGTAAAATGTGGTGGGGTGTGACATTGGATGCAGTACAATTGATCTGAAAAGATCTTCCATCCTTTTTTCGCTTCTGCAGAAATAGCACCCTCCTCCCCTTTGTAATAATAGCGATCAAATGGTGAATTGTCGGAAATCAGTGTGCGCTGAAACGTCGCTAAACTTCGAGTGATTACCCAAGCATCAATTTCTCGGTTAAAAAGCTTTCGTGCTGCTTCAACGTAATAGTCATCGGCTGAAAGTTGTTCAATGATTGTCTTTATATTGCTCGCCATTTCATTCGTGTCATGAATTGGAACCAAGGCTTGTTCTTCCAGCGACTGAATGTGCGCATCAAACATGAAAGTCGGCGAAAATCCTACGTTGTACAGTGTTGGTGTGTTTCGGAACGCTTTCCTACCTCCCACTCCATCTGCTATCGCTAATCCATCCGTAAATGCTTTTTCTGGAAGGTGACAACTTGCACAGGACATCGAATTATCCAGTGAGAGTCGTTTATCGAAAAAAAGTCGTTTTCCGAGTTCTGCTTTCTCATCCGAATAGGAATTGTCTTCAGGAAACTCCATTTCTCCGAGAACAGAGGAATTAGTCGATGAGTCACACCCAACAATTAAAATTGTCGCGAGCACAGTAACCAGCAGCGAAGAAATAGAAAAATTCACCATCTTTAAAATCAGCCAAAGATGCGAGTCACACCCTTATTTTGATACAATATAAAGTTTTTCCGAAGCCAATAAGCGATAGCGAGCAATGATTTCTGGAGAATAATGCGCTTCCTTATCGAATTCGACGACTTTAAACCCTGCTTTTTCAAGCCACTGAGGATAATCATTGCCAAACAAGCGGACGTGATCTTTCTGCCAATAATGCTTTTCACGGTCTTCTGGTGTCACAATCGTTGGGTCTTCATAGGTTGTTGCTCTGGTGTAATCTTGTGGGACTTGCATAATTCCCCATCCACCTGGCTTCATAACGCGGTGTAATTCATTCATGCACTGCAGCGCATCGTCGACATGCTCGAGAACATGGTTGCAAAAAACAACATCAAAGCGGTTGTCCTCCAACGGAATACTGTGTAAATCGAAGTGCATATCAGCAATTGGGGAGACTAAATCTCCTGTCAAATAGTTTAAGTTCGATTGCTGCTTAAATTTTTTATGAAAGCATTGTTCAGGTGCGATATGTAATACATTCAGTTTATCAGCAGAAAAGAAATTGGAATGATCTTTTAAATACAACCACATCAAACGATGACGTTCTAATGTTAAATCATAAGGACAAAGCACGTTTTCACGGTGAGCTACGTCAGAACCGTAAGATAAAAATTTTGAAAAACTTCGCTCGCACACGGGACATTCGACCTTATCTCCCTTGTAAAGTAAAGGAGCAACCAGTTTAAAAGGATAACTCAATCGAATTAAAAGTGGTCGCGGCAGTTTGTTCAGTAAAAATTTGTAAAGCTTCTTCATCTAGATTTATTCTGAGGCAAATGTACACAATCGAGTCTAATATTTTAAAATGAACCATGGGTTTTATTCAACTGCCCTGAATTGTAATACTTGGAACTTATACGTAATTTTGTGCCATTGAAATCAATCGGATACATAGGACTTTTTGTTTTACTGAGCACAAAAACTGTTCAGGCACAAACCAATGATTCATTGCCTTTCCGCATGTTTAAAAGCGACGTTGTACTGGCAACAGATTTTGGATTTTACTCGGCACCATTTAGCCTGAAGGACAACTACAATCTGGGCGTTGAGAAAATAAAGTTCAAAAACAATCCTAAACTGGTAATGGGACTAGGGTTTGCCTATAAATGGTTCTCGTTTCGTTTAGGTTTTGCACTTCCTGTTAATTTAAGGTCGACCAAAAAATACGGTGAAACGAACTATTTCGATATCGGTTTAAGGTTTAATATTAAGCAGACATACAGCACCCTTGAGTTTAGAAATTATCAAGGTTTCGCTATAAAAGATGCATCTAAATGGAACACGACATTAGGAAGTACCATTCCGCATCAAATACGACAAAAAACAAGTTCAGTCAGTGTTTCTGCGAACGTTTATTATTTTAAATCGAAGAGTTTCAATTTTCAAGCTGCGATGGGAAAGGTCGGTCACTACACGAATGCAGCACGGACTTGGTATTTTAAGAGTTCGTTAAACTTTTTTGGCGTAATTAACGAAACAGGGTCTCTTGTCCCGGTGGAGTTAGCCGATAGCAGTGACAGAACAAATGCCAGTTCAGTGGGTGCTTTAGATATGGGGTTTATCCCCGGTTACGCCTATGCAAATCGAATCAATAACTGGCAATTCGCCGTTTTCGGTGGTTTGGGTGGTGTGATTCAATCAAAGTATTACACGTATCAAGGAGCTACACGTAGTTTTTTAGGGATTGCTCCACGAATTGATTTTAGGTTAATCGTAGGTTATTCTCGTCCAAAGTACTTTTTAATCTTGTCTGGGGATTTTGATATTAAATCCGCTAAAATTCAGGACTTACAGTATAACCAAACATACTACAATGTCCGTTTAACAAGTGGATTTAGGATTAAAACAAAAAATTCTAAAGAGAAATAAAGGGACTTTCGCTGATTGGAATACACCAAGAAGAGCGTAATTCACCCAAAGTGGTAATCATTGGATTATACACTTCCCAATCTGGGTGGTTTTTCAGTTCTGAAACGTGTACATATTTTAATTCACCGTTGTTTCGAATCACTAGTTGCATGCGATTGAAGAAATCAACGTTTAATTGCGCACCTGCGGATTTAACAAATTTCACTGAACTATCAATCGAACAACCAGATGCATGAACTTCCGTTTCATCTGCCGCAAGTACCAAAAAACGATTCTCAATCACTGTTCCCTTCGCCTTCAATCCAGTTCCATGAGCAGCCCAACCGCGAACAAAAGTATCGGTTTCGCTTTGGAGTAGGGACACTTCTTCATCGCTCAAAACGCGATTAGCGGTGTACACCCAAACTTTGCTGGATTCGCTTAATTCTGGAAATAACATATTATAAGTCTGCCGCTGTGGCGATTAATTCAGCAATATCTAGTACTTGAACTTCTTCTTCTTTATTGAAATTCTTCACACCGTCCGTCATCATCGTATTGCAGAAAGGACAACCTGTCGCGATAATATTTGGTTTTAACTCCAATGCTTCTTCCGTACGCTCAATGTTGATTTCCTTATTTCCTTTCTCAGCTTCCTTGAACATTTGTGCTCCACCTGCTCCACAACATAATCCATTGGATTTGCAGCGTTTCATTTCAACCAATTCGCCATCTAATTTCTCAATTAGCTCACGTGGTGCTTCGTATACATCATTTGCACGTCCAAGGTAACAAGGATCGTGAAATGTGATTTTCTTTCCTTTAAACGTGCCGCCTTCTTTCAATACTAATTTCCCTTGATTGATCAATTCTTGAATCAACTGCGTGTGGTGGATTACTTCGTAATTTCCTCCCAACTCAGGGTATTCGTTTTTCAAGGTGTTAAAGCAATGTGGACAAGCAGTCACAATCTTTTTTACTTCGTAACCGTCCAGAACTTGAATATTCATCATTGCTTGCATCTGAAAGGTAAATTCATTTCCAGCGCGCTTTGCAGGATCACCAGTACAACTTTCTTCGGCACCAAGCACGGCGAAATTAACATTACAACTGTTCAAAATCTTCACCAGTGCTTTGGTAATCTTTTTTGCACGATCATCAAAGCTTCCTGAACATCCAACCCAAAATAAAATTTCAGGGGACTCTCCTTTCGCCATCATTTCGGCCATCGTTGGTACAGTCAAACTCATAATCTATTTCTTAAATACTTGAATACTTACCTTTTCCTCCACTAAATCCGAAAAAGTTCCATCATATCTTGTTGCGCGTACAATGTGATTGTCAATCCAATGATAATTCCCTCCTCTCGGTTTCCCCATTAACAATCCATGGTACGAAAATCCGTGTTTATCCAGCCATTGTTCCGTTACTTCTCTGTGTTCTTCAACGCGTGAAGTGAAAAATGTAATGATATGTCCTTCGTTGTACCATTTATTAATCGTAATTAACGCATCTGGATACAAAGCAGCTGTTGCCATGCGCTCCGGTTCTTCGTTTGGAATATCGTCACAAATAGTTCCATCAATATCGATCAAATAATTCTTCACCTCTTCAGGCAAAATGGGAGAAAGCTTCTTGCCATCTACCACTAATTCTTTTAGCTCCTGATTAGTCTTCATTCGCCCAGTTTAAGCGGTCTGCTTGACTAAATTGCCACGGTGCACCGTTGTTTTCAATATTGGTCAACATACCCGTCAATTCCGTTGGAACTTTTGATTCCTCCATGACTAAAAATCTTCTCAAATCGATGATGATTCCAAGTGGATCAATGTTCACTGGGCATTCCTGTACACACGCATTACACGATGTACATGCCCAAATTTCTTCTTCTGTGATGTAATCTCCCAATAAACTCTTCCCATCGACATGATCTTTTCCGTGCTTACGGATGTTGTTTCCAACTTCTTCCAAACGATCACGCGTGTCCATCATTATTTTCCGAGGAGATAATAATTTCCCTGTAATATTAGCTGGGCAAACGGAAGTACAACGACCGCATTCGGTACACGTGTAACTGTCCATTAGATTTTTCCAGGTTAAGTCGGTAACATCTTTCACCCCAAATCGCTGTGGTTCAGTAGCGCCCTCTGCTGGTGTTGCAAATGGATCTGCACTTGGATCCATCATTAATTTCACCTCGTTTGTCACGGCTTCCATGTTGGTGAATTTCCCTTTCTTCTCAAGATTGGAATAATAGGTATTCGGAAATGCCAAGAAAATGTGGAAATGCTTAGAATACGGTAAGTAATTCATAAAAGCAAACACCATGATGATATGTCCCCACCAACCGATACGCTCCAAGGTATGAAGTGTCTCCATTCCCATTCCATCAAACAAAAGCGGTCCAAGGGTACTTGTCACTGCAAATCCATAAGACTCGCCTGTCTTTGCTAAATGGATAACTTCATCGGCCCCGTTCATTGTGAAAATGCATGAAACAAGAATTATTTCCATGAAAAGAATCATGTTGGCATCCATTTTCGGCCAACCTTTCATTTCGCTCATATTTAAACGAGGAAGTTTCAGGAGATTTCTTCTCCAAAGGAAGATGATCGTCGCAACCAATGCTAGCAAGGACAATACTTCAATAAAGCTGATGAGAAACGTGTAGAATCCGCCTAAAGCATCTTTAAAAACTCGGTGTGAGCCAGAAATTCCATCTACTACGATTTCAATCAACTCAATTTGAGTAATCATGAAAGCAGCGTAGATCATCAAGTGCAACAATGCTGGGACGATACGCGTAAACATTTTGCGTTGACCGAAAGCAACTAATAGCATTGTTTTGATCCGTTCTGCCTTTTTATCGTTCCGTTGAACGTCTCTTCCGAGGCGAATGTTGTTTCTGACCTTTAATACATTCCATGTAAAAAAGCCAAATCCAAGAAATAATAATGCACTAAAAAAGATAGCTGAAATCATTCTTTTAATTTAGTTTGGGATGGAATCTAATAGCTTTCTGAGTTTCTTTTCTTCACCAGTTGTCAATGGAACACCCTTCGTTTTAGCTCCAAGTACAGAGAAATGAATGTAACGCTCAGGATGTAACTGAATATCATTGACCAGGTTTTGAAGTTCTTGATTTGATTTAACTAACTCATTGTAAAGCTGCTCATCTCCAAGTAGTTTACCTAATGTTCCTTCACCTGTTTTGGCCTGATCTAACACATCGTTAATCGAACCTAAGGTTGTTTTTGCGTTGTTAATAACACCTTTAAAATCTGCAGTAACTAAATCACTCGTGATTTTTTCAACATTTCCGACAATCGCTTTTACTTGGTCGTTGCTTTTCTTCAAGTTGATTGTAATTTCTTCCACGTTGGAAAGTATTCGGCTTAACTTAATACGTTCATCAGCAACCAATCCTTCAATTTCTTCAGCGGCGTTCCCAAAGCGTTTAATTGCAATTTTTATCTCTTTCAAACTACCCTCAAGTTCAGATGTCGCGGTGGTATCCCAAAATGCGCTGACATTCGTAACCATTTTATCTATGGATGACATCATCGCTTGCACTTTTTGGCTGATAGGATCTGCATAATCCTTCACTTGAGTTACCATATCTAATGCTACAGAACCTTCCAGTTCGTCACCAGATTTATGATATCCTTTGGATAAATCCGTGTTAAACTGTAATAGAATGCCTTTATTAAAAAGATCAAGTGATCCAATCTGTGCGACTGATCCAATTGGAATTTTAACCTTCTCGTCTTGAATGTTGAAAGTAATCTTAACCGCTTTGTCTGGGGGATTCCCTGGAGAGAATTCAACGCTTAGCACACGTCCGACAGTTACTCCGTTCAACGTGACCGGACTCGAAGGAGCTAATTGTCCTGAATTTGAAAAATACGCGTAGTATTCCTCATCACCTCCTAAAAAACTATTTCCCTTTAGAAAATTAACACCAGCTACCAGTAATGCAATTGCAGCAACGGTGATTAAACCTGTAATTACTTCTTTAGATATCTTCAAAACATTAATTTTCTGCTAATTTAATAGCTTTTTGCAAATTAATCCTTTCATTTTTGAGGAATGCGACAACAAATGCATGTTGAAAACCACTTTCTCGCAGTTTATTCTTCATTAGATTTGCCTCTTTGTAATCATTAATGTACTGACCGACTGTGTATTTGTACAAGCCGTCTTGCTGGTATTCATGCACTGTATATCCTTTAAACTTAGGGTCAGTCAGCGGGACACGTTTTTCGGACGTTTCAATCTGAACCTTAAAAACGATTTGATCATCGGTCGCTTTATTGGTGTTGTCTTCAGGTTTCGTATTGTTGATAACATTTGGCGATTTTTCAATTTCACCTTCGATTCCCTCTAACTCGTTCTTATACTTCTTAAATGCAGTAAACATCGAATTCGCCATAATCCGCTGTGATTCTGGACTGGCTAAAAACTTTTCTTCGGCAGGGTTCGTTAAAAATCCTGTTTCAATCAATACACTTGGCATCGTTGTTTTGTACAGTACTAAGAATCCTGCCTGCTTTACCCCTCTATCGTGGCGACCGATCGCTTTAAATTCCGATTGAAGTTTTGATGCAAAATTGATGGACTGATCTAAAAAGACGCTCAGTTGAATTTGTCGCGCAATAATTGCGTCCGGTGACATGTCGAAATCCTTGTATTTAGCCCCACCATCGTCTTCTAGGTGAATAATTGAATTTTCTCGCTCCGCGACTTGTTGTTGCGACTCAGTACGATGCAATCCTAAAACATAGGTTTCTGTTCCGTAAGCTTGTGGACTAGCAGCATTCGCGTGAATACAAATAAACAGATCTGCATTGTTTTGATTGGCGATTTTCGCACGCTCGCCTAGCTCAACGAAAACGTCTTTATCGCGTGTATAAACCACTTTTATCTCAGGGTAATTCTTTTTGATCATATCTCCCAGCATTAACGCCATAGACAAGCAGACATGTTTTTCTTGAGCAGAGGCACCGTGACAGCCAGGATCTTTCCCCCCGTGACCAGCATCAATGACTACTGTTTTTATCGCTGCAAATCCACTTTCATCAGCTTGTGAATAACTGAATTGCATCCCCACACAAAGAAACATGGCAATAATGGCATAAATTCTGCTGAGCTCCTTCTTTTTTTCCATCGAATGATACGTAATTTTAATAGTTTTGCTTCGTTTAAAGCGTCGGACAAACAAAAATAACACGGAATTGTTTTTCAAAAAGTGTACCATACATCTAGTTTTACCCTTGACATTGTTAATAATGTTGGTTCCGCTGTTTGGTTACGGTCAAATAGTAGACACACTTTACCTCGACGATTCAGCTGTGGATCAGCCGATTATCTACAGCGCAAAAGATTCTATTTACACTGATTTAAAAAACAAACAAGTCCACTTATTTAACGAAGCAAAAGTCGATAATGGCGAGATTAAATTAAAAGCGGGTTACATTTTAATCGATTTAGGGAAAAATGAGGTCTATGCACGTTACAGTTACGATGAAGATTCTAATCGGGTACAACTGCCAGAATTTACAGATGGAAGTGAGGTAATGAATGCTTCTGCAATTCGCTACAATACGGAAACTAAGAAAGGATACATTGAGGAGGTTGCCATTAAGCAGGATGAAAATTACTTGTATATGGAAATCGCTAAACGCCATTCTAATGAGCAAATTCACTTTCTAAAAGGGCGATTTACCACGTGTGATTTACCAGAACCTCATTATCATTTCCAGTTGACAAGAGCCGTGATGATCCCCGATAAACGAATTGTATCGGGACCAATGAATCTCTGGTTGAAAGGGGTGCCTACTCCACTCGGTTTACCATTTATTGTTATTCCGCAGTCAGAAGATAGGACTTCAGGACTGGTGTTTCCACAAATCGTTCCTACGTCGCAATACGGTTTTGGACTACAAGATTTAGGGTACTACGTTCCGATTAACGATCGTTTACAAACAACTTTTTACGGCAGCTTGTATAGCCGTGGTACATGGGGACTACGTAATCTAACTGAATATGCTAAACGTTATAAATTTCGTGGCGATTTAGATTTTGGCTTTCAGCAATTTCGTTCTGGGTTCCCTACGAATACCAATAGAAATAAGTTAAATGTTCAATGGAATCACCGCCAGGATACAAAAGCCAATCCATTTTGGAATTTCTCTTCCAATGTCAACTTTGTATCGGACAACACCACTAAAAATGATTTAGATCCGCTGAATGAGCAATATTTCAACAACACATTGTATTCAGATATTAACTTAAACCGTTACTTCCCTGGGAAGCCAATTACTGCGGGCATGAAGATCTCCTTGCGTCAAAATTCATTGTCTAAAAATATTTCATTGACAAGTCCATCTGTGAACGTCAACGTCACGCGTTTCTTTCCCTTTAAAAATATGATCAATGGAACAGGAACATTGAAAGACGTTGTTTCGCGTATTGGTGTCTCCTACAATTTTGAAGGAATCAACAAATCAGAATTTGGAGATTCTCTGCTTTCTCGTGGCGATTTCACCGGAATTGGAAACCAGTACATGAATGGAATGAATCAAACGATGGTTGTTCAAACCACTGCTGGATTCTTTAAAAACACATGGAAATTGACCCCTTCACTGAATTATGGGAATCGCATGAACTTCCAACAAGTCCGTAAATCATATGATGCCGTTAATAACACGACGATCACAGATACTATCGGTGAATTTGGCATGGCGCACAGTTTGTCTATGACAGCACAAATGACCACTGCCATCTACAGTTATTATAAATTTATTGGCAAGCGCCAAACCCTTTTGAGACACGTCCTCACCCCTTCTTTTGGGTTTTCGTATGTCCCAGCGCTGAATAGGCTAATTACGGATAGCGTTGGTGTGAACATGGCTCCTGTTACGTATTCACCTTTTGAACGAAGTGCTTATTCTAGTGGTGTCGTAAATGACCAGGGATTAGTAACTTTTGGTTTCAACAACACCTTTGAACTAAAACGAAAATCAGACAAAGACACCATTACAGGTTTCAAAAAAACGCGGATCATCGATGCACTTTCGTTGAACGGATCGTATGATTTATTGAAAGACTCGATGAACCTTTCTGATATCCAAATCAACTTGCGAATCAGTCCTATTCAGTGGCTGAATTTTGTAGCTAGTTCAAGTTTTTCACCGTACAACTGGAATGATTCTACCGGTGCGACATTGGGAGACTATGCCATCAGCGGAAATGGGCGATTAGGACGTTTTGTGACAAACTCCTTTTCCACAACCTTAACGATAACTTCAAAGAAAAGTCGGGAAATACTGGAATCGAATATGGATAATATCGAAACCAACTGGAATGCTGATTATGAATTTTTTATGCTGTATCCTGAACGTGTGGTTAATTTTGAAATTCCGTGGAAAATGACGTTCTCTCACGTCTATACCATCAATGCAAATCGTAATATCTCGACATTTAATCCTGACCGATGGACGCAAGTTCAAACACTGGTACTGGATGGTGATTTAAGCTTCACTAAACGCTGGAAAGTCGTTGGAAACATTAGTTTTGACATGAAGGAAAAGAGAGCGACGAATGCACGATTTGCGCTAACGAGAGACATGCACTGCTGGGCGCTTTCGTTCAATTGGGTGCCTTTGGGTGGAAACAAGAGTTTCTTATTCAGTATTCGTTCAACGTCTCAATTGTTTAAGGATGCAAAAATTGATATCCGAAAACCACCATTATTTTTATAATTTATTATCTTAGATATAGTTTTGATTGATTTTAGTTTCGAAAATAGCAACGACTTAACCCCAGGAGGAATTTTGATCTCCGAGCCATTCATGAACGACGATTATTTTTCGCGTTCGGTGATTTTTCTATGCGATCACTCCGAGGAAGGAAGTTATGGCTTCGTGCTTAACAAGTACATCACAAATGAAATTTCAGAAGTCATTGAGGGTTTCCCTACAATTAACACCAAAATAAGCTTAGGCGGACCAGTTGACACCTCTAACCTCTTTTATATCCATGCCCTTGGTGAAGAAGTCCCCAATAGTATTCCAACGGCGCATGGTTTATACATTGGTGGTGATTTTGAAGCAATCAAAGAACTCTTGATTGCAGATCCCAAAAAAGCACAGAAAATTCGTTTTTTCATTGGTTACTCAGGTTGGTCACAAAATCAATTGCAGCAAGAAATTGACGAGAAATCATGGGTAATTCTGAATAAAGTCCCTGAGAAATACATCCTAGATACTTCTAATAAAGACATCTGGAAGAAAATCATGGAACAAATGGGCGGAAAATTCAAGATTATGGCGAAGTTCCCGAAGAATCCATCGGACAATTAGAGTCAAGACTTCAAGAGCCAAGACAACAAGACTTAAGTCTACGTAAGAATGAGTCTTATTGTCTTTAATCTTTTCGTCTTATAGTCCATTATTTCTTATCTTTACATTCACAATACTATTGAAATTCATTGCATGAGTATTACCGCTCCATTAGCCGAGAGAATGCGCCCCAAAACACTCGATGAGTATAAGGGACAAGACCATCTTTTGAAGAAGGGAGCCTCACTGCGCTTGAATTTGGATGCAGGAATGATTCCCTCAATGATTTTCTGGGGTCCACCAGGTGTTGGAAAAACGACCTTAGCACATTTGATTGCGCATCACCTCAAGCGTCCGTTTCATACTTTGTCGGCTATTTCCTCTGGAGTGAAGGACGTGCGTGAAGTGATTCATAAAGTAGAATCGGCTGGAATGTTTCAGCAATCAGGGACATTGCTCTTTATTGATGAAATCCACCGTTTTTCAAAAGCACAACAGGATTCATTGCTCGGTGCTGTTGAGAAGGGAATTGTCACACTGATTGGTGCAACGACCGAGAATCCTTCGTTTGAAGTGATTTCAGCATTGCTCTCTCGTTGTCAAGTCTACACATTGAAAGAACATACCAAGGAATCGTTGTTGGAAATTCTTACTTCAGCGATTGCAGAAGACGTGCAATTGAAAAAGAAAAAGATTGAACTTAAGGAAACGAATGCATTGCTGGCTATTTCTGGCGGTGATGCACGAAAATTATTGAACATATTTGAGATTATTGTCGGAACGTTTAAATCAGACAAGATTGTAATCACCGATGAAGTTGTCATGCAGAGCGCACAGCAGTCCATTGCCATGTATGACAAAGACGGAGAACAGCATTACGACATCATTTCAGCGTTTATCAAATCCATTCGTGGAAGTGACCCAAATGCCGCTGTTTATTGGTTGGCACGCATGGTCGAAGGTGGTGAAGATCCTAAATTCATCGCCCGACGTTTGATTATTTCTGCCTCGGAAGACATTGGACTGGCGAATCCAAACGCGTTGCTGATGGCGAACAATACATTTCAAGCGATACAGTCAGTTGGATGGCCAGAAGCACGGATTATACTTGCACAATGCACCTTGTATCTCGCTTCTTCACCGAAAGGAAACGCTGCATACTTGGCAATTAACCGTGCACAACAATTGGTGAAAGAGACGGGGAATTTGGGTGTACCGCTCCCCTTGCGGAACGCACCGACAAAATTGATGAAGGATTTGGGTTATGGAAAAGGATACTTATATTCACATGATTTCCCAGGGAATTTTGCCCAGCAGGATTTTCTCCCTGAAGAAGTTAACGGAACCAACTTCTTCCAAGCAGGGAGCAGTCCAAAAGAAAAAGAAATCGAAGCGAACATCGAACGTTTGTGGGGAAAAAAATACACGAAGTAAATGGGGAAAGTCGCCTACTACATCTTCGTAATCCCTCTCTCCCACTTGCCGTTGGGCGTTCTGTACGTCTTTACCGACTTTTTCTACCTGCTACTAATTTCAGTAATTCCCTATCGAAAAAGCGTCATTGAACAAAACATTCAGCGCAGTTTTCCTGATAAATCTCCAGCTGAACACAGACGTATCAAACGACAATTTTACCGTCACCTGACGCAGTTATTGGCAGAAAGCGTGAAAGGATTGAGTATATCCAAAGAAGAACTTACAAAGCGAATTTCTGTCACCAATCCTGAGGTGATGCAGGAATTGTACGACAAGAAAAAGAATGTTCTGCTTGTTTCGGGACATTACAACAACTGGGAATGGGTCATTCTTTCGCAGGCTTTATTCTTTCAACACAGCGCACTGGGAATCGGAATGCCGATGACATCGAAATTTTGGGACAAGAAAGTGAATCAGCGTCGTTCACGGTTTGGAATGCAGGTCATTCACTCAAAAAATTACAAGCAAGAATTGAAAGCGCGTGAAAATGAATGTAAATCTGTACTTGTCTTAGCGGATCAATCACCCGGCGACTCTTTAAAAAGCTACTGGACGAAGTTCTTAAACCAAGATACTGCTGTGCTGTTTGGGACAGAAATCATGGCACACCAATTGGATTACGCCGTCGTGTTTTATGCCCTGCGAAAGGTCAAGCGAGGAAAATACACCATGGAATTGACTTTGATTACCGAAACACCAAGCACGATGAAATGGGGAGAAATCACCGAAAAACACACGCAGCTGCTGGAAAAGGAAATCAAAGCTGCACCGGCTTATTGGTTGTGGTCACACAAACGCTGGAAACGCGAAGTACCGAAAAATTTGGATGAATTAAAACAACAACAACGTGAACAGTTTAATCAGAAATTTGGGAATTAGTCTTTTGTTGGGCGTGCTCTCCCTTCCTCTTTTCGCACAGCAGAAAGGCAAACGTATTGCGACTGATACCGTGCAATATTCCAAATCAACTGCTTATGCTCGCGGAATTTTATTGGACGGTGAACGTTTATTCCTAAGTAATTCAGACGGCTCCGTTTACTGTCACAACCTCAAAACGAAAAGAAACACCTTAATTTTCAAATTGAACACCATCAATGAAATGCGCGACGTGGAAAAAAGTGGTGACTTTATCCTTGCCATGCACAGCGGTGAAAACGGGAAAATAGTAAGAATTGGTTTTGATGGTAGTCACGAAATCATAGCTCCGGAAATGTGGAACGGCGTATTTTTAGATGGAATGGATTTTATTGAAGGACGCGGTTTCATGATGGGAGATCCTACAAACGGACATTTCAATCTTTTCCATACCAATGATGGTGGAGCAACGTGGTCACGCTGTGAAGGGACTGTAAATGCCAAAGAAGGTGAAGCAGGATTTGCAGCAAGTGGAACGAATGTCCAGATGCTCGATAAAAACACCTACGTCTTTGTTTCAGGAGGAACTGTGAGCAACTTTTTTAAGAGTACCGACAATGGCAAAACATGGAGTACCGTCGTTCTACCCTATTACCCTGGCCCGTCTTCTGGCGGTTATTCCATGTGCTTTTCGGATGACAAACATGGTGTTATTGTTGGAGGTGATTATGCCGCATCCACCTTGTACATGAACACTTGTTTTTACACCAATGATGGTGGTGAAAGCTGGTACAATGCTGAGAAAACCGTTCGTGGCTACCGTTCGTGCGTTCATGCATCAAATGGTGTTTTTTACGCTTGTGGGACAAATGGCATCGATTATTCGACCAACAACGGTGTCGATTGGAAACCTTTTGCGGACGGATCTTTTTTCGCAATGGAATCGACAGACACACACTTAATTGCCACGACTAAGAATGGAACCGTTCAATTTTTTGAATTAATTAAGAAGAAATGAGTTTAGTCGAACAGATCCAAAACGAGATTCGCGGTCAATTTGAGGGAGAAGCAACTGGTCACGATTGGCACCATATCATGCGTGTGTTCAATACAGCGACCTACATTCAGTCCAAAGAAGGCGGTGATTTAGAGGTCGTACAACTGGCTGCACTGCTACATGATATTTCCGATCATAAATTCAACGGAGGGAAACTGGATGAAGGTGGCAAAGTCGCTTCGGAGATTTTACAACGCCACAATGCACCACAAGCGTTGATTGACAAAGTGCGGTACATCGTTGACAACGTCAGCTTCAAAGGCGCTAAAACAACTTCTGAGATGAATTCACTCGAAGGACAGATCGTGCAAGACGCTGATCGTTTGGATGCCATTGGCGCGATTGGTATTGCCAGAACATTTGCGTACGGTGGACATAAGAACCAACCAATTTACGAACCAGAAGGGAATATTGAATTGCACGAGAGTTTTGAAGCGTATGCAAATGCAAAAACAAGCTCAGTTCACCATTTTTACGAGAAATTATTACTTTTAGCAGAGCGATTGAACACGCCGACGGGCATTGAGCTAGGGAAACAGCGCCATCAGATTATGGAACAGTTTTTAGCAGATTTCCACCACGAGTGGAATTTTAACACGACAAAAAATAGACAATGAAATTAGCACTTGGAGTAGATATTGGTGGTACCAACAGTAAATTTGGCTTGGTCGATGCGGAAGGAGAATTGCATTATTCAAACTCTATTAAAACGAATACAGCCTCTACTCCCACTCGTCTAGTTAACGCTATTTATGCGGAAATCAAGGAGAAAACTGACTTGATTGATCAAATTGGCGGGATAGGAATTGGTGCTCCAAACGGAAATTATTTCACTGGTTCCATTGAGTTTGCGCCAAACCTAGCATGGAAAGGAATCGTTCCACTAGCAAGTCTTTTTGAACAATTCTTCGGCGTAAAAGCTGTGCTGACAAACGATGCAAACGCAGCAGCGGTTGGCGAACAACTTTATGGAAATGCACGCGATTTGACCAATTTCGTTACGATTACCCTTGGGACAGGACTTGGGAGCGGTGTTATTGCTGATAACACGTTGATTTACGGACACAACGGAATGGCGGGTGAATACGGGCATATTCGCGTCGTGAAGGATGGGAGAAGTTGTGGCTGTGGGCGAAAAGGATGTTTGGAAACGTATGCCTCAGCAACAGGGGTTGTCCGCTCGATTGAACTACTGGATACAGAATTTAAAGCGGCATCAAAAATTCACGCCATTGAAAACCCACGTGCCGAACATGTATTTGATCTTGCAAAGCAAGGTGATGTCTTTTGTTCAGAAATTATTGATTACACAGCACAAATATTGGGAAATGCCTTAGCAGATTTTGCTTGCTTTTCTAACCCACAAGCGTATGTATTGTTTGGTGGAATAGCACAAAGTGGCGACGATTTCGCTACGAAAGTAAAAGGATTTATGGAAGAAGGAATTTTGAACATTTATCGTGGAAAGGTTGAAATTCGCATTTCGTCACTTCACGATAAAAACGCCGCAGTTCTTGGTGCTGCCTCACTGATTCGAAAGGAAATTAATTTTTAGTTTATGAAGAAGTCTCGGAGTTTAATCCTCTTATTTACTGCATGTGCACCGTTCGTATTTGCACAAGTCGATGAGCTGAAGAAAGCACAGGACACGCGGAAAGACTACGTCACTCGAACTTCAGAAAAACCAACCTACTTTTCAAAAACACCTTACGTTAATCCGTTTATTGGAACAGGTGGACATGGTCATACCTATCCTGGGGCAAGTGCGCCATTCGGCATGATGCAGTTGAGTCCCGATACGCGCTACGACGGCTGGGATGGTTGCTCTGGCTACCATTATTCAGATTCCATTATTTATGGATTTTCACACACGCATTTAAGCGGGACAGGTGTTAGCGATTACGGCGATTTGTTGATCGTTCCTCAAAGCGGCGAAGCAAAAACAACACCCGGTTACCTCGATAAAAATGGGTACGGAGATCGTTTTTCACATGAAAGGGAAAGCGCAAGTCCTGGTTATTACAGCGTTCACCTCGAAAATGGAGATATTGATGTTCAGTTGTCCGTTACAGAAAGAGCAGGCATTCACAACTATAAGTTTAACAAGACGAAAGGAAAAAAGTACATTTTGCTAGATTTAGATCACCGTGACAAAGTCCTTTCAGCCGGATTTAATATCATGGACAAGAAAACTGTTCTTGGACATCGTGTATCTCACGCCTGGGCAACGCAGCAACATTTTTATTTCTATTTAAAACTTGACCTTCCATATGAAAAAGCGGAGTTAATTGAGAAAAATGGTGTTCATAAATTGCTATTAACCTTTCCTGAAGCAACGAAAGAACTCAATATTACCGTTGGTATGTCAAATGTTGACACCAGAGGAGCGCGACAAAATCTAGAAGCAGAAATTCCCGTTGGAAGCACTATTTCAAGTATTCGTGCGAAAGTAACCAAAGCCTGGAACAACGAATTGGACAAGATTCACTTCAAAAGTGAAGACAAAGATGTAATGACGATCTTCTACACGGCACTTTACCACTCCTTCCTCGCTCCTAATGTCTTTTCAGATGTCGATGGACGCTACCGAGGATTAGACAAGCAAATTCATCAGCTAGACGATTTAAACGATAAACAATATACTGTTTTCTCACTGTGGGACACCTATCGTGCAACGCATCCTCTTTTTACGTTGACACAAATCGAGCGAACCAATCAATTCATCAACACCTTTTTGCGCCAATACGAGCAAGGTGGTGATTTACCTGTGTGGGAATTGGCTGGAAATGAAACTGAATGCATGATAGGCTACCACAGCGTTTCCGTTATTGCTGATGCATACATGAAAGGAATCCGAGATTATCCCTTAGACCGTGTGATTAATGCCATGATTGCAACAACAACCTTTGATGAATTCGGAAAAATTCAGTTCCACAACGAAGGCTACATCGATGCTGGAGACGAGCCCGAATCAGTTTCCAAATCGCTGGAGTATGCCTACGATGATTTTTGCATCGCGACGATGATTGATGAATCGAACAAGGTTGAGGCAAACAAAATAGATAACAAAACACGTGAGAATCCTTACAACCTAAGTCCATACAATTTTATCAATCATTTTGATCCAAGTACAGGTTTCATGCGTGCACGTCGCAGTGGACAGTGGTTTTCACCTTTTGATCCTGCTGAAGTAAATTTCAACTACACCGAAGCCAACAGTTGGCAATATTCGCTCTATGCACCACATGCCGTTGGTGTGTTGCGTGATTTACTCGGAGGAAAGGATTCGCTCGAAACGTGGCTGGATCGTTTGTTTACAACAGAAATGGAGTTGACAGGTCGCCACCAAGTCGATATTACTGGACTAGTGGGACAATATGCGCACGGCAACGAACCTTCGCACCACATGGCGTATTTGTACAATTACACAAACAATCCTTCCAAAACGCAAATATATACGACTTTGATGCTGAATACGATGTATCAAAATGCACCGGATGGACTTTCAGGGAATGAGGATTGTGGACAAATGTCGTCGTGGTATGTGTTATCGTCGTTGGGCTTGTATCAAATCGCTCCAGGGAATCCGTATTGGGAATTAACCCGACCAATAGTAGATGAAGCAAGTATTCAATTAGAGAATGGTAAAAGACTGAAAATAAGTACAGTAAAAAATGAATCAAAGAATACGTTCATCAAAGATATTTACTTCAATGACACACGGTTGGAAGGCAGTTTTATCGCTCATGACACGCTCATGCAAGGTGGTGAACTGGTATTTGAACTGACGGATACTCCACCCATAGAACGCTTGAATCTTCCTCATGCTCCTACGTTGGAGAAAATTCCTGCCACCTTTATCGCATTGCCCTATTTTGAACAGACAACAGCTATTTTTATTGATACACTCTCTTTGAGCTTAGCGACAGTTCATCCTAAAGACGCCAAGATCCACTACACGACAGATGGAAGCGAACCGAATGAGAAATCCCCTGTTTATAATGAGCGCATTCCTATCACGGAAACAACGACCATTAAAGCGTTTGCACGCACTCTACATGGACGAAGTGCTGTAATTTCCAATCGATTTATCAAGAAAGACAACAGTATTTCGCTAAAACTAGATTCCGAATATGCCAACCAATACGCTGCAGGTGGACCGTTTGCTCTGATTGATGGCATTCGTGGAAAAAACGAACTTAGAACAGGCGACTGGCAAGGATTCTGGGAGCAAGATGTCGTGGCTGAAGTCACGCTGGATGGTGGAAGAACGTTGAATACTGTTGGATTAGGCTGTCTTAGTGACATGAAATCGTGGGTATTTTTCCCAAAAGAGATTCGTTTTGAGATTTCAACCGATGGAGTGAATTTCACTGCACTGGAAACGATCAAGATTCCAACAGAACGTGAAGCTGACATGTATCCGCATCACAGGGAATTTTTAGTTAAAACGAATACGAGTGAGCCGATTCGGAAAATACGTGTTACTGCGGTAAACTTTGGACAATGTCCCGAATGGCATTTGGGTGTTGGAAATGGTACATGGATGTTTGTAGATGAGATTGTGTTTAAGTAAAGGGACACCCCTCTTTTGTGAATCAGCTTTTATCCATTAATTTCCGTAGCGAATAATAAAGTATACTTCTTATGCGTTCATAGTTTAATCAAAAGCATTACCTATGAAACGTACTACACTGATTTTGCTATTTACTCTTACTTCCTATGTGCTTAGTGCCCAGACTGAATACAATGTCCTTTTTAAAGTAGATAAATTTAGTATTACCTCAAATGAGCTCACTCGGCTCAAGACCTATTGTCAGGACAGTATTCCGGCGAATGCGACCATCGTTCTTACTGGTCATACTGATTCAGACGGAAACGATGAATACAATATTGAATTGAGTCGAAAAAGGGTCAATGAGGTCCAAAAGTGGCTTGTAGACAATGGTTATCAAAAGAGCAATATTTCAATTGATTACAGAGGAGAACGCGACTTATTGGTCGACGAAAAAAGTGAGAATGATAAGCAGCAAAACAGAAGAGTTACCATCCAGTTTACCATTCCAGATTCTCAGGCAGAGGAAGAAGTGGTTGAAAGCACCATTCAAGATCTGTATAAGCTTACTATGCCAGAAGTGCAATCGCATTGTATTGACCCAGCCAAGGATACTGTACTTATTTTGGAAAACGGCACCATTGTTTCTGTCCCAGCAAATGCGTTTCGCACTAGTTCTAAGAAATGTATCACAGTCTCAGCAATTGAAGTCCTTAATTATTCTGATATGTTATTGGCTAATTTATCGACAACTTCGAACGGCAAACAGTTGGAAACGGGTGGAATGATATTCTTGGAGGCAAAAACATCCACAGGTGCACCTGTACGATTGAATAAGGGTAAAATGATCACTATTATGATTCCCACCGATTCAATCAATCCAAACATGCAACTCTTTGACGGCGAACGAGATGCTCATGATGTTATGAACTGGATCTCAAGCGATACAGATCTCCGTTTTGTAAATAATCTAAGTTCGAGTGGTAACACAGATAACGGGTGTAGACCATGTAATTTTTTCTTTTGCCGAATAGGTCGAATAGGGAAATCTATACGAGGTATGTTTGACCAAGGGCAACGTGAAGATAATAGAGCATTTAGAAATTGTCTTAAAGGAAGAGGTCCTGTTGCCCGTTGGGATTGGATTACTGGACTTTCCGACGATGAGTTAAAGGAAAGGCAAGAAAAAATTGAGAAAAGTCTACAAGATAAAAATGTAAATTTTTCGGATTTAAGCTTTTATGCCTTTAACGTATCGAAACTGGGATGGAGAAATTGCGATGCTTTTTCCAATTTTCCAGATTCGTTGAAGATCAATGCAAAAGTAGAAGAGCAAATTGCTGCAAACAAAGATGTGAAGGTCATTTTCAAGAGCATTAAATCAATTATACCTGCTTATAATGCTAGTGGTTTCTTTCAAGTTAACTTTGTACCGGTTGGACAAGAAGTAATCGTATTTGGGTTGAAATATGAAAAGGAGAAGATTTATTTAGCTTTGAAAGAAACAACCATTCAGAAATCGATTGGTGACTTAGAATATAGAGAAGTCACTCTGGAAGAGTTAAAAAAAACGCTTCAAAAATTAGATTTGTGATTCCTTCTTGAGTGCTAACTCCTTTGAAACTAATCCGTGTAACTTTAGCTACATAGTAAACACGAATGGAAAACTATCTTGGCAAAAATTAGATAAACAAATCCATGAAACAACAACTACTAATTCTAGTTACTACGGTCTCATTTCTCATAGCGCTAAACGCACAAAATCAATTAGTTATATAAAATTATCGAACACAGATAAAGAAGTGGCTGTGCAGCGCTTCACGATTCAATAAATAAAAATTTAGGTTTGTTAGAGAGTCAGGGATGTAATGTTCCTGACTTTTTATTTCCAGATCAGTCAGCCTTAAGAACTAACACTGTTGCTGCGTATTCAGTGAATTTACCTAGCTCTCCTTCAATCTTATCTTCCCACTCCTTTTGCTTCTCTTTGTTGATGCTGTGGTCGGTTTCCTTGTCGTACAGTTCGTTTAACTTCTTACGCTCTTTTTCGCAATCACCAAATGCATCACGTGCAAAATTTTGGATTTCTTTGATGTTCTTAAATTTCTTGGACAGCAATTTCTTCTTCATTTTGCGAACGACAAGTTCCGTAATGTCGAAATGCAATTGTTCGTGCTTCAACAAACCAACCGACTTCTTATCCTTGGACCAGGACAGCTTCTTTTCAAACGAATTTGTAATCGTGTACTGCATCGTCTTTCCATCCAGCTGCAGCGACTGAATCTCAATGGTCGTGTACGTCACCGCTTCAAAGGGACTGGACTTATCAACTTTCCCCTTGAAATCAGCCCAGGTCAGTTTTTGGGTTGGACTCCACTCCACGCGATCGGAATCTTTCTGAACGGCGGTGGTCAGAATAAGCAAGAGGACGATTATGGGAGAGAGTTTTTTCATTTCAGCTAATCTTTATGCTTCTTAAAGATAGTGAAATTATGTGACAAAATGATGTCGCTAACGGCCCGCTGCTAGGCGTTCGGCCCAATTTATAAATGAATTGTTGTTTCGAAGATAGATCATTTTATTTCAAATTTTACTTTGTTACGAAGCAAGATTTTGGGCTGACGCCTGAGCAGCTGTTAGCGTTATTTATATTCTTCAAGTTCGATTAATAATCTACTAATTTTAGCATCCCATTTTTTTTGTTCCTTCACATTTTGTCCAAATTCAGTTTCTAACATATAGCTTTCGTTCATTTCTTCTTTTCTATCAATTATTCTTTCAATGAGTCGTTCTGCATTTTCGGCATTTGAATATATTCCATCTACATAAAAAATATCATATTTCTTAAACAACGTTTTGTAGTCTATCATTCCAGTTGTCTTATATTTAAAAACTTTCCTAATCAATCTAGCGTGATACTCACATATGTCAACATATCCATGTTCATGATTCAATTGATTTGGTGACTTAAATTCTTCCTTTACATACGACTCGTTTGGTATAAAATAAGCACCAACAACAACAGAAGGGATGCTGCCTTTAGTATTGACCTTATATTTTATTGAGTTTGTGGTTATTGCACGAATTAATTTCGGATCAATTTTGCCTCCATTACTATCGTAATAATTTTCATTAAAATGATTTGAGAATGAATCCGTGTAATCTTCCCAATTCATGCCTGATTCAGTCCATGGAATTTTGTTTGAATTAAAATATGAAAGGAAAAACCGATTAGAAAGTAGAATTGTCATTAGGTTTATTATCAATAAAATTGAAAAAGAGACTCTTCTGATTTTTTGTTTTCGGAAGATTATAACCAATACAATAAGTGCAAGAATGAAAACTAAATGAACAAATGTGTTGTAATCAACGAAAAGTAGCTTTTTATATATTGCGTAAATGCTTATTGCTGTTAGTATATATATAACACCATGCAGCATTCGTTTCTTAACAAAACTGAATATAGAAAGGAAAAGAGAAATGATAATCAAAATGGTAGTTAACCAAAAAATTAAAAATGGGATAATTTGAAAAAAATCTTTACCTGAAGTATTGTAACTTGGGTAAAGCAACAGTAAAATTATTACCCCAACTAAATAAGAAATTATTGGTGTCAGTTGTTTTATCATGCTTTGTATTACTCTGGTTTATTAACGCTAACTTGTCTATAACCGCCATAAAACTTCTCTTTTGCCCTATGAATTGGTGGGATAATAGAACACTTTTGGTGGTTTATTATTTTAGAAAAGTATACGTTGTTGTAATCATACCATCGCCTCCACATTGCGCTGTGCTGAACAAGGTATAGCCTTTAAGAGTTAAATCGTTTACCGTTTTGTTTATAACGGCTAAATTTTGGTGAAGATCCTTATACTTTAGTTTTTGAAGTTGGATATTTTCCGTTTTACCATCCTCATAAACAATGGAAATACTATTATCGTACATTCCGTTCATAACCTCTGTTACGCGCATTGTCATTATACTTTGGCTATTCTCAGGTTTAACAATGTAACTAGACATCAAGAAAACGATAACAGCAAGAATTAGTACTAAATTGGCAATTTTTAAATTTTTCATGTTTTAATTTTTTCAGTAAATACCATTTTTATGAATGTTTACGAGCATTTTGATTTGCTCACAACCCACCCAAAAAACTCTTCTTCTACCCTGAAAATTGCTGAAAAAAAACAGAACTAGTTAGGCGGTTGTTTCCAAAAGTACCAATTTATTTATAAATCAACAATGATGAAAAGAAAATTTATTTTGATTTCTTCGTACGGACAAGTGACTGACTCACACCTCTTTCGAAGAACCCTCCAACAAACGGTTCAATTCTGCTAGCTCCTCTGGAGTAAAGTAGCGCCACTCGCCTGTTGGAACGTCCAACGAGATATTCATGATACGGGTGCGCTTTAGTGCCGTGACGTCGTAATCGAAGAATTCGCACATGCGGCGGATTTGGCGGTTCAAGCCTTGGGTGAGAATGATTTTGAATTGAAAGGTGCCGACTTTTTCTACGTGGCATTTTTTTGTTACCGTGTCGAGAATAGGCACTCCGCTCGACATTTTTTGGATAAAATCACTGGTGACAGGCTTGTTCACTGAAACAATGTATTCCTTTTCGTGGTTGTTGCGATCGCGCAAGATTTTGTTCACGATATCGCCGTCGTCTGTCAGGAAGATCAATCCTTCACTGGGTTTATCCAATCGACCGATGGGAAAAATACGTTCGGGGTAATTGATAAAATCGATGATATTGTCAGGTTCTACACGGGTATCTGTCGTGCAGACAATTCCCACAGGCTTGTTGAATGCAATGTAAATCCGTGGTTTTTCTTTCTCAGTTACCGATTTTCCATCCACGCAGACTTCATCGTTCGGCGCGACTTTCGTTCCCATTTCTGGAACTACCCCGTTGATGGTCACCCTGCCCTGCTCGATCAATTTATCGGCAGCACGGCGCGAGCAGTATCCTACTTCACTCAGGTATTTATTGATACGGGTTAAATCTGATTCACTCATGCATGTCGACTAATTGACTACAAAATTAGGAAATCATTCGACATTTCGACTGCGCTCAATGTTCGCATGATTTAAACCATGTTTTGTTCTGCCGTTGGCTCATGTGTCATGCCTTCCGACTTCGCGATAATAGCGGCCACGGTGACATCACTCGTGACATTCACCACCGTTCGGCACATGTCCAAAATTCGATCTACAGGCAAGACAATCGCAATCCACAGCGGATTTAATCCAACCGAATCAAGGACAATCATCAACATGATCAATCCTGCGCTTGGCACGGCTGCTGCTCCAATAGAAGCTAAAGTCGCAGTGGCTACAATTCCCAATTGCTGCATCAGCGATAAATCGACATCGTGGTACTGCGCCAAGAAAATAACCGCGACTGCCTGGTAAAGCGAAGTTCCATCCATGTTCACCGTTGCACCAATCGGTAGCACGAAATCGGTTGCTTTTTCCGGAATATTGAGGTTTTCGTTGGCACATTCAATGGTAACTGGTAACGTCGCTGCGCTTGAACTCGTAGAAAATGCTAAGAACTGTGCAGGACTTAATCCTCGGAAAAACGTGCTGTATTCCATTTTGACACCGAAAACGCGTAGCATCAGCGGATAGAATCCAAAGAGCAACAACGCCAATCCACCAAAAACAACCAGTGCATACATGCCCATTTGCATAAAAATGGTGATCAATCCATCGAGTGAATCCGCAGATTTAGCTAAAACACCCGCCATCAAACAGAATACGAAAAACGGTGCTGCTCGCATTACGATGTGGACCATCTTGATAAATACTTCATTCATGCCCTCAAAAAAGGAACGCACTCCTTCCGTTTTATCGCGTGGAAGCAAAATCATGGAAATTCCGAAAAACAACGCAAAGAAAATCACTTGAAGCATGAGTTTCCCATCACCCAATGCGATAATTAAATTATCGGGTACCATGTCCACCAAAGGTTGCAACGGCGTTTTTGTCTTATTTGCTTTCGCTAATTCACTTTTAGAAGCCGCTTCTTTGTACTCTTCCGTCTGCGCATCTTTGTTGAGCTTTTCACGCACCAATTGCAATTGCTCCGGCGTCGCAGTTGCTAATTCATGTCGACCATCTTTGATTTGAATTCCATTGTCACCTGCCCACATTTCGTACTCCAAGCGGTGATTGAGACGTGTTTCTTCGTTATTCTGCTTTCCGGGTTGAAATACATTGACGATTAACAGTCCAAGAGAAACAGAAACCACGGTCGTTATTAAATACATGCCTAGGGTCTTTGCTCCCATTCGACCTAATTGCGAAGGATCTCCCAATCCTGCAACACCTGTAATGATTGAAAATAGTACAAGTGGAACCGCAATAAATTTTAGACAGTTGATGAAAATCGTTCCAAACGGATCGATCCAATTCCCTGTAAATTCATTAAAACCATACGCTCCCGAAATGATCGCCCAGATAATACCGAGCACCATTGCGATTAAGATTTTCCAGTGCAATGCTAAATTTTTCATGAGGTGAATATAGTATAAAGATTTTAAGACGGAAAGATTCAAGATATTAAGACCCAATTATTCGGCATCTCGCATCTCGCATCTCGACATACTTCGACGGGCTCAGTAGAGTCAGCTCGATGACCGATGTTCTATGTTCAATTAGTGACGTTAAGTAGGATCGGGTCTTTTAGTCTTGAATCTTTTAGTCTTGTAGTCTTAAAATCTATTTATCAACAATACGCTATTAAAAATAATCCATTACCTCCATGTGAATTTATTTAATTATATTTGTATCATTGCACCGTCACAATGCAATAGTGATCGCTCAAACACACTTATTTTCCTAAGAAAAAATTTACTTGAACCCCATATTAATACCGATTTATACATTTATCTATGGATAAAAATGATCTAGAAAGCAAAAAGCTTCCTGAGCTAAGAGATTTAGCTAAAATGTTAGGATTTGACGATATCGACTCCTTAAAAAAACCAGAACTCATTGAAAGAATTGCCGGAAATTCATCCAACGATGATGACGACGACAAGCCAAAACGTAAGAGAACACGTAAAAAAGTGATGACGGAAGAGAATTCTGATAAAAAAGAAAGCGCTCCTCAACCACGACTTTTTGACGACGGTCCAACCGAATTGGAAAAAGAATTTCCTGCTGAACCAAGAGCTGAAGAAAAATCGGAAGTAAAACCTGAGCAAAAAGTAGCTAGTGAAAAACCTGTTCACGCAAAGGCTGCGAAGCCAACGGCACCACGACCAGAAAAAGCTGCGGCAGGTAAAAAACTACAAGAATTAGCAAAAGCTGCTGCGGAAGGAGTTGCAAACGTAGAAGGTAGCGATGAAAAAGCTCCGTCTACTCCAGAACAAGCTTCTCAGGAACCAGAACGAAAAGTACCTCAGCACAATCACCCAAAGAACAATCCGAATCAAAATAGGCCGAAACAGAACAATCAGAATCGTCAACAAAACGAAGGTAAACTTTCCAAAGAAGAAGAGGAAATGTACAACTTGGTTGGAATTGTTTCTGCTGAGGGTGTTTTAGAGGTCATGCAAGACGGTTACGGTTTCTTGCGTTCATCAGATTACAATTATCTTTCTTCACCAGATGACGTTTACGTTTCTCAAAGTCAAGTCAAATTATTTGGTTTGAAAACTGGAGATACAGTTGTTGGAACAATTCGTCCACCACGTGAAGGTGAAAAATATTTCCCACTCGTAAAAGTAGAATCCATCAATGGTAGAGATCCTTCGTACATTCGAGACAGGGTTCCTTTTCAGTACCTCACTCCTCTTTTTCCAAGCGAAAAGTTCAAATTGACAGGTCACGCACAAGAATCACTTTCTACGCGTGTCATGGATTTATTTGCACCGATTGGAAAAGGACAACGTGGTATGATTGTCGCTCAGCCAAAGACGGGTAAAACAGTATTATTGAAAGACGTCGCAAATGCGATTGCTGCCAATCACCCTGAGACCTATTTGATTGTATTATTGATCGATGAACGTCCTGAAGAGGTAACGGACATGGCGCGTTCGGTAAATGCAGAAGTAATTGCTTCTACGTTTGATGAGCCAGCAGATCGACACGTAAAAGTGGCGAACATGGTATTGGAAAAAGCAAAACGTATGGTAGAATGTGGACATGACGTGTGTATCCTGTTGGATTCGATTACACGTTTGGCGCGTGCTTACAATACCGTTTCTCCAGCTTCTGGAAAAGTACTTTCTGGTGGTGTCGATGCGAATGCATTGCACAAACCAAAACGTTTCTTCGGTTCAGCGCGTAAGATTGAAAATGGAGGATCGCTTTCCATTATCGCAACAGCATTGACGGAAACTGGTTCTAAAATGGACGAGGTCATCTTTGAGGAATTTAAAGGTACAGGTAACATGGAGTTACAACTCGATCGTAAGATTTCGAACCGTCGTATTTACCCAGCAATTGATATTACTTCTTCTGGAACGCGTCGTGAAGACTTGTTGTTGGATAAAGATGTATTGCAACGTATCTGGTTGATGCGTAAATTTATCGCCGATATGAATCCTGTTGAAGCAATGGAATTCATGAAAACTAGAATGGAGAGCACACTTTCCAACGAAGAGTTTTTGGCAACGATGAATAGCTAATAAAATGTATAACTAATTGAAAAGGGAGTGATGCGTCATTCCCTTTTTCGTAGATAATTGATAGGAATGAAAGTTACATTAAAAACAGGACTTATTTTCGCAGGAATCTGGATCGCCATGAAGTTGATCTTTTTCACCACAGGAATTGCAGGAGAAAACATTATTCCCAGCGTTATGTTGAACATCCTCTGCTTACTGCTCGCTATTTCAGTGGGATTGTACCAACAAAAGAAAATTGACACAGAATCTGGAAATGCGCTCCGTGATATTAAAAACGGAATGACGGCTGGGGTCCCTTATGCATTTATTGTCAGTGTATTCCTTTACTTCTACTACAACAACATTAATCCAGAATTCAACCAACATCAAATTGCAGAAGCGGAAATGGGCATTCAAAAAATGTTGGACGATCCACAAGGATTAAAAGATGCCAAAGCTTCCAATGCAGAATTTGAAGTAATGACAAAAGATGAAATTTACGAACAACTTATTCAAGGTCCACGTAGTTTTTATAAACCTTCGTCCACAATGACGGTTTCTATGCTTGCCATGTTGCTACTAGGTACGATGAACAGTATCTTCGTCACCATCGTCTACCGTAAAATCGTATTTAAACATACGTCGTAGCAATAATCGAACGAAGAAATCAGACATAAAAAAAGGCGAATGAACTAAATCATTCGCCTTTTCTATTTATTGTATTTTCTTATTCTTTCATTAAACGAACAGCGAAAGGTTTACCGTTGATTTTTCCTGAGAAAACATACACACCTGTTTGTGCATCTGTAATTTGAATCGTCAATTCTCCATTTATATTTACAATTCCATTGGCAATAATTCTACCAGAAAGGTCTGAAATATTCAAATCAGTCAACGCATCCGTGTTCTCAGTTGTCACTGTAAACACACCTTTACCTGGATTAGGGTAAACAGTTATATTAGAGCTGTTTAATTCATTTAGATTCAAGCAATCATTTACTGTAACATCATCCATTGCTGATGCAGAACAGCCGTTTGCATCTGTGTAATCGTAGGTCACCATGTGGACTCCTACTCCTGCTGTTCCAGGGTTAAAATTACCTGCTGTCACACCAACACCTGAATACGTTCCTCCTGCTGGCGAACCACCACTCAGCGAGAATGATGGATCAGTGCTACAAATTGGAGCAAAAGCGAATGTCAACGTCACATTAGGTAAGTTATTCACTGTGAACGTTTCCATTGCTGCATTTGAACAACCGTTTCCATCAATGTATGTATAAGTGATGGTCTGTGTTCCTTGTGCTGGATCAAAATTTCCTGCTGTAACTCCTGTTCCTGAATACGTTCCACCTGCTGGCGAACCACCTGAAAGCGCCACTGTTCCATTATTTGCGCACACGGCAGTAAATGGAGTGTGACTAACTGTTGGGAGATCATTTACCGTCATTAGTTCACTTGCTGCATTAGAACAACCATTTCCATCAATATATGTATAAGTGATTGTCTGCGTTCCTTGAGTTGCATCAAAATTTCCTGCCGCAACACCAGTTCCTGAATAAGTTCCCCCTGCTGGAGAACCTCCAGAAAGTGCAATACTTCCAGCGTCTTCACAAACTGCGGTAAACGGAGTTTGCGTTACAGTTGGCAATCCATTTACAGTAAATGTTTCCATTGCAGAATTAGAACAACCGTTTCCGTCAGTATAAGCGTAAGTAATCATTTGTGTTCCTTGAGAAGGATCAAAGTTACCCGCGGTAACACCTGTTCCTGAGTAAGTCCCTCCAGCTGGCGAGCCTCCAGAAAGTGCTACAGGCGCTGCATTTTCACAAACCGCTACAAATGCTGATTGAGTGACAGTCGGTGCTGGATTCACAATGATTGATGCAGAGGTTGAGTGCGCGCATCCGTATGGGTCTGTATAATCGTAGGTGATTAGCTGAGTGCCGCTTGATGGGTTAAATGTCCCTGCGCTGACACCTGCACCAGAATAAGTTCCACCACCTGGAGAACCCTGTACCAAGGTATAAACTCCGTCATTTGTACACAAAGTAGGTAATCCTGTTAAAGATGTTGGATTTGCCGGACAGTTAGTTTGAATCGAATAGCTCCCTGCGCCTGTACAACCGCTTGCATCTGAAACGGTAACACTAAAATTGAAAGTTCCTGTCGCTGTTGGTGTACCAGAAATAGTACCATTCGCAGCTAACGTTAAACCTGGAGGTAGCGCGCCTGCTGTTACAGCAAATGTTGGTGTCCCAAGTGCCCCAGACTGTGTTATAGTATTTGAATACCCTGACCCTGCTGTACCTACTGGCAAGGCTCCATTTGGCGTCATTGTAAAGGCTGGACATACATAAGGGGTGTAGACAAAATTGTCAATTCCGATGTAATCTCCATTGAAACCAGAAGGGCCACCGTTCGTGACAAAATATCTGAAGGCAACTCTACCTACAGTTGGAGCAGGCAGTCCGGAAATTGTAATTGTATACAATTGCCAAGCCTGAGGATATCCACCTGCAACTAAAGTAGGATTTATAGTTAAAAGCACTGTGGTAAAATCACCAACCGCTGCGGAACCTGTTCCCACATTTGTACTAGCACCATTCGTACTCATTCTTACTTCCATTCGATCGTTGTATCCTCCGAAATCAACAGTTTTTCTTGTGTAAAACGTAATTACATCACCATTCTTAAATGTTCTGGCAGGTGTTAATAACCAGTTGCTAATGGTATTATTTCCAGCCACATTATTAAAGTTAGCGGCGATAAAAGACGTAGTAGCTCCAGATTGCGCTGGAAAAGTAGTAGCATCTCCTTGTAACCAATTGGTTGTTCCAATAGGTGTACTATTGTTTTGCATAAACCAACCATTTGGTACGAGCGTTGTTATATTATCAAATCCTTCGTTGATTGCTTGCCCGTTCACTGTGCTAGTGAAAATTAAGCACCAAGAAGCAATTGCAATTTTCAGTGTAGTAATTATCTTCATATAAGTATTATTTAGTTGATTGATTGTTAAGTAATTTCCCTTCCGTTAGTTCCAATTCTCTTTTTAATTCAGCAAGAACTGCAGTATCACTAATGATTTCAATTGTGCTTTTCAACGCGTCACAGTAATCAGTGTACAATGCGTTTAATTCACTTTTCAATTGTGCATTTACTCCACGTGAAGAAGCAGCAGAATTCGCTAAAGCAGTTTCCTTTTGTTTGATTTGCTCTTTCAGCTTATCAACGGATGCATCAGTTGAAGTTATTGTAATTTCTGCGTTCGATTTTTCCTGACTTAGCGAAGGAAAAGAAATTAACGCACATGCGCAGAATAGCGCCATTTTTGTTGTAGTTGTCATAACAAGTTGATCTATTGATTAATGTATTTGCCACAAAAGTAACCAATTATCCTAAAGTAAACTGTTAAAATTACCAAACAAAGGTTGTGAGGAAACAAATGCACCGGCAAAAAGAAAAACACCTTCGAATTATAGGGCAGTCTATTACTATTTCCAGAAAAAAGATTGATTACCTATCTTTTACATCGAGTAAATGTTGTTTTTTCATGATCTTCAAAACGAGGTAAATCACAAAAGATGCAATGGCACCATACAGCCAGAAATTGCAAGCGACATTAAAAGTTCTTGTTTCAATAATTTGCCCCATGTAATCGAACAACCAAAAAAGAACAAACACAGCGACCAAGCCGTTTTTCTCCATTTTCAACACCTTTTTTAAGCTAAATGGATAACGCGATTTTTCGAAATTCTTGAATGACGGAATAATCGCTGGTGTACGATCTGCCCAATCTAAATACCCTCTATCAAATTTATCGCGCAAAAAAGCTTCCTCTGCATACATGATTCGCTCATAGTAAAACATGTAAAACAAGACAAAAGCGACAATAAACCAGGCGTTCGCGGTTATCATTGCTACCCCCAGCCACATGAAGAAATTCCCTAAATACAACGGGTGACGTACTGTTGAATAAATTCCTGTTGAATTCACCTCACCTGCGACTTGTCCCTCTTTTGTGTTTCTTCCAGATGTATTGTGAGGCGTGTAACCAACAGTCAGAATCCGAATCACCAATCCAAACAAACTCACTGCCAAACTGATGTACAGATAGATTTCCATACAAAAAGCAGAAGCACACTCTGTTCCGAAATATTTTCCATAGGCGAAAACAGCAAGTCCAACTACTAGAATTATGAGTGGTAAATAACTTCTGTGCTTAAATAAAAAATCTCCTTGGGTTCTTAGTTCTTCTTGTAATGCCATTTGTATGATTTGATTGAACTTTGTAAAAATATCAATAAATGTCGTATTTCAATAAATTGAAAATCGACTAACCTTTCTTTTTTCGCTTGTGGTACGTTTTATCGCCTCTAGTCTGAGGTTTTTTGTACTTCTTTGCTAAATTCTTTTTGTAGGATCCACCCTCGTTCACCTTCTTGTTCTTATCC
>CAZXRU010000019.1:0-73382 GCA_964643345.1 uncultured Fluviicola sp.
AGAAAAACTGAATGAAATTATCGAAAGAACAAAATTCGGTGGTGGAGAAATCGTTAAATTGCTTGGAACATCTGCATGGTACGCTCCGGGAGCTGCTGCTGCACAAATGGTGGAGGCAATTGTACGCGATCAAAAACGTGTTTTCCCAGTTTGCGCATGGTTGCAAGGTGAGTATGGAATGAAAGATATTTTCTTAGGTGTTCCAGTTGTACTTGGTAAAAACGGAATTGAGCGCATCATAGAATTAGAATTAAACGCTGATGAAAAAGCATTGTTGAGCGAATCTGCCGAGGCTGTTCGTAACGTAATGAGCGTTTTAGATAACATGAATGTGAACGCATAAGCAACTCACTTTAACTAATTTAACGCTCGGATAATTTTATTCGAGCGTTTTTTTATGGAATTTTTTGGTTTTTGACATCTACGAAGTATGCAATTGAATCGACTCATTTTACCATTTTTGTTTTTCTCACTTTTTGCAGTGGGACAGGATTCGGTGGTGGTGAAACTGAACTTCCGAGATAGCCAGTACAATGAACCAATAGAAAATGTACAGGTGGAAGTGAAATCTGAGTCAGATGTTCGTATTTATGTATCACAGCGCGGTTCAGTGCATTTTAAAACGCAACGAGGAAGTCAACTAACGCTGAACTGCACGCATTTCAAATACAATCCTGTCGAACTGACACGAAAAATTCCTTCAAAATCTCTAAAAGACACCATCGAATACCGTGTTGAAATGGAGTTTATCCGAGTGCAGAACCAAACAGAGGTCGTTGTCTCAGCGCCGGGTATTCCACTTGTTTATTACCGATCCACGCGATTGTCAGTGGCGGATTTTGAGTTACTACCTTCAGGTGATATGTTGCTGTTAACGTACCCAAAGCAATTAAAGAAGGGAAATGAGTTGTTGATTTACGATGGACGCAATGTAAAGAAATCGTTTGAAGTCCCAGATATTGCTGAGGAATTGGTGAGAGATTTCAGAGGGAATCCACATATCGTTTGTCAGAACAATGTGTATGGAGTGCATGTTAACTCCAACGAGATCACGCTGTCAAGTATCGATCGACCCTATTTTTTCAAGTACTTGGCGCCAATTCTCGATTCAAACAAAACCAAATTGTATTTTTCGAACTTCAGCAAAGATTACCCAGCATTCGATTATTTCAGCTACGATCAGTGGGATTCAACCTACAGTAAGATTTTGGAAATTAAGGACGACTTGATGATGGAACTATATCGTTCTGAATACAAATGGGTCGATGTGCGCACAAAACTTTGGGCGAAGAATTTGGAAATACAAACAGGAACTGATGCAGAAATTTACGTTGGAGCGAATTATTTTACACAATCACTTTATTACAAGTCGTTGTATGCTCCGTTGTTCCATAGAAATGATACATTATTTGTATTCGATTACTACAAAGACAAGTTGCGGACGTTTGATGATCTCGGAAATCCATTAGATAGTGCAGTGATAGATCATCATTACGACAAGCGCAAAACAGGTTGGAAAAGTGAGTTAATCCAAGACAGTGAGACAGGCGAGATTTATGCGCTTTACGATCGTGCAGGTTATTCTTACTTAGGTTGGATCGATACGAAAACTGGAGAGATTACGGAAAAGGTGAGATTGGAATATAGATTCATTGAGAAGATCGCCATTCACAACAATCACGTCTATTACATTTATCGACCGTTTGAATCTCCACAAAAGAAGTATTTGTACCAAGAGCGATTACCGTATGATTTCGGGAGCGCGAAGTTCATTCACGACATTTCAAAAGAGTAACCTTTATTCTTTTCGAAGACAAAAATAATAGTGACCTTTGCTGCACTGTTAACTGAACAACTCGAAAATGAAAAAAATTGCAATCATTGGCTGTGGAAATCTCGGTCTTTCCATTCTAAAGGGATTATCAAACGACACAAGTTTTGACGATTCAATCATCTACGCAACGAAAAGAAATATTTCTTCCATTGAACATTTAGCTTCAGATAGATTGATTGTCACTGCGGACAGCGCACTCGCCATTCGTGAATCAGAAATTATAATTGTTGCGCTAAAACCCTTTAACATCATTGAAACACTTACTCAGCTGCGAGCGAATTTCTCACCCAATAAGCATACGATTGTTTCACTAGCAACAGGAATTTCAATACAACAAATTCAAGAAGCAATTCAAGTCGATTTACCAATTTTTCGTGCCATGCCAAATACTGCAGCTGGGGTAGGTGAATCGCTCACGTGCCTTTGTTCAAATGAGCATGGAAAGCAGAAAAGGGAAGAGGTGATGGCAATTTTTGATGCGATTGGTGAAACAATTGAGATTGAAGAGAATTTGATGGAAGCTGCAACCGTGCTTGGTGCTTGTGGAATTGCCTACGTTCTGCGTTTCATTCGCGCGATGGTACAAGGGGGAATTCAAATCGGTTTCGATGCAAAAACAGCAAGTGTAATCGTCAACCAAACGGTGAAAGGTGCTTCGGAATTATTGATTAAAAATGGACAGCATCCTGAATTTGAAATCGACAAGGTCACCACGCCAAAAGGATGCACAATTGTTGGACTGAATGAGATGGAGCACAATGGATTTAGTTCTTCACTCATCAAAGGGTTGGTTGCTTCCTACGAGAAGATTGAGTAACTTAGTGTAAATCTAGTTTAAACAAGTTCTTGCGGTATGCCCACAATCTCAAAATCCAAGCTCAATAATACGTTCATCGATGAATTGCCCGCGGATTTGAATGAAGTCAACACACCGCGACAGGTTGAAAAAGCTTGTTATTCATTTGTTCAACCAGCAGTTCCGTCAAATCCTTCGCTGATTCATGTTTCTGATGAAATGGCTACTGAATTGGGATTGGAGGATGTCAAATCACCCGATTTTTTGAATGTGGTCACTGGTAAATTAAGTTTACCGAATAGTCGACCGTATGCGATGTGTTATGGGGGACATCAATTTGGACATTGGGCAGGGCAGTTAGGTGACGGTCGAGCGATCAATATTGGAGAAATCGAGTTCAACTCCAACCGGTGGGCGCTGCAACTCAAAGGATCGGGAAGAACACCGTATTCACGGGGTGCAGATGGAAATGCTGTATTGCGTTCGTCTATTCGAGAATATTTATGCAGTGAAGCGATGCATCATTTGGGTGTTCCAACGACAAGAGCACTGTCTTTGGCGTTGTCTGGAGATCAAGTAATGCGTGATATGTTGTACGATGGACATCCTGCGGAAGAAAAAGGAGCGATCGTTTGTCGCGTTGCACCCTCGTTCATTCGATTTGGAAATTTTGAAATTTTCGCTTCTCGTGGAGATCATGAAACATTGAAAACCTTGGTTGATTATACCATTCGTCATTTCTATCCTGAGCTTGGTTCGCCATCGAAGGAAACCTACATTGCGTTTTTTAGGGAAGTGATGTTGCGTACAAAGAAAATGTTGCTGGACTGGCAACGGGTTGGATTTGTGCATGGCGTTATGAATACCGATAATCTCTCCATTCTTGGGTTGACCATTGATTACGGTCCTTATGGTTGGCTGGAAAGTTACGAACCCGATTGGACGCCGAACATCACAGATGCTGAGCACAGAAGATACCGTTACGAAAATCAACCGTCGATTGGATTGTGGAATTTAACCCAACTCGCAAATGCATTGTTTCCGCTTGTCAAAGAAGCACCAGCACTGGAAGCGGTGTTAGAGGAATACCGATCCGGCTTTCCAGCTGAATACCTTGAGATGATGTTGTCGAAACTCGGAATTTTAAAAAAAAACGACAATGATCAGGCGTTGGTGAAAGAATTACAGGTACTGATGATGGTTTCTCAAATTGATATGACGTTGTTTTTTAGACAATTGAATGTATTTGATTCAGAAAATCCCATGGTATTGATTTCAACAATTTCTGCAACTTCCTACTTGACATCCGAAGAGTTTAAGACATATCAAGACCGCTGGGAAAAGTGGTTAAGATTGTACTCAGATCGATTGTCTGTTGAAACAATATCATCAGAAGAGCGCATTGAACGAATGAACACGATTAATCCTAAATACGTGCTTAGAAATTACATGGCGCAATTGGCGATCGATGATGCGGACAAAGGAAATTATCAACTGATTGATGAACTGTACAAGCTATTGAAGAATCCTTACGATGAGCAGCCAGAGATGGAAAAGTGGTTTGTAAAGCGACCAGACTGGGCAAAGGACAAAATAGGTAGCTCAATGCTTTCGTGTAGTTCTTAGGTTTTATCAAGGAGGAAGCGGTCCAGTGTAAATGGCGCATGGATTGTTTCCTGTAAAGCAGCTACTGCCTAATTGGAAATTAAATGTCTGTAGCTCTCCGCCTTCAATAACTTCAAATTCTGCTAAATTCGCTGACCACCATTTTTCATAGCATTCATCCGTACCTTGCATCATATACATTCCTTCTTTTTTGTGTTGTTGCATGAATTGGTTGAAGGGAATATCCTTAAAAGCTTCTTTTATGACATATTTTCCCGGAGTGAGCATTAGTCGAAAGACACCTTCATTGTTGGCGCTCAGTGCTAATTTTTCATTGGTTTGAAGGTCAATCAAGAGAAACCCACCGTATAACTGAGAATATTGGTTCATTTGATCGTCGCTAGGAGCCGCACCCCCACAATAAGGATGGTATTGTCGCGCAGTGAACTGAATGTTGTAGACATCAACTGCGTTATCTTTTACGACCTCGATATCGCTTTTTTTAGTTTGCAATTCGCTATGACTCAACGGTTCGCTCGTTCCACAAGAACTAAACAATAAAAGGAGCAAGAAAAATCTATACATGACTTTATTCAATTTGATCGTATATACATCAACCTTGAAATAAAGTTCAATTAAGCGCTACGGAATTACAAAATTGATATTCACATTTGCATTCGCTGCTCCTTCTGCTGATAAAGTCAGTGGAACGTCAAAAGGAAAGTTCATATAATCTCCAGTAGAAAAGTTGTAATCTCCATTGCTATCATAAATTGCGTTCACGTAATAAGTGCCAGGATGCATGTAGTTGAAATTAAAACTTGTATTTGCTAAAGCATCAACAAAGACATAACGCGAGCGATATTTCATGTTGTTCAAACTGAATACACTTCCTGGGAAAAGTGGTTGCGTAGTAATACTGATTAAAATTTTCTTGGAAGGGTCAACGGTACCAGGATTTGTAACATTGATATTAATGGTGGAGTTTCCTAAATACGGCTGTTGTTGTTCTGGGTATGGATCCTGTGCAGCGGTATAGTAAATGGCTTCAGTTGAACCATCAAAAGTTGTGGTGAAATCGCGTGTTAGTACTTTTTGCGGATAATTAAACAACGAGATTGCATTTTGAGTAGAGGTTTGATCTTGCAACTTTGCTCTCCAAATCATGTGTGTTTGTGCTGTTGCAAGAGTATTGTATTGATTCGTGTAAACATGAATGATTAAACTATCTTGTTTAAAAGTCACAGCAGTATGAACTCTATTTTTTCCCGCTTTTGGATCAGAAAAACGATAGTATGACTCAGTTGGACCTTCGTTTAAACTATCAATCAATTGGTAAGAGTTCCTAACTTGTCCTGCAAAACCACCACCATTACGAAAAGCAACTTTGTATTCACAATCGTACTTTACAATGAAAAAGCTCATAAAAATATCGTTGATGGAATCGAGCTCGTTCTTTGCTGAAACCTGAGATGCCGAAATCGGACGGAAATCTACAATCCATTCAGGATAACTGCCAAGTGGAGTAGGTGAATAAACGCTTCCATTCCAAATCCCAGGCAATTTTGCTAAAATTCCAAATCCCTGAACGGAAGAAGAGCTGCTGATTGCTACTAAATTACACGTTCCATCATCGTCTGGTGGAGTTGTATCATCGGTCTTCCCTTTTTTACAAGATACTGAGAATAAAATGGTGAGAATTAGGGTAGCGTATAGAGCTGTAGTTTTCATGTTGTTGATTTGCTTTATAAATCTAATCTAAGCAATTTTATTCGAACAACATTCCTTTAACTAATTAAACACCTCAAAGTCTTTCATTAAACGAAAATACTTTGAGGTGTTTAATTAAAACTATTTAGCGTTTCAACTGCATTTCAGACTGTTCCACTTTTGTTTTTTCTGATCTTTCAAAAATGGCTTTTTCCGCAGGCTGATCGTACAATTCGGGCATAAAATAGCGACCTTTTTGACCCTCTCTTTTGTCAACTTCGACAGCTCTTTTCTCAGGATGTTGTTGTAAATACGCATCGTTACGTTCAGCGTAAATCGTCCATGAAACTTTTAATCCAGCTGTTCCTCCGCCAATGACAAATTTCCCTTCACTAATTTCTTCTTTGATGTACAGTTGAGCGTATCCGCCAACTGGCGTCAAGTTGTAGCTTGGGTTTTTATTGATTGCATCGTAGTAATCAGGTAATTCGATAATCGCTTCTCCGTTTGCATCAAATACAGCATTTCCACGGTAAATGTTTAATACTTCGTTGGATTCTGCTGAAAAATGACGCAAGTTTTTGTTTTCTGGGTCGGATGGATGATCAATAATGAATGTTTTAACACCAGTGGCGCCAAGATCACCGTTTGATAATACACCATAGGCACCACCAACAGCACCAGCGTACATGTCTTCTCCGACAATACCATAGTATCCTCTTCCTGCGGTACCAATCCCATTTCCAAGTGGAGCAATGGCATCAAAGTTTTCACCATATATTGCCATCCCTTGACTGTAATTGGTTTCACCAACAACTCCATTCACACCAATTCCATATACTCCATGTCCACCATTTGTTCTTAGGTTTGAGCCATAAACGGCTGCCTGCGCCGTTGCAGTATTAAGAACTTGTCCCGAAACTCCCCAAGCCGCGCCACTTGAATTACCAATTATTGCAGAAGCAATGGTCGAATTCGAATTAGTAGAGCTTTGAACTGTAGAAAATGTGTTAGCCGCACTGGTCGTTTCAGTCAAAATTGCTACTCCCGAATTTGTGTGTGCTGAACGCAACGTAATTGCTGATGGTGTTGCGGAAGTAATTTCAACAGCGCCGGCATCTGCAGTGATCAAACGACCTGCACCTGCGCCTCCAAAATCATATGCTTGATCCAATGTTCCGCCACTTCCTGCTGGCAGCGTAACCATATTACCACCTGAGATGCTGAGGTTTTGTCCAACCAAAGTCAGCGATTGAATTTCATTTGTTGGATCACTATCCGCATCGTTGGGACTTGTAATGTAACCAGCGTCATTCGTAAATGTGCTGACGTTAGTTGGTGTATTTGTCAAATCGTTGTAGTCTCCACTGAATGAACCTCCAGTTGGGAGAGTAACTGTATTTCCACCAGAGATGGTAAGGTCTTGACCTGCCAATGACAGAGATTGAATTTCATTCGTTGGGTCACTATCGGCATCATTTGGACTTGTAATGTAACCAGCGTCATTCGTAAATGTGCTGACATTACTTGGAGTATTTGTCAAATCGTTGTAATCCCCACTGAATGAACTGCCAGCTGTGCTTTCCGCATAAAGAGCGTAAGGAACACTTAGCAATTGTGCTGTTCCACTAATACTGTAAGCTGTTCCTCCATTTGGATCTGTTTCAGTTTTGATAAAATAAGGTCCCGCTGCCCAATCGATGGTGCTAAAGTCTCCAGAAACAACTGTTCCTGCTCCGATTTCTAATGTCGCTAATCCATTGGCATTGGTTGTCGGTGTGTGACGTTCAATAAAAACCGCTGTACCAGCAGCACTGGTTTGAAGAATACTTATTTGTATGCCAACTGTTGTATTAGATACGAGCACGTCCGTTGCATTTCTGACAACCGCTTGGTACGACATTTTTTGTGGTGCTTGAGCATAAATGCTGGAAGTAATTAAGATACTCGCAAATGCAGTTAGGATTCTGTTTTTCATGTGTTTAAAGTTCATTTTTATAGTTTTGATGTTAATGTTTGGTGATTTTTACTGATTCTAAGGCAACAAAATTCTTGTTAATTGAAAGCATGTATCCGCCAGCTGCCATTGGTCGCATGTCTATTCGTGTTTCTTCACTTGAAATCTTCCCAGCTGTGACAATTCGGCCGTTCATATCATGAAGTTGGTAATGCATTTCTTTCGAAGGGTCTGTCAACGAAAGAATTAAGTACTCAGTTGTTGGATTGGGATAAACATTTAGTCCAGCGGATTGAAGTGCCTCCAAGCCAACATTGTCAATAAAGAGCTCGAAGGGTTGCTGAACACCTTGATTGACATTACCACTCGCTGTGGTAGTATTGATGTAATCAACTTGACCAACGGAAAAACTTACAGAGCCACCAGCGCCAATTGCTTCACCACCAGATGATACTGTGTTTTCTTGTGAGAAACTCACAATGGAAAATGTCAGGAATAACCCTGAAATGATTTTCTTTTTCATAGAAGAATTTAGTTTGATGGCGCTAAACATAAAGAAAATCTAACTGAATTAGACAAGGAGTACTTAAATTTAACATTACGAGATGAACAAAGTAGCAGTATGAATTAATATTTGTTCGATTCACCATTTATTGCAGGGTCATACTATCTTTACTTGAGTGATTACCATCGAAAAACATATTGTTAGCAAACTCGATTCTCCGATACGCTTGGTGGATTATGTGATTGGGCTGTTTCCTCAACTGGCGACGCGTAATGCAGTTAAAAAGGCAATTAAGCGGAATGAGATCATACACAATGGTGTTGTGGCGAATACTGGAACCTTTTTGCGCGTAAACGATGTCATCGAACAGGTAGATTTGGAGCATAAATCACCCAAGTATTTTGATTTGGAGATTGAAATTGTTTATCAAGACGATTATTTTGTGATTGTGAACAAACCACCAGGACTGGTCGTCAATGGAAATCAATTCCAGACCTTAGAAAATGCATTGGTGGATCGCATTGAAATTTCAACACAAGTTGATGCCTTGAAATGGGCAAAGGCTGTACATCGATTGGATGGTGCGACAAGAGGATTGGTGATTCTTGCAAAATCAATGCGAGCTCACCGTGATTTGGCAAAACTATTTGAAGAGCGAAAAATCCAGAAAACGTATCATGCCGTAGTTGTTGGAACTCCTGAGAAGAAAAAAGGAATTATCTCTGAGTTGATTGACAATCACTCTGCGGAAACAGAATTTACGGTTGTAAAAAGCATAAAATCGTTGCGGAATGAATCACTTTCGCTGGTTCAGTTGTTTCCCAAAACGGGTAGAACTCATCAGCTTAGAAAGCATTGTAAGTTTATAGGTCACCCAATTGTAGGAGATGTGCTTTATGGAGTAGAGGGTAGAACATTGTTGCACAAGGGACTATTTCTAGCAGCGACTTCGCTGGAATTCACGCATCCAGTTACACAGGAAGAACTCAAAATTACTCTTCCTATTCCTAAAAAGTTTGAAAACTATCTGGCTAAGGAGGAAGCTAGGAGTCTAAATCATTGATTTCACAGGCTTCCCAACCCAATAGTGCAGTTTTCCGCGTTGGTCCCCACATATACCCTCCCGATTTTCCCGAAGCCTGAATGACACGATGGCAAGGAATAAGGTAAGCGACAGGATTAGAACCGATGGCTGTCCCAACGGCACGAGCAGCGGATGGCTTGTTAATCTCTTCCGCAATCGATCCGTAAGTGCTTAGCTTTCCATAAGGAATTTTTAAAAGTGCTTCCCACACTTTTAGTTGAAAATCTGTCCCTCGCACATGCAGTTTAATTTCTTTTGGTCGTGTCCAATTACCATTTATAATTTCTGTCGCATTGATATGATTTTCGATTTCATCAGCTACTAGAACTGCATTGGGATAATGTGATTTCAATAGTTGTAAACCTTGCTCAGCGTTGTCGATGAAGTGAATCAGACATATTCCTTTTTGAGTAGAGACGATGATCAGTTTTCCAAAGCGACTTTCATGAAACGAGTAGTTAAGTGCTAGTTGACTTGCTCCTTGCTTGTATTCTCTAGGTGTCATCCCTTCGATGCGAATGAAAAGATCATGCAACCTGCTCGTGCTAGAAAGACCGATTGATTCAGCAGTATCAAACAGTGTAGCTTGACTTTCTCTCAAAAGTCGTTTTGCATAAGATACATTGATGAATTGCAGAAAGTTTTTTGGAGTGACCCCGGCCCAGTCGTTGAACATTCGTTGAAAATGAAATTGACTTACACCGACATGCTGTGCTATGTCCTCTAGGGAAGGTTGCCGCACATGATGTTGTTGTATGAACTCGATGGCTTTCGCGATGCGATCATAATTTAACTCATCCTGTCGTCTCATGTCAGTATTTTTCTCAAATGTAAGTGAATGATGCGGAAACTAAAACCCGAATCTTGCTATTTTTTAGAAATAAAAAAACGTCCGTCTAGCGATGTAGAACGGACGTTTTGGGGTTTCACACTAAAAAACTAAAACTGCACTTTATGAAACCTATCTAACATTTTCAGTAAGACTATTAACTCTTTAAAAAGTTACACATCAATCATAATGACTGTAAGTGCCGTTTCCTCTGAGGTATCCTCTTTCACGGTAGTGATGGTAATCTTCATCGTCTTTCATGATATTATCAAATGTGATTATGCGATTTCCGATAGCAACTTCACCACCAATTGGAATTTCGATGATGATTTCAACCTCTTGATCTCGCAATTTATCTGCTCTAGGAAAGCGGTATTCGGTGTCTAAAATCAGTGAATCGCCTTTCAATTCAATGTAATGCTGGATGTTTTTACTTTTAGCGAGCGCCGCTTTGTGTGAGTGACTGCGCGCTTGAAAATTTTGGCGGATATGGAAAGATGAATCTGCTGATCGCGTGTATTTGAAGTCAACACTGTGCATTTTGATGTATTTTTCGTCCAGCTCGAGAAACCCATGCTGTCCATTGCTTTTCACTTCAAATTCAGAAATCTTTTCCAATTTTTCTAGATGAGGGACAACCACCAATTTTTGGGTAGTAATACTTCCGATTTCACGTTCTATTTCACCGTCGGTGATGAAATCTCGACCGGTACTCATTCCTACAGTTGCGCACATGATGAATCCAGCGATTCCTGTCAGAAATAATCCCAGAAGACTGAACTTCGCCCATTTGTTATACAATCTAAATATAAGCATGGACCCTAACAGCAAGGTGAAAATGATAACGCTTGATCCTGTAACTAACGCTCCCCACCAGAAGGTGTTATAGTCTGTGTTGTCGGATAAAACAAGTTCACCGAATTGCGCGGCAGAAAGAAACCCATAGTCTCCTTGGACAGGTATAAATTGTGCACTTCCAATTCCAAAGATGATGAATACAACCAACCATAGAAGGCCTATTCCAACTATACCTATTCCAAAAAGCATGGATAGAATTCGACCTGCGCGTGAGACCTGTTGTCCGTAGTGATCGTTGCTTCTTACCCTGTTTGCAAATCTTTGAGATCCTTTCTTTAGATTTTCCGCAGCATTTTCAACCTCTTCACGTACTGTTTCCACCGTTATGGGGCGACCTTTCATGCGCAAACGATCGATGGTGCTTTTTGTTTTTGGAACAATAAACCAGAGGATGATATAGACTGGAATTCCGAATCCTGCAGCAAAGAAAATAACGATGAATATTGCACGAATAATAACGACATCAATTTTGAAGTAATTCGCAATTCCCGCGCAAACACCACCAAGAATTGCATTATCTGTATCTCTGAATAATCGTTTTTCTGAACTATGGTCATGTGATTTATAGTGATTTTTAAGCGGCTCATCTTCATTTTCGTCATCGATAAAATCTTCAGGATCGCCTAAAGCAGCTAAAATTTCTTTGATGTCATTTAATTCAATGACGGTTTTAGAGTCACTCAGTTTTGAACTGGAAATTTCCGCAATGCGCAATTCGACATCTTCGATAATTTCTTGACTTCCCGATTCATTTTTCAGGCTTTCTTTAAGTCGATCCAAGTAGTCTTGCAACAACTCGTAAGCATCTTCTTCTATCAAGAAGTTGATCCCTTTTATGTTTACTGATACTGTCTTTTTCATTTTGAATTGTTTTTGGTGATTTTGCTGACGGCAGTGTTCAGTTCACTCCAGGTGTCAGATAGTTCTTCTAAAAATGCTTTTCCCATCGTTGTAAGCGAGTAGTACTTTCGAGGAGGACCTGATGGGGATTCCTCCCAGCGGTAGGTGAGTAATTCTGTGTTTTTCAATCGTGTTAGCAAAGGGTAGAGGGTACCTTCGACCACAATCAACTTTGCATCTTTCAATGTATCGATGATTTCGGAAGGGTAGGCCTCCTTTTTTGCTAAAATGGAAAGAATACAGAATTCCAATACTCCCTTTCGCATTTGTGCTTTCGTATTTTCCAATTTCATATGCCTATTAATTTGTTTTTCATCTGTCATATGGAATCGCCATGTAAAAAAGTCAATTGTGTTGGTGACGTTTTTTATAGCATGGCTTATTTCATATACCTATGTGTTTATGCAAAGATATGTGTAAAAAACTGAACTATGCAATACATAGTACTGTTATTTTTGAAAATTTTGTGAAGATAGTTTGTAATTAATTGTATATCAATAAAATATAAAATAAAAAAATGTGTAAGAAAAATGCTCTTTTATAGAAAATGTTTAGTTTTGACTTTCAATCGTAAAAGGTATTGCGTGGTTTTCATCGCTAAGTGCACAAAGGTAAAGGGACTTGGATTAGACGAAAAAGGTGCGCAATGACATCAACGCAGTTGATGTTTGGATGATTCATTAGAATTTCTTCGTAGGATCGAAGGCAATGACTATTGCCATCTACTTTGCGTTCTTTTTTCGCCATTAACACTTAAAAAAACCTTTGTGCGCTTTGTGGTTTTTCCTTATTTATTCAAACTAGACAATATTCTTCGTCATTCCAAAGAAATTCTTCATCCCTGAAGCGTAAGCTGGAGTTTTGTTTTCAGTGTAAAGTTGAAGTAGTTCCGAAATCTCGGGTTTTAACTCGGGATACTTTTTCACCAATTTTGAGAGTAAGCGCATCGAGTAGACATGCACTGCGACTTTATTCTCATTGTTTTCAATAAAGCTGACCAATTTATCTAGCAGTTTACCTTCTTTGTACGAGGTGAGCGTAAGGTGGTCGATTGTGCATAATAGATTTCGACGTGCCGATTGATCTTCGATTACAAAAAGTGTATCGATGATTTTTTTATAATGGGGTTGAATGTCTTCAGCCTGCGTTTTGCATAGATGCGTCAATGCCCAAGAAGCATAGGATGCAAAAGGGTATTTTTCTGAATCGCTGATCAGATCAATGAGCAAAGGAAGTTTTTCAGGAGACTGACGTAAGTAGTTTCGCAACGGATCAAAATTCCGATCTGTTTTTAATGCTAATACGAGTTCCCGAAATTCCATTCAATTAGAAATGAATGAGACAGAAAAAATGTCTCAATGTGGGCTTACTGATTCAAAATGTAGGCGAAAATCAACGGAGCAACGATCGTAGCGTCTGATTCAATAATGAATTTTGGCGTGGTAATATCCAGTTTTCCCCAAGTAATTTTCTCATTCGGCACAGCACCGGAATAGGATCCATAACTTGTCGTTGAATCTGAAATTTGACAGAAATAACTCCAGAACGGTGTATCGGTGCGTTCCATGTCTTGGTACAACATCGGCACGACACAAATTGGGAAATCGCCCGCAATTCCACCACCGATTTGGAAGAATCCAATTCCTTTGTCTTCCGCTGTTTCTGTGTAGTAGTCTGCCAACCACATCATGTACTCGATACCTGATTTCATTGTCGATGCTTTCAGTTCGCCTTTGAGACAGTACGAAGCAAAAATATTCCCCATGGTTGAATCTTCCCATCCTGGAACAATGATCGGTAGGTTTTTTTGAGCTGCAGCTAACATCCATGAATTCTTAGGATCGATTTCGTAATATTGCTCAAGAACCCCAGAAAGCAATAATTTGTACATGAATTCATGCGGAAAATAACGTTCACCTTTGTCTTCAGCATCTTTCCAAATTTGAAAAACGTGTTTTTGTAAACGACGAAATGCTTCTTCTTCTGGAATACATGTATCTGTGACACGATTCATTCCTCTTTCCAACAAATCCCACTCATCCTGAGGTGTCAAGTCACGGTAATGTGGTACACGCTCGTAACTGTTGTGTGCGACCAAATTCATCAAATCCTCCTCTAAATTTGCTCCGGTGCAAGAAATCAAATGCACTTTATTCTGACGAATCATCTCAGCGAAAGAAATCCCTAATTCTGCTGTACTCATTGCTCCTGCAAGAGACACCAACATTTTTTTTCCTGAAGCTAAGTGCGCTTCATACCCTTTTGCCGCGTCAACAAGTGCTGCTGCGTTAAAGTGTAAAAAATTCTTTTCGATGAAGGATCTGATTTCGTTTGCCATTAGAGGTGGAATTTATAAGAGATTAATTTGTAATATAATTTTGCGGCCATGAAGTCGGGACCTGAAAGTGAATCAATTGGAGCAAGCTCCACGATGTCAAATCCAACAACATTGCACTTTTTGAAGACCATTTTAAGTAAATCCAATGTCTCATTCCAAAACAGTCCCCCAGGTTCTGGAGTTCCAGTTGAAGGCATGATGGATGGATCAAACGCATCTAAATCGATCGTAATATAAACATCTCCTTCTAAACGATCAACTACTGCTTGCATCCAGTTTGGATTAGAGCGAATTGCATAGGAAGTGAAGAAATTTTCCTTTTTCACAAAGGGCAATTCAACGGTGTCCATGCTTCGAATTCCGACTTGAACAGCATTGCATTCTTTCGCAATCGCGTGCATCGCACATGCGTGATTGTTCACCGTTCCGTGATATTCAGGACGTAAATCTGAGTGTGCATCAATTTGAAGTACATTCAGGTTTGGGTATTTCGTGTGAAAAGCTTTCATCGCTCCAATACTCACAGAGTGTTCTCCTCCAAGCATCGTGACAAACTTTCCGTCATTTAGATAGTGCGACATTGCTTTTTCAACCGCTTCAACCATTGCCTCAGGAGATGCATCTTCTGTTACAGTAGGAGCAAGGAAGACACCATTTAAGTAGGGTTCTGAATCTGTTTCGATGTCGTACAGTTCCATGTTCTCAGCAGCAGCTAAAATCGCTTCTGGACCTTTGTCAGCACCTTTTCCGTATGTACTGGTTCCATCGTAAGTCACAGGGACTAAAACAACCTTAGATGACTCGTATTGGGCATTTTCTTCTGGGATTCCAGCAAAAGTTCTCATTCGTATCCTAAAATTTTAAGCATGTCGGTGTTTGTCTGTTCTTTTCGGTATTCGAAATGAACAATTTCACCGTTTTCATCTTTGTTGATCAAAATGTGTTTTGGTGAGGGAATCAAGCAGTGTTTAATTCCACCGTACCCAGAAATTGATTCTTGATAAGCGCCACAATTGAAGAAACCGACAAACAATTCTTTGTTCTTTTTGAATTCAGGCAAGTAGATCGCATTGATGTGCTGCTCTGAATTGTAATAATCATCGCTGTCGCACGTCAATCCACCCAAGAAAACACGTTCGTATCGGTCTTCCCAACGATTGATAGGAAGCATGATGAATCGCTTGTTGATGGCCCAGGTATCTGGTAAGGTCGTCATAAACGAACCATTGATCATGTTCCAGTTTTCACGATCATTTTGTTTCTTTTGATCGAGAATCGAAAACACCATTCCGCCTGATTCAGCAACTGTGAAAGATCCAAATTCTGTAAAGACATCCGGATGTTCAGCGTCAACACTGTCTGCACCAGATTTTATCTGTGCAATGATTTCACGCACCATGTATTCGTAATCAAAATCAAACGCGAGTGAATTTTTGACTGGGAATCCACCACCAATATTCAAGTAGGGGATGTGCGCTTCCGCTTTAATCAAATCAGTATAAACCGTGATAAATTTGCGCAACTCATTCCAGTAATATGCATTGTCTCTAATTCCCGTGTTCACGAAAAAGTGCAACATCGACAATTTGAATTTCTTATGGTCCTTGATTTTCCATTTGTAAAAAGGAACAACATCTTTGTACCCAATTCCAAGTCGCGAAGTATAGAACTCAAACTTTGGATCTTCCTCCGATGCAATGCGAATTCCAATTTCTAGTTTTGAATCAATGATTTCATCGAGTAATTCAAATTCTCTGAAATTGTCAATGATTGGAATAATTCTATCAAAACCAAGTTCGATTAACTCGGCAATTTTTCGAATGTATAGTTCAGTTTTGTATCCGTTGCAGATAACGTAGATATCGTCTTTCAGCAATTTCTTTTTGAAGAGCGCAATTACAATATCGATATCAAACGCTGAAGATGTTTCAATGTTTGTGTTGTGTTTTGCACATTCTTCCAGTACAAAATTAAAGTGCGAACTTTTAGTGCAATAACAATAACGGTAGCGACCGTCGTAATTTAAATCTTTGATGGCTGTGTTAAACCAACCGCGGCATTTCTCAATCTGTTCGCCTATGGCTGGTAAGTATGTAAATCTGAATGGTGTTTTGTATGTGTCAATGAGTGACATCATATCTAAGCCACGAAAATACAGGTTCCCTTTCTCGACTTTAAATTCCTCCTGCGGGAAGTCAAAGGTTTGTTCTATAAGGTCTCTGTACTTATTCTTCATCTATTAGCTCCTCCGTATCGATGTCTCCATCTATTGTCTCATCATCATCATCGTGGTCGTCATCGTCATCATCCTCCAAGTCTTTGGCAGAACCTGCTTTTCCAGCGATAATGCTAGAACGTGGAATTAGGTAATGGATTTCATCAGTTTTGTAGATTACACCCTCCGAAATTTCACCCTTAAAAGGAAAGCTTGTGCGTTCCAATTCTCCTTCTGAATACGCAGCATAAATGTCTTCCTGAGTGGAATCATCAAACTTCGCGAAATCTTTAATAACCCTGTTCATCGTGTTGAATAATTTTCTGCAAATGTTGTGTAAAAAAGGGATTTATCGTAAATGTTTTTTAAAATTAAGTGAAAAAAAATTAAAATCATATATTTGTTAGTAAAAATATCTAAATATGGATGATATAGACAGAAAAATCCTTGAAATTCTCCAAGGTGACTCCATGAAAACAGCCAAAGAAATGGCATCTGAACTCGCTTTGACTGCGACCCCAATATACGAAAGAATAAAGAAACTTCAAAACTCTGGCGTTATTAAGAAATACGTGGCTTTGCTTGATGCTGATTTGCTCGGTAAAAACTTGGTCGTTTTCATGAATATTACCATCAAAGATCATCAGTCTGAAAAGCGCAACGAGTTCGTCGAAAAAATGGTAAATCTTGATGCCGTGAGAGAATTTTATCATACCTCAGGAACATTTGACTTTTTGGTGAAAGTACGGTTTTCAACTATTAAGGAATACCGTGACTTTTTACTCAATGAAGTGGCTTCAATTCGAAACATTGGAGATATTGACAGTCAAATTGTTTTGGAGGAAATTAAGTACTCGACACGAATTATACTTTCTTAAAATTGACTAAACAAAAACTCTCGAAGCTAGATCTACAACACTCAAAACTAGCGCACTCACTACTGCAAAAAGGAAAAATACAGGAGTAAATGAGTGTGAGTTGGAGGGAGAGTGTCGAGGGAAAAAGAAAAAGCGAATCGCTTCCGCAATCCACTTTTTCTTTTTGTGCCCTGGACTGGATTCGAACCAGCACGCACGTAGTGCACAACCCCCTCAAGATTGCATGTCTACCAATTTCACCACCAGGGCATGGGGTGCAAATATAAGTGATTTAGCCTTTCGGAAAACTAATATATGTGATAATTTTTTGGAGAATCATCGTTTCAAGAAACCTTGTTTGGCTGCCTTGTTATTCTAAGCAGGATTCCAATAATGTTATTGATACTAAATTGTTTAGTAGTCAGTTGTGCTGTAGTTTTGATGAGTACAATCAAACACTTCGACTATGAAAAATATTTTATTTGCCTCTTCTGTTTTAATTACAACTTTATTAAATGCTCAAGACACGCATCAATTGACTGGTTTTGACACTGGTTATGATCCCGATACACTGTATATGGCGCCAGGTGATACTGTCCAGTTTACAAGTATTGGATACCATTCTGCGACTGAAATAGATTCCATCGATTGGGTTAATAATATTGATAATTCGAATGGTGGTTTTGATGTTGGATTCGGTGCACCTACATTTGATACATGGTTTGTAATTAATACTCCAGGGACTTATTATTACATCTGTGAAGTCCACGCTGATATGGGGATGAAAGGAATTATTATTGTTGATGCCAGTGCGCAGATAAATGAAATGTATCCCTCAGGCAGTTTTAACTTCTACGGACTTGGAAATGGTTCATACAAATTGCAGTATACGGATTCTGATCGTTATGAAGTGTACAATTTAAATGGACAACTTATTATTGAAGGCGGTCTCGACCAGATGAACACCGAAACAATCTTGGATACACACCTGATGAATGGTGCTTACACTGTTAGATTTTCAAAAAACGGTCGCACAACAATGGTTAAAAAGGGATTTGTGCAGAATTAATTCTTCACAACACCTTATTTCTTTAGCTCCGTTATTGAATAATAAGTTTCTTTATTGCTGTTGTATGTCCATTTGAGATTGCCACAAAGTAATTACCAGATTGTAATGTACTTACATCTATCAAATGACCGTTTCCAACATGTTTAGCATTCCAAACGGTTTCTCCTTTGGACGAAATGATTCTTGCATTGACCCTTTGCTCTCCCGAGATGAAGAGTTGAATTTCTTCGGTTGCAGGATTCGGTGAAAAGCTAAATTCAGGCAATTCAAGTTCATCAATTCCAATCGAGTTGGTGTCAAATTCCAATAAATCCAACGTTAATTTAGAGCCCACAACATCACCCGAAGCAGCAACAAAAAGGATAGAATCAGGAGTGTCAGCTAGTACAATGTTCGAAACAAATGCAGTGTATGTGGATTGTGCGGTAAACTCTTCAGCATGATAACCAACGATGGCTCCATTCCCATAAAACAGCATTTGTAATTCACCTACATCAGCTCCTTGCGGATCATATTTGTAGACACCTGAGACCGTTGCTGGCTCATCAGTGAATGGGGCATAGCCGAAGGGATTGGCTAGATCCGAAAGATCAATCTCTCCGATAGAAACCAGTCCTGGTATGACGTTCGTATTCCAGTCGACGGTTGTCATCTCGATCGCAAAATTTCCACTGTACGCATCTGTGGTTTTTATAACGTTGTCAATATTGTGTCGCGTTAATAGAGGACTTAATGTATACCAGTCATTTGGTATTTCAACGGTTTTAGTTTCCCAGTTCTCAAAACTTTGATTGGGTAAGTCAGTCGTAAAAAGTCCACCTGAAAGCAGTTTGATGTTATCAACCATTGCCCAAGAACCTGGAGACGGTGTATGACCTGAAAAGGGATCACCAATGATAAAACCGATTAGTAATTCATCTTGAACGGTATTACCTACAGGAATAATTTGAGGTGTCCATGTTCCTATTGCAGCTCCAAAAGCGAAGGGTTTAATTTGAAAATCTACCGCCATTCCAGAGTTATAGCGAATCAACACTAAATACAGTGAATCACCTGGCTGCAGATCAATTTTGTATTCAACGACAACGGCTTCAAAATTGTCATCGTAAGGAATACCAGCGTTTGTAGTTAAATCACCATGGAGGACAAATCCACCGATGGTGTCTCCATAATTCAGAGCGACACCTAACTGTGCTGAAAAATTACCGTGAGAAGCATCCGCTGACTGAAACACAGTATTGACATCGTAATACAATTGTTGGTTGGAACTACTCCAGTCTGCAGGTGTATCGTAAATGTATAGATCGGACCAGTTTTCAAAACTTCCGTTTACAATTTGTCCAAAAAGAGCTTGCACTGGAAATAGTAGAATGAGGAAAGAAATAGCGTATTTCATGTGTAGGTTTTTTTGTAAAGATATTTCCAATTTTCGAATAAATAAAACGATCGATTTATTTTAAATCTACTTGTTTAGAAAGGCTGGTGTAAATTGCAACAAATATGATCGCTTGTTGAAGCTCTGGTTCCAGTTTCTCAAAATCCACATCAAAACTCCAGCGCTCCCAATCGTTGGAGAAAGTGGCGCGGAAATTACCCGATACATCACCAGAAACTGACCATTGGTCAAAACTATTCGTAAACGTTGTTCTTAAGCGAATCACTTTTCCATAACCTCTAATTTCCCAGCTGTTGAAGTCGTTTCTAAATACGGTTTTTAAGGTGACGTCATTTCCGACTTTCCAATCATCATAACTCTTAAGAAAAACGGTTTTAATTGTTGTATTCTCGCATTTCCAGTTGTCGAAACTACCGATAAAGGTGGTGCGGAAAGTATAATCGTCAAAAGTCCACCGTGCGTAATCTTTGGAAAACGTTGTACGCAGATCTTGCGCACTTAGACTTACACTAAGTGAGATAAACAGGAATAAAATCAGCGTTCTTACCATGCTATATTAGGATGTTCGTTTCTTTGTCGAATTGTTTGTAGGAAACCAAAACGGCGAGAACAGCTAGTACAAACATCACTCCAAAACTTAACGCCAGTAGTCCAATATCTAGTGTTCCAGCAATCAAATCTTTGGTGGCTAGAACAATGTTGACAACGGGAATAGAAGCTGTAACAACGTTTAATTCAATTCCTGGGAAAAATCCAATCATCGCTGGTAAAACCATCACAATATTGAGCGGTGTGATAATACTTTGTGCTTCTTTAAAGCTTTTTGCATAAACAGCGATTGGAATCATGACACCGGCGAAGAAGATGGTGAGGGGAATAAGTAACGCATACAGCAATAGGATAAACTCGATACTCAAAATTCCGTTAATTACTGATAATAGTTCAGCATTTTCGCCCAAATCTAGTATGCTGATGGACAATGCTAATCCTACCAATGCCGCAGTTGAAGCCAGTAGACCTGATAGAACAACGACACCCATTTTCCCGAACAAAAGTTGCCATCTTGCGACAGGTGTTGTCAATAAAGTTTCTATCGTTCCGCGTTCTTTTTCACCTGTAAATAAATCGATGGCCGGGTACATGCACCCAAGAAAGCCAAAGGCAATAAAAATGTAAGGTAGAATTCCACCTGCTAATTTTCCAACCATCTCTTTGCTTGATGCAATGTTGCTGTAGGAAGTTTTAATCGGTGACAATTCAGTTGCATTTAGCTCCATGTCCAAATAGCGCTCTTGTTCAGCGATATTTTCAATGGTACTGATGTATGCAGTAGCGCGCTCTTTCATTCCGACTTCGGTGGCATTGTAAAAAACAATCAATTCTGCTGGTTTGCGCATTTCAAGATTTTTAGCAAATTCGGTTTGAGGATAGACGCCAATTTGAATGGAATCAGTTTTTATATCAGCCTTTAATCGAATTGAATCCTTGTAGAATATCACTTGTTTTTTTCCAAGCTCCTCAGGGAGTAACTGCAATTGTGCAGCAACATAACTATCTTCGGTTCCAACAAATCCAATTTTAATTTCTTTACTTGCCGCCTCTTTGCTGAAACTTGCAGAAACACCTACGAATAGGTTCAGAATGATAGGGAAGATTAAAATTGGGATGACCAACATCATCATCAAGGTTCTACGATCCCTCAACGTGTCTTTAAGTTCCTTTTTAAATATTGTGAATATCATAGCGTTTATTGTTTAGTAGAGTTGACGATGCGAATAAATTCTGCAGTGATGTTTTCTGCTTGCATTTCCTTTTTGAATTGATCCATTGTGCTATTGAAAAGCATTTTTCCTTGGTGAATGATCGCAAGATCGTCGCAAAGCAAATCGACTTCACTCATGATGTGACTCGAGAAAATCACTGTTTTTCCCTGGGTTTTACAGTCGCGAATCAATTGAATGATATTTTCAGCAGTGATAACATCCAGTCCACTTGTAGGTTCATCAAAAATCACGACTTCTGGATCGTGAATCATTGTTCGGCAGATAGAAACTTTTTGCTTCATCCCAGTCGACAATTTCCCGATGCGTTTTCCTTTGAAATCGTGCATGTCCAGCAGTGTGTACAATCGTTCACTTCGCTCTTCAAAATCTTCATTGGAAATCCCATAAAGATCTGCAAAATACTTAATGACTTCATGCGGAGTCAATCGTGCGTACAATCCAGTAGAACCTGTCAAAAAGCCAATTTTTCTTCTTGCTTCTGAAGGATTTGCAATGGCGTCAACACCCGCAATCGTGATAGAACCTGATGTTGGTTTAAAAACAGTTGACATCATCCGCAGTGTTGTTGTTTTTCCTGCTCCGTTTGGACCAAGTAATGAAAAAACACGACCGGGGGTGCATGTTAGGCTAATTCCGTCCACCGCGACCGCTTTTGTGTCCGTTGTATTTAGTTCTTTGCGCTGTTGTTTTGAGAGGGTGAACTCCTTTCTCAAATTGCTGATTTCAATCATTGACTCCAATATTTGATCCTAAAGTAGGCATTTTGATGAATTTCACTAAATTTTGGGTATGGTATTTAGGGAACATTTACAGGAACGGATAGAAATCACTTTAAACGAAAAGAAAATCGGTTTTGAGGTAATAGGTCGTCTTAGTTCAGCACTCCGTGCTGCTCGTTTGTGGATAGGCGTATAACCGCCAGCTATTGGCTGACGGTTATGCGAGTATAGCACTCCGTGCTATCGGTTTATTAACTATGATTTAGTGTTTTTTGAGGCGCAGAGATTTGGGTTAGTCATCCGATTAACTACACCTTCTCTGTTTTAAAGAAAACAAAATTTAATCCCACCACCCAAGCAAGGACAAAAACAGTGGTTATTTTTTGAATGAATGGAAGGTATTCTACAAACATCCTGCTGTAGTAGATGTACGCATTGGAAATGACAAGAAATGCACATAAACCACCCATCCACAATAGCCTGAGGGAGTTGTTGCGGTAGAGCGCAACAGATGTGCCGATCAACGCTAGAAATCCAAGAATTCCAGCTATATTCAGGACTATGTCGTGTTCGTCAGTGTAGAGAAAGAAGGCAAATAGCACTGCAGAAATACCGAAAATTTGAACAACGCGCCTCCAAAATTTTCCCATTATAAAATGATCTGGAAAAAGAAGATAGAAAATGCCTACACCAAAACACAGTGAAAATGTAGAAACTAGAGCAAAAGGCCTAGAAATATTTGACATTCCGTTAATCGCTTCTTTTCGGAGTAAATCACACCAGTAATTTCCCCACCAGCTAAAACTACTTGAATTTCTATTGGATTGTGATCCACCTGGATAAAGAGTCGATGCGTAAATATAGAAGATGAGGAAAAAAAGTATCCCCACAGTTGGAAGTAGGTTAACAAACCAACGCATATTTCCACTTTTAATCACTCGCAAATCCTCCCTTTGTGCTCACTGTTCAAATAATGCTCATCCAAAGTTTTAAGTTCTTGCACCAGTTCTTCAGAGGGTGGTGTGTGTTGAAGTAACATGAGGTTAGGTTGTCCTGCATCGACCCAAGCAGTGTACCAAATATTTCCTACCATAGAAATGGAAGCTCTGAGACGCCGTTCGACCATGTTATTCAATCTGTGGTGGTATTCCTGTGAAAATTCATAGGAATAAACAGGGACAGTTGTATTTCCACGTTGTTCAAAGCTGTATTTTTTGTCAGGATCCATTTCGGCGGTCAGCTCTTTTTCGATTCGCAGTACTGAATCGACGGCGTAATGCGATGCTTCAATTGTCTCCCAAATTTCTTTTTCCAAATCTTTAATGTAGCGTGCCTTGCCGACAAAATAATTGTAGTTTTCGTAGTTGATTTCCACCAAACGGCTTTCCCATAAACCGTGAATTCCCTTTTGGTTGGTCAATTGTCCGTTGTAATTTTCTGTCGTGTGCAGTGGAACGTGCGCATCGCCAATGTAATGTCCAATATCTGCTGAATACTTAAGAATCAAGTCGACATTTTTTTCTTCAAATGCCCTTTGCAGTTTGAATTTCATCCAAACAATATTCCATGGCACAATTCCATAGGCGTGCAAGGTGTCTTCTCCAAATTTGTCAACGGCATCTTTCCATCTTCTAGGGACAACATCAAAAGGATCTTCACCTGAATGGACGTAATGATCGATATCGATGTAATGTTTTTCAGCTTCACCATCAACGGCATACCTTCGTTTGTCTGGGTCGACCGCATGCTCTGTGATGTACTCAATGTGATCTTTGTAAAACCCAAACATTTCAGGTGGAAGGGTAAAAGTGGCAATCCTGTTGATGCGTTTATGTCCGAAAAATCCCCAGCGCTTTTGAGAATTACCTTGTTCGCCCAATCCAAAGAGAAAAGGGATGATGAGCAGCAACAAAACCTTATAATTTAACCAGTTTCCCATCGCGCAAAATTGGAATTACGTTTGTTTGATTTGGTGTTAAACAATATTTAATGTCTTCGTTCAGGTCTAGGTTTTTTAATCGTCTTCTGTGCGAACTCGATTTCAAATAACCCAGTGGATTTACCCATGCAGAAAGATACAAATATTTTGCGGCAATCGAAGAATCTTCTTCGGATGTAAATTTTCCTGTTCCAATCAAGTATTCTGAAATGGCTCCTGCACAAATCGTGTCCTCGAGGTTGAACTTATCTTGCCAGCCAGAACACAGACAGAGAATGTTTTGGTCTTGTTGTTCTAGCCATTCGCAGAGCGCGTCAAGGTTGAGTAACGATCCAACAACTACGGTCGGTGCGTCACTGGCAATGCTCAAGGCTTTTGTTCCATTGGTTGTTGAGAGCACAACTTCTTTACCTTTCAATTCATCTTTCATAAAGGAATAGGGTGAATTTCCGAAATCGAAACCTTCAACGATTTGTCCTTTTCGTTCTGCGCCCACTAAGTATCCTTTTTGTTGGTACTCTCTTGCTTCTTCAACTGTGGCTACGGGAATAATTGCTTTGACGCCATGCTCAAACGCAGCACAAATTGCCGACGTCGCGCGTAGGACGTCAATGACAACAATAATGTCGTACTCACCTTTGAAATATTCATATTCTCCAGGTGTAAAACAAACTTCTACGTGTTTTCTGTGATCCATTGTGGTCTAAATTAGCGATAAAAATGGTTAGTGATTTTCTTTTTTCAAAACTTTTGCATCAAAAATAAACGTTCCAAATGGAAAGAACGATGCTAAAAAGCCCAGGGCAATCAGTCCAATGCCCCATTTCGCCTTTCGTGCATAGAGCACTAGCCAAATGCAAAACAAAATGAAAAACACGCCGTGAATCATGCCTACGATTTTATTGGGCAAGAGCATTTCATGTGCATATTTTAACCACATTGTTATGAGTAGCAATGGCCATGAAATTCCTTCTAGAATTGCCAATATTCGAAATTGACCTAAGGTCGTTTTTAAATTCATTTTTTGTCTTTTTTCCGTTTTTCTAATGCGTATAATTCATCACGCAAACGTGCGGCCTCCATAAAGTCGAGTTCTTTTGCCGCTGCTTCCATTTGTTTGCGCGTGTTCAGTATTGTTTTGTCGAGTTGCTCATCTGTCATATACTGTACAACAGGGTCAGCGGCAAGCGCCCTTTCTTCTGGAATGACATACGTTCCATGTGTTCCGTCGCCATCAGCCACTTTGGTGGAATCCAATATTTTTTGCACCGACTTTTTGAGCGCTGTAGGAACCAAGCCATGTGCTTCGTTGTATGCAATTTGAATTTCTCTTCTTCGCTCAGTTTCTTCAATGGTCTGTGCCATGGAATCGGTCATTTTATCTGCGTACATGATTACTTTTCCATTCACGTTTCGCGCAGCACGACCTGTAGTTTGAATCAATGAACGCTTATTGCGCAAAAATCCTTCTTTGTCTGCATCGATGATTGCAACGAGAGATACTTCAGGTAAATCCAATCCTTCCCTCAGTAAATTAACGCCGATCAATACATGGAAATCACCCAAACGCAATTGACGTAAAATCTCTACACGTTCTATTGTATCCACTTCTGAGTGAATGTATCGACACAAAATTCCAAGACGATCCAAGTATTTCTGCAATTCTTCCGCCATTCGTTTGGTCAACGTTGTGACAAGAACGCGCTCATCTTTTGCAATGCGAAGGTGAATTTCTTCAATTAGATTGTCGATTTGATTCACACTGCTTCGTACTTCTATGACTGGATCTAACAATCCTGTTGGACGAATGACTTGTTCCACAATCACGCCTTCGGATTTCTCGATTTCATAATCGGCTGGAGTCGCTGAGACATAAATGACAGTATTCAACAATGATTCGAATTCCTCAAACTTCAACGGGCGATTGTCCATGGCAGATTGCAAGCGAAAACCGTAATCCACCAAATTGATTTTACGCGCACGATCGCCACCGTACATCGCTTTAACTTGAGGCAATGTAACGTGACTTTCATCAATGATCATCACGAAATCATCTGGGAAATAATCGAGTAAGCAGAAAGGTCGCTGTCCTGGTTGACGTTTATCGAAGTAGCGTGAATAATTTTCAATCCCCGAACAATAGCCCAATTCTCGAATCATTTCAAGGTCGTAATTGATGCGTTCTTTTAAGCGTTCACTTTCTTCAATTTTCCCTTCGCGTCTAAAGTTTTCGACCTGAATAACCATGTCTTCACCGATCATGTCAACCGCTTGTTTGGTTGTTTCGGAACTCGTGACAAATATATTTGCTGGATAGATGCTTATTTCTTCAAGGACTTCTATGGTTGAATTATGTTTTGGGTCAATCGTAGAAATCGTTTCAATATCATCACCCCAAAACTCGATCCGCACAGCATAGTCAGCATAGGCTAAGTAAATATCGACAGTATCTCCCTTCACCCGAAAAGTTCCTCGTTCAAATTCCTCGTTGGCTCTGCTGTAGAGATTTTCAACAAGACTGAAGAGAAATTTATTGCGTGAAATAGTCATTCCCTTTTGGAGGTGAATGATACTTTTTTCAAATTCTTCTGGATTTCCGATTCCATAAATGCACGAAACGGAAGCGACAACAATCACATCTTTTCTTCCTGAAAGTAGGGCAGAGGTCGCTGAAAGTCGCAACTTTTCAATTTCATCGTTGATGGCTAAATCCTTTTCAATGTAGGTTCCCGTTACTGGTAAATACGCTTCAGGCTGGTAATAATCGTAGTAGGACACGAAATATTCTACGCGATTCTCAGGAAAAAACTGTTTGAATTCACCATACAACTGTGCTGCCAAGGTTTTATTGTGAGAAAGCACAAGCGTTGGTCTGTTGATTTCTTGAATGACATTGGCAACCGTAAATGTTTTCCCACTGCCTGTTACACCCAAAAGCGTTTGGTGCTGAACGTTGTCGTTGATTCCAGACACCAGTTCCTTAATGGCATTCGGTTGATCACCCGTAGGCTCAAAATCAGAAACAAGTTGGAAATCCATTGGAACATTTTAATTTAAACAAAAATACAAATTAAAGAAGCGCGTACAAATCAACATGTATATTTGTATCATCTAAAAAAAAATAGCGGTTTGATGGACATTTTATTTTTACTTCTTGGTCTAGGTGTCCTCATTGGGGGCGGTGAATTTTTGGTGAAGGGAGCCGTTGGTTTTTCCTTTTTACTGCGGATCTCACCTTTGGTGATTGGAATGACGGTCGTTGCGTTCGGGACATCAGCTCCAGAACTGATTGTTAGTATGAGAAGCGCGCTGGATGGGAATTCAGGTATCGCAATTGGAAATGTCATAGGCTCAAATATTGCCAATTTAGCATTGGTACTGGGGGTTACGGTGATTATTTTCCCAATTTTCGCGGGTAGGGAGACAAAAATCATTGACTTTCCGATGATGCTCTTCGCTACACTGTTGTTTTATTATTTTGCAATTGATGGTGAAATTTCCTTTTCAGACGGTGTGATTTTGTTTACTGTTTTAATTGGATTCGTACTGTTTCTTGTATCTAGATCGCGTAGAAAGAATAAAAAGAAAAAAAAGAAGAAAAAACAGCACAAACTCAAGGATAAAAAAGATCAAGATAGTAAGAGACATAAGAAGCACGACGACGACGATGATGATGATGATGATGATGATGACGATGATGATGATTTTGAAGACGGAAAAATTCCGTTGTGGAAATCGGTCCTGTTTTTATGTATCGGGCTTGTAGGTCTCTACTTTGGAGCAGACTGGTTTGTACAGGGTGCGGTTGGAATAGCAGAGTACTTTTTGGAAGATAATCCCGACAGAGATTTGGTGATTGGTGTGACGGTTGTTGCATTTGGAACAAGTGCGCCCGAGTTAGTTGCTTCATGCGTAGCAGCTTTCCGTAAGCAAACTGATATTTCTGTAGGGAATTTGATCGGTTCCAATGTATTCAACATTTTTGCCGTAATAGGGTTGACATCAATGGTGACTCCAATAAGCGTGAGTCAGACATCCATTGAATTTGACATGTTGTGGATGATCGGGATCGCTTTATTGCTTGCGTTCGTGTTATACATTGGAAAACGCATTGGCAGAATAAAGGGAGTAATTTTAATACTTTCTTATGTTGTGTACATCGGTTTGATCATACTTTCTACTAAGGGAATGATTTAGATTGTAAGTCAACAGAGTACGTATACCCAAATTTACTCTGCTCAGAAAAATGAATTTATCCGAAGTATATTCTCTTCTGACAATGGTTTTTCAATGAAGTCAACAACATACTTAGATTTTTGTGCTCTTTGAAGGTCGTTGGGATCAATGGATGAGCTCAGCATAAAAATTTTACAACTGGTTTTAACGGTTTCTGAGAATTCATCAAATTTTTGTAAAAAATCAAAACCATCCATGAGCGGCATTTTGATATCCAAAAGTATTAGTTCAGGCAGTCCTTGTGGATTTTCTTCAAGTGACTTAAGGTATTCTAGTGCTTTTTGCGCAGATTCAATACTTACAAAGTTTAGGACTTCAACACAATCTTCTAAAATCTCTGATGCAATGAACCGATCATATTTTGAGTCATCAATTACTAATATGGAATTATATTTCATGGAATTCAAGTTAGTGGATTAGGTATGTTTAGCACTCAGTCATTTGAATTTTTAATTATTTCTACCACTGTCTTATCTAGTTCTGTAGCAATTTCTTCTATACCATTAATGATTTTAATTTTGGAATCTTCGCTACGCGATCTATCCTTTAACAAGGAACTTAATCCAAGTATTGTTGCAATCGGACCTCTTATCTCATGCGATTGAACTTGTCTTAGATCAGCAATCAATTGAGTGTTCTGTCTTTCTCTTTTGCGGAAAGATCTATAGGCGAGGAAAAAAATCAAACTTAAAATAAGAATTACCAGTGAGTAGAATAGCGTATTCTTCTGAGAGTTCAGTTTCGCGATTTCCAAAGCCTTGTTTTTAATGACTATATCCTTGTTTTTTAACTCCTTCTCTCTGTTTAACTCAATTTTAGCAAGCTCCTTTTTTGATTCAATAGTGTAGAGAGAATCTTTCCATTGAACTTTTTTTGCTAATAAATCGAGTGCAGCTTTATATTCTTTTTGGTAAGTGTACGCTTCTATTAAATACTCTGTGAACTCAATTTTTGGTGCAGTCAGTCCTATTGACTCACACAAGAAGATAGCATCTTTCAGATCCGTAATAGCTACATCAAGAAGTGATTTATTCTTGTTGTTTGAAGCTTCGAATAATCGTAAATAGCTTTCGCCAATATTTCCTTTGTTGATTGCGGAATAATCTTTCATACCAAGCGAGTCACTTAATTTCAGGGATTCATTGAAATACAAAAGGGCCTTCTGATAATTGGTTTGTCTGAAATGTACGTTACCTATATTGGTGAGATTTATAAGCTTCGAGGCTTGGTTATTATTGAGTTCATTTATCTCTACGGCTTCATTTAAGTGGTTTAAGGCCTCTTGATAATATCCCTTATCCATATAAACCCGAGACATATTACCTAAACATCTGGCTACATCTGTTTTTGAAGCATGCTTTTTGTAGATTGCTAGCGCTTCTCTATAGTTCTTGCTACTCTTGTAATATTCCTTCAATTCGTAATAAATGTTACCAATATTTTCTAACACAATTCCCTTATTACGATGTAAATTGTGTTGAGAATAAACTTTGAGCGCACTAAAATTGCAGTCCAAAGCTTTTACATAATTCCCGGTTTTCAGGTAGATTTGACTTTGGTTCGAATTAACGGCAGCAACTGCCAAAGAATCCCCGATCGAATTATAGATTTTTATTGAACGCTTGTTGTATTCGATTGCCTTTTCAAATTCTGATTTCGCTGAATAATTAACCGCAATAACTGCTAAAGAAGAAGCTTCTTGTTTTTTTAGTCCTAGTTCTTTGGCTAACTTATTAGCTTGACGAGCGTATTCTAGTCCCTTGTCTGCATTTAAACTTGAGTAGTCAAACCCGATTTTGTCCAGTAGAGCGACTCGCGTACTATCAACAGGTGTTTTCTGAATGTCTTTGACCAAGGAATCCATGTATTCTTGGTGCGTCGAGACTTGAGAATGAACAAAGGAACATAACAAGAGCAATGAAAGCGTAAGTTTTAAATTGATTAAATGCATCGAGACGATTTTAATAAGCAGAGTATCAATAAAATAATGGCAGTTCTGAAAGTGTAGCTGTGCCATGCTCCTATAGGAGTAAAGTTAAGACATTTAAATGGAGTATCAAAGTAAAATATCGAACTGATTTAATAGGTGCTTTTTTATCTTGGAATGCAGGTTTTTAGGTCACGGGATATTCAATTCTGCGGAGATTGGGTTAGTAAGAATGTGTTTATAAATTGCTCATTTCATTACAACCCTAAATCTTTGGTTCCAACCGAATTTGGAGATCTACCTTGTTGGAGTCACAAATCTATATGTTATCTTTGCCAAAAAAGCAATTAATGAAATTCTACAACAACATACTTGAAACCATTGGAAATACGCCGTTGGTGAGATTAAATCGATTGACCGAAGACGTTAAAGCAACCGTTTTGGCAAAAATTGAAACGACTAATCCCGGAAACTCGGTTAAAGATAGAATGGCCGTTCAAATGATTGAAGATGCTGAAGCAGATGGACGTTTGAAACCAGGAGGAACAGTAATTGAAGGGACTTCGGGAAATACAGGAATGGGATTGGCTTTGGCGTGTATCATCAAAGGCTACAAGTTGATTTGTGTGTTGAGCGATAAACAAAGTAAGGAGAAAATGGATATTTTAAGAGCTGTTGGCGCAGATGTACACGTCTGTCCAACGAACGTTGCTCCCGATGATCCACGTTCATATTATTCTGTTTCTAAACGATTGGCAACTGAAATTCCGAATTCATGGTACGTCAACCAATACGACAATCCGTCTAATACAAAAGCACATTATTTAACTACAGGACCAGAAATTTGGGAACAAACCGAAGGTAAAATCACTCACTTTGTGGTCGGAGTAGGAACTGGAGGAACAATTTCTGGTGTTGGAAAGTATTTGAAGGAGAAAAACCCAAACATTAAAATCTGGGGAATAGATACCTACGGTTCTGTATTTAAAAAATACCACGAAACAGGAATTTTTGATGACAATGAGATTTATCCGTACATCACAGAGGGAATTGGAGAAGATATTCTTCCAAAGAACGTTGATTTTTCTGTCATTGATAAGTTTGAAAAGGTAACGGATAAAGACGCTGCTGTTTATCAACGAAGACTGGCAAAAGAAGAAGGAATTTTTGTTGGAAATTCAGCTGGATCAGCAATCAAAGGGATTTTGCAATTGAAAGATGAATTGAAAGAAGATGATATTGTCGTTGTCTTGTTTCACGATCATGGAAGTCGCTACGTTGGAAAAATGTTCAACGACGATTGGATGAGAGAAAGAGGATTTTTGGATGAGGTAAAAACAAATGCGCTGGATTTGATTAAGGATCACGCAGGGAAACATTTGGTGACAGTGACCGCTGAAAACCCAGTTTCGCAAGCGTTACTTTTAATGAACCAATACGGTATTTCTCAGCTTCCAGTTGTGTCGGAAAACACATGCGTTGGATCCCTGTCGGACACACATCTGTTTGCTAAATTGTTAGCAAATCCTGAACTGAAAGAAATGCCAATCAAACATGTCATGGAAGCGCCATTGCCAGAAGTGAACGGAACTGCTTCGATTGAAGAAGTGTCGAAATTGTTCACAAGTGGTGCGTGTGCGGTTATTGTCAATTATGGTGACAACAAAAAGCACATCATCACCTATCAAGATGTCATTAGAGCGATTGCATAAGATTTGAAGAGCGAACTAAACATACTAGATCAAATGAAGCGGGAGGTACATCTTCCCGCTTTTCCGTTGCGGATTGTTTCTTTGGTGCCTTCTCAAACTGAACTGTTGCATTATTTTGGACTGGAGGAAGAGGTGGTTGGAATCACCAAATTTTGCATTCACCCAGATGATTGGTATCGTTCAAAGCAGCGCGTTGGCGGAACGAAAACAGTGGATATAGAACTCGTTCGTTCATTGAAACCAGATCTCATCATTGGTAACAAAGAAGAAAACGAACAAAGCGATATTGAGCAGTTGACAGAAATCGCACCCGTTTGGATGAGTGATATTTTTACGCTGTTCGATGCGATGGAGATGATTGAACAGTTAGGTGAAATCACGGGAAAGCAGGATCGAGCGAATGCATTGATTGAAGAAATAAAGACTGGATTCAGCGGATTGAATTCCCTTCCGGAGAAAAAATCGGTGCTTTATTTTATTTGGTTCCAACCCGCAATGATTGCAGGGAGGAATACGTTTATTGATGATTTGCTTTCCATTTGTGGATTTAAAAATTGTGCGGAGGGAAATCGGTACCCCACAGCAACTGGAAAAGAAGATCCAGATTACATTTTTTTAAGTTCTGAACCATTTCCTTTTAATGAAAAACACATGGAGTATTTTCGATCAACCTACCCGAATTCGGAAATTGTCTTGGTAGATGGAGAATATTTTTCGTGGTACGGTTCTAAATTGAAAGATGCACCAGCTTATTTCAATACGTTAATCGCCTCCTTGCAAAAGAAATAAGAGCAATTCAACAGAGGCTACGCGCTTTTCTTCGAATTTAATTTTACCGTCAATTTTGTAGTTGTTTGAGGAGTTTTTGGAAACTTTCACATCAACATCATTGATAGAGTGCGCTAGCCCTTTTCCAGCACGATAAAGTGGGAAAATATTCATAAGACGCATTATAAAATCACTTCCCTCAATCTTTGTGAAAATGGAAGGATTCCCCTTTAAGACAATAGCATCCGTAGAAGCAATTACGGTGTTAGAATCGTATGGATTCCGACCAATATAAAGCGATACTGGTGAGAATTGGTGGTAATGGAAGGTCGTTTCAAGGTATTCAAATGTCGAATTCGTTTTATCGACATTGGCACTGTCTATTTTTAACTCATTCAAGAAGGTTTGAATTCGTGTTTCATCTGAAAAATTTAAAATGAAATCTGCATTTGGGACAAGTGAAAAACTGGGTTCCTGGACAATTTTTACCGAATTGTAGTTCATCGAAATGCCCGTCAATTTGGGTGTCTCCGTCAATTCGTTAAGCATTTCATTCGTTAGAATTTCGGGGAAGTCAGTCAAGGAGATATGAAAAGACGCAGGATTAGCTACCAATTGTCGGAATTCCTCACCTGCATGTTGACTCGCACGATAGAAATTTCCTTTGACGAAAATGTTGGATTTATTCAGGGAGACTGCAACTGCATTCCAACTGGCAAGTTTTGAATTTCTGTCTTTCGTCCAAACCGTAACAAGTGAGGATGCTAACTTGTCCTTCGATAAGCTCATTTCATACACGCCGTTTTCTGATTGCAGTATGGATTTTCCTAAATTATTCAGTGCCTGTTTTGGAATTCCCTCTGTTGAGTTCATCAGCAGCAGTCCAACCGATCCGTTGATTTCTACACTTGTTGAATTGAATTTTTCAAAACTGCTTTTAAACGCATCTTCATCGATGAGGTTAAAAAGTGCTCCATTAAACGTCGAATTGTCTTTTTCAATTGAAAACAAGTAAATCTCTGAGTTAAAATTTATCCCCAGTTTAGCTCGCTTGGTATCGACTTGTGTGGTCGATAATTCATCAATCAGCTCCTGATCATCAAAAGTAATGAGATCACTGAAAATCGTTTTTAATGCGAGATGTCCATCAATGCAAACTACTGCATGAGCTGAGTCGGGAATGAAATTTCGATTTGCATTACTTGGTTCACCGTAAATGAATTGAAGAATGAAGAGCACACACCATAAAAAGGCGAGTACCATAAAAACAGCAATAAGCCGTAAACCAAAGTTTAATTTCTTCACTTCTCAAAAGTACATTTTTATTGTTTAATGACTAACTTTGTCGCATGCGAAAAATTGCTCGATTTATTTTAAAGCTTTTTGGTTGGAAGATTGATAAATACACACCAGAAGGAGTGAAGAAATGCGTCGTTGTTGTTGGTCCACATACCTCCAACTGGGATTTTATAATAGGCAAGTTGGCGTTTATGTCCTTCGGTGTAAAGGGAACTTTTTTGATTAAAAAGGAACTTTTCTTCTTTCCATTTGGCTTTTTTTTGAAAAGAATGGGTGGAATTCCCGTTGATAGAAAGGGCAAAAGCAATTTAACAGAACAAGCGGTGCGACATTTCGAAGAGAACGAAACAATGTACATGATGTTCACGCCTGAAGGAACGCGGAGCTACAACCCAAACTGGAAAAGAGGATTTTATTTCATTGCGCAGAAGGCGAATGTTCCTATTTATTTAGGCTACATCGACTATGCAAACAAAATTGGGGGATTTCACGGTCTTTTTGAAACAACGGGAGATGTCAACAAGGATATTGAAACAATCAAAGGAATTCTAAAACAGTACAAAGGGCGTTTTCCAGAAAATGGAATTCGCTAATCAACTTTGTTTATTCGCCCTTTTTTGAATCCATAGGGACAATGCTTACAAGCGTTTTGACAACAATAACCTCTTTTTAAGTGGTATTTTTCAGTGAAAACAATATAACCTTCGGGACTCATATAAAAATCCTCCGGGTCGAGTTTTGGTTTTTTTGAAAATCCTGACATGTCATCACTCATGTTGCAAAAATAAGGCATATTTGTAACTCTGTCACCGTAATTTTATGTTTGATCTAAGTAAATCAGTTCTTGACGAAGTAATAGACGATAATTTGTCGTCTCGAGGTATTCACCTTTTTGTCAAACGCGACGATTTAATTCACTCAGAGGTTTCAGGCAACAAATGGCGCAAGTTAAAATACAACGTGCAACAGTGCCAGACGAATAAGAAAGAGGGAATCCTTACGTTTGGAGGGGCATTTTCAAATCACTTGTTAGCAACAGCTTCAGCTTGTCATGCGATTGGATTAAAATCAGTAGGAATTGTCCGGGGAGATGAATTGAATGCTCAATCAAATCATACATTACGACGATGCAGCGAACTTGGAATGGAGATGAAATTCATTTCAAGAGAAGAATACCGAATGAGTCCCGATAAATCATTTTTAGCCGACCTAGCACATGAATTTCCAAATTATCACATCGTTCCAGAGGGGGGGGCTAATTATTATGGAATGATTGGTTGCCAAGAAATTTTGAAGGAGATTGAAGTTGATTTTGATGCGGTTTTTGTCGCACAAGGTACTACAACGACTAGCTGCGGACTGCTGATGGGATTGAAGGAAGAGCAAGAGTTATTCGCCGTTCCCGTTTTGAAAGGATTTGATTCAGTGACAGAAATGCACACCATTTTTGAATATTCTGGAATTGAAAAGGAATGGTTGGAAGATGCTTTTGGAAAATTAAACATTCTAAATGAATATCATTTTGGCGGTTACGGAAAGTATAATGACGAATTAGTGCAATTCATTCGATCATTTTATTTAAAGCACGGAATCAAACTGGATCCAATTTATACAGGAAAAGCAATGTTTGCGCTGATGAAAGAATTGGAAGACGAAAAATGGAATGGTAAGTCAGTTATTTTTATTCACACGGGAGGAATTCAGGGCGTTCAGTCGGTAGAGGAGAAGAGTGGGTTTAAAATGTTTGATTAGCACGATTTTTCGCGAGGGTGTGTGTTGAATGCAATATCGAAATATTGCGATATTCAAGTATTTAAAATATTGATTACCAGTAATTTGAGTGTAATTGGTGAAATGCAATATCGCAATATTGCGAAATTAGAATGAAGGCTGAATCAATCAAAATCGAGTTGCGTTTTGTCAAAATTTTTGCGATTAATTCTCCTCCTAAGAAATCAATTTCACTGCCTCCTTCACATCATGCACCCGTAAAATTGAAGTACCTTTTTTCAACGCAATTTTATTCAATGCAATCGTTCCATCCAGTGTTTTTTGATCTTCTGGTTGACAGTTTAATCGTTTGTAAATCATCGATTTTCGCGACAACCCCGCTAGAATTGGTTTGTCCAAAACATGGAATGCTTCTAAATGCTCCAGTAGAAAATAATTCTGTTCTATCGTTTTACTGAACCCAAATCCAGGATCGATGATAATGTCGACCACGCCTGCATTGTGAAGTTGTTCAATTTTCTCGCTAAAGTAGGCGATCATTTCAGTAAAAATATTCTCGTAGCTGGTAAACTGTTGCATCGTTTGGGGTGTGCCCTTCATGTGCATAAGAACGTAGGGCGTTTTATATTTAGCGACAACATTCACCAATGTCGGATCAATCGAAAATCCGCTGATATCGTTGATAATATCTGCTCCATGGTCAATTCCCGCTTGAGCCACATCGCCTCGAAAAGTATCGAGTGAAATGACAAGTTCTGGAAAGCGCGATTTCAATTCAACCAACGCAGGGACAATACGCGCGATTTCCTCAGCTGAACCAATATTTTCCGCACCTGGACGAGACGAATATCCTCCGATATCAACAATTGTCACACCGTCGGTAATCATTTTTTCAACACGATTTAGTAACTGGTTATCAGTGGTGCGACTTGCAACGTAGAACGAATCAGGAGTTAGGTTGACAATACCCATCACAACTGGTGTGGATAAATCAATTAATTTATCACCAACCCGAATGTGCCTATTCTTAGGAAAATTAGTACCTTCAACTTTTGAATTTTGCATATAGAATTGATGAATCAAACAAATACAGCGTATACAAATGTAATCAATGTTTGTCGAGATATTTTCTCGAAGAAAACAAAAGATTATGGCACAGCTTGGCGGATATTACGTCCCAGCTCTTTGACGGATCAATTGTTCATTAAAGCACAACGAATTAGAACAATTCAAGAGACGGGTGAAAACAAAGTGGGCGAGAATATTGAAGATGAGTTCATTGCAATTGTGAATTACTGCATCATGGCAATCATTCAATTGAGAGAAACGGAGTTGACTGAACTTGAAATTGCACCTGAAAAAGCAGAAGAGTTGTACGACAAATACGCCAAGGAAGCATTTGAGTTGATGGAGCGAAAAAATCACGATTATGGAGAAGCGTGGCGAGATATGCGGGTGAGTTCATTGACCGATTTAATTCTCCAAAAAATATTTAGAGTAAAGCAAATTGAAGATAATAAAGGAGCGACAATCATCAGCGAAGGCATAGATGCTAACTATTTTGATATGTTGAATTACTCCGTTTTTGCACTGATTTTAATGAAAAACTAACACGTACGTATGAAATCAAAAATTACAATTCAAGGAAGATCATTGGTGTTCAACACCCTTTTTGTTGTTATCAATCTTGCAGCAATTACGCTTGTTGTCATGGGCTATCATGAGAATTTCAGCGAACAGGCGATGACATTTAAAACGATTGGTGGTGTTCTCTTGTTATTATCAATCATCGGGCTGATTATTTTCAAAGGACGCTACTTGATGTCGAGCGTAGCACGTGTCATTGTCGGTGGATTGTTCATTGTCTCAGGATTGATCAAAGCAAACGACCCGATCGGATTTTCCTACAAACTAGAAGAGTATTTTGAGGATGGCGCACTAGCGTTTAGAATCAAGGAATGGTTTTCAGCACCTGGATTTTCTTTGGAGGTTTTCATGGATTACGCGCTGTTGCTGAGTGTTATCATTTGTATTTTCGAAATTGTTCTCGGTGTTTTATTGCTGATAGGAGGAAAGATCAAACTTGCAGCCTACTTGAGTTTGCTGATGATGTTGTTCTTTACTTTTTTGACGTGGCACACAGCAAATTGCGATGGTACGGTGAAGTTCTTGGACAGAGATACATACGCAATGACAGACCCTGTCGCTGCTATGAAAATTGAAGAGGCGAAAACAAATAAGGAATTAAAAATCGTTTCTCAAACCAAGACAGAATTGGTGGTGGATGAAATGAAGTTGCCACAATGTGTGGAAGATTGTGGATGTTTTGGTGATGCGATGAAAGGTTCTGTGGGTCGCTCGTTGGCACCAAATGAAACGTTGTGGAAGGATTACGTCCTGGTCTATTTGATCATTTGGATCTTTTTGGCTCAGTGGATTATTCAACCCAATACACGCAAACAGAATTTAGTTTACACCGTTACTGGGACACTGGTCATCGTCTTTTTCTCATGGGTATTCGGCTGGTATTTCCCAATTTTCTTTGCGCTAGTATCAATTTTAGGTTCAATATGGATGCTCCGCGCCGGTGGTAAGTACTTCGGTAATTTCTGGGGAGGAGCACTATTCGTGATTCTCATCACCTTAGCCTTGGTGATGTATGTTCTTTCTTATGCACCTATCAAGGATTACAGAGCTTACGCTGTTGGCTCCAACATGGTTGAAAAAATGAACGATGGTATTGATGGCGTCTATGAAAGTATGCTGGTCTACAAAAACACGAAAACTGGAGAAACGAAGGAATATTCATCCACTTCAGAAGAGTACACATCCTCAAAGATTTGGGAGGATACGGATTGGGTCTACGAAAGCATGGTGCAAAAAGTGATTGTTCCAACGAAGATTCCTTCAATAACCGATCAATTCAACCCATTCATTCAACTGGATGAAATCAGTGAGTATGAAATGGCGTTAGAACCAGTTCAAGAGGCCGTGCGAAACTCAAATGTAAAGGGATTATTGATTCGTGATTTAGGGTACAACTCAGACATGGAAGTGCCGTTCAGTGAATACAATACGGATGATTACGATGCTGAAAGTTACCAGATCATTGATACAATCGAGATGAAGGATCCATCGGTCACAGATTTCAGTCTGCGCGATTTCATTATCAAGTCAGATAAAATCGTGCTGGTTTCATCGCAAAACTTGAATAAAGGAGAGTGGGTAAATATTGAGTTACTCAAAGGTATTTTTGAAGAGTGTAAAAAGAACAACATCCCTTTCGCCGTAATGTGTGGTGCAAGCCGAGATGAAATCAATGCGTTTAGAAAGAAGCACAAATTCTACGCGCCGTTCTTTGTGAATGACGAAACGGAATTAAAAGCAATCTCGCGCTCTAATCCAGCACTTTTGGTCATAGAAAAAGGAATTGTTAAGGCGAAATATCCGTTCAGGTCAACGCCAACGAAAGCAAAATTTAAATCAAAACACATAGATTAATGCCGCAAAAAATAGTAGCTGGGAATTGGAAAATGAATTTAAGTCTAACAGAAGGTTTGGACTTAGTAAAGGGCATTGATGCATGCGAAAGAGATCAAAACGTTCGCACGATTGTTTTTCCACCTGCGTTGTTTGTGCATACCATTGGTGCAAGAGCATCAGGTGAAATTGAGGTAGGTGTGCAGAATTTTCATCCAGAAAGCGAAGGTGCGTTTACAGGTGAGTTATCCATAAAACAGTTGAAAAGCGCTGGAGCAACGATTGGTTTAATCGGTCACAGCGAGCGAAGAGCCTACTTTGGGGAAAGCAATGCCTTCCTAAAGGAGAAAGTGGATGCTGCCGTGAACAATGATTTTGAATTCATTTTTTGTTGCGGAGAACCACTTTTTATACGTGAAAAAAATGGAGAACTGGATTTTGTGAAAAATCAACTGAATGAGAGTTTATTTCACTTAACGGCTGAACAAATTCAAGGGAAAATCATCGCTTACGAACCTGTATGGGCAATTGGAACAGGAAGAACAGCAAGTTCTGCGCAAGCAGAAGACATGCACAAAGCTATTCGTAGTTGGATTGTTGAGAAATACGATCAAGCAACTGCAGAAAGCATTTCCATTTTGTACGGCGGAAGCTGTAACCGATCGAACGCTAATGAGTTATTCAGTTGTCCAAACGTGGACGGTGGGTTGATTGGTGGAGCATCGTTAAAAGTAGATGATTTCTGTTCAATAATTAATGCGTTTTAATGGATACGATTGAACTAAATATCGTTTTAGATCCAAAAGATCCATGGACAGACATCGTTATTTCTGAGCTGTCAGAAACGGGGTTCGATAGTTTTGTCGTTACTGATACTGGGGTCATGGCGTATGCCGAAGCTTCGCTAGATGTAGATAAAGTGCTTAAAGATTCAATCTTAAATAATCCATCTGAGTTTAGTTGTGACATCACAAAGACAATTATTCCATTTCAGAATTGGAATGCAGAATGGGAAGAAAATTTTTCACCTGTTGTAATTGAAGAATACGCAACGATATTGGCACCGTTTCATGATAAATCACAAGCGAAAGGTGAAGTGGTGATCATTCAACCTCAAATGTCATTTGGAACAGGTCACCACCAAACAACGTGGATGATGACCAAAGCGCTGTTTGAATTGGAATCAATGCCTGAGTATGTCTTGGACATGGGCACAGGAACTGGAGTCTTGGCAATTTATGCAGAGAAATTAGGTGCGAAAAACATATTGGCGATTGATATCGAGGAATGGTCGGCACAAAATGCAGTGGAGAATGCAGAACGAAATAATGCACAATACATTGAATGCGTTTGGGGCGACATTGATCATATCGAAGGCAAACAGTTTGGATTAATTATTGCAAACATCAACAAAAATATTTTGAAATCACATATGGAGCAGTACGCGCAGTCTTTAGAAAAAGGTGGGATATTACTGTTGAGTGGATTTTTTACAGCAGATGTTGACGAAATGTCAACTTTTGCACAAGGTTATGGTTTGAATACAACGAAAGTCTTTGCGAAAGACGAGTGGGCATGTATTCAATTGGTTAAATCAAAATAATTGAAAGAATGAGAGGGATATTATTGCTTGCAGGGATTGTATGTGCGTTTTCAGGAATGGGACAAACATATTCAAACAACAAAGAGAAGTTCGTAAAAGAATTTCAAAAGGCGCTAAGTGAATACGGTAAGGGTGAGTTCAGCGATTTTTCCAAAAAAGAGCTGCCTGAATTGTTATTGACAGCTGATTTCAGCGATTTCTACTTTTCAAAAATGGTAGAAACAAGCAATCTGATTGAATCCAAAAAACTAAAACCATATCCTGAAATCTACAACTACGTTTATTCTGTGGCTGCATTTGTGAAAGCGAAGCAAACAAAGGAAAGTTTTAATGCGTGGCACAGTTCAGTCGATAAGATGTTAGACAATAGAAACGTCAAAAAATTTGAAGATTTCATCGATTTTTCAGCTGGTTTTTTCTCTGAATCACGTATTGCGACGGCTTCAAATTTTTCTTGGTACTACATTGGTGGGACCTATGCATTCGAATACAGTGATAAAGCTTCCATCAAGTTTAGCGGTGGAAATCTCGTTTGTCGCATCATTGGCAGAAGTAGTTCCGATAAAGGAAAAGATTTAGATAGCTTGAACGTTATAAACACCGCAGGAGACTATGATCCAATTCTTAAAAAATGGAGTGGTGCTGGAGGTAAAATTACGTGGGAGAAAGTTGGACTTGACGCGTCAAAAACATTTGCAATGCTAAAAGGATATCAGACTTCTATGAAAAACTCGACATTGACTGTCGACACAGTTGAGTTGAATACACCTTATTTTACAAAGCCAATACTAGGTTTGTTATCCGACCGAGCATTTAAAATTAACAGAGAAGAGGACAGAATTTATCCGCAGTTTTTGTCCTTTGAGAAAAAATTACTCATCAAAGAGATTGTACCAAATGTTGATTACACAGGAGGATTTGCAATGCAAGGATCAAGTTTTGTTGGAGCCGGAACTTCAGATGAGTTCGCAGCAATTACTTACAAAAAGACAGGTACACCATTTGTGACTGTCCGTGCAAAGGAAATTTATGTCGCCCCTACAAAAATTACGGCGCAAAAATCGAGCATAGCAATGTATTTTGGACTGGACGACTCTCTCACGCATCCGAGTGTCGATTTCTTGTATGATTTTGAAAAAAAGAACATGCAGTTCACACGAAACAAAGTTGGAGGCGGTGATGCACCGTTCCTTGATTCCTACCACCAATTGGATGTTTACGTGCCAAAAATTGCATGGGATGAAGGATCAGAGAATTTATTTTTCACCTTCGATTTTGGTACTAGTCAAGAACAAAAAGTCGCGTCCTTCGAGTCAAAAGCTTACTTTGACGCTGAGGTATACGATCGTCTGCAGGGAATGTCTGCTGTCCACCCACTGGTAGCCATTTATAGACATGCGTATAAGTTTGATCAGTTTTTCATGACTGAAGGAACGGCTGCTACTTCTTTAGGTCAAACGGTTGAGCAGGCAAAAGGGACATTACTTCAACTTTCTTCTATGGGGTTCATTAGTTACGACACTGAAGCTAAAACAGTGAAAGTGAATGAAAAACTGATCACTTTTGTGAGAGCAAAAGCTGGAGAGAGAGATTATGATAATATTGTCTTCAAATGTGATTTTAGACCGAAAGAACTGAGAGGTTATTCCGAAGAACAAATTCAGGAAAGTGATTATTTGAAATCAGTTCAAGAATTGTATAAACGCCAAAACGAAGAACGAAGAATTAAGAAGCAATTTGGAATTCTTAATTTGACAACGATGGATTTGGATCTGACAGCTGTGGACATGGTAGTGATATCATCTGTTCGAAATACCGTTGTTTTTCCAGAAAATAGTGAAGTAAAAGTTAAACAAAATCGTGACTTCAGCTTCAGTGGATGGGTGAATGCTGGAAAATTGGAGATGAACACCAAAGCTGCAGAATTTGTTTATGAAGATTATTACATTGATGTATTGAGCACACACGAATCTCTGTTTAGAGTGCGACCTTTACGTAAAGAAGATGGTGTGAAATCAATACCAATGATCAGCAGTGTTTCTGGAATAGCTGGTGAAATTGCCATTGACGATCCTTCCAATCGTTCTGGAAATAAGAAAGGGTTTGAGTCATATCCAAAACTAAAATCAACTTCTGTGTCAAAAGTATTTTATAATTCCAAAGACGTTTTCAGGGGTGTTTATGATAGTACTCGGTTTTATTATACCATTCAGCCTTTTGAAAAGGATAGTTTAAACTCATTTAGTGAACAAGTGTTTCGCTTTAAAGGTGAACTGACTTCTGCCGGGATCTTTCCAAAAATAAAGGAGGATTTGAAGATTATGCCAGATTATTCATTTGGATTCGCAATTGAAGCCCCAAAAGGAGGGTATGACTTTTATGGAACTGAAGCAAAGTATGAGAACAAAATAGTACTCTCTCATAATGGTTTACAGGGTTCAGGAACGATTAATTTTGTGCACTCACGTTCTGTTTCAAAAGCATTAAGTTTCCTTCCTGATTCCACAATTGGTTACGCTAGTTTTTTCAATACTAAAATTACTTCAGGAATCGAATTTCCCGAGGCAAGCGCTGAAGAAGCATATATCACTTATGTTCCTCAAAATAAAATGCTCCGTGCACAGTCTTTGCCAAAAAAGGATATCGACTTTTTCGGAGGTGAAGTAAAAATGAAAGGCTCCGCTATCGTTCGACCTGAAGGAATGGTGGGAAGTGGAATGATGACCTTTAGAGACGCAACAGTTATTGCAGATCACTTTAAGTTTAAAAGTATGGATCTCGCTTCTGATACAGCTAGTTTCAGTCTTAGAAATGACGATTCTGACCCAAGTGAGGATGCGTTAGCTTTCAAAACAGACAATGTCAATACCAATATTTCATTCACAGAGCGCAAAGGCGTTTTCAGATCAAATGATGGTGAGTCCGTGGTTGAGTTTCCTGTGAATCAGTATTTATGTAAAATGGATGTCTTTACATGGTTCATGGATGATTACAGTATTGAAATGCAGAAAAAGGCGGAGTCAGACATTGCGATTACAACTGGAGTCGACTTGGTAGGACCAAACTTTTACTCGACACATCCGAAACAAGATTCGCTGCAGTTTAGAGCACCAAAAGCTAAGTTTGACTTAAAGGAGAAGACAATTTATTGTAGTAAAGTGGAGTACTTGGACGTTGCGGATGCTCGTATTTATCCAGACAGCATGCAGTTAACGATCCGCAAGAAGGCCAAGTTGGATAAATTAAAGAATGCACGCATTGAGGCAAACTATATTACTAAATACCATAAGTTTCAAGATGCTGAAGTGGAAATATTGGCACGTCGAGTTTATAAGGCTCAAGGGAAGTATCCTTACTATGACAGGGATAGCAATGTTACGTATTTCGTAATGAACGACATTGGTTTGGATTCTAGTTATCAAACGCGAGCTTCAGGAAAAATAGCTGACAACGATAACTTCAAGCTAAGCAAGGAGTTTGACTATTATGGAGATGTCTCTGTGCATGCGTCTAGCCCAAAACTGTTATTTTCAGGTGCAACTCGAATTAACCATGAGTGTACTAAATTTGAACGCAACTGGATGGCGTTTACGTCGGAAATTGACCCCAAGAATATTCAAATCCCAGTATCTAACAAAATGAAGGATTTAGATGGAAACCCAATTTCTGCGGGAATTGTTTGGAGAGATTCACCTATTCTTGACAGTATTGCACTTTATCCTACATTTTTGTCAACGCTGGTATCTCCCGAGGATCCGATTGTTATGACATCAAGTGGCTTGTTGCAGTATAGCTCTGGTTCGTCCGAATTTCAAATTGCCTCTCAGGAAAAATTAATCAACCGAGGTGAGAAAGGAAATTACATTGCATTGCACACTGGAAGTTGTTCAATGAATGGAGACGGTGTCATCAATTTGGGAATGGATTATGGTGACGTGACTGTTGAATCGGTTGGAGTAGTAAATTACAATCAAGAAACCGGCGAAACATCGATGAACATCACAAGTAGATTCGATATGCCCCTGGATAAGAGTTTAATGCAAGATGTTGCGAAACGAATCAATGAAATTGAAGGATTAAAACCAATGGATTTCAATTCAACAACATTAGAACAGGCAGTTATAGAATGGGACAATGTAAAAGAAGCGGATAAATTGAAAGATGAATATGTTCGACTAGGAGTTGCTAAGAAGTTACCAGAGGGATTAGGAAAGTCGATAACAATTTCGGGATTAAGATTGAGTTCTCACACAAGTTCCAAATCACAAGATAAGGGTTTAATAACCAATGTTGAATCTGCCGTGTTGGTAAGTATGTATGGTGAATCAGTGATGAAATATGTGCCCTTGCGTGCATTTTTCCAGCAGGTATATTCAGGAGCCGGAGGCGATTTATTCTCACTGTTTATAAACATTCCAGGAGGCAGGGATTATTTCTTCCATTATTCAATGCAGAAGAAAGATGGTACACTACGAATTAAAACAGGTGATGAGGAACTGAATGGTGCTCTTACTGAGATGAAGGAGGAGAAAAGAAAGAAGAAGAATTTCACGTATGAAGCTACCAGCAATAGCGCATTCATAGCTAAATTTATGAACCTTTTCGAGTAAATGATTGATTATTTTATTTTTGGAACAATTGCTTATTTGCTTGGTTCAATTCCCACAGCCGTGTGGGTTGGAAAGGCAAAGTATGACATAGATGTGCGTGAACATGGCAGTAAAAATGCAGGCGCGACCAATACCTTTCGGGTGTTGGGGAAAAAACCGGGAATTGTAGTGCTAAGCATTGATGTACTTAAAGGTACAATCGCAGTGTTACTTCCTTTTATTTTCAATGTTGGGGATTGGAGTTCGGATCATTTGATCCAAGTGAAACTCGTGTGCGCTTTGGCTGCCGTCTTAGGTCATGTATTTCCTCTTTTCGCCAATTTTAATGGAGGAAAGGGAGTGGCAACATCTCTCGGTGTCATCATTGGCGTGCATCCATCTGCCGCATTGATCTGCATCGTTCTTTTTTTAATCGTTTTTCTAGTTTCGAATTTTGTTTCCTTAGGAGCCATCGTTGCATCTGTGAGTTTTCCTGTGTCAATTTTGCTCATTTTTAAGGAGACTTCAACATGGCTAATTGTATTCAGTATCGTACTTTCTACTGCTGTAATTTTTGCCCATCGGAAAAATATTATGAGATTGATGAAGGGTGAAGAAAGCAAAATGAACCTTTTTAAGAAATAAGCGTACTACATAACTGATAGTTAAATAGATGTACGTGAGTAAATAAATGAGAAGTTTTAGACATATTTTCAATGTCTGTGTATTCATTTTTACATTTGCGCTGACACATGCGCAGTCGGAAGATGAGTTGAATACAAGCGCCACTAAATTGTTCGAAAAGGAACAGTACGTGGAAGCTACATCCTATTATTTGCGACTAATTTCACTTCACCCTAAAAATCCTGAGTACAATTTTAGGTATGGCACCTGCCTACTTTATAATTCGTTTCAGAAAGAAAAAGCGATACGTTATTTAAGTTTTGCAATTACGGAGCCAACAATTGACCCACGTGCATTTTACTTCCATGGAAAATCACTCCACTTAAATTTTCAATTCGACGATGCTATTAAGAGCTATAGAAAGTACATCGAAAAAAGAGGAAGTAGAGACAACAGATACAACGTGGAACGTGAGATCGAAATGTGTCAGAATGGAAAGAAGTTGCTGATTACATTCACCGATATCATCGTGTCTGAAAAACAAGAAATCGACAAAGAAAAGTTCTTTCGTTTGTACAAAAACATGGAAACGATTGGAGGTGATATTCTCGTATCCGCAGAGTTTCAGTCCAAATTAGACAAGAAAAAGGGACACGTTCCCATCGTTCATTTCCCTCCTCAAGCAAAGGCAATCTATTATTCAAGTTACGGTGAGGATGGATCAACAGGACTGGATATTTACATTCGACGCCGACTTCCCGATGGTACGTGGGGCGATCCTCAAATTTTACCCGGACAAGTAAATTCAAAGGACGACGAAGATTTCCCATACATGCATCCAAGTGGCGATTTCTTATATTTCAGCTCGAAGGGACATAATTCGATGGGTGGTTATGATATTTTCTACTCACGTTACAATCCAGATGAGAATGTATTTGGAAAACCAGAGAATGTCGATTTTGCTATAAGCTCACCAGACGATGATTTTTTCTATGTTGTCGATTCAGAATTTAAGAGTGCCTATTTTGCTTCGGCGCGACAAAGCGAGAATGGTAAACTACATGTCTATAATGTTCGTGTCGCTCGAGTTCCAATTCAGCAAGTGATTGTAATGGGGGATTTCATTTCGGAGATCAATCCAAAAAATGAAAAGATGCACGTTAGAATTACTCAGAGTTCCAACGGTTCTGAAGTAGGGAAAATAGTTTCAAACGAACAGGGCAAATATTCCTTTGTTTTTCCAAAAGGTGGAAAGTATAATTATGAAATTACCATTGAGGGAAAGGAGGATGTCTATAAATATTTGGTTGAGTTGCCCTATCTGGATGAATTTAGACCGCTAAAACAAAAGGCAATTCACAAAATGATTGAGGGTGAAGAGATTGTCACCATAGTCAATTTGTTCGATGAAAAAGTTGAAGGCGCAGAAGCCCTCATTGCTGAAGTGATTCGTAAAAAATCATCGCTCGATGTGAACATTGAGAATTTTGATTTAAATGAGTTAGAAGAACAAGCCGAACGTAATAAAATCCTAGCGGATTTAGGATTTAACAATATGTCGATTGATGAGGTGAGTTCACAACTTTCGGATATAGCTAAAATGGAAAAGGAAAAAGCGATTACCATTGAGAAATTAGAAGCAAACCTAGATTTAGAAGTACTATCGAATGCAGAGAATTTGCAGCAGCTCGAAACGCAACTTAAAAAACTATTGACAGATGCGGAAAATGCAACAAATCCAATTATCAAGCATAATATCCTTTTAAAGGCAAAATCGATTGAAGATGAACTAGATAAAATCAATTCAGAAATCACTTTGATAACGACAATGAAGGAGGAGATTCTGAAGAATGCAGGATCACCATCAACCTCGGGTGTAGGGAAAATGGAAGTGCTAGAGAACCAATACAAGTCATTGATTTCCCAAGAGAAGGAAGATGAAGCACTTGCTCTATTAACGAAGAATAAAACACTGATTAAAAAAAGTAGAGATGAATCGCCCGAAAAATTTATACAACAACTTGTAGATCAAAGTATTGCGCTGAATGAAAACATAAAAACACTTAAAAAACAACAAGTTGAATACGAACTGTCTGAGAGTAAACTGAGTTCCCAGATAAACCAACTCAAAAATCAGCTGATCGAAGCGAAGAAAAAGGAGGCCGATCAAATTCGAGTGGAAATAGCCAACAAAACCTCTGAACTTGAACTTGTGAAGGAAGTACTGGATGACACCAAGAGAATTATTATAGCCAAGAACAACGAGTTAAATACACTGAACAGGACAATAGCATCGCTGAAGAAAGCAATTACAAATGATGATCTCGTTGCTTACAAGAAAGAGGACGTTCAAAAAGTGCTGAACGTAGTAAAAAGTGTCGAGAGTCAAGTGGCCTCTAGTTCAATTGACGAGCAAATCGCAAGTCTAGAAGAATCGTATCCAGAACTAAGCACGATGAATGTCGCAGATGTCAAAGAAGTAGATGTAAAGAACATTTCGGATATCCAATCGTATCAAAACAAGAAATTTACGGAGATAAATTCAAATAGTACGATTTCCGAAGAGGACAAAATCAATGCAAAACTTCAGGTGAATAATCAGAGCATTGTTCAAATCGATAGAAGTTTAGAACAGTTGGAAAAGGATATTAGCACATCACCTGCTAATTCGTCAGATCTTCTAAAAGAACAGAAGGCATTTGTTGAGTATAAAACTAAGTTGGAAGGTGAAAATAAAGCATTGAATGATCAACTACTCAACGTAAAAAATACAACAACTGAAGCAATTGATATTGTAGCGATTAAAAAACAACTCACAAAGAAGCTTGGGGATATCAACTCAAACACTACTTTATCAAAAGAAGAGAAGATCAATTCCAAACTCAAAGTAAATGCAGAGAGTATTGCTGAAATTGAGAAACGTTTAAAAGCGCTGGAGCCGGAGCTGAGTTCTACAGCGGGAAATCTGCTGGATCTGCTGAATGAGCAGGCGGAACTTACCGAGTTGAAATCTAAGCTGGAAAGGGAGAATCAGGTAATGAATCAGCAATTACTTCCTGTGAAAAATCTCTCAGATAGCATTGATATTGATGCCATTCGGAACAAATTAGGTGAAAGCACGGTAATAGGAGGTGATGTTGATGCCATTCGTAACAAATTAAATGAAAGAATCCTAGAAATTGATTCAAACAGTGCGCTAACCAATGAGGATAAAGTCAACGCTAAGCGTAAGGTAAATAACGAGGGTATCGCAGCAATCACTATGCGCTTGAGTCACTTGGAAAGGCAAATGGATAATTCTCAAGGCGATATAATGGATGTTCTCAAGGAGCAAGAAGAACTTACTGCGTATAAATCAATATTAGAAGGAAATAATCTTGATTTGAAAGAACAACTGTTCGCTTCGAAAAATCTTACAAAGGAAAATGATATTGCCTCTATTCAAAACCAGTTGAACGAAAAGCTTGCTGGAATTGAAGGAAACAATTCGCTTTCGGAAGAGGAAAAAATAAATGCAAAACGCAAGGTAAATACAGAGAGCATCGCTGAAATCAATAAGCGCTTTAACGTGTTGGAAGAAAAACTAAGTTCTTCACCTGGTAATCCAGTATTCTTGAATGAGCAAACAGCGTTGATGGAATACAAGTCAGAATTAGAAGATGAAAATCGCACCTTGAATGAGCAATTGCTTGCGTTGCAGAATCCAACAACTGAGAATAATATTACCTCTATTCAAAACCAATTGAACGAAAAGCTTGCTGGAATTGAAGGAAATAACTCGCTTGCAGAAGAAGAGAAAATCAATGCAAAACGCAAGGTAAATACAGAGAGCATCGCTGAAATCAACAAACGCTTTAACGAGTTGGAAGAAAAACTAGGTTCTTCACCGGGTAATCCAGTATTCTTGAATGAGCAAACAGCGTTGATGGAATACAAGTCAGAGTTAGACGATGAAAATCGCACCTTGAATGAGCAATTGCTTGATTTGCAGAATCCAACTGCTGAAAATGATATTACCTCCATTCAAAACCAATTGAACGAGAAGATTACTAGCATTGATAGAAATAATTCACTTTCAGAAGAAGAGAAAATCAATGCAAAACGCAAGGTAAATACAGAGAGCATTGCCGCACTCAACAAACGCTTTAACGAGTTGGAAGAAAAACTAGGTTCTTCACCGGGTAATCCAGTATTCTTGAATGAGCAAACAGCGTTGATGGAATACAAGTCAGAATTGGAAGATGAAAATCGCACCTTGAATGAGCAATTGCTTGCGTTGCAGAATCCAACAGCTGAGAATGATATTGCCGCGATTCAGAACGAGCTGAATGAGAAAATTGCTGGAATAGAAAGAAATAATTCGCTTTCAGAAGAAGAGAAAATCAATGCAAAACGCAAGGTAAATACAGAGAGCATTGCCGCACTCAACAAACGCTTTAATGAGTTGGAAGAAAAACTAGGTTCTTCACCGGGAAATCCAGTATTCTTAAACGAGCAGACGGCGCTGATGGAGTACAAATCAGAACTGGAAGACGAGAACCGTGAACTGAATAAACAATTGTTAGCGATCCAGACTGCTACTGCGGAAGTAGAACTAACAAAAGAGGATGTTTTAGTTTCAGTTTCACCAGGGTATTCGGAAGAGATGGAAGCTATTACCTCAAATAATTCACTTTCTGATCTGGAAAAACTAGCTGCAGCGCAGGCACTAGATGACGAGCTTTTGAAAGCACTAACAAAGGAGTTGACTTCTACAGAAAAAAATCTCTCAAAACGACCTGAAGATAAAAAGGAAAAAGCGAAAAAAGAATTACTGGTGGAGTTAATAGTACAGCAGGAAAGCACGATTGCTGAGCGCACACAAGTTATCAATGCGAAAAATCAAGTTTCTTCTGTAACTGATGTCGCAGAAGTGAAGTCAGCATTACTGGAAGAGGTAAGTCAAAATTACCTTGAAGAAAGGCAATCCATCGAAAATTCGTCCCAGACTGCCTATGAAAAATCATTGGCAATCATAAATTTGGCTGTGGATCAATTGGAGCGTTTAGTGAAGAAGAAAGCTGAATTGGAGAAAGCGCTGAAACGAAATCCATCGGATGAAACGCTAGTTGCTCAAAAGCAAGCAATTGATGAACTCATAACAGAGCAAAAGAATGAGATTGACGCGTTAAAGCAGCGTGCAGTGGGTTCAATTTCCGCAGAAGAGTTAGCTGAAAAAGTGGCTTCGGTTGATCCGAATTATTCTACGGATGTCAACGCGATCGAAGCAGAGAATAGATTAACAAAAGGAAATGATATTGCTGAGCGTGAGGTGGTATTGCAAGAAAAACTTGAAAAAGCTATTGAAGCAAAGGACAACTCATTAAAACGAAGTTATTCAGTTACGGTTGAACTTGAAAAGGCAATTTTTGAGAAAGCGCTGGAAGAGAGTAAGGTGCGTGAAGAAAATGCGCGTTCAACTTCAGATAGTGCCGAAAAACCGAATGCAATTGCTCAAGTCAGATCGAGCAGTGAAACAGATATTTCAACTGCGTTAGCGTCCAATCCAAAAACGAAAGAAGAGTTAGAAAAGAACGATGTCATTCTAGCTGAATATGAGTTAGCGTTGAAAAAGCGAATTGTCATAGTCAGTAAGGAGATAAGTTCCAATCCTTCGGAAGAATTGTCGAATGAAAAACAACTGTTGGAAGAAGAATTGAAGCAGGTGCAGCAAAAAAGACGTCAGTTCAGTGCTTCTTTTGGTGAGTTGGAAACCGCACTGGTTTCATCTAATAATTCGAATGAACGTAACAACGAAATTGCAGAAGAAAAACAGGAGATTTTAGCTAAAATGAATGACCCCGAAGTTTCGACAAGTGAAAAGAAACTATTGCAAAAGACATTGAATTCTATTGAAAATGAACAAGCAGAAATTGAGAACGAACAATCTGAATTGACGCTCGAAGAAAGTAGAAAAGAAAACGACGAGTTGATTACCCAGCTAAATTCAGTTGAGTCGACCAATTCAACGCTTGCGGAAAAGACGACCGAAGTCAACGAAGCTGAAGTTGCAAACATTGAAGCGATAAAAGAGGCAGCTGCAGCAGCTAAATCAGAAAAAGAGAAACAACACTTGTTACAGGAAGCTGAGGAGCGTCAATCGCTGCTCAATAGCGCACTGAAAGAAATTGTCACTACTCAAAAGCAAATTGATTTAGAGGAGAAGGAGAACATTTCGGTGACTTCGCGTGAAGAATTGGAAGTGCAGCAACGTAAGTTCTCCATTCAAATTGGAGAGTTAACGACGCAAATTGTAGCTACTGAAAAAGAGATTGCAACCGCGAAAAAGAAAGAGATTCCAGCGTTGGAAACGAGGAAACAGCAATTGATCAACCAACGTTCACTACTTGAAATGCAGTTAGCAACCATCGAGAAGCGTTTGGCGAAGGAAAAACAACCATTGACACCTGTCGTCACTGCAGAATCCTTGGAGCAAACAATTTCATTCAATGAGGAACGCAAAGTTGCCTCCAGCGAAAATTATGAACCGTATTATGAAGTAGCGACAAAAACCTTGGAAACCGAGCGTGAAATTGCTAATTTGGAAGCCGAGCTTAGCGGTGAGCAAAAACGTGTGCGCAGTCTTCTTGAAATGCAACTGGAAAATGAAAAGGTGGATGAAATTCAGTTGTCTGTTGCTAAAATTAAAATCATTGAAGAAAAAATTGATCGCTTAAAAATTGAGCATACACAGCAAAAATATGAAGCGGAACAACTACTTTCGGAAAATACAGAAGAAGCTATGAAAATGCAAAACTTGGTACTTCGTGGAGTTAAGCCAATTCAAGCAACGGTCCTAGCAACCTCATTGATTGCAATGCCTAGCACTGGATTTGCAATTGATGAAGCTGCACCAAGCGCTTACACAGCTGAAAACCCAATTCCTATCGATGTTGAAAGTCCTTCTGGTTTGTATTACCGTGTTCAGATTGGAGCTTTTGCAAAACCAATTCCACAAGATTTATTCAGTGAATTTACGCCTGTTTCTGGTGAGAAAATTGAAGGTTCTAATATCGTGCGTTACATGGCGGGGTTCTTCAACAACAGTTCAACGGTAACAGACGCACGCAGTAAGATTCGTTCACTCGGCTATTCAGACGCATTTATCGTTGCTTACTGCGATGGAAAACGACTTAATTTTGCTGACGCTAAGCGACTAGAGGAGCAAGGATTATGTGTTCCAAAAGGAGAAAATGAATTGGTACTTGAGGTGGTGACGAAAACAGCAGAGAAATTGGGACTTCCAATGACCAAAGAAGTGAAGGAGGTTCCTGAAGTGAGTTATAACCAATCGCCAGGAGCTGTTGAAGCAGAACCAATTGAGTTGAAGAAAGGATTGTTCTTTACCGTTCAGGTTGGTGTGTACAACAGACCGATTGCTGCTGAAAATGTTTTTGGAATGGACGAGCTCATCACGTTGCGATTGCCAAATGGACAAATCCGTTATTCATCTGGAGTTTTTAACTCTGTGGATGCTGCAAAGCCGAGAAGAACGGAAGCTTTACAAAAGGGAGTCGTTGGTGCGTTTATTACCGCGTATTACAATGGTGAACGAATTAGCCTAGCAGAAGCACAGCGTTTATTAGATGAAAAAGGAACGGCAATTTTACAATCGGAAATAGAAAAGAATACAACTGTTGTTGAATTGGAAAAACCCGCCAAAGGAACACGTACCGATTCAGTTTCGCTTGAAAACATTACAACTTCAGTGGAGTTAAACACACAGAAAATTCAACTGGTATCAAAAGAGCGCTTCGAAGAGTTTCCACGCGATGAATTGAATAGATTCAATGCAGAGGGTAACTTCTACTACGACCAAACAGACAAACGCTTAAAATCCATTGTGTACAATCATGAAGATGATTTACCGCGATTATGGAATTTTAAAGACGTACTTGATACGGTTTACTTGGCGACAGATGAGGTTGATTTAGTCGATCAGCAAGTGTTGGTAGTTAAAACAGTGGGAACAAGCATCCCAGGAGATTTTATGGATTGGTTGAACAGAGAGCCCTATCAAAGGGCGTTTAGGAGAAATGAGGAGGGAGTAGAAATTACTTTATCTGGAATTGAACCCAACAGAATTTTGGCGGTACAGGAGCTTATTCGTACCTTTGGTGTATCAACTGAAGTGCGCAACGCAGCAGAGGTTGAATTTGAAAAGTAAAGATTTAAAAACTAGGTAGGTATGTCACAAGTAGAAACAGCATTTGATGAGTTAGTAATTGATCAGGTAGTTGACCAGAAAAATTTGGTTGTTTTTAACGATGAGGTGAACACCTTTGATCACGTCATTGAATCGTTGATAAAAGTTTGCAAACACGATCCAATTCAAGCAGAACAGTGCACATGGCTTGTTCATTACAAAGGTAAATGTCAAGTAAAACGTGGCGAATACGACCAATTGGAAGGAATGTGTACTGCATTATTGAACAGAGGAATCACAGCGGAAATACAATAATTTCGTTTGTTTTTGTTGTTTAAAAAGAAAAACGACGTATATTTGCACTCGCTAACAGCGCAAGTTGTAGCAAAAAATGGCTTCGTAGCTTCCGCTTTCACTCCGTTTCATCGGACAAGCGATTCGCTACTCAGCCCATAAAATGGCTTCGTAGCTCAACTGAATAGAGCACTACATTACGGCTGTAGAGGTTTCAGGTTTGAATCCTGACGAGGTCACTAAAAGGCGGAAAGCCACACAATTCAAGTCAAACCCTCTGTATTTCAGAGGGTTTTTTGTTTAATGTAACATTTCAAAACTGTGAGGGTAAAAGATACCCTAACCAATACCCTCACGCTATGCTTTTCATTATGCCGAAAACAACCTTTTTTATACGTGCCAACCATGATAAAGGCAATACGCACAGTTTGTATTGTCGGGTAACTTACAACGGAACAAAAACAGAATTTTCCACTGGTGAAAAATTGAAGCCTGGGGAATGGGATCAACAGAACCAAAAAGTAACTTCATCAAAGCGGAAGGAACGCTTCATTGAAACGCTACTGGAAACGGTGTCCTACAATTTGAAAACGTTGGCACTGATGAATGATTACACCACAGCAAAGGAATTGTTAACTGCTCTCCGGGAAAAGAAAAAGCCGTTGCCTTCTCTGGTCCACATAGTAGAAAACTTCATTACTGGCCAACATAGTAAATTAAAACAATCCACGTTGCGGAATCACTCGATCAAACTTGAAAATCTGAAAGCGTACCAACTCCACACGAAAAAGGAATTTACACCTATTAATTTTGACGTAGTGGAAGCGGAACGGTTCAAAGCATGGTACCAAGATCGAGCGAAAACCGAAAATGTTAGTACAGCAAGTAGAAACGTGCTACTTTTCAAATGTGCGTGTGATTATGCGGTGAAGAATGGAACGATCAAAAGTCATGCACTTTTGAACTATACTGGAGAGAAAGACAAAACCAAACGACCAGTATTTTTAACTATGCAGGATCTGCAAAAAATAAAAGCGCATTCCTTTCAAAATTTGATGCTTCACCAAATAAAGGATTTGTTTCTGTTCCAATGTTATACAGGACTTTCCTACGGTGATATATGGAGCGATTGGGAAATAAAGGACATGGAAGGCGGTAAAATTTTACTCGGGACCAGGACAAAGAACAATCAACAGTATTTTATCCCGATCGAGGATGAAGTTATCCAGGTACTTGAAAAATACAATTACAAATTACCGCGCTACTGCAATGAGGTATACAATAGAATTTTAAAGGAAATAGGAGCGTTTTGTGGGATCGAGGTAAAACTAACTTCGCACGTTGGAAGAAAGACATTTGCAACGCTAAAGGATGCGGATGGGTGGAGTAGGGAAACGGTAGCGGCAATGCTTGGACATCGTTCAATTAGAACAACCGAAACGTACTATCTCGGAGAAAGTACCAAGCGCATTGAAATTGAAATGCTCAAAAGGAGCGGATAAAAAAAGCCACGTAGGATTCTACGTGGCTTTTTTATTTTTTTACTTCATGGATTATTCAAGAATAACCAATGGCATAAAGTAGAAAACGAAAGGCGTATTGAGCAAGACACTATTCGCCAATTCGTCTGTCGCGTCATACGTTCTAAAAGAGACAATTCCATCGCCGCCATCTCGCGCATCAACTGTACCGCCTGCAAGACTATTGCCTATTAATGGAATTATCGCGCCAGGGGCATCTGCAAATGTTATAGTATATTGTCCTGTGCCAACAAACGCTGCTACTGGATCAATTCCAGTTGTGTTATGTGTAACTGTAACGACAGGCGCATCGGTTCCAGCTTGTGAGACAGTTCCCATTACTACAAGTGGACCAGTTGGATCAACTGGTTTTGCAACGCCTAGTTCATCCCAAGTTGTTGCGCTTGTTGCTTCAAATTGAGTGCTTCCACCATCTTTGTTAATTGTGGAGCTGGACGCGCCTTCAATCCATTCTTCTTCTTGCGCTTGAATGGTAATGTTGTTTGTTGCTGCGTTGCCGCCTTTGTCAACAACAATAATTTTTGAATAAACTCCAATTGGTGGAAGGGTAACGGTAACCGCTTCTTCTGTTGTGTCTACTTCCAAAATCAAACCGTCAGCCGTTGCGACTTTTGAAAAGTTGGTTGGTACTACGTAATCTGCTAAAATGTTTCTTACTCTCATGATTTTTAAATTAAGTGATCTTTACTTTTTAAGTTTTTTCCAAGCATCCTTGGTGTTTTTTGCTTTTCCGCTTCTGACCATTGCAGCCGCTTTTTTTGCTTTCACGGCAAATTTTGCTCGTGCCGCTTTTTGTTTTGCGCTTACTGGTTTTTTGCGCGTGGATTTTGCTTTTTTTGTTGCCATGATATTATGGGTTTGTTGTTTGCTTTTTTTCTTTCAATCGAATTACTTCATCATAGATCAATCGAGAAATAACCGAAACGATGATCGCCACAATTACCGATATGATTACGTGTTTAGTCATCCGTTAGGAATTGAGAAATGAACCAATGCCGATTTAAAAAAAGAAGTATTACCGCTGCTAAAATAACGGCGGTAATAATCAATTGATTGACACTAGCGGATTCTATTTTTCGCTGAAGCATAGCCATTAGTAATTACCAGCTGCGTAAAGTGGTGAATTAAAAATTTGTGTTGCTTCGACTTGGTCATAGCCAAGATTCATCAACTCTAAAATTTCAATTGGTATTTCTTCAGCAGGCTGTGAAAACTGTGCGATGTCTTCGGCAGACCATAAAGAATTGGAATCGCTTCCTGCTTTTCCAAAAGACTTAATTATGTTGCGGTCTTTCATAACATAGTAAGCCACTGCGATTACTGCTAAAATCACTATAATGATGATTATCTTTTTCATAGTTTTGCGTATAAAGCGTTAGTAAAATTCTCTAGTGTTGTTTGTTTACTGCCTGTTATCTCCAGTACAGCGGCTTCTGTCTTTACTCCGAAAATTCCGTCTTCCGCAATGGTTGCCTTTCCTTTTACGATAGCCCATTCGGTATTGTAGGTTTTTTGAAGCATTTCAACTTCATCGTTTTGGCTTCCAAGTTTCAAGGTTGATCCAGGAACTACATACGCATCTTTATCCACTACTTTTGGTTTGCGGAAAACACGTATCAATATGATGATCGCTACAATAATAATTGCTCCAATTATTACCTTCTTTGTTGTTGGATCTATATTTTTCATGCGAATAAGTTTCTAAATGCGTTTAATCGATTTAACCAACCGTTACCGTGTGCGTAAAATGTTGGCATTTTTCTAAAATCTGCTTCACGGCGATCACACAATGCCAAAAACCATTTCTTTTCATTAAGTGTGTTCACCTTCTTTTTGAAGTTCTTAACAATTTCATCTGGTGTGATGTTGCTGTCTACAATTCCCATTTCTTCACGTTGAAAGTTCGCCAGTCGGCGTTCTGCACCTTTTACCCCCGAACCCCAAGCCCAAGAAATAATAACGGCTTGTATGCGTGGTAAATGGTTAATTTCTTCCAATGGAAAAGCCGACATATAGCCATTTTTTAGAATGGACATCCAAATATGATCTGGCATTTCAAAAAAATTCTTTGCGGTTACTGCATATCCACCTCTTTTTGCTTTGGCAACAAATGCCATGTAGGTAACTCCCTTATTTGTGTGCCATCCAGTTTGACCATTATGGGGCCATGGAGCTGGGTGTGAAGATGCAGAATCTTTCGGATCACGTGAAAGCCCGCCTTCGTACCTCTGAATAAATGGAATAAGCTTGTTTAGCATGGTTCCTAGTGATAATTTGTTAATTAAAAGTTGAACGATTATCACGATTCCACCAGTGAAAATGATTACAATCAGTATGGCTTTTATCGTTTTTTCGTTCATTACTAAAATTCATTTATATTCAATGTGAATAGCATTTTTAACAGTGATACAAGGTTTTCCCATGTTATCCAACCCTTTAGCATAGCGATGAAAATCAAAAAGGAAAGAATCGAAGCCGTAAGCCTTGCGCGGTTAATCTCATGACCATCATTTGTCTTTTTGATTGATTCACGCACGTTCGGCAGTATGCCGTCCATTATCCCATTGAATATGTCAACTATCCTTTTTTTCATTGCGACGGCGTTTGTTGTCACGAATAAACACGGCGATTGCCAGTCCAGTAGTGATGAATATTGAACCCATTCGGATATATGCTTCCGCTTCCGTGTAGGTTACAACCACTCCAGCTCCTGTTGGAACTGCCATTTTTATTACTGTAAAAAGAGTATGGTTCATTACTTAATCTGTTTTGTGATACCGTTCAACTTCAACTGTGCGTTAATACCGTCAATTAGTGTCTGTGAAAGATCGCTTTTCAGCCAGTCCATTAAATCCGTTGGATCAGTGAAGAACGCCCAAGATGAAACTCTTAATCCAAATGCTTTTTCCAACATCAAAAAGTCTAAATCGTTCTTGAGGTACTTGAAAATGTTTTGGATTTGTGTAACGTTGTTTGTACCCGGTCCGTCCATGTATTCAAACAATTCATCTGCCCAGCCGTCATACGTGGAGTTTGGATAAGTCTTTTTCATTCCCGATGCAGTAAGAGCGGTAACTTCTGCCTGTTCCGTTACTGTTCTTTTTGCTTCCGCTAAAAAGGACTTAATCCATTTTACAGCGAAGTACAACACTACTACGATTATCAAAACCACAATAAGTTGTTGTCCAGGTGTTAATTTTTTCCATTTCTCCAACATAACTATCTACGTGCTAACATTGCCGCCAATACGATCATAATCCCTGCGATGGCAATGCCAAGCGCAATAACTATCACCGTTTCGGGTTCAATTCTTGGGGTTACGTCTAAATTCGCTGTCATGACTATGCAATTTTTTTCTTGCGTGTCATAGACAGCACAACGATTAACAACATAAGCGCAACAAAGATTCCGCCCATTATGTACATAGTACGTTGGGTTTTTGCTTTGTCTGCTTCGGGATCAACAACTGGTGTAACTGCTCCCGGTGCAGGTAAATTGACCGTAAGCCAATTTGTATCACCGCTTTTTGGCGCTGGTGTAGATGTGGGTTCAACCTGCCCTAGTACCATCTCCTCAATTGTTTGCATATCGAGTTCGCCGTATTCTTGCATACTTATTTTCATTATTTCTTGATTTTTTTGAATTTGTTGTACAAAAAGATTCCAAGTAAAAGCGCCGCTAGAATTCCAACAATAAGGAAAACCATGTTGTTTTTCTTTTTTGCGTCTGCGTCTGCAATGGCACTTTCTTCAATCGATTTTGCGTTTGCTTTTCCTGTAGTTACAATCGTTTCCGCTTCTGCTTCTCCTCTTAATACTGCCGCTTGACTTTGTCCTTGTGCGACTGTAATTGCTGCCTGTTCAATTGCTGTTGTTGTTAGCCCCATATTTGCCAGTGTACCACTGTTTGCAATGTCGGAATCAACTTGTTTTTCGTATTTGGTGACAAGATCGTCAGCAATACTGTGTGCAGAAACGGCGGTAGCGTATCGCGCTGCTTGCTTGTCGTATTCTGCGAGTTTTTTTGTGAAATCTGCATCCGCGGCGGCTTGACATGTTTGGCGTTTTGATTTATTTGAAAACTCTCTAGCGCAATAACCGCCTTCTTTTTTCTCCCTAGCAAGCGCCAATAATCTACTGGCTTCATTTTTCGCTGCTAAAGCGTTATTCATTTCAGATGCGGCAGACGTTTGTTTTGCCTGTGCATCTGCTAATTTTTCAAGGTTTGTTTGGTATTCTGCCATGACTTACTTCTTTTTTACCATCATTAATACAGCGATAATTACGATCACTGCGATTACTGCGCCCCAAATAACCATGTTGCTACGGGGTTGTGCACTCGCACCCGATGCGGTCGCTTCTGCGGGACGTGCTTGTGCTTCTGCAATTGCCAACTGATTCTGTTGAAAATCTGTGTTGTACTGTGCAGAAATTCCTTCAGCTGCGTTGGCGATATCGCCTATAAAATCTAAACTTACTATTGCCATTTTCGTTGGTATTAAAAAAGCCCTACCCTAAAACACGGGTAGGGCTTTTTAAATGATACACTGATTTTTGATTACCCTCTTGAAGCGGCGTTCAATGGAAGCAAAACTTCGTCTGCTTTCTTGATTGCACGATAGAATCGTTGTGGCAATGATGCTTGGTGTCCGATGTTGAGCGTTAAATCCAAAGCTGTACCCGGTTTAATTGTCAAAATCAAATACTGCTCATCTGAAACGATTACAGGGAATTTCTTCGTTCTGAAGTCAACATTTACAAACTGTGGAGAGTTTGATTTGTTGTCGATGTACTGCGCCAAGTTCAATGAAGGATTTGGCGATTTTTGCCATGGTGAAACCCATGCCGTTTTTAACGGTGAAGCATAATTCGAAGAATCTGGTGAACCGTCAGAAACTTTGCTTGATTGCAATGCAATTCCTAAAATTCTTGTTGGCGTTTTTTCAATGTATTTTGATATTTCATCCCAAGAACGGTCTGAATCAATCATCGCACAGTTTGCGAATTTTTCAGGCGATCCTCCATCTCCAACAAAATTACCTTCGGACAAAATAGCGTCAACACCTAAATAAGCAATTGTCGCTGCGTTATTTGCGTGGATGTTTGAGACATTTGCTCCAAGTGCAATTTTCACAGGATCTGCCATGTTGTTGGTGATTTTCATGGCAACGGTAATGTTTGCACTACCTTCGTCAATGAATGTTTTTCCCCCTCCTGGACCTGCTGAAAATTCTTGATTCAAGTCCAATTTGTGACCATTGTCACGTACCAATGTGGTTGCGATTGCGTTTGCGTTTGCTCCTTTCATGATTATTCTTTTTCGGTTGTGATTTCTTCTTCGATGGCTTCATTGCCGCCGAACGTTGTGATTTTTCCGTCCGCTACTTTTTTCGGAACGAAGATTTGGATAGCGATTGCGGCTAAAATGAGTACAATGATTATCCAGGCTAAAACTTTAATGTTCATAATGCGCTTTTTAAGTTCTTTTGCTTTTTCGCTGTTTGTGATTCCAAATATTGAACAGTTCAAAAGTTGCGCTGACGGTTACAGTGATTTCACGTTGAATTCAGTTGAATTCAATTGAACTTTGTTGAATTACGATGTTGATAGCAACAAAAAAAGCCCTGCGATCGCAAGGCTTTCAATTTGATATGGTTTCGGTTATCTATTCTTCAGAAGAAGGTACACGAATAAAACATTAAGAAGAACAGAAATAACCAGGTACACCCAACACAGTTTGTCTCTGGGTTTATGTGTACACAATACTGGCACCTTCACCGTTTTCGTGTATTGTATATATTTTGTGGAAGGTGGACGTGTTATTTTAAGATCGAGCGAATCACCGTTATCGGTTTTCTTCAGTGATACCGTTATTGGTGGTGTACTGGTGTCGTTGGTGTCAACATAAACGAATATCACCGTATCACGGAAGTTGAGAAAGGGGAGTGATGCCGAAAAATCCAACTCCGGGGAATCAATCTTCACAGAATCGTCAATGATTACAGTTGTACTATCTTTTAGTTCTGGGTACTTGTTTAACAGTCGTTCAAGTTTGCGTTGCGGTGTGGCGCATGATCCTAGAAGGAAAAGCAACCAAACAAGCAATGCACCAAAGTAAAGGATTGCAAGGCGGTTATAGAACTTCATCGGAAAGATCATTGTTTGTAATAGGTTTGCCATATATTTCAATGAATTTTCGTAAAACGTTTGGTGATATTATTATATCCTTTTTTTTGTAGCCCACCGCTTCCAATTCGTCAAAATATCTGTTGTTCAGTTGTTCACGCAAATAGGTTGCCGATACGCCGTATATTTCAGCCATTTGTGCCTTTGTAATAGATTTATTTTGGAAGTCCATCAGTTCAAGCGTAAAGTGACGTTTTCATATCTGTTTGTCGATTTCCGTACGTGTTGCATTGCAGGAATGAGTTCGGGAAACGGGTATTTTGTTGGCGATGGTGTGCCGTCATTGGTTTTGAATAGCGTTAAAGTATCTGCTATTCTTACTAATTCAGGTGGGATTGCTGCTAGATTGTGAAATACAATTATTATATCCAGGTTCTTTTGCTTGGAATCATACATAAATCCCTTAAAACTGCGTGACAGCTGTTTACCAATGAATTTTGAACCGTCTTCTATTATCAATAAGGTATTACGCAAATGGCACTCGATCAATTGAAACATCATTTCCGTATCTGGTGAAAACATTCTTGCATAACCAGATTCAAACGCTTTGAATTCATCTTCATTTTTTAACACTGGTATTGAAATTCCTTCACCATCTGGATTTTGATATGTTTTCATCGTGCGCCATGGTGGAGAATCAATTGTATCAATTATCAGTTTTTTTGGCAGTGGCGAAAGTTTGGAAATCTCTTTAGTGAAATTCGTTTTTCCAGTGTCTCGAGTACCTGCAATTAATGATATGACATTTGATCTATTTGTCAAGGCTTCGGCGTTTGTAATAGTTTATTTTACCTTCCAACTTGGTGATTTGTTGGCTCAATTTTGAATTCTCCAGTTCTAAACGTCTGGATTTCCGCGCAAGTCGTTTCCGAACGTACAGGAAAATTAGTAAGTGTATTGCTGCTAAAATCCAACTCATTTCAATGCTATTTTTGCAATTTTTTCAACTAATCCACCAGCGTACGCACTCCAAAATCCTACACCTGGTCCAACTTTTAATTTTGTGGCTTCGCAATATGGAATGGCGGCATTGATTAGTTTTTGCGTTTGGTTTGGTGTGTAAATGAAATCATCGGAAAGCAACATCATTTTACGGTCGTAATCTTCAAGTGCTTTGATAAGGTTTTGATCCGTTTCTGTTAGCTTTTGGCCAGACATCTTTTTTTGGTATGCTTTGCGCATTTTTTGAAGTACTGGTTTACCACCAATTTGCTTTCTTGTTTTCCAACCTACGATTGGCAATAAAATGAGCGTTTCAACGGATTGCAGACCGTAAACCATTGAAGTTGCATTTCTTTCTGCATCATACGGTTCTTCTTCAATTACTTCAATTTCAGGAGTGTGAAATGTTGGTGCTTCTGATATTGTTTCGGGTGTCTGCACAACAGGCTCAAAGGAAAAGGCGCTTGAACCTACATCAGTTTTCACTTCTGTAGGTTCTGCCAATATTTCCCTCAAGTTTACCGCTTGAAAAAGTTGATCTAGTTTTTCCGTTTTTTCCATTGTTACATTGGAATTATGTCATCGACCAATGACTTGTATTTTTGAAGAATTGGCGTTAACGCCGTGATGTTGCTTAAATTGGAAGTATCTAAATTTCCAGACATTAATTTCATGGTGATTTTTGAAAGCATCCCGGGAAGTTTCGACATGATGTCAGCATTGCCCGATTTGAAGTCTGAAAAATCAATTTCCAATTCGCCAAGCAATTTGCCAAACACGTCAACAACCACACGGATATCACCTTCTATTTCGGCACGTTCATCGTGCAGTTTTTCGTTTGAAGCCTTTAACTGTGTTATTTCGGCTTGAAGTTTTTCTATTTCGCTCATCTTACTTGGATTTATTGAAGGATTTTCTTAATTCATACAATTTCAAAAGGCGTGCTTCAGAAATCAATCGTTGATTGCCACGCATTTGGAAAAAACCGTTTCCAAATACTGATTTTGGGAAACTTTCTTGTAAATTTTCGGGGAGTGCCGATTTCAGTTTTTTGAAATTAGCTTCAGTGATCCAAAAGTCGTTTCCTTCTGGTACCAGTTCTAAATGTTCAGTTGCTTCTTCGATGAACTCATTGAAGGAATATTCCTTTTGTTCGTTTTCAATCGATTCTTCTTCTTCTTCTTCTTCTTCGGTTGCTTCTTCTGAACCAAGTTCGTTCGCCTTGTGTTTTAAGCGAACAATTTCCGCTTCAATCTTTTCGACATCTTCGGCAGGAAAGGAAATTGATCCTTCGTGGGATTCTATTCCTTCATAATCTAGTAATCTTTCAATTTCTGTGTACATTTTTATTTGATTTGCGAAAACATGCCAACGCCTTCCATGCTGTTACCTATTTCGGGCGTTGGCTTCTTTCTGGGTTGTTCGTTTTAATAATGAAATCCTGTGTAGCATTCACCGTGTAGATTGAAAATCGTTCCATCATTGAAAAGCAGTTTTTCAATGAGTTCTTCACGTGTTTCAATCACATTCATTTTAGAAGCACGGCGGCGGTGAATTTCATCTAAGATTCCCAACTTCTTTTCAATTGGTCGTTTTGGTTCGTCCTTCAGTGTTACCAAAATTTGATTGCTTTTCAATTGAACAGGAACTTCCTTTATCACCTCTTTTTCTACTTCCTTGATTTCAGGTGATTTCTTTGTGAATTCAACCATGCTATCAATGATTTCAGAATAGGACATTTCCGCATCTAGTGCGTGAATGCTTCTGAATTCATCTAGCTTGGTTTTGAGTTCGTTGAATTCAACGGTGATTTCATTGAATTCATTGTTGCTATCAGTGATTTCAATATTTTCGGTTTTTTGCGGTTCGGTGATTTCACTCTTGATAGCAAGTGATAGCAACTTTGAAAGCATGTCTTTTGGAGATGAAAACGGAATCTGTTCACGCTCTTGAATCGTAATCAGTTGTCGATTTACAGCGTTTCTTTCTTCTTCGTTGTACGTTAAATTGGTTACTCTTTTTTCAAGTGTTAACATCCTTATTGATTTCAAGTTGATAGCACCAAAATTGAGGTGAAATCATGGTGAATTCAATAGTTGAAATCATTCTGTAATTAGAACAAATACAAATTGTATTTCAATTAAACACGGTTGGAATCTTACGTGAAAACAGTAAATGCAAAATTGAAAATCGCTTCTATAGTGTGAAAAGTTGTTGACTTTTGTTGACTTTCTATAATCATCAATAGTGGCGTGGCTTTGATTGTCAACAACCTCTTGTTGCTTCTTGTTGACTCTTGTTGCTTCAAAATGGTCATTGTCAACAAAAGTCAACAAAAATCAACAACTTTTTTCTAAATGCTGTTGACAATCTAAGCCTTTATTTATAAGGCTTTCCAAAGAAAGTCAACAAAAGTCAACAACTTTTTTAATTAATAGAAATTTTTTTAAAAACACATACTTTTAAAGGTTTCCCGATTTTTCATTATTGGAAACCCAAAATAAAAAAGCCGTCCACCCAGAAGGATGAACGGCTTTCAATAATTGAATGTTGATTTACGGCGTTTTTGCAGGTATTCCCCAAACGTCTGCTTTGATTTTAAGCTTCTTCCCACTAGGAGAAACCCAAATCACGGCATTGGCCAGATATTCACCGCCTTCGACACTGGAAGTTGCTTTATCAACGGCGCGTTCAATGGCATCGTTCTTTTTGGTTTTGATTTTTACCTGCACATCCCTTTGCAGTAGTTCATACTTCTGTGAACTGTCAAAGTTTCGGTTCGATAAAATGTTTAGATCGCCTAAACGATTTGAACATGATGTTACTGCTAATCCTGCTGTGAACATCGTAAAGAAAATTACTTTTTTCATAGGTTTATTTATTATTTGATTCATAAAATTAAAAAATTCCGCCATTGAAACGGCGGTTAACAGTCGATTAAAAGCATTAAAACGCTTTCAATCTTAGTGTTATGCCCCATTTAAGGAAACGAAGTACCCATCAAGCCCACACTCTTTAAGTTTGATTACATTATCCTTGCCAAACGCAAACAAAACAACGCCTCGCATTATTGATACTTTACTCATATCTAATCGCATAAATTTGGGTCTTCCTTTCAAAAGATACATCCCATCGGCTTTATTCAAAGCATTTTGAAACCACACCGTATCAGTAGAGTTTAGCACTAATGCTATTCCGTTTCCGTGTTCGGCAAGTTTATTCATAAATTCAGTTGGGTTACTATACGGTGGGTTTAGCCAAACTCTACCTTCCCAAATTTCTGCTAAACCATCGGTAGGTAATGAAATTATTTTGTTTGCTGTTTTATGGTGTTGTATACCACATGGGTCATAATCAAATACACCGAGTTTCTCAATCAAACTTAAAGGTGTTAATGTTGTGTTTTTGTCGTTAATATCGTGCATAAAATTTGAATAAAAACGGGGCATAACACACGGTATAAAAAATTGGGGCGTGCGTGGTTTCCCGAAGGTTTGTACTATTAATTATCATTGTAGCGGTGCGAAAGGTTATCTCTTTTAATCCCCAACTTTTCATACCGTCAAACGTTAGTCGATTTTTTGATGAGTGGTGGCTCATAAGTTTTCTTTATCCATGTATAAAACTCCTTTGCCCAATCGCCGTTTGGAGATTTTTTGAATTCCTGCCATATATTTTCCCACCTTATATCGCTTGTGGTAATCTTTTCACTTTTTGGACGGTTTTCCTGCTTTTCTCTGAAATCATTCATATAAATTCACTTTAATTAATTATTAAATTCACTAAAATCTTCTAATCCACATAGCCAAGCAATCAACAGCACTACAGCAAATACAATTGATGTACATATTACCGAAAATATTGCTGCAACTACAAAAACTAACAAGACATGTAAAATATCTTTTAATTCTTCGACGATCCAATTCCATTTTTCAATCATATTATTCAAAAGGGTTTGAAAAATTCAATAAAACATACACTCTACTAGGGATTCCTCGTTGATATCCAATTTCACCGTGAAAAGTGATCTTAGTATCTTTTTCGAATTCAATTAAAATGTTTTTCAAATCCTCATGAAGTTTTCTTTGTTTTTCCTTGATTTGTTCGATGGTCAATTCCATGGTATATTGCTTATTTGGTTACTAATTAAAACGGAAGTTCATCTTCCTTTACTTCTTCCTGGATCACTCCCGAAAAATTCTTATTCTTGAAGACAAATGCACGTCCTTTTCCACTTATAACGGTATCATCATTATGGAACTTGAATGTTGTTACATCTGTTTTGTACACGTTGAAGTACTGATCGAGTATTTTGGTCATGTAAAAATCATCTACGCGCACATCAAAGAAATTTCGAAGGTTTTTAGCATCAATTTTTAGTTCGGGAACGCCGTACTTCATAAAGTATTCTTCAATTTGAATACGTAGGTTTTTCACTACGCCTGGTTCACTGTTTTTCACAATGTTTCGGAACGCATCGGTTTTGAATTGGTCCGGGTGAAAGTACATTCTATCCTTCTTTTCGTTGACAAGTGATCTGTTTTGCAAAAAGTGCATGAAATAGCCGATTTCATCCTGCATCAGTTGTACAAAATTCGGATCACTTTTACCTTCGATTTGCTTTACTTTGATGATCCAAAAACGGCTACTTCCATCATTCAACTTTATAAAATCATCTTCAAAGTTGGAACAGAACACGAATTTCAGAAAACAATCAATCAGTGTATTGTTTACAAATCGTTCGGAGCGCATTACTTTGTCAGCTGTCGAAAGGTTCTTAATCTTTTCTCCAGCTTCTTTTTTCTCAAAGAATGTTTCTTCACAGGCAACAATCAATTTTGAAACCCAGTGCGAAGTCCAATTTCCCATAATATCATCGGGAGTGACATACGTCATGTTGTTTTGAAACATCATGTACAACAGTTTCAAGAAAGTGGATTTTCCTGTACCTTCTTCCCTCGATACCAATCCAAGTACTGGTAATTTTTGATATGGCTTTGTATAGAGCAGCTGAAGGTAATCCAATCCCATTTCATATTGATCTTGGAAAATGTGCTTCAAAAAGGATTCAATGTTTTTCCATTCTCCTTGTGCGGTGTCATGCTTCACATCGTAGTACAAATTCCATTTATTATCTACAATTTGTTTGAAATTGGTATTGTTTGGAATGTTGCAAAATCCATCCAGGCGCATGACGTTATTCACGGCATTTTTTCCAAAGTCTCGATTTATTTCCGTTGCTGACCATGGAACCAGTACTTCATCCGTGCGGATTTTGTCGCCTTCTTCGTTGTAGGCGCTTTGCTCGATCAGTCTAAAATAATCTGGACCAATTCGCATATACTTTTTTAAATTCTTGTCAACTTCCACCAAAGGCACACCATTTTCTATGCGGTAGGTCGTTCCGTAGTACACGAAGTTCTTTCCTTTGATCTGTTCGCTATGGAAACGGTAAAAGTCCGAAGGATAGCTTAACTGAAAGTATTGGCGCATTGATTTAACACCTGGTTCACTGGTGATGTTGATCCACTCAATGTAATAACCGGGAATAGTTCCAACACGGTCAAAATCTGCAACGACATCCACCGTTTTAATTTTCTTCACCAGTAGCAAATCATCAATGCCTTTTGGCGCACCTTCAATATCATCCGTTTTTATGGTTGCAAAGTAGATTTCTAGCTTTTTAGGTGGAAATACCTTTTGAAGTAAACTTTTGATCGTACGAGCGAAAACAAAGAATCCGTTTGGTCGTTCGGTTAATTCTGTTCCAGCTTCTAAATGTTTGCTCGAAATGTTTCTGCAATCACCATCCCACAGGATCACCACTTTTTTTACGCCACATTTGTGAATGAACTCTATAATTTCGGGATGCAATCCGTTTGTTCTACGATCTCGATAGTGATTGATTGAATTTAGTCCAACCGTTGGAATTCCTTCTTTAGTTGCCTTGAATGCTTTGAATTGTCCTTCAGTAATTACGAGTGTATCAATTGATTCTTCGTTTTCAAACATCGTTATTAAATCTGGGTGCCAAAAAGGAACATTCTTACTTTCTGAACCGTCATACTTTCCTTCACAAAAAGGCGCATACAATGGATTCAATCGTTTTCGCACGTGGTATTCCCAACGCACTCCTGCGGTTGTTTCTCCTTTCTTGTAAATGTGCGTGTGTCGCTTTAACGAATATTGAAGTATTTCGATGTCACCATGCACATTCGCTGTAAAAACTTGCATTTTGCACTTTTGACCGTCTTTATCTGTCAGTTCAAGGCTGTTTTCTTCTGGATCAATTCCCAATTCTTCCAACCGTTCAAGTAGGTAGGCATCTTTTTCAAATACTTCTACCTTCCAATCTTCGTAATTTTCTGGCAACTTGAATTTCTTCTTATTGCTTGTGAAGAAGGTTTCATCTTCGGGATTGAACCGAAAACCTTTTGCGAAAATATCTTGATGTTGTTCGTGTTCAGTAATTAGCTTCATGGATGTTTGATTATAGTTCTTTTAACTCTTTTCTTCAATCGTTCATTTTGGAGCGATTCAAGTCGTTTTTTTTCTTTGTCATTATGTTCAGCAATAAAAACATCCACAATTTTTTTTGCTTTATCGAGATCAGTAATCGTTTCTATTTTATCACCAAAAAAATCACAAAGTATTTCAAAGGTTGATTTGTTATGAAATTCGATATCATCCCATCTATTTTGGATATATAAAGGAATTATTCCCCAAAACAAAAAAGCGTGCCCAACGATAAACGCCAGAATTCTAGTTGCGATAAAAGGATTGTCAGCACCAACCGCAAAATTCATGTATGAAATTCTGTATTGTGGCCTGTATGTAATTTCTCCTAGACCGTTTTCGGTTTTTAAAATTCTTGTTTTCATCGCTTAATATTTAAAATCAGTCCAGTGAATAATTTTTCCTTCGAAATCTTCCTTGAAATAGTCCAAAAATTGTTTGATTGTATCAAAACCGTCATTTTGTGATAGTTCATCCAGTTTCACGAAATAATCAAAATGATTTTCAATTGGACAATACCTTTTGGAATCTATATGAATTATTGGGTATTCGCTGTCATTTTGATGATCTATTTTGATTGTCTGAATTTCAGTAACGGGAATAACAGGCGCAAATTGGAAGCGGTCTTTAGTTCTGTTATTTATTACGAAATGAATGTTCATTCCAACTTTCCAACGGTCGTGCTTGTCTTCACGTATGGTGTGAATTTTAGGAAATCCAGTCATTTTTTGAGACATCGTAGCCGTGAACTTTTTCGCAACGTGAATTTTATACTCCCAGTTTTCATACGTGCGTATTTCTTCGGGAAATGACCACCAAATTTTATCAATGAAAAAAGTTGGTTTACCGTCTATATGTGTTTTAAATCCTAGTGTCATAATACGTCAAATGTTATTCGGGTTAAAAACTCATTTGGCTGCGTTCGTTCGCCTTTTGAAAGTCCATTTTCTTTGCCGCTTACATGCACCAAATCGTTAAAATCGCTTTTGGATATTTCTGTATTCTGAAGGAAGTGTTTCCCTTGGATGGTAATTCCATACCTTTCTTTTGGTTTACCTTCATTGTCTTGAAAGTATTCCGTGTACAACCTAGAAATTTTCATTTAAACTGCTATTTTTAAAAGTGAGTGATTTTGGTACCGGGAAATGAATGTTTCAAGATTTTTCGCAACCTCGATCATTTCCTTTAGTTGCTCCCGAATGGCAACACGTTTCAAATCTGTTAAATCGGGAATTAAACCGCCTAGCGTTGGCAATTTCTCCTTTAGATACTTTGCATATTCCAACGAATTAGTATGCAGCTGCTTTGATTTTTCAGTAATTCCCAAAAAACGCCAGTACGCATTGCAGAAAGCATTCCCATTTCGTATGTACGGTTTTACGCTTTGATCGAAGTAATGTGGCTTTACACTGTCAATTGTAGCAATGAATTGTTCCATACACGCCTTCAGAAAATCAAATGCCAGTTGCGAAGCCTTAAACGCTGCATCCTTTTTGGTCATGCAGGAAATATGTGTTTCGTGCTGTTCGTCACGGTTGGGAAACTGATAATTCACTTTAAAGTGAATTCCAGATCGTTCGCTGTCAAAGTTTGTTATGTGGAACATGGCGGTTTAATTTAAAGATGTTCAACTTTTCCAAAATCTCGTCCTTAGTCGTTTTTTTGTGAAGCATATCTTCAACAGAAACTTCAAAGAATGTGGCAATCTTTTGGAGCGAATCGATTTGAATTGTACGACTTTCGTTTGCTTTTATGTAAATCCAAGCGCGAAAAGTTTCCTTTTCTACGTGACATACGTTAGGTAGAAATTCCATCGCAATTTCATAATCATTTCCCGACAATTGCCGTAAATAATAGTGGAGTTTGTATTTATAGTTTGGCATCTTCAGTGTATTATTTTTGGTTTTTAATTAGTTCTTTCAATCGTTCCGCTTCTTCGAAGTTTTCCGCTTCTTCGAAGTTTTCCGCTTCAATAGCGGCGGTTAATTGTTCTTCAAGCGATAATTCTTTTTCGGGACCAGGAACAATGATTCCAATACCCATATCTTTTGCCGAAGCCGTCAAAAAGTTTTTCAGAAAGTCTGAAAGGTTGTTTTGTCTTTCCAGTTTATCAATTTGCTTTTTCAACGCTTCATTCAAAATTCTGCTGTCGGTTCTGGCTTCTTCAGAATCCTTTAACTTTTCCTTCAGTTCAGTATTTTTGCGAGTGAGGTAGTCCAATCGCACTGCTTGAAGTACGGCTACTCCTACTGCAATTATAAATGCTACTGTCATGTTCATGCTTTCTCAGTTTTAAGTTCAACTTTGTATTCCTGGATCAATTCGGTTAGGCGCAAATCGGGAACATTTGAATTCCAAGCGTTGGCGATCTTAACCATTCCTTCGGGGCTGTTGTACATTGGTTCTTTCTCAAATACAAATGCCATAAATTGCGCTTGACTGATTGCACCACGTGCGCGCAGTTCCTTTTTAATTATCCTAAACCGTTGCTTTAGGATTTGCGCCGTTGTTAACGTTAAATAGTTGATTCCATCCATTTTTTAAGATTTAATTATTAATTGTTTATACTTTTTAGTAGATTTGTACTAGTGGTTATCCATTAGTAAATAACCATGTATGCAAATTAACTAACTATTTGCATAACTAGTACTAAATAGTTAGTCAAAGTTATTAACAATAAAATGTTTATGTTATGAAAAGTACAGTAAATGAAAGGGTTAGATTGTTGAGAAGTACGCTTAATTTATCACAAAGCGAATTTTCCGCAAAGTTGGGAATGTCATCTGCTGGCATTTGGAAGTTAGAAACTGGCGATACAAAGCCGAGACAGTCCACATTAATTACGATTGCTAAGACGTTTAACGTCAGTCAGGATTGGTTAATTGATGGAGTAGGTGAACTAGTGGTTAATGAAAAGGAATCACAGATGGAGAAGCCACAAAATTGGAAGGACAAAGCATTTGAAGCTATTGAAAAGCGCGCAGAACATTTGGAAGAAGAGGTTTTATTTCTTCGGGAAACTCTGAAAAGTATTACAAGTAAATTAAGCGCAGCAAATTTTAATGATGCTTTCGGCTTAGTCGGTCTTTTAAATCAAAAGGCGGTCGAAAGTGTGAGGGCGGCGGCATAGCCAACCCCTAACGACTTGAATTGTAGTGATTAGCGGGAATCCTGACGATCACGAAGAACAAAAAGCTCGGAATTTATTCCGAGCTTTTTTTATGCCCAAAAGGAGCGAAGTTCACTTCAGCGAACTTGAGGGCATAAAAAAAGCGCCTTTGTAAAAGGCGAGCTTTTAGTGGATCAAGTTCAAAAGTTGGGGATTAGGCATAAATTTTAGTTAATCTAAAAAGAA
>CAZXRU010000020.1:0-70026 GCA_964643345.1 uncultured Fluviicola sp.
AAACAGTACAAGAAAAAGTAGAATAATGCGCATAGTAGTATTAAGTCATTAATTTTCAGCATTAAAGCTAAATTAAAAAAATGAGAATACCAAACTTGTTTTGTTATCAACGCATCAGCCCTGCTGAAAAAAGATCTCTTGTTACGGTTTCACCACCGTCATCTTCACCACCACATGATGGAACTTCGGGTAATGATTTCCTTTCTCAAACGTGAAGGATTTTAAATAGTTTTTCAGTTCAAATTCGGCTGGGGTACTTTTTAAATCTGACTCTACCAAACGGACACTGGTGACATTTCCTTCTCTACTCACAGCGAGTTCAAATTTTGCCGTACCGGACTTTACTCCTTCAACAATGAATTTAGAGTCTGAAGTCATTTGTCGCCCTTCGTCCATCAAGGTTCCACTCATTAACTGTCCGTAAGCCGTTCCACAGAACAAAGAAAAAATGATAACGAGTCGATGCATAGTTTAATTTTTATAAAACTAATTATTTTCGGGAAACATAGGAGAGTTTAGAGTACAGAATTTAGAGTCGAGAGTTAAGAATTTAGAGTTTAGAGTTACGAGGCGAAGACTATCTAATCTTTCTACGAACAATAAAGTGCCATAGCTAATTAAGATATAAAGCATTAATGGGATGGTTCAAAAACAACTCTAAATTCTTAACTCTAAATTCTACACTCCTAACTCTAAGCTATCTTGCCCCAATTCGGTCGTGCCCTTAACAAATCACTCAACTTCGAACGTACTCCTTTGTTCTCGGAAAGTTCAAGTGTTGGGTCTTTTGTCAATAATGCTTTTGCGACTTCTCTTGTTAACGTGACAATTTGCGCATCTTTCGAAAGGTTTGATATTTTTAAATCCAACAACCCACTCTGTTGCGTTCCCATTAGATCTCCAGGTCCGCGTAATTGCAAATCGACTTCGGCTATTTCAAATCCATCGTTGGTGCGCACCATTGTTTCCATGCGTTTCTTGCTGTCCTCGGATATTGCGTCACCTGTCATTAAAATACAGTACGACTGTTCAGCCCCTCGCCCTACTCTACCTCGCAGCTGGTGCAATTGTGACAACCCAAAACGCTCTGCACTTTCAATCACCATAATACTTGCGTTGGGTACATTCACACCCACTTCAATCACTGTTGTTGCGACCATGATTTGCGTTTCACCATTAATAAAGCGATTCATTTCAAATTCCTTGTTCTCTGGCTTCATCTTTCCATGCACCATACTCACATGATAATCAGGTTTCGGGAATGATTTTTCGATGGCTTCAAATCCATCCATGAGGTTGTTGAAATCCAACGTTTCCGATTCCATGATCAGTGGATAAACAATGTACACTTGTCGACCTTTCTTGATTTCTTCGCGCATAAATCCAAACAAACGCAAGCGACTGGAATCGTACTTGTGCATGGTTGTAATTGGTTTTCGTCCCGGAGGAAGTTCATCAATTACAGAGACATCGAGATCGCCGTAGAAGGTCATTGCAAGTGTTCTTGGAATCGGTGTTGCCGTCATGATAAGCACATGAGGGGGTAATTCATTTTTCTTCCACATACGTGCCCGCTGCGCAACGCCAAACCGATGCTGTTCATCAATCACAACGAAACCGAGGTTTTTAAATTGAACCGTATCCTCCAACAACGCATGTGTTCCAATAAGCAATTGAATTTCTCCATCCAACAACCCTTCGTGCAATGGAATTCTGTCCTTTTTCTTCGTGGAACCTGTCAACAAAGCAACGCGGACACCTAAGGGCTGCATCATTTCACTGATCGAAGTATAATGTTGAATCGCTAAAATTTCAGTTGGAGCAATAAGCGCCGCTTGGTAACCATTTCCAACCGCAAGTAACATAGAAAGTAGTGCGACAAGTGTCTTTCCGCTTCCAACATCACCTTGCAACAAGCGATTCATGTGATGTCCCGACTTCATGTCCAGTCGAATTTCTTTCAATACACGTTTCTGAGCGCCCGTTAATTCAAATGGAATGTATTTTTCGTAGAAATCATTGAATTCGTCCCCTACCTTCTCCATCACGTATCCTTTAGATTTCTCCAAAGTGATTTTCTTACGAAACAGTAGTTCCATTTGAAGGAAAAATAATTCTTCAAATTTGAGTCGAAAGCGCGCTTGTTGTGCTTCCAATTCATTTGATGGAGCGTGTACTTTTCGGATCGCTAGCTCACGATCTATCAGCCGATTTCCTTGCTTGATATACACGGGAAGTCTATCTTCGATTTGTCCACCGATATTCTCTAATAAGCCTGCTATCAATTTTTCAATTCCTTTGGTATTCAATCCTCTAGAATTCAACAATTCTGTACTCGAATAAACGGGCTGTAATCCTTGCACTTCGGTTGCGTTTGCAGTGGCTATTTCAGGGTGCGGAATGTTCCATTTTCCTTTGAAAAGGGTTGGTTTTCCATAAATGATAACGTCTTCATTGATTTTTAGCGATGATTTAATCCAACTTACACCTTTGAACCAAACCAGGTCGATCATTCCAGTGGTGTCTTGAAACTTCGCGATTAAACGTTTGTTTCTTCCCACACCTGACTCAAGCATTCCCACAATTCGCCCTTTGATTTGCGCATGACCGTTTAATGAAATCAATTCTGCTACGGTATGAAATTCAGATCGATCTACATAGCGAAATGGATAATATTCCAGCAAATCGAGGTAATTGTAGATCCCCAATTCCTTTTTCAATAACTCGGCCTTTTGTGGACCAACACCTTTGAGGTATTCGATGGGAGTTATGAGGAAATTGTTCATGAAGTAAAACTACGAATTTTAGATTTCAAAATTCAAATCGATGTTCTCTTGTGAGAGAACTGAATCAAAAGCTAACGCTTTTTCTCCTTCGGGGTTTGGCGTATATTTTTAATGTTAGAGCAATCCACTCTTATGATAGAACCGAATCAAAAACTAGTTCTTAGCCTCTTTATACAACTTGATTCCTTCTTCCAACCATGCTTGAAACTTTGCTGGGTCTCTATGGTTATCGTAATCGGCTGAACCGTTTCTCAAATCTTCTCCATCTGGACCTAACATGATGTAATAAGGCTGCGTGTTTGTTTTATAACGTGTCGCCTGAAGAAAACTCCATTTATTTCCAATGGTTTTAATGTTCATCGTTCTGTCTTTGGTCACTTGAGCAACTCGCTGCTCTTCCTTGGGTAATTCACGTTTATCATCGACATAAAGCGAAACTATCACGACATCATTTCTCAAAATATCTATGATACCAGGTTCTCCCCAAACTGTTTCTTCCATTTTTCGGCAGTTAACACATGCATGTCCTGTAAAATCAAGAAATACAGGTTTACCGACTTCTTTGGCGTATTCAATTCCTTCATCCATGTCATGAAACACCATGATTCCCTGAGGTCCCAAATGCATGCGGTCATCATCACTATGTTCAGAAGTTCGAGCACCTGACCCACCAAATCCTAATGGAGATTCACTGTATGCCATTGGTGGTGGAAATCCGCTGATTAACTTCAATGGCGCACCCCACAAGCCTGGGATCAAATAAATGACGAAAATCACCGTGGTCATTCCCAACACAGTTCGACCAACAGATAAGTTTTCTATTGGACTGTCGTGCGGTAAACGAATCATACCGAACAAATACAGAGCAAGCGTAAAGAAAATACCAATCCAAATTGCCAAGAATAATTCACGTTCTAGGAAGTGTCCTTGAACAACAAGATCCGCGTTCGATAAGAATTTCAAAGCCAATGCCAGCTCCAAGAACCCCAAAAATACTTTCACGGTGTTCAACCATCCTCCAGACTTTGGAAGTGTGTTCATCCACCCTGGGAATGCGGCAAACAATGAAAACGGCAATGCCAACGCTAAGGAAAAACCGAGCATTCCTACAAATGGACCTGCGCCACCAATGGTCGCGGATTCAACCAGCAAGGTTCCAACAATTGGACCCGTACAAGAAAACGAAACGAGTGCCAATGCCAATGCCATGAAGAAAATCCCAATAACACCACCTTTATCAGAAGCTTTGTCCGCTTTATTTAACCAAGAATTTGGTAAGCGAATTTCGAATGCTCCCATGAAAGAAATAGCAAAAACTACCAGTAAAACAAAAAAGATAATATTGAACCAGACGTTGGTCGAAAGGGCGTTTAAGGCATCTGATCCAAAGAGCCATGTTACAATCGTACCCAGCAAAACATATATTACAATAATCGAAATTCCGTAAAGAACCGCGTTTCTAATTCCCGCAGCTCTCGTCTTACTTGTTTTCGTAAAGAAACTAACCGTCATTGGAATCATAGGGAAAACGCAAGGTGTTAACAATGCGGCAAATCCGCTAATAAACGCCAAGAAGAATATCATCCATAACGATTTCTTCGATGTCTTCTTTTCTGTTGGATCAATATCTTTCGTATCTAGCTTCTTTTCCTTGTTATCAGCTGTAGGTGCAATGTCAGCCGTCACATCTTCCGTGTTTTCGGTTGATTCCACTTCAACATCCGATTGAGTATCTGTTGACCCAAGATCCGATTTCACTCCTTTCACCTTCACAGAAAACTCGGCTTCGTGTGGCGGTAAACAATGGGTATCATCACAGGTTTGGAAAACGAACTTACCTTTTAATGTAAAGTCCTTTTCGGAAAGAATTTTAATTTTTTGCTTAAGCTTAATGGTATTGGAGTGATACAACAAATCTTCGTCTGCTGCTTCATCGCGCACAAAAATGGGTTTTGGTTCTTCGACTTTTCCAACTGTTTTAAAATTAGCGGAAGGAGTCAACTCAACAGATGTTGGAATTAAATAACTTCCCTTTGGTAAGTAAACCGCATAGATGTGCCAATGCTTGACCATTGTAATCTCCCCAATCACTGTGGCTTCATCGCCATTCTGTTCAATAGTAAATTTCCAACTTACTTTATCCTCAGGAAACTCCAGTTGAGCGGAAGTAAATTTCGCAAAGAAAACAGTGAAAAGGAATAGAAAAAATCCTAACGAACGGGCGCTTAGTTTTACCATGGATTAGATATTAATTGAAATCGTGAATTTGACATCTTTTGGAGGAAGACACATCGTGTCATTGCAAATCATATACGTAACAACGCCTTCCAGTGTTGTAGATTCTTTTGCTTTGATTTTTTGGGTAAAGGTGACTTCGTCCTTGAAAAAATTCAATTCTCCTTCAAAGTTCGGATCATACGCACGAATAGATTCTGGTTCAACCGTCTCTCCCAACAATTTCACAGCGCTATTTTCCGAAAACTCAAATGCTGTCGGCACTGGGCCAATTCCGTCATCAATGTGTTGACTGTACAAATGCCAGCCTTCGCCTATTTGCGCTTGAATCATCAATGCTTCGCTTTTATCATCGTAATGATAACTCCATACTACATTATCCTGAGCGTTTGCATTCAGAACCATCAACAAAAAAAATGATAAGAAAATATATTTTGACATAGCTTTACATTGTGCATCAAAGCTAATCAAACAGAATTAAAAAAATGCTAAAGATTTGAAGAAATCCTTGTAATCCCAACTATAAAAATGATAAATTGATTTTAAACATCTTTAACAAAGTTGCTATATTTTTATTTCTACAATCCGATCGATTGGAAGCCAAACACCGCCTTTTAGACAAATGTATTTTGCACCGTCTGCCCAAATAGTCGTATTAACATGCTTTAGTCCCTCGTCATCGTAAAAATAAATCGAAACCTTGCCATGATAACCGTTACCGAGACGCGTGGCTTCTTTAATTTGTTCAAGCAATTGGGGGTGTTGCTTTACTTTTATGTCTGATTTAAAAGAAAGAGCACTAATCGTTTCTTTCTCTATTAGAGTTGAGTTCATCGTCGCTTGCATAGTCTTCGAATAATAGAATTGAAAGATTAAACTAGCAATAATAAACGGATTTAGCAAACAATTTAAAAAAAATATTTTTCGCGATCACTAAACTGAAAATGGAACGCGCGCCTGGGCAGTTACTCGTTGATCAGAAAAAATCTGTTGCTCATACATGAACTTTGCTGTTATTCCAATCATTGCAGCGTTATCTGTACAGTACTCAAAACGAGGTATGTACGTTCTCCAGCCTCTTTTTATCCCCTCTTCCTCCAATCGCTTTCTTAAACCACTATTTGCAGAAACACCTCCTGCAATTGCTATTTGTTTAATGTCAAATGCCTTAGCAACGGTCACTAATTGCTTCATCAAAATGTCAATGATTGTTTTCTGAATGGATGCACACAAATCATTCAAGTTTTCCTGAATGAAATGAGGATTCTCCTTTTCCTGTTTTTGAATAAAATACAGAATGGACGTCTTTAAACCACTGAAACTGAAATTATAACCGTCCACTTTTGGTTTTGAAAACTCAAATCGATCTGGATTCCCATTTTGTGCGTGTTTATCGACCAAAGGTCCTCCTGGATATTGGAATCCTAACATTTTTGCTGCTTTATCAAACGCTTCCCCAGCAGCATCGTCTATGGTTGTGCCCACAATTTCCATGTCCAAATAGTCTTTGACAAGTACAATTTGTGTATGCCCACCTGAAACAGTGAGACATAAAAACGGAAGTGTTGGTTTTGGCTTGTCACCATCGTCAATAAAGTGCGCTAAAACATGTCCGTACATGTGGTTAACATTAATTAACGGTTTATTGAATGCAAGAGAGAGCGCTTTGGCAAAAGATGTCCCTACGACCAATGAGCCAAGTAATCCTGGTCCCTTTGTGAAGGCTACCGCATCAATATCGCCCATCTCAATTCCCGCCTTCTCAATCGCAGTATGTACCACAGGGACGATGTTTTGAAGATGCGCGCGACTTGCCAACTCTGGAACAACGCCCCCGTATTCTTTATGCACGGACTGTCCTGCAATAAAATTGGATAAAACGGTGTTATTTTTGAGAATGGCAGCTGAAGTGTCATCGCAAGAGGACTCAATCGCAAGAATTATTGGTTCTTTTTGGCGCACAATGTTTAAGTTTGTATCGAATGGCAAAATTACTGAAAATATTAGGACGAATGCTCGGCATACTCTTGGAGTGGCTCCTTATATTTTTCATCCTATTTGCCTTTGCCATTCGGACGCCAGCAGTTCAAACTTACTTAGCTCAAAAAGCCACGGCCTACTTATCAGAAGAGCTTGGTACAGAGTTCAAAATTGATAAGGTTGCGATTCTCTTTTTTGACAAAGTTGCCCTAGATGGTGTGTTAATCCGAGACCTTGACAATGACACCCTGGTCGCAGTAAATACAATTTACATTGGGATTCGTGACTGGGATTTAAAAAAGACGGCGTTTTATCTGAAAAATGTTGAAGTAGAAGGCGCCACGGTGCATATTGTACAGGATGAAGAAGGTGAATACAATTTTCAATTCGTCAAAGATTATTTCAAGTCACCTTCTACAAAGAAACAAAAGCCACCCACATTACATGCGGATAAAATTTCGGTCACAAATACATTTTTCACCTTCGACGATAATCGAAAGGAACGCCGAACAAAAGGGGTAGATTATTTCCACATTTATACAACCAACATTGATTGTCAAGTAAAGGATTTTAAGATGATCGGTCGTGATTTTTATGGCGATATTACGAACATTAGTTGTCGCGAAAAATCGGGCTTCGAATTAGTTAATTTCAAAGCAAAATCAAATGTTTCGGAGAAGGGAATTTACCTTTCTGAGCTGATGATAAAATCAAAAGAGTCGACAATTTACTCTCAAAAACTCAATATGCTTTCTTCGCATTTTGAAGATTTTAGATCATTTGAGGATAGCGTCAGCTTTGATGCAATCATCGATTCGAGCTCGCTATCATTGAAAGAAGTCGCCTTGTTTGCCTATGTAATGGATGGAATGAATGATCACGTGCGTCTTTCAACCAAGGTCAAACGGAAAGTCAAGAACTTAAAACTGGGTGATTTGGATTTGCGATTCAAAGAAAAAACGCAAGTAAAAGGTACGTTTGTACTCCCTGATCGCTTCAATGTTGCGACATCCTTCTTACATGAAAAACTGGACTATCTCTATGTTGATTTCGGTGAGATCAAGACCCTGAAACTCCCTTACGTTTCAGAGTCAAGGTACATCACAATTAACAAAACCGTCAACCGTCTTGGATACATTGAAGCAGAAGATACACGTTTGGATGGGTTTAGCACTCAGTTTGTGGTCGCTTCAGATTTAATAAAAACACAGCTTGGAAATGTGCGCATTGATCATGGAATTATGTTCACAAAAAACGAAGCCAATAATTCGTACGAATTTCAGCATTCAGAAGCTAGTAGCTACGACGTGAAGGTTGAAAATTTCAATCTCGGTAAGTTAATTGCATCTGATGATCTTGGTTTGGTGGATGGAAAATTCTTTTTGTCTGGAGAAGCTTTTTCTATCGAAGATATTCGGTTTAATTCCATCCAGGGAGACGTAAACAGGTTTGATTATCTCGGCTATCCTTACAAGAACATCACCGTTGTGGAAGGAACTCTATTAGATGACCGTTTTACCGGAAAAATAGAGGTGAAAGATGACAATCTAGATCTCACTTATGACGGATACATCGATTTCAAAGAAGAACTTCACCTGCTATTTAATGTGAACATTGAGGAGGCGCTGCTGGAAAAACTTCACTTGACAGATAAGCAAGTAAAAATGTCTTCTCTCATTGAAATTGACCTCCAAGGGAAAGATCCAAATGACTTTCGCGGTACCATTTCGCTGCAACATTTCAATTTTGAAGATGCAAAAAACACAGTGACCATTCCTCAAATGGATTTGACCATTACGCGCTCCGTTCCATCTGATAAATTTGTTCTAACCAGCTCCATTCTGGACGCTACTTTAACAGGAAAGCTCAACATCAACTCGTTTTCGGAACAACTCGAGTTAAAAGTGAAATCGCTTTTTCCAGGATTTTTTAGTCACAGTGAACTCGTTCATATACCAAGTACTGATAAAAACAACTTCGATTTCAACATAACACTGAAAGAAACGGATGATTTCTTAGCTATATTCTTTCCTGAATTAACTATTGCGCCCGAAACAACAATTGGCGGAAACTATTATGGACAATCATCAGATTTAAAATTAAACATCAAGTCACCTTTTTTAAGCTTTAGAGATATCAAGTTAACCAATGTGGACGTTAGTAACTCCTTTGATAGACAAAAGGCTTCTTCTAAATATGTAATTGAAACGCTCGTTTTTAAAGACACAATCAGTTTTAATGATGTAAAATTAACCGCTGAAGGAAGTGACAATCTCATCTTATCTAAAATCGTTTGGGACGAAAACACACCTACTGCATCGCAAATAAGTTGGCAAACCCGAGTGGAAGATATGGAGCACTACAGTTTTAGGCTTCATCCCTCCTATTTTACAGTACAAGGTAAAAAATGGGAAATCGTAAATGAATCGCGGTTTAGCATCAATTCTGACACACTTAATGTTTCTAATTTTAGACTAAAACGAGACGATCAAAACATTTATCTCGATGGAACAATTTCTAATGATGATTCTCAAGAATTAGACTTTAAAATTGAGCAACTCGCATTGAATGAATTAACCGTATTCATGTCGGACATTCCCATGGAGGGTGTTCTAAATGCTCAAGGTACTATTTCTAATCCATTCCATAATCTACAATATTTCGGTGACGCCACTATCAAAGAATTCTTTATTAAAAACAATAAAGTCGGCGATGTTTCGGTAAGTTCTGAGTGGAATAATGAAAATAAAAGCATGTTGCTAAATGGTAACATTTTGTTTAGAAATCAAGAAACTTTTGATTTCCAAGGAAGTTATTTCCCACTAAGGAAAAAAGATAACATCGACTTCAATTTGGTGTTCAATTACACCGATATTCAATTCGTGAATGCATTCATGAATCCTGATGTCCTTTCCGACATTAAGGGACTGCTTTACGGCACACTAAAAGTCAACGGATCAATTGATGAACCATATCTCGACGGCGCTATCGATTTAGTTGCTGGTTCTGCCCATGTCGACATTACCGGTGCCCACTTTGGGGTCGAAGGAAAAGTTCTTGTTGACAAAGACGGTTTTTACATCAACACGATTCCTATCTACGATGAAGATGGAAACGCAGGGACTGTTGTAGGCTCTGTCTATCACGACAATTTCAAAGATTTCAACTTCGACCTGATGTTTGATTTAGAAGACGACGCTATAAATAAAGATCCCTTTCAGCCATGGAAAGCGCTTCCATTGGAGCGGTTTCTTGTTTTAAACACTGATTACAGAACTGGTGATATTTATTACGGTAAAGGATATGCCACAGGGGTTATAAACCTTTTTGGGTACACTGATAACTTAGCCGTAACTGTTAATTTGGAGACAAAAAGAGGAACAAAGGTGAATATTCCAATGTTTGGCGTTGGCGAAATTGACGATGAAAATAACTTCATTGTATTCATAGATAAAGATTCACTGGTAGAGATAACTGAACCAAAAATAGATTTTACAGGTGTAGATCTCGATTTGAATTTTAAAATCACTCCCGAGGCTGAAGTAAAAATCATATTTAATGAAGAGCTAGGAGACATTATTACAGCACGTGGCAGGGGTGAAATGTCGATTCAATTAGATAACCTTGGTGATTTAACTATGAATGGTGTCTATACTGTCTCTGAGGGAGTCTATGATTTTGCGATGGGTATTATCAAACAAAAATTCTTCGTCGATCCAGGAGGAAGTATTAGTTGGACAGGTGATCCATATGACGCAGTTCTCGATTTAAAGACCTATTACAAGGTAAACGCCAATCTTTCTGTAGTCACCGGTAACCAATTTGGATCGGTTATGAGCGCGCATCAGGAAATTCTTTGCTATTTGGAACTGCAGGAATCTCTGCTTAAACCTACCATCAAATTTGATATTCAAGCACCACGGGCCAGTGAAGCGGAAAAGTCCATTCTTAACCGGATCAAAAGTGATCCTGATGAATTGAACCGCCAATTCTTCTCCTTACTGTTATGGAAAAGCTTTCAACCCCTCGCAGGAAGTGCTGGTGGCACAGGAAGTGCAGCGCTGGATCTTGTCTCCAATCAAATCAATGCACTGTTGTCCAAATTATCGAGTGACTATGTTTTGAATGTTAACATGAATGCGGATCAACTTTCGGGTGACAATACCTATGAATTTGGTGTTTCAAAAGGATTCTTAGATGATCGACTTATTTTCTCAGGTAGTTTTGGCGTTGAAAACCAGAATTTTGAAGATGAAAACAAAAACGCATTAATTGGTGATGTGAGTTTAGAGTATTTACTCAATCAAACTGGAACCTTCCGAGTGAACATTTTCAACGAGTCCAACGACAACTCACTTATACAATCTTCGGAATTAGGTAAGTTCACGCAAGGCGTTGGACTTTATTACAAAGAGGATTTTAGTACTTTATCGGACTTCAAAGCCATTCAATATTTCTTCGACATATTCCGAAGCAAGAAAAACAAACGCTACCCTATTAAGCGTAAGAAGAAGCAGGTTCCTGTACCCACTGGTCCACCGAAGGAGATGGTTAAACCTGAATAAAACATTCGAACGACACAAATTGTGTGAACCAGTTCTAAATAAAATTTTATCTTCGCATTGACGCAAAAACAAGATCTACAGATGAAAAAAGTACTCATAGCAAATCGCGGTGAAATTGCACGACGTGTAATTCGAACATTGCGCAAAATGGACATTAAAAGTGTAGCGATTTATTCGGATGCAGATGCTAATGCACCTCATGTTCTGGAGGCAGACGAAGCTGTTTATGTGGGAGCCAGTCCTTCTTCAGAAAGCTATTTACGTCAAGATGTCATTCTTGATCACTGTAAAAGATTAGGTGTAGATGGAATTCACCCAGGGTATGGTTTCTTGTCAGAAAACGCTGAGTTTGCGAGAAAAGTAAAGGCCGCTGGCATCACCTTCATCGGACCAACGCCAGAAGCGATGGAAATCATGGGTGATAAATTAAGTGCGAAGCAAGCCGTGAAGGAATTCGATGTTCCTTTAGTTCCTGGTGTTGATCGTGCAATTACAGATGTTGCCGAAGCAAAAATGATTGCTGAACAAATTGGATATCCTGTCCTAATTAAAGCATCAGCTGGTGGTGGTGGAAAAGGTATGCGTTTGGTGGAAAAGGCGGAAGAACTGGAATCACAGATGAAATTGGCGCAAAACGAAGCGCGTTCTTCTTTCGGGAACGATGCGTGTTTCGTAGAGAAATTTGTCACCAAACCGAGACACATAGAAATTCAAGTATTTGCAGATAATCACGGAAACACAGTTCATCTTTTCGAGCGTGAATGCTCTATTCAGCGTCGTCACCAAAAAGTGATTGAAGAAGCACCTAGCGCATTATTGACGCCTGAATTGAGAGAAGAAATGGGTCAAGCAGCTGTCAATGTGTGTAAAGCATGTGAGTACAGTGGAGCTGGAACTGTTGAGTTTCTTGTAGATGCAGAAATGAAGTTCTACTTCCTTGAAATGAATACGCGTTTGCAAGTAGAGCATCCTGTTACAGAAGAAATTACGGGACTTGACCTTGTGGAATGGCAAATTCGTGTCGCACGCGGCGAACAGCTTCCATTGAAACAAGAAGAATTAAAAATCAATGGACACGCCATTGAGGTCCGCGTATACGCTGAAGACACGTTGAATGGCTTTACACCAGATATTGGAAATTTGGAACGTTACAGAGTCCCATCGGGAGAAAGTGTACGTGTCGATGATGCCTTTGTTGAAGGAATGGACATTCCAATCTACTACGATCCAATGATTGCGAAATTGGTTGTTTGGGGCAAGGACAGAACGTCGGCTATTCGTCGTACGATCAAAGCAATTGATCAATATCAGATCTCAGGACTAAAAACGACGCTGGATTTTGGTAAATACGTTATGAAACACGAAGCATTTGCGTCAGGTGATTTTGATACCAATTTCGTGAAGCACTACTTTCAGGATCCAACGGTGATGAACGATCAAATGCAGGAAGAGAAAGAAATGCTAATGCATGGCATCAACCAGATTTGGGAAGCGATTAAGCAAGACCAGTGCGATGAATTTGCTTCGATTGAAATGACGAGCAGTTGGAAAAACGCACAATCATAACAACAAAGCATTAGAGCTTAAGCTGAATAGTATCTTTTCAGTTTACCTTCGAAACGAAATATATGCGCATAAAAAAAACCGTGAAGTTTCCTTCACGGTTTTTTTAATTAGTTAAATGACTTCTTATTGCAAAGACAATGTTACAGTCATATCTTCAGTTTCAGTGTAAGTAGTAGATCCACTTCCTGATGAAGAATTTGATTTCTTATACTCCATGTTCAAAGATTTTTTCTTAGACTCAACAATAGTGTAAATCTCAGAATTTTCTCCGTCTAAATAAGTATCAGTTGAAGTTGAAGTTGTTGTAGAACCTCCAAAAGTATTAGTAGTTGTATTCGTTTCAGACAATGTACTAAATACTACTCTTTCATTTTTCTTGAATTCACCAACACCAGTTGCGAAATCCCAGTTACCAGAACTTACCATTTTAGTAGTTGTAGAGTAACCTGTACCTGAAAAAGTAACTGACATTTCTCTATCCCAAGTACCATCTTTTTTAATGTTCCATGTTGCACTGTTAAGTACACCTGTAGCAGTAGTAGTTGATCCACCACTTGTAGAAGACTGAGTTACTGTAGTTCCAGAAATAGTCATTTTGTCAGTTGATGTTGATCCACCGCTAGTACTAGTTGAAGTTTGAGTCATAGAATCTACTTTCCATTCTCCATCCATTTTACCTTTAGAAGATTTTCCACAAGAAACAATTGTTCCTGATACGAATGTTGCTACTGCAACAAATAATAAAGCTTTTTTCATCTTAAATAGTTTATTAATTAGATTAATTTTTTTGCAAATTTAATGCAATTTAGTCTAACAATCAAAAAAAAGATTCACTTTGTGTTATTAATTTATATTGTTATCTATTTTTGTGAACTATCTAAAAGAAAATCAAGCTTTTATTAAAGAAGCAAAATAAAGGAGATGTTGATTATTGAAACTTCAATAAATCCTATTAATTTTACGCAACAAATTTTCAGACAAGATGAACTTACACGAATATCAAGGAAAATCAATTTTAAAGAGCTTTGGTGTTGCTATCCAAGAAGGGAAAGTAGTAGACAAAGTGGAGGATGCTGTAAAGGCTGCAAAAGAGTTAAGTGCTGAGACTGGTACGGAGTGGTACGTGGTAAAAGCACAAATTCACGCAGGTGGTCGTGGTAAAGGACTTGTGGCAGAAACAGGATCGCACGGTGTTGTTTTAGCGAAAGGAATTGATCACATTGAAGAAAAAGTAAAAGGAATTCTTGGTGGTCACCTTGAAACGGCTCAAACAAACGGTGTTGGAAAAAAAGTAAGCAAAGTATTAATTGCACAAGACGTTTATTATCCAGGAGAAACAGAAACTTCTGAGTTTTACATGTCAGTGCTTTTAGACAGAGAAGCTGGTAGAAATACAATTGTTTATTCGACAGAAGGTGGAATGGACATTGAGCACGTAGCTGAGCATACACCTGAGTTAATTTATAAAGAAATCATTGATCCTCGCGTTGGAATTCAAGGATTTCAAGCACGGAAAATTGCTTTCAACCTTGGACTTTCAGGTCAAGCGTTTAAAGAAATGACAAAGTTTGTCGTGAATTTGTATGCTGCTTACGAAGGTTGTGATGCTTCTATGTTTGAAATCAACCCAGTGTTGAAAACATCGGATAATAAAATTATTGCTGTGGATGCAAAAGTTACGTTGGATGCAAACTCATTGTTCAGACATCCAAACTATGCTGCAATGCGCGATAAAACAGAAGAAGATCCAACAGAAGTTGAAGCAGGTGAAGCAGGATTGAACTTCGTTAAATTGGATGGAAACGTTGGTTGTATGGTCAACGGAGCGGGACTTGCGATGGCTACCATGGACATTATCAAATTGTCAGGTGGAAATCCAGCAAACTTTTTGGATGTGGGTGGTACTGCAGATGCAGAACGTGTAGCGAAAGCCTTCAATATCATTTTGAAAGACGAAAACGTAAAAGCAATTTTGATCAACATATTTGGTGGAATTGTACGTTGCGATCGTGTCGCACAAGGTGTTGTTGATGCCTACAAGAGTATCGGAGAGTTCCCAGTGCCGTTAATTGTACGTTTGCAAGGAACAAATGCTGTTGAAGCAAAAAAATTGATTGACGATTCTGGATTGAATGTTCAATCGGTTGTATTGTTGCAAGAAGCAGCAGATAAAGTAAGAGAAGTATTGGCGTAAGTCAAACTAGGATATAGAAAAGAGGCGATTGTGGTACAATCGCCTCTTTTTTTTCGAAGAACGGAAGGCCCCTCTACATCCAATAATTTGTTTGTTACTTTAAGAAGAGTTAATTTTAGTCCCAATAAATATTATATACTTATGAGACTTATACTTACCGCTAGCTTTTTTATTGCTTTTAGCTGCATCTCACAAATTTATTTAAAACCAACCATATACCCATCAACCCCAGGAAATTCTGATGGTTCTTTCAAGGTTGAATTAATGGGTTACCCTGGTAATGTAACGTATACTATGACTGATCTGTATACTGGTATGGGTACAGAATTTACAGACTCAATTTCTGGATTTGATTACTCAGGAGTTAACACGGCGTTCGAAGCTTACGCGCTGAATCAGTTGACTGGCGACACAATTGCCTATCTCTCTATAAATACTCCTAGAATTTGCTCCTCTTTAGATATTTCCTATTTGTTACAACCTCTAACTCAAAGTTCATGTGATGGATCCATTCATGCAAACTTTATACCAGATACAAACGAATTTTCAGGAACTATGGCTTTACACTTTGGACAATTTCAAATTGGAAGTCCTGACGGTATTTGGAACAATTTATGCGCTAGTAAGTCAACATTAACTATTTCTAATGGTGTCGGCTTTTTTATAGATATGACTGTAATCATTGAACCTGCCAATATCATAAATAGCACAACATTCAATGCTACGGTTTTCTCAACCGTTTCCAGTGAAACAAACTGCACATCAACTTCATATGTGAACACCGTAGGATCAACAGCACCTTACTACTACTCGTGGGACTATGACAACTTTACACTAGCTGACAGTGCAGAGAATGTTTGCCCAGGGATTCACAATGTTAGAATTGTTGACAATCAAAATGACACACTCTCATTAAATTATGCAGTTGTGGATTCATCAAATGCTTATTTGGATTACATCACCGGTCCCGTGCTCGATACTATATCATTCAATACTCAAAATTGTTCCTTCGATTATACCTTGCAGGTTGACTCTACAGAAATGAGTTTCTTTTCTGCTGTAAATGACACCATGTTTTATTTTGAAATGAATATCTGGCAATCTGGCAACTTAACTCAGGTTTCTGATACTGTGGTTTGTCACTACTCTCAAACTGGATATAACTTGTTTTCATTAACAATGTACTGCCTTCTAAAAGGTCCTGGGCAGAAGATTTACCAGATAGTTGATAGAATTGATATGTCTTTAGCTGCCTCAGTAGAAAGCAATGAACCATATAATGTTCTCATATACCCTAATCCTGCCAATGATGTTATTCATATAAAACACGAATTGCTGGACTATAGTGAAATCTACGCAGCAAATGGTAAACTGGCTTTAACAACGCGAGGTGATGAAATCAATATAAGTCAATTGGAATCTGGTATTTACTTTCTGACTATTTATACCACGAGTTCACATTCATTTACAAAGAAAATTGTGATTCATTAATTTTACATTTGAAAGGAACCAATATAGAAGAAAGGCGATTGTGGTACAATCGCCTTTTTTTTGTGGCGCATTATCACTTTTCCCAAGGTATAAGTCTTGAATAGTTTCACGACAACTTTGTATATTTGACGTGAATTAAACATCAAACGTAGAAAGCCATGAATAAGCTCATTTTCTCACTACTACTAACACTTGCATGCAGCCTTAGTTATTCGCAAACAGCAGCTGATTTATTTCGTAAAACAGACCACAAAATAAGTTGGCTTGGTATTGATTTCTCTCAAGTCAAATTGATTGGTGAGTTCAACCATTTCTTTGGTGCTGGTAGTCATTCAGTGGTAGACGTGCGCGACGAATACTTTAATCGCTGGAACAGATTAGTGCTAGCTGAACCAAATAAGTATGATCTGAGAAGTATGCTTCGGAAAACTTCCATCTTCTACGACATTGACATGATGAACGCTATTAATTCTAGCTGTTCCGTGGAGAACATGGAAGAATTAAACACACCAAATTATTCATTGGAGCAAATTCGGCAGTTTATCAGCCTATACCCTATTGAAAACAAATCGGGCATAGGTGTGCTAATGATTGCTGAATCGTTGAACAAATACGCTCAAGAAGCCTATTTCCATGTAGTTATTCTAAACATGGAAACCAAAGAAATCTTGATTCATGAACGCATCAGAAGCAAACCGAGTGGCTTTGGCTTGAGAAATTACTGGGCTGGAGCAATCCACCAGACCATGAAACAAGTGGAGAACACCTATTACCGAAAATGGAAGTATGCGCACCAAGAGCAATAGTGTTTGCAATGAGGTTTAATCAGGCAACTCCTCGCAATCAAAGCTAAAGTCCTTCAAGATTTCGATGATTTCGGATGAACGATCCTTTTCACTTTCAACTCTTAAGATCTTATCGCAATCGTCCAAGTCAAAACTCCAGCTGGATTCTCCAAATGTAGTTTCCAGCAGCGGTTTCAATTGATCGACGTCTGCAGTGTCGTTCACTGACGTTTTAAACACGTAAACCATCTTCTTGTCATTTTTTGATACACAACGCTCATCTATGCAATCAGCGTAATTCCTGTCAAATCTGCCTTGCCGTTTTTCAAAAATTCGTAGGTCATTCGGTCGGCTTGACAGTCCACAAATCGAATTCCTTTCAACTTTCGACATTTGAAGAACGAATTAACGAGCGTTGCATTCTGGAAGGTAACCTTTTTGAATGCGCAGTTCTCAAAATAACAATCGTCCAGTTTACCATCAAAAACAATATCGCTTAGGTACATGGACACAAAAGAAGTACGATTCCATACAGCCTTTTCGATAGTATTATTCTCAAATCCTCCTGCTTCAAACTTCACATCTGAGAAATTCACCTCAGAGAAATCGCAGCCTTTAAGATAACTCCCTAAAAATTCCGTTCCGTTTAATGAACATTTCGTGAACTTATTACCAACCATGTGCGAGTTCTTAATCTGACTGTGGGTAATATCGGAACTGGAAAAATCGCAACTATCCACGTTATTGCCTTTTAGAAGTAATCCCGACAAATCTGAACCAATAAACTTACACCGTTGCATGTTCGAGGAACTGAATTTTTCATGCAAGCTATTCAACCCTGAAAAATCAGCATCCACCCAGTTTCCGCGTGACATGTCCCAGTTGAGCTTTTTACCTGCTTTATCCGAAGAATTCTGTTCAATTGGGATACTTACTTCATCAGATTTTTCGCTATGAACATCAACTAAAGTTGATGCAAAGTTTTCGGAGAAATAATTCAGATCAACACCCAAAATTTCTGCGAGCCTGTTAAACGTGGTAATGTCAGGCATTGATTCACCTCTCTCCCATTTCCCTACGGCTTGGGGACTAATAAACATACGCTCTGCAAGTTGAGCTTGAGAAATGTTTACTCTTTTTCGTGCTTCGACAATTTTATTGCCAATTGTTTTTGTACTTAACATATCATCAATTTTTTGTTTCGACAAAGGTATTCTGACACCTCTCCCGAATCAAATAAAACCAGCTACTTACAGTTGTAAAAACGCTACTTTTCGTTGCTTTTTGACAACTATTAAGAACAATGTAATGGTTTTGTCCACTCTCTGAATTCGATAATCTACATTCACTAAACTAAAACTACTTCTTCTAAATATACTGCAGGTGCGTCTGTACCATTTATTTTTTCTAGAAAGTATTCTTTTGAGGAAGAAAATAGGCAAAATTTATATTGAAAGTAATAGGTGCCGTCGGTAAATTTCCTGCGGGTCTGTCGAGTATAAGATTATATCCTACCCCTACTTGCACTGTCATGTTATTCCATAAATTTAATCCGAAGTTAATATTTGGTCTAAGCTGAAACAAATAATGAGAATTGCGAACATTCACCACTGAATCATTAAAAAAGGTCCTTTCAGGTAAATCAGGGTGAATGGTATAGATATAGTTTTTCGCATGAAAATCTACACCTGGTAGCATAAAAAATCTATTTCTGCCCCATAAAACATGACCTAGGTTAAAATGGTAATTTAGGCTTTGATGATCATAATGAGGACTATTAAATGAATACTCATAGATAAAATCAAAATTTACCAGCCACCTTTTAATCGGTGTATAACCATAACCAATTGTAACTGAAGGTGCATACATATAAGCGTTCTTCGCTCCTTCGACGCGTCTTTCAAAGGCATTCAATCCAGCAAAAAACCGAATTGAGTGTCTATTTTTATCGAAACGGAACCATCCTTCAATAGAATCACTGAGATATACCTTTTCTTTCTCCTGCGAAAAAGCATTTCCACAAAGCATAATTACCAGTAGAAAGATGAACTTTTTCATAACTTCAAAAAAATAAATCTAAAATGCACATTCTACGCGATTTTTAAAAATTTAAGTTCTACAAATGTAAGTCTCAACGTTCTCCAATGGACAAATGTAACATTGGTTGCAATGAAAAACACCCGTATGATTAACTTTGTTGTATACATAACTAATAACCTAGCAATTACCACTTAAAACCTCGTTTATGAAATCAATCAGCTTTATAAGTATCGTCCTTCTATTTTTCATGTCAACCTCACTGACAAGTTGCAGTGATACAGCAACTGTTGAAGAATTATCCAGCGAAGAGAGCATTCCTGCCGACGATGAAAATGCTTTAGCGCTAATCGATTCGAAGTGTTTTCTCTGTCACAACCCTAATTTGAATGCTGATGCTCGTTTGGCACCACCGTTGTCAGAAATTCGCACGCTTTACTACCGTGATGATATGTCGCGTGGAGAATTCATAGCATCGATAGCGAATTTTGTAAAGGAACCAACTAAAGAGATCGCACTGATGTCAGATGCAGTGAGCAACTACGGCGTTATGCCAAAACAACATTACGAGACTGCCGATCTTCAAATTATAGCAGGATATATGTACGACAACGATCTATCGAGCGATGCATGGTATACAATGTGGAACAGTCGCCAAGCAAAAACCACTGATTCTGATTACCTTAAACAAGGAAAAGAGATAGCCTTAGCGACAAAAAGTGTGCTGGGCCAGAACCTCATGCAGGCTCTCCAAAAAGAGGGAGTAATGAACGCGCTGGAATTCTGTACCGTGAAAGCAATTCCGCTCACTGATAGTATGTCAGTGGTGTTAAATGCGAAAGTGAAACGGGTTTCTGACAAGCCGAGAAATCCCATGAATGCCGCGAGCAAGGAAGAACTGGAAATAATGGATCGCTACAACATCCAGATGAAAAATAAGAAAACGATTCAACCCGAGATCAAAACATACGATGATTACGTGGTAGGATATTATCCCATCGAGACCAATTCGATGTGTCTGCAATGCCATGGAAAGGTCGGAAAGGACGTCGCGCTGCAAACCGACAAGATGATTAAAAAATACTATCCAAACGATAAGGCAACAGGCTATGCTTCCAATGAATTACGCGGATTGTTTGTTGTCGAAATGCAGAAAAGATAGTTTGAAGCGAATTTAGCGCACCTCAATGACCGAATGCGTCGAGCGGGGCTTGCTATCAATTTCAACATCGATGCGTCCTAGGTTTATTCCTGCCCAACCCACTTGGTTGATGAGCACCAATTCACCGTCTAAATTCCGTTCTTGGGTCGGTTCGTCAAGAAAGGTGTGTGTATGTCCACCAATGATAAAATGAATGTTGCGTGTCTTTTGCGCCAACACTCGATCCGATACTTTTGTCGAACTGTATTCGTACCCTAAGTGCGAAAGACAAATGATAATGTCGCATCCTTGCTCTTTCAATTCAGTAGCGCGATCCGTAGCAATTTCGATTGGGTCTAACCATTTGCTCTCACCATACAAACGACCTGGGACTAAGCCTTTCAATTCAACTCCAATTCCAAAAACACCAATCTTAATTCCACCTTTGGTGATGATGGTGCTTTTCTGCGTATGCCCGTCGATCGGTGTGTTTGTAAAATCGTAGTTGGAACACAAAAATGGGAAATTACCAAACCGTTTCGCCGTAACAAAACCTTCCATGCCTCCGTCAAAATCATGATTACCCATCGTTGCAGCATCGTAGCCTAAAATAGACATCAGTTTCATTTCGAGCACTCCACCATACCTATTGAAGTAGGGTGTTCCTTGAAAAATATCGCCTGCATCAAGTAACAACACATTTTCTTCAGTAGCTCGAATCTGATTGATCAATTCAAACCGTCGGGACACACCTCCTTGACCTGGATGTTTTGAATGATTGTCAGGAAAAGGCTCAATGTTCGAATGCGTATCGTTGGTATGTAGAATTGTAATTTTCTTCGTGCTTCGCTTTAAAGAAGACTGCGCCAATAAGGTCGGAGCGGCTAGAACACCTCCAGAAATGATAAATGAATCGCGGATAAATTTTCTTCTTTCCATCTTAAAAGCCAATTCGTTCGTCTTCGTTCCACCTCAATTCTCCTTGTTCCTTCGCAGCTGCAATCATCGCATCTCGAATTAAAATTCCTGTGTGGACGACATTCAAATTCTTCTGAAAGAAATACATTTTATCGCCACCATTCAGCAAATAATCGGAAGTCACAATAAAAAAGGAAGTTTGATTTGCAGTCTCGTCATCAAATATCAGTTTTCCTTTAACAATCTTAGCTCCTCCGATGGGTTCTCCCCCACTCGCTTTGAGGTAAATTTCAATTTCTTCAATGGTTTCCACAGGCATTTCAACGATAACTATTTCATTGTCGAATGGCATGAGCTGAAAGATGTCCTTCAAAGCAATTTCACCTTGATTCAACGAATTCCTCAATCCCCCAAAGTTCAACAAGCTCATAACGGGCTTTTCTTGAACCAGACTGTCTCTCACAGCCACCAAAACAACATCCGCTGCCCAATTGTTCAAACTTCCGTTCGGGCGTCCACGTGTGAAATCATTCGGTGCCGAAGCAATCACCTCGTTCATTTCTGCTTCCAACTCGCTTTTGAAGGGAGCAACTAATGAATCAACACTATTTTCCTTTTCATAATTCGCCGTTACAGCAATCGGAGCTGACTCAACCGACAGTGTGGTAACAGAAGAGCAGGCCAAAAGACCTGCTCCACTTAGAAATATGATTAGAAATTTCAACATGCTTTTAGTTCACAATCAATTTTCGTTGGGCAATTCCCTTCGTTGTTTGAATGTTTACAATATACGAACCTGCATTGAATTGATCAACATCTACTGTCAAATAAGCTGCATTTAATGAATTAACGTTCGCAACTTCTCTTCCTTGCAAATCAACAATGGTATAACCAGTAATCGTTCCATCTGTCGAACGCATTTGAACCTCATCTTTTGCAGGATTTGGATACAATGCCACGTTTTCATTTGTCAATTCGTTAATTGCAGCAAGGCAACCTCCGTTGATGTACGACATATTACTAAAATCGATGAAACACACTAAATCTGTTGAATCGATGAAAGGATTTCTATTCCCTTGTAGATTATAGATGTACTCATTACGTGCAATTTCATACGCATCTGGTAAATCCGCGAAGTGCCAATTTTTGATCACCTCTTGGTCTTGACCGTACTGAATGATAAAGCTAATTGGATTCGGAAATGCCCAAATTCCACTTGTTCCGTTGTAAGAAACTGCTTCGTACATCATGGCACGCGCAATATCACCTTTCATTTCGTCGCGTGGCTCATACACCGTTCGTCCATCCGCATTTTGTCCGTACGTACCTCCTAAGAAAGACGATGTAACGGTTACCACTTCACCCAATGGGTAATTGCTTCGCACTGCATTTACACTTGGGAAGTTTACCGGGAACAAATTAAATTGATCCGTGTACTCTGGTCGCTCTGGACTGTTCGCAGGATTTGTTGGCATCCATGAATGTGGAAAAACGTGCTCACGGCTGTAATTCGTTAGTGTCCAATCGAACGGACCGCTAAATACTTTTCTTTCTCCTGAATAAGCACATGTTACATACGACTGACCCGCAGTAGTGTCTTTCACTTCAAATTCCTGCATCATCGTTTGTTTGTACATGAAGTAAGTAATCATAGTATGAGGATTAATGATCGTTGTTAAATCACTGATAAATGTAGGTGCAGCAGTTGATAATCCTGCATAGTAAGATCCACTGTTCTTTCCTAAACTTGTGACCATATCAGATGCTGGAGCAGTAGTCAAGTAGTTTTCAAAACCATTTGTTCCGTTGAATGCATACACTTCAAAATAGTAATCTTGTTCAGCAATGATTCCTCTTGGCGTAAATGATGTTCCAGAACCTACGTACGCAACTTTTGCATCTCCAACCACATCACCTCTTTGGTAGGATGTTCCATCTACTGGAGCACCAGTAATAGCACTTCCATTCTTCCATAACACAAGGTAGCTTGACGCTCCAGTCCCTGCATTGTATTCACCACTCAAGGTATAAGCCTCTACCGAAGGAAACGTTAAGCTTGTTGGGTTTGCTGTGGGTTCAGTAGCGATATTGTCTGTTCCTACCGCTTCAAAGTTGATGATGTAAGGGTTTTCATCCGTATCGTTCGAGGCGATTTCGATTGTTCCAAAACGTGAACCTGTTCCTCCAGGAGTGTATGTCAACGTGTAATCTGCATCTGACAAAGCAGCAATGTTTCCTGCAACGATATCTGTTGAAAAATCACCTGCATTCGCACCTGAAAAAGTGTGACCAGAAATAACAAGATCACTTACACCTTGATTTTCAATCGTGATGTTTAAGGTTGGGGAATTACCCATGAAATAGTTGGAGTTGTGAAGCACTGTATTTCCGTTAATCTTCACGTTAATTTCAAACGCCGGTGCAACATAAGCAACGATATCGTTCAAATCTCGTGGTACAATTTGATAATTCGCATTGAACTGTCCAACTGGTCCTGTAATTGTCACCGGTCCTGTTGGAATTGCTGTTCCAACCATGTTTGTACCAGTGTTGATTCGAACGTCTAAATTCGTTGAACCATCAGATACTGTATACGTTGTATTACCAGCAAAATTACCAGATTGATTGAACGTCACGTTAATCACTCGAGCCAACTGTGATTCCTTTGATTCATCAATCGCAGAAAACGGCAATTCCAAAGGAACGGGTTGAATTACTGCTGGTCCATGATTTACCACATTTGTAACAGTAGAAATCTCCAACAATCCAGAAAACTCAATAAGAGGTCCAGTCACTGTAATTGAATCGTATCGGTTAACTCCACCAATTGGTCCGCCGTATGCTGCGATACCCGCTGTGTTGTCCTGCATGTAACGAATTGGTCCTAATTCAGAACCATTTGTCGCAACCCCAGAAACAGTTACCGTTTGTCCGAGCGCAAAATTTCTCGCGTCTTCAATGTTTGCTTGTCCAAAACCAAACGCTGAAATAGCGATAGTCATGATTGACATTATTACTTTCTTCATTCTATTTTTATTTAATATGCATCAACTAAATGCAATGTTTTATTCTTATTAAAATTCAAATCCTAATGACATGTTAAACGTAAGTCCTTGCCCTACGAAAACTCCAGCAGAATTAATATCAAAGGAAGATCCATTTTGATTATTTCTTGCATCAGAGATATAAAGCGTGTTTAGTAAGTTGAACACATTCGCTCGGAAAATCAAGGCTGTTTTCTTTAGCGGTAGCGTATAACCTGCGTGCGCACTCAATAATCCATACGAAGGAATTTTCCATGATTCTTTTCTTGAATTAGCTCCTGTCAAACTAAATGGATCAAAGTTACTAAAGTAGCGATCAAAATACGTGTACTTCACATTGATGTACGCTCCTTTTACAAAGGCCCAACGCACACTTCCAGCATAGGTAGATTGTGCAGCATCCCCCACGTGTACGCCTTTTGCATCGAACGTAAATTGCTGACCTACCACATCAATGGTTTCTGCTGATTGCCATGTCCAGTCCCCATAACTTGCCATTGCTTCCAAGGAAAGTGTTTTCGTAATACGGTATACTAAATCAATCTCAGCTCCCATGTGCAAGGCATCCATTCCATTCACATTTGCACGGATAAAACTTGTAGGATCTTCTGGATCTGGTACTGAAACGCCGAACGGGAATGGTTTGTTCTCCCAATAAGTAAAGTAGCTATTGATATTACCACTCAGCTTTCTAGATCTATAGCCATATCCGAATTCAAAGGCATAAATCTTTTCGTTCAAGATTTCTAGGAAAAAGCTATTTGTATTGTTGTCAATAACATTGCTATACTGAGGAGTTCTGTTTAAGTAACCAACATTCAAAAACAGGTTAGATTTTTCAGTGACATTAAAGTTCACACCCGCCTTCCCTGTAAATCCACCAATCCATTTCCATCCAGTTTCGTTGTACACCAATTCTTCTGAATCGTTGGTATACGTCTTTCCGTTGTAGTTAACAGTATCCTCTGCTCCCACATAGATAATTGTGTCACCATCGTGTAACTCCTTTTTTTCAAAGTAGTCAACTCCGTTGTACCCATTAAAAACGACAGAAACGTTTGCGAATGCCGTCCAACGTCCTTTCGAGTATTCTGCTTGTCCAAATCCTCCAGCCCATTGCATGAAAGCGTCACGGTGGTTGTGGTAAGGCTCCCACCCTACTTTGTCTCCTTCTACTTTCATTGGATCAGCACTATTCTGATTTTGTCCATTTACCCAATAATCTCCGCCAAGTAAGTCTACAAGTTCCGTGTAATGTTCTCCACGGTAGTAGCGGTAATCCAATCCTGCAGCAATGCTCCAATAATCATTGGCTTTGTAATCGATTTGGGAAATTCCACCGACCCACGTGTGGTTGTTGACTGAAGCTGTTAATACTTGTGATGATTTCAATAACTCTGGATCGTATGTATTGTCTACCGTCGTTCCAATCACCATCCCTGCAAATGTCTTGTATTGGTTGTTGAAGATTATTTTGTTCCAATCCACACGACCAAGTGAATCGTAAACAATTGCCCCAGAATTTCTAGCACGCACTCCACCACCTCTACCGATGGACACATACGCCATGTTTGACCATGAAAGTTTGCTATTCACTTTCCAGAAATCCTTTAGTGTAATTTGTGGTTTGTGGTAATAATTTTCACGTTCGTATTTTTTTCCAAAGTTCCCGTTTTCATCTGTATAGTACCCCCAGTGCTGGTTGTGTCGAATTCCCCAGTTTTTTGCATCCGTCGTATCAGCACCTAAACTGTGTGCATATTCCGAATCCCAATAACCAACCGGCTGATTAAACGAACGTTGAGCATGACGCTGTGGCGCTCCAAATCCACTCAACGAAAGCACGTGCTTACCAATTTTCTTTTGAACTTTCAGGTAGTAAAATCCACCTTGGGTGTTTAGTCCATCTACCCATCCATTTCCTTGCTTGTAGGAACCTGAAAACAAAACTCCCCAGCCATTTTTAAGTGTACCAGATTTGTACGATAATGATGATCGAAGAAAATTCCCGCTTCCGTACTCTTGTCTTACCTTAATTTCTCTTTCACCTCCAGTATTTTCGGTGATAATATTCATCGTACCACCAACAGAAGGCATGGCTAGTTTTGTTGCTCCGAGACCTCTTTGCACTTGAATTTGCGAGGTAATCGCATCCAAACCAAACCAGTTGGACCAATACACCCAACCATTTTCCATATCGTTCACTGGCACACCGTCAATCATCACACCAACATTTCGTTGATCAAAACCACGGATTGTAATTCGTGCATCTCCGTCACCACCACCTTGCTGGGTGGCATGAACACCTGGCTTCGAATTTAAAATCATCGGTAAATCTTGTGATCCGAGTTCTTCGATTATTTCCTTTTTTGTCAAGGTCGAAACTGCAACAGGTGTTTTTCTGTCCTGCGCAATATTCGCAATAACGTTTACCTCTTCAATTTCTTGACTTCCGCCAAGAATAATATCGTAGAAAAATTTCTCTTGATCCACATTGATTGTAAGTCGCGTTGTGTCGAACGACAACATGGTAATTACCACATTGTACTCCCCATACGGCACATCTTGAATGGTGTAATTTCCATCGTAATCTGAAATGGCCTTGTGATTATCTGAGAAAATGATCTTGGCGCCAACAACGGGCTGACTTGTCGCATTATCGGTTACTTTACCGCTGACAGTTGCCACTTGAGCACTCGTAGCACTTATAAATGCTAGAAAAAATAAAGAAAGAAGAAGTTTCATGTCACAATTATTCAAAAAAAGAGGCCGATAAACACGACCTCTTTTTTTAGTATAAATTCACTTATTTTACAATGATTCTTTTGGTAACTGTAGTTCCCGACTTATCGGTCAACTTAACAAAGTAAACACCTCGTCTATTTGTTAAATCAACGGCTATAACCGTTTGAGTATTGTTGTTAACATTCAACACTTCTTGTCCCAATGCGTTGATAACATAAACAGTTTGAACGTTTGCCAACCCTTTGATGAAAAACTCACCAGTTGTTGGGTTAGGATAAATTGAAACTTTCTCAGCTTTCACTTCGTCTACAGCCAATGGATTGCATTCACAGTCGTGCCATCCTAATGATTCCCAGTTTCCAGTCCATTGTGGTGTAACACCATCAGCTTGGTACAGAGTATCACCTGTAACTTCATCAGTACGTGGCACTGCTGCCGGAATTGAATCGTATTGTAATAATGGGTTAAAAACGTAAGCTCCACCGAATACTTCTCCCGAGTTGTTTTTACCAATCATTACATTTGGCTTACGAATCATGGAGTGATCTTCAGTCACCACACGATCCATAATGTTACCACCTTGTGCCGCTGTCATATCGTACGGAGCAACACTTGACCAACCAAGTGTACCCAATACAGTGTTTTCAGGATCTTGTCCGTCTTTCCCAAAGAAATCAACCAAAATAGTACCTGGTGCTTGTGGATTAGATGCAGAACCTTTTGCTAACATGATGCAATCGTTACCGTTCCAGTACCAAGCTCTTGCCGTATTATAAACTGGGCAATAAAAAGCATCCGCTTTGTCTTGTAATTCATCCCATACAGGATCCTCCAAACCTGTTCCAGATGGGTCTCTTTTATCCAATACTCCAACGTGTACTCCATAGGCAGGAACAGTTCCTGTTAATTGTACACTATACAAAGCCGATGCAGAGCTTATACCATCGCCGTTGGACAATCTAGTTACAAAATAGCCACTCAAATCAATTGGGTTTGCTGTAGGATTATAAATTTCCAACGCTTTATTGTTACTCCATCCCTCTACATATTCAGAGATGAATAATTCAGTACAATTTTGAGCAAATGTCATTGTGCTCAAAAAAGTGCTTAATACAAGTAATGTTCTTTTCATGAGAATTCGGATTTTATGTTTGTTATTGAAATTGCTAACGGATAAAGAGAAGAAAATGTCGTACACTTTTTAACACCAAGGAAGGCGCTTTGCTGCTTTAAATCAAGTGATTTAGGCAAAATGAGGTACATATTAGTTCATTCTTCTCTCAATTTTTACTCTCCTGTGGTTTCAGCAAACTGCTTGCTTCAAGGATAACACATTTGAGTTTCAGGACAAAAGTACGACATTCTTGGCGACCAATCATTATCAATTTATCAACATAGTGTTAATTGTTTTTAACCATCCCTCTGAGGATTTGTCTGAAATATTTATTTGTGCATACCCCATTTGGTTATTGCTTATTTCATAACTTTATCACTTAAATTTTAGAATCCAAAAACAAACACATGTTAAAACTCTTTACAACCGTTACGTTCATCACATTCGTCACACTTACTTTCTCTCAGGATCTATCCGTTTCCAAAATATGGAAGGAATATGCCTTTTTCGGGAAATCTGTAGATGGTTTCCGATCTATGAATGATGGAAATTATTTTTCAAAAATTACAGGAAGTTCCATTACAAAACACAAATTCTCGGATTATACAGGTGAAGGCGAATTATTGATTACCGAAAGTGACCTTAACTACAAGGGTACAAAAATCAATTTTGATGATTATTTCTTCAATAGCGATGAAACAAAAGTCCTTTTTACTACACAAACGCAAGGAATCTATCGTCACAGTTTTTCAGCGGTGTATTACTTGTATGATATCAACACAAAAAAAACGGAACCGCTGGATGAGGAGCGTCAACCGCAAACACTTGCAGAGTATTCACCAGATGGAAAAAATGTAGCGTATATTTTTGAAAATAACATCTACATCAAAGATATCGCTAGTGGCAAAGTCGTTCCTGTTACAACTGATGGCGAACGTAATAAAATCATCAATGGAACAACTGACTGGGTATACGAGGAAGAATTTGCCATTATTAAGGGATATGAATGGTCGCCTGACAGCAAATACATCGGTTTTTTGCGTTTTGATGAAAGCGCTGTGAAAGAATTCAACATGACGTATTACGAAGATCTTTATCCAAACTTGTACACGTTCAAATACCCAAAAGCGGGAGAAGATAATTCCAAAGTGACATTGCACATGTACAGTCTCGTTGGAAACACCGTGTTAAATACCGTTGATCTTGGAGACTATGAATACATTCCTCGCTTGAAATGGTCAGGTAGTGAGAATAAATTGATTGTTCAAACAATGAACAGGCACCAAAATCACCTTAAATACCACGTGGTTGGAATTGAAAAGGAAGTGGTTAATTCCACCATGTTTTATGAGGAAAAGTCAGAAACGTACATCGACATTGATGATAATTTAATTATCCTAAACGACGGTAAAACAATTTTACGCACGAGCGAAAAAGATGGCTACAACCACATTTACAAACTGTGTTTTGATGGAGACTTGAAGCAAGTCACCACTGGAAACTGGGATGTGATTGAATTTTTGGGTGTAGACGATAAAAACACTACGATTTATTATACCTCCGCTGAAAACGGTCCAATTCACGAATCGATCTACAAAATTGGACTGGATGGAAAAAAGAAAAAACTAATTAGCAGTGCCACTGGATCTTCTTCTGCTGAATTTTCGAACGGCATGAAGTTTTTCATTAAAACGTATTCAAATGCCAATACGCCACCAATTTATTCTTTGTGTGACAATAACGGTAAGGAGTTAACTGTTCTCGAAAACAACGCTGGACTAAAAGCACGTGCAGAACAATTTAAATTTTCACCAAAAGAGTTTGTGACTTTTAACGGAACAACAGAAAAACTAAACGGTTGGATGATAAAACCAGCCAATTTCGATCCTCAAAAAAAATACCCAGTATATATTAATATATATGGTGGACCTGGTTCAAATATGGTCTCTGATTCATGGGGAGGTGTTAATTTGGCTTACCACCAATTACTTGCTCAAAACGGATACATCGTTGTTTCTGTCGACCCAAGAGGGACAATGTACCGAGGAGAGAAATTTAAAAAGTCGACTTATCTGGAGCTAGGAAAATTGGAGACCGAAGATTTCATTAATGTCGCGAAGGAACTACAAGGCTATGCATTTGTTGATCCAGCAAGAATTGGAATCATGGGCTGGAGTTATGGTGGATTTATGACTGCTCTTGCTATGACAAAAGGTGCGGATGTATTTAAAATGGGAATTGCAGTCGCTCCAGTGACAAACTGGAGGTACTATGACAATATCTACACCGAGCGATTTATGCGGACACCCCAAGAAAACGAAAGAGGGTATGACGACAACTCACCTATCAATCATGTAGATAAGTTGAAAGGGAAATTCCTTTTAATTCACGGCTCGGGAGACGATAATGTTCATTACCAGAACACGATGGAAATGATCAATGCACTGGTTGCTGCAGACAAGCAATTTGATCTATTTATTTACCCAAATAAGAATCATGGGATTTACGGTGGAAATACTCGAAATCACCTATTTAACATGATGTTTGAGTACACTTTGAAAAATTTATAAAAAATAGTTGTCAACTCGCTTGATAGAAACGTTTTGAAGTATTAATTTAGGCGACCGAATGCTTAGTCATTTGGTTTACAAAAATACATTTTAGGAAACAACATGGGTGAAATTGCAAAATTTGAATTGGGCGGAATAACATATGAGCTGCCGGTAATCGAAGGTACTGAAAACGAAAAGGGGATTGATATCAGCGCACTCCGCGGACAATCCAATGGATACATTACCCTTGATCCTGGTTTTAAGAACACAGGTAGTACTCAAAGTGCCATTACTTACTTGGACGGTGAAAACGGTATCTTAAGTTACCGAGGTTACCCAATTGAGCAATTAGCCGAAAAGGCAACTTTCCTAGAAGTAGCATATTTGTTGATTTATGGACAACTTCCTACCCAAGCAGAATTTGATAAATTTCAATCAAGTATTACTAACCATACATTGGTGCATGAGGATATGAAGCAATTCTTTGAAGCATATCCTGCAAAGGCGCATCCAATGGGTGTATTGGCTTCAATGGTTTGTTCATTATCGACTTTCTATCCGGAATCTTTAAATCCAAATAGAGGACAAGAAGCGATGAATTTAACTATTCAACGTTTGCTTGCAAAACTTCCTACTCTTGCAGCATGGTCGTACAAAAACGCAATGCGTCACCCATTCATGTATCCTAAAAATGAATTAGATTATTGCGAAAACTTTTTGCACATGATGTTCGCTATGCCGACATCAGATTACAAAGTAGATCCAGTTGTTTCGGCAGCATTAAATAAATTATTAATCCTTCACGCTGATCATGAGCAAAACTGTTCAACATCTACTGTGAGAATTGTTGGATCCTCGCATTCAAACTTATACGCTTCGATTTCAGCAGGAATTTGCGCATTATGGGGACCTCTTCATGGTGGAGCAAATCAAGCGGTAATTGAAATGTTGGAGCAAATTCACAACGACGGAGGTGATGTTGATAAATGGGTAGCTAAAGCAAAAGACAAAGATGATTCTTTCCGTCTAATGGGATTCGGTCACCGTGTCTACAAAAACTTCGATCCGCGTGCAACGATTATCAAAAAAGCATGTGATGATGTATTGGAAAAACTTGGAGTTGATGATCCATTATTAGCAATTGCGAAGAAATTAGAAAAAGTAGCGTTGGAAGATGAATACTTCAAAGCACGAAACTTATATCCAAACGTAGATTTCTACTCAGGTATTATCTACAAGGCAATTAACATCCCTACTGAAATGTTTACAGTAATGTTTGCAATCGGTCGTTTACCAGGTTGGATTGCTCAGTGGAAAGAAATGCTTGAAAATGGTGAACCAATCGGTCGACCACGTCAGATTTATACTGGTGCAACGAAACGTGACTATGTAGACATCTCAAAAAGATAGAAATTCAACAGAATTATTGCAAAATTCCACTAATCACTTGGTGGAATATTTTTGTTTTGGTAAAATGGTTTACCTTTGCACGGTAATTTTGATTCAAATTCAAAACGAAGTTTTATCAACCTTAATCACTATAACTTATGACTCCCATCTGGAAGTTCTTCTTATTATCCATTTTCCTTCTTTTTCAGAAGTCGGTTAACTCCCAAATTGATACTATTTTTTGGTTCGCAGCACCTGAAGTGTCAGCTTCAGCTGGTGACAACCCTATTTACCTGAGATTTATGACGTATGATAATGCGTCGGATATTACAGTTTCCTTGCCTGCTAACGGAGCTTTTCTACCTATAAATCTTTCTCTTCCTGCAAACACGGTTGACAGTATTAACCTAACACCGTTTCTAGCAAGTATAGAAAGTCCCGCAGGAAATGTGGTTTCAAACAATGGTATTAAAATAACCGCGACTGAAAACATTAGCGCATTCTACGAACTGAAGGCTCCAACAAACAAAGAAATTTTCTCACTGAAAGGAAATAAAAGTATCGGATCCAATTTCTACACGCCGTTTCAGAAGTTTTGGGACAATGCAGTTACTGCACCCGCTTCTTTCTCATCCATTGATATTGTTGCTACAGAAGATGCAACGACTGTGTTAATCACACCAAGAACAGCAATCACAGGTCATGCACAAAATGTTACCTTCTCTGTTCTGTTAAACGAAGGAGAAACGTATAGTGCTCGCGACATGAATGTTTCTGCTGCAACTACTCTTGCAGGTTCGATCGTCTCATCTGATAAACCAATAGCAGTTACTGTATTTAGTGGCGCTCTGAGCAATTCGACTTGCGCAAATAGCATGGGTGATCAAATTACACCAGTAGACTATACTGGGAGAGATTATATTCTTCATGGTGGAACTTCACCTGATGACCGCGTCTACATTCTTGCCACGCAAAACGGAACATCAGTAACAGTAACCAATAGTGGAACGACCACTTCCCTTATCAACTGGGGAGAAACGTATGAACTCGCACTTTCAGATGCACTGAATTATATCTCTTCAACCAAACCCATTTATGTGTGGCACGTTGCAGGATACGGTTGTGAGTTAAGCGGTGCACAAATTCCTCCAATGTTTTGTGCAGGAACCTACTCTACTGCTTTCACAAGAACCTCAAGCGACTCGCTGGGACTAATACTCTACACGAGAACAGGATTCGAGGATCAGTTTGAACTAAATGGAAACCCTGCCCTAATACCATCTGGTGCGTTTAATGATGTGCCAGGAACTGCGGGTAATTACCAAATGGCACTAATTCACTTCTCAATAGCCAATGTCCCGATTAATTCATACAACGAAGTAACTAACTCAGGTGATATTTTTGGGTTGGGTGTATTAGGTGGAAATAACGGAACTGGAAGCGGTTACGCTTATTTTTCTGAGTTTAACTCCTATCCATTTATCAACGCAGGCATCGATGACACCATTTGTGCAAACACCACTATCGATCTTAACGGGCTTGTCGGTGGCGGTTCGGTGACAGGGAATTGGAGCGGAACTGGGTTTGGAAGTTTTTCAAATCCAACAAGCGATCTTTTAAATACATACATCCCAAACGCACTTGATACAATCATTTCACCTATTCAACTCATTTTAACGTCAACGGGACCGTGTCCAGTGATTCGTGACACTATGACGTTGGTAGTAGAACCAGCACCAATTGTCAACGCATCTGCTGATCAAACGCTTTGTGTCAACAATTCCATCGTTGAGTTAAACGGAAATGTGGCAGGTGGGGCAACTACAGGAGTATGGAGCTCACTAGGAACAGGTGATTTTGTTCCAGATAGCGTTACATTGAATGCTGAATACATCCCCTCTCCTGCCGATATAGCATTCGGAAGTGTGCAACTTGTTCTTACTTCTACCAATTTCGGTTCTTGCGTTGTAGAAACAGACACCATGGAGGTCACATTCACCGTCGCAGCAACAGTTGATGCAGGAACGGATACCATATTCGTCTGTAAAAACGATCCGCTGGTGACACTCTCAGGGAGTGTTTCAGGAGTTACATCCACAGGAAAATGGACATCCTCAGGTACTGGGGTCTTTGCTCCAGACAACTTGACATTAAACGCGACTTACAATCCTAGTCCCGCAGATTTATTAGCGGGAAGTATTTGGCTCACATTGCAATCAACCTCAAACGGAAATTGTGTGCCTGAATTCGATAGTCTAATTGTTGTCTTCACTGATTCACCTATTGTTGATGCCGGCACAAATACACTTACATGTACAAATGATGCTGCCATCGAATTAAATGGAAGCATTAGTGGCGCCACTACCACGGGAAGTTGGAGCGGCGGTGCGGGAACGTACTCCACGGACAACACCGATTTGAATGCAACTTACACACCAACGGCCGGAGAAATTTCAGCTGGAACATTGTTTCTAACGCTTACATCGACCAATAATGGTGGCTGTCTAGCTGTCAATGATAACGTCCAAATTAATTTCATTGCACCACCTTTTGCAAACTTCAATTTCACCGAAGAGTGCTTGTATGATGCTACTGTTTTCACTGATTTTTCCTTACCTGGTTATGGAACCATAAACAATTGGGAATGGAACTTTGGAGATGGAGGTAATTCATCCAGCCAAAATAACACACACAATTATTCAGCAGCTGGAACATACGATGTGCAGCTAATAGTAACATCAGATGCTGGGTGTAGTGATACAGTTGTACAGCAGGTAGAAGCCTTTGAAGTTCCAGTAGCGGATTTTAGTTTTTCATCAAGCTGCCCGAACAATCAAATTATTGTCGATTTTACTGATGAATCAACTTCCGTTAATGATCCGATTAATTTTTGGTATTATGACTTTGGTGGACAAGGAACTTCGGCAGTGGAGAATCCAACACAATTGTTTACTGCAAATGGCGATTACAGCATTGTGCATATAGTTGGGACAGTAAATGGTTGTTACGACACTACCGTTCAGCAGTTAAACGTTCCTTCATTACCAAACGCTGGCTTTTCTTACAACACGGATAATGGATTAAACATCGGTGCAGTATTTAACTTCATCAGCACAGCGACAAACACCACAGGGTATCTTTGGGAATTTGGGAATTCGCAAACTTCGAATGACCAAAATCCAAGTAGCACCTACTTTTCAAATGGTACGTATACCATTACGCAGTACGCATACGGTTCTCTTGGATGTGTAGATAGTACTTCTCAAACGATTACAATAAACACAGTCACCACTGAAATAAACGCACTGATCCCCAATGCCATTTCACCAAATGGGGATAACAAAAACGATATTTGGAAGTTGGAATTCATTCAGCTCTTGTATTCGGATGCATCAGTTAGCATCTTCAATCAGTGGGGGCAACAAATTTTCGAGTCTGTAGGTTATGACATTCCGTGGGATGGATCCTATCAAAACAGCGGAGAATTGGTTCCAGATGGAACGTATTATTACATCATCGACCTGAATGCGGCTGGTGATGAATCGGATATTTATAAAGGGACAATCCTTGTACTCAAAAGCAAAAACTAATGGGAAGAATTTTTCTACTGACACTGGCGCTCGTATTTGCTAACAACCTAGTTGCTCAGCAACAAGGGGTGTATTCTAATTTTTTGATGAATGATATTTATTACAATCCCGCTATTGTAGGAAGTAAAAATGTGCATATCGCCAACATGAGCTACAGAAATCAATGGGTGGGTTTTGACGGTGCACCAACACTCATGACTGGGAATTTTTACGGTTCGGTAAAGAATCGCGGTAAGATGGGGTACGGTGTTTCACTGACATCAGAAAATACAGGAATCACTCAAAACACCACAATTTCTGTAAACTACGCTCATCATTTCAAGCTCACAGAAACACTGAAGTTAGGACTTGGAGTTAAACCTGGTCTTATGCAATACCGCGTAAAACTGTACGATGCGCAATTGGCTGACGAAGGCGATGAAGTACTGACAGGGAACGTATACTCAGCAAGCGCACTGGACATGAGCGCAGGATTTAATTTGTATTCTGAAAAATTCTTTGTCATGGCGTCCGCAAGTCACATGCTGGGAAATTCTATTCAGTTTACCACTTACAATTCAAACCTGGCTTTTCACTTCAATGGAATTGCAGGTTACAATTTCAAATTCAAGAAGAAGAAATTTGAATTACAGCCAAGCGTGATGGTGAAGTATGTCAACCCTATCCCAGTGCAAGTTACTGGAATGTTGAAAGGAACATTTTCAAACAAATTTTGGGTGGGACTTATCTACAGATCAGATGATGCGGTTGGAATTTCTGCTGGATTGAATATCAAAGAGCGATTTACCGTTGCGTATGGCTATGATTATACACTATCGAGACTTAGTAACTATCAATCAGGATCGCATGAAGTCATGCTTTCGTTTATAATTACTAAGAAGAAACCTACCCTAGAGGAAGAGGATGACAAACTGAATAACAGTATCATGGAAGAAATGAAACTGAAAATGGAAGAAAAGGAAAAGAATAAATAATTCAAGTTATGAAACTATTAAAGTATTTGATTTTAGTAATGATGTTTTGTAAAATGAGCTTCAATACTGTACAAGCACAAATTGATACCGTTTTTTGGTTTGCTGCGCCTTGGGTGACACCTGATCACGATGGAAATACGCAAATGGCATTCCGGATTTCTACTTTTAACAATCCAACCAATGTCCGTATCCAAATGCCAGCATTGACTTATGACACTACCTTTTTCGTTGCTGCAAATTCCCTTGCCAGTATAGAGATTAGCCATTTAGTAGACGATATCGAAAGTAAACCTGCTGATGCTATTCTTACAAGTGGACTAAAAATCACTTCCGACGAATTGATAACAGTAGTATATGATTTCATCTCCGATTTGATTACCATCACTCCTGGAACTCCTAATAATCCTGAAACGTATTCACTAAAGGGACAAAATGGAATGGGAACTGAATTTATCACTCCTTTCCAAACACTTTGGAACAATCGAGTATTAACTGTCGACAGAAATGGAGATGGATTTATAACACAACCAAAGCAGTATTTCTCTGTTATTGCTACAGAAGATAATACTACAGTGTACATTAAGCCAAATTGCGATGTAATAGGTCACCCTGCAGGTGTCACTTACTCGGTTGTTTTACCACTCGCTGGAAATGTATATACCTGTGAGAATGCAGTTATGACAACCAGCAATCCTGGTTCGAGCTTAAGTGGTTCAATTGTATTCTCAGACAAACCTGTTTCAGTAACTATTAATGATGATTCCGTAAATCCTGCTGGAGGAGGTGGTTGTTTTGACCTAATGGGTGATCAAATCGTTCCGACGGATGTAATTGGAACCGATTACATTGTGAACGAAGGTTTCTTAAATGCAGGTTCAAACGAATCCATTTTTATCATCGCAGCTGAAAACTTTACCACTGTTACAGTCGATGATGGTGCTGCTACCACACAATTGATGAATCAAGGTGAGACTTGGCAGTACTCAATTACGGAATTATTGACTTCAGTGCGCGCGGACAAACCAATTTATGTCGTCCATATGTCTGGCTACGGCTGCGAGTTAGGACTCGCTATTCTACCACCACTGAACTGTGCAGGATCTAACGAGGTTTCTTTATCGAGAAATAATGCCCAACAATTTTTGCTCAATATCCTGTGTGAAGCAGGAGATGAAGGATCCTTTAACATTAACCCAGGTCCAGCAACTATTCCGGCAGCGGCATTTAACCCTGTTCCTGGTTTACCCGGCTGGGTAGGAACACAAATCGATTACCCTGTTGGTGCAATCGTGCCTGACAATCAGTATACTATCACCAATTCAGCAGGATTCTTCTCACTCGGAGTAATTAATGGCGGGGGTTCAACTGGATGTCTGTATCATTACATGTCCTCCTTTAACCGAAAAGTTTTTACCAATGCAGGGAACGACACAACCATGTGTAGCGGCGAACCGCTGGTAGGATTATCAGGAACTGTTCAAGGTGGTTCAACGACGGGATCATGGAATGTTGAAGATGGAACAGGTACTTTAACTAATCCTTCAAGCTTAGTTACAACATACGCACCTAGCACAAACGATTACAACCAAGGTTTTGTGACATTTGTATTAGCTTCTGAAGGAAATTGTGAACCTGTGAGAGATACGATGGTTGTCACTTTTATTCAATCTCCCATTGTGGATGCGGGACTTGATGTTGAATATTGTAAAAACAATGTCGGGGACGTTCCAATCAACGGAAGTGTGTTCTTTGCCACAGGTGCAAGTTGGTCTGGAGGCGATGGCGGCGCATTTGGAAATCCAGGAAGTCTCACCACATCCTATACCCCTTCTCCAGCTGATATAGCTGCTGATAGTGTTGTACTTTACTTGACTTCTGCGGGTAGTTTGTTTGCCTGTCAAGACGATCAAGATACCTTAGTAATCCACTTTACGCCCTCTCCAAACGTAATCGCTGGAGCGGACTTGGTTCTCTGTCCTAACGAATCAACTGTTAACCTTAACGGAAATATATCTGGAGGCACAACCTCTGGTGCATGGACAACAAATGGTACAGGTGCCTTTTCCCCATCTAACTTGAATCCCGTTACCGAATACCTCGTTAGCTCAAGTGATACAACTATAGGCTCAATTACACTCTATTTAACATCAACAGACAATGGAAACTGCCTTACAGAGATGGACAGTCTTCAAGTCACGTTTTTAGATGATCCTGTGCTAGAAATCACTTCATCTGACAGTATCTGTTCTAATCTTAGTTTTGTTGACTTAAGCGGTACGATTTCTTTTGGCTATTCTCCGATATGGACAACAACAGGATTTGGGACAATCGTTGCTCCAGGCTCTATCAATACCCAATATAATATCTCATCTGTGGATACAACTGCAGGATTTGTTGATATTTACTTAGAATCAAATGCTGGAATTTGTCCAGCCGTTCAAGATTCCATTCGCATTTATTTCATTGATCCACCAATTGTAGATGCAGGATTAGATCAAGATTTTTGTGACAATCAAGTGGTACAATTAAATGGCTCGGTGACTGGTGCAAACACAGCTGGAACATGGTCTACACTTGGTACTGGAACATTTAACCCTGGACCAAACTTATTAATAACCAATTATGTTCCGTCAGCAATTGACCATGGAAATGGCTCAGTGAACCTTATGCTGACAACAGGTAGTGTATTCGGATGTGCTCCAGAAAGTGATATGGTCACCATCACATTTTTAACCACACCCACTGCTGGTTTCTCATCAAGTATCGCCTGCGCTGGTGAAAACACGGTGTTTACTGATTTATCCACCACGACTACTGGTACAATTACCAACTGGGACTGGGAATTTGGTGACACTGTGACATCGATCGTTAGTGATCCTTTACACACGTATCCGGCAAGTGGAAATTACATTGCTACCCTTGTCGCGACTGCAAGTAATGGCTGTACAGACACCATTTCTCAGCCTATAACTGTTCATCCAACTCCAATTGCGAACTTCAGCCCTACAGTGGCTTGTGAAGATACACCTGTAGATTTTCTAGATCTTTCGTTTATCTCTAGTGGAAGCATTGTTTCCTGGTCGTACGATTTTGGATCAGCAACAAGTTCTGATCAGCATCCGAGCCACACCTTTGATGCTGCGGGTAATCAATCCGTAACACTTACAGTTACTTCAGACCTAGGCTGTGTGGATGATACTTTGATGAACATTTTAGTACATCCATCTCCCATCGCCAATTTTTCATTCAATCCAAATCCTGCATTAGTTCAAGAAGCAGTATCCTTTGAAGATGAATCAACTGGTAACCAAATCGGTAACTGGTACTGGGATTTTGGAAATGGGCAAGCAAACAACGTCGAAAACCCTGTGCACTACTACAATGATGGTGGAAGTTATGAAATCCTATTGATTGTAACCGATGCAAATGGGTGTCAGGATTCAATTAGAAAAATAATTGATATTGCGCTACCACCAGTCTTACCTTCAGGGTTCACGCCAAATGGAGATGGCGAAAATGATATATTCTTAATTCGCGGTGGACCTTTTAATGAAGTCGATTTTAGAGTTTATAACAATTGGGGCGAACTGATCTTTACTTCCACTGACTCTACTGTTGGCTGGGATGGAACCTACAAGAATGAGCCTGTTCCAATGGGTGTTTATTCTTGGACGTTTGTTGTTCAGATGACCAATGATGAAGTTATTAAAGAATCTGGTGATGTCACCTTAATTCGTTAACTATGATGCAGAAAATAGTATTTATAACCCTTATATCGCTGAGTACAATTCGTGTTTCGGCGCAGGATGCCCACCTTTCATTATACGATGCCGCGCCATTGTTTTTAAATCCTGCAATGACTGGAGTATTTCAAGGAGATTGGAGATTACATGGGCATTTTAGAACCCAGTGGAAAGCGGTTAATTTCAAACCATACACTACGTCACTTCTTAGCTTTGATATGCCCTACAAGAAATGGGGATTTGGTGTACAGCTTTCTAATTTCAGAGCTGGAAAGGGAAATTACAACGCTCTTCAAGGAACGCTATCGGTGGCGTATGCGACTTCATTGGATAAAAAGAAAAATCACAATCTATCCTTTGGAATTCAGGGAGGCGTTACACAGAAGACAATCGAATACCAGTTATTATCGTTTAACAACCAGTACACAACCGTAGACGGCGGTGGATTTGATGAAAGCATGCCAACGCAAGAAGATTTTGCTGGACAGTCGACAACGGTACCAGTAGTAAATGCTGGATTTTTGTACTTCTTTGCAAAACAAGAAAGTCGCTTTAACCCTTTTATTGGAGGTTCTGCATTCAACCTAACACAACCAACTGAAACACTTTTCAATGCTGACAATCGTTTGCCTATGCGCTTTTATGGACATGTGGGGACTCGAATCAACATTACAGAATTGCTTTATGTTATACCGAAAGTGTTGATCATGAATCAACGTCAGTTTTGGGAACAGACATACGCCGTGGATGCTGGTTATTACTTCAAGGAAAGTGATTTCTACCTCATCGGTGGAGCAGTATTCAGAGCTAAAGATGCGATGATTGTTTCACTAGGGGCTAAAATGGACAATGTTGTAGCAAAAATTGGTTACGATATAAATGTTTCATCGCTTTCAACTATTTCGACTGGTCGAGGTGGTTTTGAAATCTCTGTTACCTACATCAAACAAAAGAAAAAACCTACGACCGATAAAATATGTCCACGACTTTAAGCAGCTCAGAAAAGATGAAAAAAATAATACTATTCCTTTTACTTTCCCTTCCTCTTATCGGATATAGTCAGTCGAGAAAAGTATCGATGAGTCATGCTGACGCCTACTTTGAGGTAGAAGATTATCACAATGCACTTCTTAACTACCAGAAAGCATTGAGTGATTCTTCAGGACTGAGTTTCATGATTTTTCCTTATGAAACTCAAGTGTCAAAACAAAAACTAAAAGACAAAGCACTTGAAATTGACTCCTCCAAAACAGTTCCTGTAAAGGATTACTTAGAGCACCAAATTGCGATGTGTTACCTTAAAACGTACGACTACAAAAGAGCAGTAGAACATTTTTCAGTAACTAACACGTATGCTTCGTATCCAGAAGATGTGTACAACTACGCTGTTTCGCAAATGAACGTGAATGAACACGAAGCGGCTATTTCAACGTTCGAAAGGTACATTCAATCCGATAATTATTCTGATTCCCTGCTACGAAGCGCTCAATTGCTAATCACAGGGTGTTACTACGCCTTGGATAAGGACAATGTAAAGACAGAGGTAATCATTGCGAAGGCTGATTCGACGGTTTTTAATAAAGGGAGTTCTTCATTCGCACCCATGTATTTTGGTTCTGAAGATCGAATACTGTTTACTAGTGCAAGAGCTGGAGGTGTAATTCTTGACCCTGAAAAGCAAAATTCTGAGTTTTTGTGCGACTTATACTGGACAGAATCAACAGGTGATAACCAGTGGTCGGAAGCAACTAATTTCGGACGACCGCTCAACACGGCTCAGCACGATGCCTCGGGTTCATTTAGTCCACGAAACATTATTTACTACACCCGTTGGAACGATGAAAACCGAAAAGACCAAAATATTTACTTGGCGCGTATGGTTGATTTTAAATTCTACGAGTCATTCAAATTACCTGAGTCAGTAAATGTCCCAGGCTACAAGAGCATCAATCCTTTTGTTTCAATGGACGGACTGACATTGTATTTCTCTAGTAATAGGCCAGGTGGACAAGGTGGATTAGATCTATGGAAAATTGCACTGGATGAAATAGGTAATGTAACTGGAGAAGCAGTAAATCTTGGTCGACCTGTGAACTCTGAATTGGATGAAGTCAGTCCGTTTTTCCACGAAGTGTCCTCTACTCTATTCTTCAGCTCAAACGGGCATAATTCGATTGGTGGACTGGACATTTTTAAATCTCAGTACAATAAACAAAACAAGGCATTTGAAGATCCTATTAATATGGGAATGCCAATAAATTCAAGCAAAGACGATTCCTATATTATTTGGGATCAATTATTGAGAAAAGGTTTTTTTGCAAGCGACAGAGAAGATTGTGAGGTAGGACACTGTTACAACATCTATGAAGTCACCAATGAGCCTATCAATATTGTTTTAGAAGGATATGTGTATAATTCAGAAACAAATGAGATCATTCCCGATGCTGAATTGATTTTTAAAGACATTGAGTTTGTTTTCAAACCATTTACACTTAAATCCGATGAAAATGGTTACTACCGCGCGGAATTAGGTCAAAATCAGGAGGTCTTTATCAAGGCGCAAAAACCTACATTTTTCGCTGATGCAGCTTCTGTAAATACCAAACCAATTACAGAGTCAACCTTGTTGCGACAAGATTTTCACTTGCGACCGATTCCAAAAGATGAAATCGAAATAGATGGAATTGAGTACGATTTTAATTCGGCGAATTTACGTCCTGAGTCAGAAGCAAAACTGGATATTTTGTTTGAATTCCTTGAGTTAAACAGTAACCTTATCGTAGAAATAAATTCGAACACTGATTTTAGAGGAAGTGATCAGTACAACCAAAAGCTATCTGATCGAAGAGCTAAATCATGTGTTGATTACCTCATCAAAAAGGGAATTTCTAAAGACCGTTTGAAGGCCGTTGGTTATGGTGAATCCGTTCCCAATTATTTGAAAGATGAAAACAAAAAACCCATTTTAGACGAAAACAATCAGCGGATCTACTTGACGGAAGACTTTATCAACGCAGCAGCAACTGAAGAACTAAAAGAAGACTACCATCAACGCAACAGAAGAACTGCGTTTAAAGTTGTTGGTGAAGGTTTTGAGCTAAAAAGTGAATAAGAAAATACTGATTATTCAGCAGCTGGATCTTCTCCTTCTGGCAAGTTATGCTTCGCTTTTTTCGAGCCTTCGTAAATGGAATATTTTCGGAATGAACACTCTAAATCTCCGTTGAACATTTTTACTTTTCGTTCTGGACGCAGTCCTACAAATTTAAAGGCATCCATGTTGGAAGACAGAATCCAGCAATCGAATCCTTTCATTTCTGACTTCATCCAGTCCCCCATAGCGCTGTACAACTCTTCGATCTCCTCTCCCATTCTTTCACCATAAGGCGGATTCGAAATCATGATACCAGGTGCATTTAAATCTTTCACATCTGTAAAGGGTTTCACTTCTGTTTTCACGAAGCGTCCAACTGATAAGCCTCGTAGATTACGACGCGTCTTAGTGATCATTTCATCACTAATGTCTGAACCAATAATTTCACATGGAAGTCCTTTTACACGCACATCAACTGCATCTCTGATTGATTCCCACAGGGCTTCATTATAACCTTCAAAATTCTTAAACGCATAATGTTGTCGCTCAATCATCGATGGAATTCCCGCCGCATAAAGAGCAGCTTCAATCAACAACGTTCCTGAACCACAAAACGGATCCACAAAAGTTGATTTCTTATCCCATCCCGACATGCGAATTAAGCCTGCAGCAACCACTTCATTCAACGGAGCAATTCCAACTTCTTCTCGATAACCTCGCTGAAACAATGGTGCACCACTTGTGTTCATTGAAATCGTAACCACTTCCCTGTTGATGTAAACATCAAACAAGACTTGAGGCGTTTTAACGTTGACATCTGGACGATCGCCCACTTTATCTCTAAACGTATCTGCAATAGCGTCCTTAACGACAAGCATTGGGTATTGGGTGTGATTGAACATGTCAGAAAAAACCGAACCTTTCACCGCAAACGTTTTGTCCAAGGAAAAATACTTCGTCCAGTCTATCTTCATGCATGACTTATACAAGTCGTCCTCATTTCTAATTTTAAATACTTTTACCTCGACTAAAACGGAAATAGCGCAACGCAGATGGAAGTTCAAATAATAAACATCGCGCCAAGTTCCCTTTAGCTGGACCGCACGGTTTAACTTTTCCACTTTTGTATAACCAAGCTCGTTGAGTTCTTCAACAAGCACATCTTCCAACCCAAAAATAGTTTTTACCGTTATTGTAAGGATTGTATTATCCGCTTCTTCTTTCAAAATATCTATTAATTTTGTACAAAAGAACAAATTTGAAGGCAAACCAACTATATATACTACTCTTTTGTTTAACATTTGCCTCAATTGTGAATGCGCAAGAGAAAATTGGGTTGGTTCTCAGCGGTGGTGGAGCGACTGGTTTCGCGCACATTGGTGTTTTAAAAGCACTTGAAGAAAATAATATTCCAATCGATTATATCACGGGGACCTCAGCGGGTGCGCTCGTCGGGAGTATGTATGCTATTGGTTATAGTCCTACGCAAATTGAAAATTTCGTATTAAGTGATGAATTCCAGACCATGGCCGCAGGTGAAATCCATCCCGATCAACGATTTCTTTTCAGACAAGATGACAATGATGCAGCGCTGTTTGGTATTTCGCTAGCACAGGAAAATTTATTAAAGAAATCACTCCCAACCAACTTTACCTCTTCTGCGCTTTTGGATTACCAAATGATGTTGTTAATGGGACCCGTGTCCGCATCGTATGGACATAATTTTGACAACTTGTTTGTTCCTTTTCGATGTGTTGCCTCGGATATCGTGAATAAAGAAAGTGTTATTCTATCAGGAGGTCACTTAAATCAGGCCGTTAGAGCTTCTATGACCTACCCGTTCTTTTTTAAACCCATCCAAATAGATAGCACACTGCTTTTCGACGGTGGATTGTACAATAACTTTCCTGCAGATGTCATGTACACTGACTTCAGTCCTGATTTTATCATTGGAAGTAATGTCTCCTACAATGCTGACTTACCCGACGAAGATGATATCATTAGTCAACTTACCAATATGCTGGTGTTTTACTCCGAGTTTTCTCTACCATGTGAAGAAGGTCTGATGATCGAACCGCATACGGACGTTTCGTCCTTCGCATTCAAAGATGTTGAAAGAGCTATTCAAGATGGCTACAACGAGACGCTCCTGAAAATGGATTCGCTAAAACTGCTTATTACGCGAAGGACGACAACGGAAGAGCTGGAACTCCGACGAACTAAATTTCGAGAAGGTATAGTTCCCATTAAAGTGACCTCAATAACAACAGAATCAAACAAAAAAAGAGTAGAGTTTGCAGGGAAGTCAATTCTAAAAAAGAAAAAAATTGAGCAGCTCACGAGCAAAGAATTAGAAAAAAGATACTTTCGATTAAACTCTGCTCCGCAGGTTGACTTTCTCTATCCAACATTAAGTTTAAACCCAGACAGCACGTATGACCTGAATGTGAACATTCGAAAAGAGAAAGAATTTAGGCTCGAAGTAGGTGGGCATTTCTCTTCTCGTCCTGTAACTACTGGCTATGTTGGTATCTCCTACCAAACAATTGGCAAGGTTTTAACTAAAACAAAATTAGAATCCTATTTTGGGAAATTTTACGGATCTGCAAAAGCAAAATTCACCTTGGAAATTCCCGCTGTGAGTCCAGTTTCATTGAGTGGATACTTTACCATGAACCGCTGGGATTACTTCCGAAGCTTTGCTACATTTTTTGAAGATGTTAAACCTTCTTTCCTCGTTCAAAACGAAATGTATACAGGATTACAACTGGATCACCCAATCGGAAACTCAATAAAAAGTAGTTTTGATGCACGTTTCTTTGAATTAAAAGATCAATATTATCAAGACGACAATTTTACGAATCAAGATACGGCCGATTTAACAGTTTTCTATGGTAGCGCATTTCGTTGGACGTTCCTTCAAAACACGTTGAATCGAATTCAGTTTGCCTCAAGTGGCAGTTATTTTAAATTGAGTGCACGTTACATTATAGGGAAAGAACATAGCACTTCGGGTTCTACTGGACTAATTCCCTACGATGTAAAACAAAAACATGAATGGCTCAACTTACGATTGGACTATCAAACCTTTTTGGTGGACTTACCTGTTTTTCATTTCGGAGTACAAGCGCAAATGGTATATAACAACAATCCGCTGTTCGCTAATTATACGGCGACACTCCTGTCCATGTCTGAGTCAAATTTAGTCATCGATTCACGCACCTATTTTCTTCCAGAATACCGATCACCTCAATTTATAGCGGGAGGTTTCAACTCCATCTTTTCTATCAGAAAAAACCTTGATGTCCGTGTAGAAGGATTTATTTATCAGCCTTTCATCCAAGTCAACGAAAATAGTGATGGATCGCTACAGCTTTCCCCATTGTTTGCTGGTGGAACCTTTATGGCATCCTCATCTATTATCTATCATAGTTTTATCGGACCTGTTCGTTTAACGGTGAATTACTTTCCAGAACAAACAAATCCAATCGCGTTGCAATTCAGCTTTGGATATGTGCTTTTCAATGAGAGAGCGATTCGTTAATATGCTTGTTTAGATTCCTTCTTTAATTTCACTGGCTTTATGTATCTTCGCATCACAAAATGACGACAACTCTTTCAATAGCATAAACATGGCAAAAATTATTTGTGGGATTCAACAAATGGGTATTGGGGTTCCTGATGTACAGGAAATTTGGAAATGGTACAGAAAATTCTTTGGAATTAACATTCGCGTGTTTGAAGATGCGGCTGAAGCTCCTTTGATGACGCAGTACACCGGAGATCAAGTACAATCTCGTACAGCCACTTTAGCACTTAGTATGGATAGTGGCGGAGGATTTGAAATCTGGCAATACACATCTCGTGGTACTGAGAAAGCAGATTTTGACATCCAATTAGGTGATTTTGGACTGTATGCATGCCGCATTAAATCTAGAGATGTCGAAAAAACCTACGCTTACTTTAAGGAGAACGGTGCGAAGATACTAGGTGAATTAACCAAAGCTCCAAATGGAGAATATACTTTTTTTGTCGAAGATCCGAATGGCAACGTTTTTAACATCGTGCAAGGAACAGGTTGGTTTAAAGACACAAAGCACCCTTCCTATTGTGGCGCCGTTGCAGGTACAATGATTGGAGTGAGCGACATTGATAAATCATTGGCACTCTATCAGGATATTTTGGGTTACGAAACGATTGAATACGATGAAACAGGAGTTTTTGACGATTTAAGTGCACTTCCACAAGGAAAGACAAAATATCGACGTGTTCTTTTAACACATAAAGACGAACGAAAAGGTCCGTTCGCAAAGTTACTCGGACCAACAAAAATTGAATTAATTCAGTCGCTCGAGCGAACAGACTGTCGCAAAATATTCGAAAATCGCTTCTGGGGAGATTGGGGATTTATTCACTTATGCTTCGATGTACAAGGAATGGATGATTTGCGTGCTGAATGCGAAGCGAAAGGCTTTCCTTTCACTGTAGATAGTGGAAATACCTTCGATATGGGAGAAGCCGGAGGTCGTTTTTCGTATGTAGAAGACCCAGACGGTGCATTGATTGAATTTGTAGAAACACACAAAGTTCCAATCATGGAAAAACTCGGTTGGTACATTCACCTTCAAAAACGAGAACAAGGAAAATCACTCCCAAAATGGATTCTTCGCGCCATGGGAATGAATAAGGTGAAAGACTAGTCGTTTAGTCACCTGTCGCTTTTATTGATTGTATAGTTATCATAGCAATAAGTTATTTTCGTACTTTTGGTAAATAATCTTTTAGAAAATGAAAAAAATACTCTTTGCTTTAGCTTGTTTTACTGGATTGACTTTATCGTTACAATCATGTAATGAAGAAATTCAAATGACTGGTGAGTTCGTAGAAACTGCTGTTGTTTTCGGGTTGTTAAATCAGGCTGATACGGTTCACTACATCAAAGTAACTCGTGCTTTTATTGGTCCAGGAAATGCGTTGGAAATTGCACAAATTCCTGACTCAAACTATTTTAACTCGGTAACAGGAACGGTTAGAGAATTAACTTCTGGCCGCATTTTCACCCTAAGAGATACAATTATTGAAAACAAAGAAACGAACGGTGTATTTTATGCCCCAGAGCAAAAGCTGTATTATTTCACAACTCCTGCCTCTTCACCATTGGATGAGAATTCTAAGTTTAGATTGAATTTAGATATCAACAATGGCGCTTTCCAAGTTTCTGGTGAAACAGAGCTTGTGAAAGGAATTATCTCTACCATTTCAGGACAAACACAACCTTTTAAATTTATTGATAATGCAACCGGTGACTATAAGGCATCTACCGTAATGGTATCAAACACAGGTAACGCATTTCAAATAAATACTACCTTGGAAATTGAATTTTCTGAATGGATCGGAAATGATTCTGTAGTAAAAAGGTTCAAATGGAACCTTGGTGAATCTGAAGTACAACCAAATTCTTCACAATCATTCCAAGCACAAGGAAGTACCTTCTATCAAATGATAAAATCTAATTGTACCAACGATCCAAATATTGATAAACGTACGTTAAATTCTATTACGGCTCACATCACTGGTGGATCTCAAGAATTGTATAACTATATTCAGGTAAATCAGCCTACGTCGTCGCTTGCACAAAGTAAACCGACGTATACAAACCTTGAAGCAACCAATGGACATCCTGTTGTAGGTGTTTTCTCAGCACGTCAAACTGTGAGCTATTACAAAGCTTTCAAGGATCCACTGTTAAGTCTTATTCGTTGTATTGATAAGCCGAGTACGCAACACTTGTGTACTGGCGCAGTTACAGGACCATACCTTTTCTGCAGTGATCACTCCGCTGATGGTGCAGAGTTTTGGGCATGTGATTAACAAAAAATCATCTTAGAATTCTTTATTGTTATTACCTTTAGCGTATGTCTGAAAGGAAAACGCTTTTTGTCGATGTAATTTTACCGATTCCCATCCACAGGGAGTTTACGTACCGCGTTCCCTTTGAATTAAATACTGAAGTTTTTGCTGGTGCCCGCGTTGTTGTTCCCTTTGGAAAAGCAAAATTGATTACGGGTATTATCACGTCTGTTCACGAAAAAGTACCTGCTTACACGACAAAATACATTGAACATTTACTAGACGAGTTGGCAATCATTACTCCAATTCAGTATAATTTCTGGAAGTGGATTTCCAACTATTACATGGCTCCAATTGGTGACGTGATGAATGCGGCACTTCCATCCAATTTTAAACTGGCAAGCGAGACCAAAATTGTGCTCCACCCAGACTATTCAATCGATTTAAAGTTCCTGACAGAACGTGAAGCAGAGATTGTACATGCATTAGAAATGAGGGAAGTACTCGATTTAAAGGAGATTTCCGAATTGGTTGGAATTAAAACCATTCAACCCATCGTTAAAACCCTCATCGATAAGAAAGCTGTGCTTTCCTTGGAAGAATTAAGTGATAAGTTCACGCCGAAAACGGCAACGTTCGTTCAACTGACTGAGACTTTTCTTGTGGAAGATAATTTGAATGACTTCCTCAGATCCATTGAGCAAGTTAAAAGTAAAGAAAAGCAACTAGAGGCACTGCTCATTATTTTGCAGCAAGGAAGTTACCACAACGCCTCAATGGAACCGATCCTTCGAAAAGAATTGATCGACAGAGGTGTTTCTCAATCTTCATTGAATACGCTCGAAAAAAATGGTGTTATTCAACAGCAAAAATTAGAAATTTCCAGACTGAACCCTTTGACAGATGAAGAGGCTCAATTCAAACCGCTTTCACCTTCACAGAACGTTGCGCTGAATGAAATTCATCAAGCATTTGAAGAGAAGAAAGTCGCATTATTGCACGGCGTTACTGGGTCCGGTAAAACGGAGATTTACGTTCAATTGATTCAAGAAAATCTAGACCTCGGAAAGCAAGTGTTGTTTCTACTTCCTGAAATTGCACTAACGACACAACTCATACAACGATTATCGGCATATTTTGGAGAACAAATTGGCGTATATCATTCTAAGTTCAACCAAAATGAACGGGTTGAAATTTGGAATAATGTCTTAAACGATAATCCAAATCAATATAGAATTGTCCTCGGTGCGCGCTCCTCTATCTTTTTGCCTTTTCAGGATTTGGGACTCGTTATTGTTGATGAAGAGCACGAATCGAGCTTCAAGCAATACGATCCATCTCCACGTTACAATGCACGAGATTGTGCTATTGTTTTGGCGGCTATGCACAAAGCGAATATCGTTTTAGGTTCTGCTACACCGTCGATTGAAAGTTTTTACAACGCGAAAACTGGCAAGTACCAATTGGTTTCTCTCACCGATCGTTTTGGCAGTGTTCTAATGCCTGAAATACAGTGTGCAAACGTTCGCAAAGAACGAAAGCAAAAAAGCATGCAGTCGCATTTTACAACCTTCCTCGTAGATCACATGCGCGAAGCACTGAACATCAATGAACAAATAATACTTTTTCAAAACAGACGTGGGTATACGCCACTCTGGATGTGCGAAATTTGCAACTGGACGCCAAAATGCAAAAACTGCGATGTCTCGCTGACGTATCACAAGCACACCAACAGTTTACGATGTCATTATTGCAGTTTCACTACAAATCCAGTAGGAAGTTGTGGTGCATGCGGTAGCAACCGGATTCAAATGCTCGGCTTTGGTACGGAAAAAATTGAAGATGAATTAGCGATCATGTTTCCAGATAAAGTCATAAAAAGACTGGATTTGGACACCACGCGCTCCAAAAATGCCTATGAAACAATTCTAAACGAGTTCGATGCAGGAAAAATTGACGTTTTAATTGGTACTCAAATGGTGACCAAAGGATTGGACTTCAGCAACGTCAATTTAGTCGGGATTTTGGATGCCGATATGTTGCTGAATCGTGCGAATTTTAGAGCATTTGAACGTTCATTTCAACTAATGACGCAAGTCGCTGGTCGTGCAGGAAGAAGAGAAAAACGTGGAAAAGTGATTATTCAAACAGGGGATCCTGATCACTGGGTGATAGAAAAAGTAATGAACCACGACTTCATCGGTTTTTATGAAAGTGAAATCATCGAACGTGAGAACTATTTTTATCCACCTTTCTTTAAAATCATTGAAATTACCATTAAACATAGGGATGAGAACACTGTGGTCAAAGGTGCCAGCGATTTAGCTACGTTGCTTAGAGATAGTTTCAAGGAAAGAGTATTGGGTCCTGAATTTCCAGTTGTGAAGCGGATTCACAATTTATTCCTAAAAAAAATCACGCTCAAAATTGAACGTGATGCAGCTGATAAAAAAGTAAAGGAACGCATTCACCAACTAATTGATGAATTTTATAGCGTTCCTTCAAATAAGCCAATTCGTGTTGTGGTAGACGTTGATCCCGCTTAACCTAGGTATGATTTTAGCATCCGGCTTCGAGAAGTATGTTTTAACCTACGAATCGCTTTTTCTTTTATCTGTCGAACTCTTTCCCTTGTTAAGTCAAATTGTTCACCGATCTCTTCCAATGTCATCGTAGTACGCCCGTTTAATCCAAAGTATAAGCGAACTACATCTCCTTCGCGACTTGTCAACGTAGACAGTGATCGCTCAATTTCTTTTTGCAATGATTCATATACCAATCCATTTTCAGGTCCAGGTAACGAATCATTCGGCAATAAATCGTACATACTAGATGATGATTCATCACCTTCCATTAAAGGAGCATCCATAGAAACGTGTCGGCTGTTGTTTTGCAACGAAGTTCTCACCTCATTCACCGAAACATCTAAAAACTCTGCTAATTCATCTGCTGATGGTGGTCGCTCTAGTTGTTGTTCCAATTCAGAAAATGCTCTATTTATCTTGTTGATCGTCCCAATTTTATTCAGTGGTAAACGCACAATTCTTGCTTGTTCCGCTAATGCTTGTAGAATTGATTGACGAATCCACCAAACGGCATACGAAATAAATTTAAATCCACGACTTTCATCAAATCGCTCTGCGGCTTTAATCAAACCTAGGTTTCCTTCATTGATTAAATCGGGTAAAGAAAGACCTTGATTTTGGTATTGTTTTGAGACGGAAACGACAAATCGAAGGTTCGCCTTCGTTAATCGATCCAACGCTTTTCGATCACCCGCCTTAATTCTTCTCGCTAACTCTACCTCTTCTTCAGCAGTAATTAGATCTACTCGTCCAATTTCCTGTAAATACTTGTCAAGAGACGCCGTCTCCCGATTTGTAACTTGCTTGGTGATTTTTAACTGTCTCATATAAAACTTTTTATATTCCTACTGCTATTATAACGCTTAAATATTTGTTTCGTTGGGTTATTTTTTGTAAAAAATCATAATAAATGAACATTCGTCTATTAAAGCAATTCGTTTACCTCTTTTCAATGAATATTTCGCACTTTATATCGATGCAATCCCTATTTTTGTTTTATGAAAATACTAATGGTCTGTTTAGGAAATATTTGTCGCTCACCATTGGCAGATGGATTAATGAAGAGCAAGGTCGATGCACTCGGTTTAAATGTTGAAGTAGACTCGGCAGGAACTTCTAATTACCATGCAGGTCAAGCACCTGATGCTCGTATGAGAGCGACCGCTCGTGCAAAAGGATTATCGATAGATCAGCTTCAAGCAAGGCAGTTCAACGTACAAGACTTTACGGATTTCGATCTGATTTACGCTATGGATCAAAGCAACTATCAGAATATTATTGACTTAGCACGAACCGAAGATGACAAAGCAAAAGTGCATTTAATTCTCAACGAATCTCACCCCAACAAAAACCTTGAAGTGCCAGACCCGTATTTTGGAGGTGATCAGGGATTTATCGAAGTATATGAATTATTGGATGAAGCAACAGATGCGATCATCAAAAATAGACTCAAGCAATGACAACAGGAAAAATATGGCTCATTCCAACCACCCTTGGAGGAGAAACAACTACTGATCTTATTCCAGAAGACGTTCGGTCTTGGGTGATTGAACTGCGCGCATTTATTGTGGAAGACATAAAATCAGCTCGACGTTTTTTGCGAAAATTGGACCGGACTTTTCCCATAGATGAGTCGACTTTTTTTGTACTGAATAAAAAAACCAGTCCTGGTGATTTAATGAGTTTTATTCAACCTGCGCTCAAAGGACAAGACATGGGGGTGATGTCCGAAGCTGGTTGTCCTGGTGTTGCCGATCCTGGCGCTGCTATAGTGGCATTAGCACATCAGCATGAAATTCGTGTTCAACCGCTGGTGGGACCGTCCTCTATCCTATTGACCTTGATGGGAAGTGGTTTTTCGGGACAAGAATTTACCTTTCATGGGTATTTGCCGAAGGATAGAAAAGATCGTATTTATGCGCTGAAGAATTTTGAAGCAGACAACCGTCGCTCTGGAGCCACTCATTTGTTTATGGATACTCCATTTCGCAACATGAATGTTCTCGACGACATGTTAAATGAACTGGCTGATACGACGATGTTATGCATCGCTTCAAGTATCACGCTTCCACAAGAAGACATCAGAACAATGTCGGTTAAAGAATGGAGAGAAAAGGCGTATGACTTGGGAAAAAAACCTACGATGTTTGCAATTGGGAAGCTACAGTAGAGATTTTGTATTTTTAAATTTCGTAAATTCGAATTAAGGAAATATTACTGAAGCGCAACCGTTAACAATGAAAAGGAAACTCAAAAAAAGTCTGCGTACAGTCGGGATTTTTCTAGAAGTAATTTTTGCCTTCCTTTTTTTCTATGGTACTATTGCAATCTATGGCGCCATTATTCCTACTGGTGAACTAAAAGCGAAAGGTGATCTGTACATTTATGTGCAGTCAAATGGGGTTCATACAGATATCTGCTTGCCAGCTTGTAGCAATGAGATGAATTGGTTGAATTTTTTGTCACCAGAGCACTATTCTGAGCGGTGCACCTTCGAATTTGTTACAATCGGCTGGGGAGACAAAGGATTCTTTCTGGATACTCCTACTTGGGCTGATTTAAAAGTTTCTACTGCGTTAAATGCCGCTTTTTTGCCAAGTACTACAGCCATGCACGTCAAGTATTCAGCTGAACCCACCGTGTCAAATGACAGGAAAAAAGTATACTTAAATCGTCACGAATATTTGAAACTCGTAAAATTCATCAAAAAAAGCTTCAAGCTAAGTGGCAACAAAGTTGAGCTAATAAGTGGCAAAGGGTACTCATTCGATGATAACTTTTACGAAGCAACGAAATCGTATCATTTATTTAACACCTGTAATCGATGGACCAACAAAGCACTGAAGGAGGCAAACATTAAAACAGGTGTTTTCGCACTTTTTCCCAATGGAATTATTTCGCATTTGTAATTCCCTTTTGCCCACAAATCAGAAAAAAGATCAAAAAAAAATAGCATGGAAAAAGCTTCCATGCTATCTTTCATTAACCTAGTGAATTTATTCAGTGAATGTAGGTTGTAATTTTTTATTCAAACCAATTTGCGTCAAACTAGAGAAAAGAATTTCTTAAATTTTATTAGCTCCACAAAACTAATGGATCTGATGCTTTGATAGAAATATAACTTGTCTCAAAACAGAATATTATTTTAATTAAGTGTTTTAAAACCAATTAATTAGCGTTATGAGACAAAGTCCGTTGGATTTTTACCTGTGATCTTCTTAAACGAACGGTAAAAGGAAGCACGACTATTAAAGCCAACTTGTTCAGCAATATTTTCAATCTTATCCACTTTAACATCAAACGATTTTAACAAGATTTTAGCCTCTTCTACACGGGCTTCATTGACAAAATCAAAGAAAGATTTTTTAAAGTGTTGATTTAAAATTTGTGAAACGATGTAAGGTTGTTCGTTGGCAAGCTCAGAAAGTGAAGTTAAACTCAAGGTATTTTGTTTGAATACTTTTTCATTTGTCATCAACCTTTCTAAGTCGCCAATTTTTTCTATCCAACGTTCTTCTTTAATCAAATCATCTGTCTCATCCTCAGAATTCGTGTCCTGCAGTATTCTCTCATTTTCGGAGAGCAAGGCTCTATAAGAATCGTGACTGAAAATGACATTGTTTTTAATCGAGAAAATAATGACAAACAAATAAATTAAAGTCATCACGACTGGCAGTACACCATAATCGACAATACTTGTTGGTAACAGTATGTAGAATATTACCAACAAAAAATTCAGGATTGCCATCAAACCAATAAATTGCCAAACGAACAAGATTTTTACTGAATCAATGTCCGATAAATGCCTTTCTACCGCTGCTCTGTATGTCCTAATTTCAATAAATAATACAGTGAGGTAAATCATTTGACAGATGTAAAACACGATGTTGTAAACATTCATGCTGACTGGATACTGATCCGTACTAAGTTGTTGAATGTATTGTGTTTGCTCGGTTGGAGATAAACTAATAAAGTAGATCAGCAAGCCTAGACTAAAAATGATTGTCGTTGCAGAACTAAGAATTAAAATTGGTCTGATTTTCTTCGCCTTTCCAATTAAAAGATGAACGTAAACATATACCGCGATTGGAAAGAGGTTTGCGAGTATTTGTACAAAAAAGAAAAAAAGGGGAGTAGAATAAATGACCTGAGTGCTGATCAGAACATTGTCGACAAAATACAACCCTGGAACTAGAAAAATAAGGGCAAGTATGTAATTCGGGATACTGTTATTTTTCCTGATCAATAGGAAAGAACAAATCACCAATACATTAAATACCGCAAGTGAATTAAGAGTAATATAGATTATAGCGTGTTCCATTTCCAGAACCCACAAACTTACATTTTCTTTTGTGAATTACGCCAATAGAATGAACGAATTTGAATTACTTCATGCCTCTTCGCTGCTTAATAGCATCGTAAGCCTCTTGAATTTTCTGGAATTTTTCCTTGGCTCCTTTTTGGTACTCCTCTCCCATTTGCGCTACTTTATCAGGGTGGAATTTGATCGCCATTTTTCGATATGCCTTTTTTACCTCCTCGTCGGTGGCACTGGGTTCAATTCCAAGTACTTTGTAATCTGAGTCGACATTTCGATAAAACATGTTCTTCACACTCTCAAAATCAACCTGAGAGACGCCCATCATAGACGCTATTTGCTGTATTACATTGATTTCGCTGACAGAAACTTCCCCGTCTGCTTTTGCAATTCCAAATAGATAATGCAACAGCTGAACACGCACTTCTGGTTGCATACGCGTGCGAATATCCTGACAAATCTTCTGAAGAGGAATTTCGCCAGAGTCTAAAAAATGCTTGAGTGTTTGTAAGTGCTGAGTCGAATACTGATTTCCAAACTGCTGAGCAAGGAACGATTTGACAAAATTCAATTCTGCCTTTAACACCTTTCCATCCGCACGCATAACAGAGGCAGAAAGCGCCATAAGCATCGTCGGAACATCGCTTGTTGTGGATCGTTGCTGGTAATACTGAAACAAATCTTCGGGACTAAAAGTCCTTCCTTCACTTTGCGCTTGTGTTTTGGCCCGACTAACTACGCCAAGGTAGTTGTCAATAAAGGACCCTATAAAAAATCCGAAGATTGCACCTAAAAAGTTCCTGCCAAAAACAAAAAATCCAACAAAAGCCAATATCCACTTATACACGCGCTACACTTTAATTTAAAAGCGTTGCTGGATGTTCGCCAGCAACGCTTGTTTATTTTATTTCTTATACCAATTCGATACTTCGCTCGATGAACTTATTCAGTTCCTCGCCCTTCAACAATCCTTGTGAAAGCAGCGCTATATCAGTCAGTTGTTTTACCTTCTGCTCCTTCGATTTTTTAGATTTCTCTTTCAAAATCGCTTCAATTTTAGGATGATTTCCATTTACCATAAGATTGTGCATGTCAGGAAACGCGCCCATGAAGCCACCGCCTCCCATTTTCTGTTGTTCCATCATACGACGAATAAACTCTGGTTGGGTGATGATGATAGGAGCATCGTCTGAATTCATACTCTCAAATTGAACCGTAAATTTATCCTTATTTACTGCTCCTTCGAACAATGGCTTCAATTTTTCTTCATCTTCTTTTGAAAGTTTAGAAGGAATTTCTTCATCTTTCTTAATCAACTTATCTAAGGTATCTGCATCAACACGTGCGAATGCTATGTTCTCATACGATTGTTCCATTTTCGCAATCCAGTGAGGAGCCAACGGTCCATCCAACTCCAATACTTCATATCCACGTGCTTTTGCCTTCTGAACAAAACCAAACTGGTCTTCTACATTGTTCGTGTACAGCATGACCACTTTCTCATTTTTATCGGTCTGAAGCGTCGCAACTTTTTCTTTAAATTCTTCGATAGAATAAAAAGCTCCCTCCGTGTTCTTCACTAAAGCAAAACTTTTCGCTTTATCTGCAAATTTATCATCAGACAAAGTTCCATACTGAACAAACAGTTGTAAATCACCCCATTTCGATTCAAAATCAGCGCGGTCTTTTTTAAACATCTCCGCTAATTTATCCGCTACCTTCTTAGTGATATGCGCAGAAATTTTCTTCACATTTCCATCGCTTTGTAAATACGAACGAGAAACGTTCAAAGGAATATCTGGTGAATCAATCACACCGTGCAACAATGTCAAAAATTCAGGTACAATTTCCTCAACGCTGTCTGTAATAAACACCTGGTTCGAATACAAGTTGATTTTGTTGCGTTGAACTTCAATATTTTCCTTGATTCTCGGGAAATAAAGGATCCCAGTCAAATTGAACGGATAATCAACGTTCAAATGGATATGAAACAACGGTGATTCAAATGTCATCGGGTACAATTCTCGGTAGAAGCTATTGTAATCCTCATTGCTTAAATCAATAGGAGCTTTTGTCCACGCCGGTTCAACGTTATTTACTTGATTTGGAACATCAACTGAAACACGCTTTACCTTTCCGTTCTCGTCTTTTTCTCCAGCTGGATCGTCAATGTACTCTGTTTTAGTTCCAAATTCAACAGGAACTGGCAAGAATTTACAGTATTTATCAAGAATCCCTTGAATTCTTCCTTTTTCTAAAAACTCTTTGGACTCCTCATTAATAAACAAAATGATATCTGTTCCGCGGTCCTCTTTTTCTATTTCGGTAATCGTGTATTCAGGTGAACCGTTACTTTCCCACTGAACAGCCTGTGCTCCTTTTTCACGTGAAAGTGTACGAATTTGCACCTTTTCAGCCACCATAAATGCCGAGTAGAACCCCAATCCAAAGTGACCGATGATTTGCTCTGCTCCTTCCTTTCCTTTGTATTTTTGAACAAATTCTTCTGCACCTGAAAATGCAATCTGGTTGATGTATTTATCGATTTCATCCGATGTCATCCCAATCCCTCGATCGCGAATTGTCAGCGTTTTTTCCTCTTTATTCAAAATCACTTCCACTTTCAAATCTCCTACCTCACCCTTAAACTCTCCATTTGAAGCGAAAAATTTCAATTTTTGAGATGCATCAACTGCGTTTGACACCAATTCGCGTAAGAAAATCTCATGATCAGAATACAAGAATTTCTTAATGATTGGAAAAATATTCTCCGTTTGAACATTAATTTGACCTGTTTTCATTCTTTTTATTTTTTAATTTTTACAACAAGCCTTGAAGTCAATGATTATGCCATCTCATTTTTTGTGACAAAGTGGCGTAGATTTTAGACAATGTGACACAGAATAATTGATTATTTCTATTTTAGTAAAAAAATACTGCGTGCTCATTTACACTGGCTTCCTTTTTCTAGTTTTTTTCTTCGCTTTTCGGTACTGGAAACTGCTTAACACGGGCACTCTAAACGCGTGGTTGCTTCCACTCGCATTTTTAATTAAAGTCATTGTTGGATTCTATTTCCTTTACGTCTACAGTGAAATTTATGGAAATGGTTCCTTAAGCGCTGACGCTGGAGCATTTATGTCGGAAAGTAAAATCTTAAACAGTATTTTCTACACCAATCCCGCCGACTATTTCAAATTGCTTTTTGGTTACGGAGATCAAACCCAATTGATTGCGCAGTATTTGACAGAAACTCATCACTGGGACGCGGGTGAGCAATCGATTATAAATGACAATAGGAATATAATGAGGATTCATAGTGTCATTCATTTTATAAGCTTTAATAACCCAGCAATTCACCTGTTTTTCATGTGTTTTGTTTCAACGATTGCCTTGAAACAACTATTTCTAGGGTTTGTGAACCGAACAACGTTGCCTCAAACATTACTGTTTTTCATCATACTTTTTGTCCCAAGTTTACTTTTTTGGACTGCTGGAATACTGAAAGAGCCATTTATGTTTCTTGGAATAGCACTTTTTATCCGCGGCTTACTGGGAAGTGAACGTACTACCCTTCGTTGGGTATATGTCGCACTGGGAATTATTCTCCTGCTCTCGTTTAAACCGTACATATTGCTAGCATTGCTTCCTGCCTTACTGTTTTATGGACTTTACACGCTACTTCCTAAGTTCAAAATTTTAGGTGCTGGACTAATTCTCCTTGGTCTGTTATCGGCAGGGATTTTTATTTTTCAAAATGAAACAGATAAGGCGGTGCATCTCCTTTCAAGAAAACAGTTTGATTTCAAAAATGTAGGAAGAGGTGGCGTCCACGCCTACGCGGATACCTGTTTTTACTTCTTCACTCCAGAACAAATAAACGAACTTATCTTTGAGGGTGATTCTGTATCCATTTCGAAACCAATGAATGCAATGATTTTGGAACATGGATCCATGAAAGAGCCAGTACCTATCCGTCTTGAACCTACTGGAGAAAAGTGGTTTGTTTTTTTTGAAAATAGAAGAAGCGATGGCTACATTGAAGTAACGCTAATCAATAATTCATTTCCGCAACTCCTAAAAAATATTCCGGAAGCGCTCTGCAATGTCTTACTGCGACCGTTCTTTAATGATCCCGGAAGTTGGTTGAAATATCCGGCAATCATAGAACTTATCTTACTTTACCTATTCATCATCTTTGCGTTTATGCGACGAAAGAAATTAACATCCAGTGACGTGGGTTTAATAATTGCTGCGCTAATTTTTATGATTGGACTTTCCTTAATCATTGGTTGGGTGACACCTGTGCTTGGTGCCATTGTACGTTACCGAATTCCTGTACTCATCGCGGTATTGTTAATTGGAATTATTCTAATTGATTATCAACGAGTTAAAAATGAATCGGCTCGCTAAATTTTCTTTTGGCACATAATTTGGTTTTTCGCTAGTCAGTATTAACCAATTAAATTATGTGTTATGAAAAAGTCAGTACTTATTATCGCCGCATTCTTATTTTCTAATCTTTATTTTGTGAATGCTCAGAATTATTCGACAACATGTCATGCTTCAAATCAAGGACATACTTCATATCACAAAAAGAAGAAAGTAAATTACCATGCTTCTTATAACAGTCACCATTCACAGCCAGTATATGCATGTTGCGCACCAGTCCATCAACCAGTGCATTACCCAAATCACCCGAGCAACAATATGCATCGATACATTAGCGATGGTCAGATGCAGTCCATTATTCATGCAATCAACGAAGAATCGTTTTCAAGCAGTAAAATGAACGTTGCAAAACAAGCTACACGAAGCAGATTGATTAGTTCTTCACAAGTTGCCCAAATTGCAAGTATATTTAGCTTTGAAAGTGATCGTTTGGCCTATGCAAAGTATGCGTACAGCTTCACTTACGACAAGTACAATTACTACTTGGTTAATTCAGTCTTTAGTTTTAATAGTTCTAAAAATGAGTTGAATCAGTACGTTATGCATCAATTTTAAACCAACATGTTCACTGCATGAAAAGCATTCGCCTTATGGTGGATGCTTTTTTATTGAACTGAGGAACGGATAATTGCCACAAGCTGCTCAATTTCATTTGGTTTATTAAATGAGTGAAGACATATGCGCAGTCGTTCTTTGCCTTTGGGAACTGTAGGTGAAAAAATTGCTTTGACCATCATTCCTTCTTGATGAAGCTGCTCCGAAACTGACGACAAGTGAGATACGTCTCCACAATGAATAATTTGAATCGGCGATTTTTCTCCAGAAACAAGCTTAATACCTTTCATCAACTTTCTGAAGTAGGCTATATTTTCCATCAAGGTATTTCTGCGTTCTACCAGTGATGAGTAGGAGATAGTATATTCTATTCGTTCATATGCTGACGGCGGTAATGCAGTTGTATAGATAAAAGAGCGCGAAAAATTGTACAAGTATTGAATTAATTCTTTACTTCCTAAAATTGCTGCACCATGCGATCCATAGGCTTTACCAAAGGTCACCAATCGCGCAAATAGCTGAGACTGACAATTTAATTCTGTCGCTATTCCTTCACCAAAAACTCCAGCAGCATGTGCTTCATCAACGACGAGGTATGCGTTGTGTCTTTCTGCCAAGGCAACAATGTCTTCCAAAGGAGCAAAATCCCCATCCATGGAATAAAGGGATTCAATTGCAATATATTTCACTCCTTCTGCGCGCTCAAGTTGTTGTTCTAGGTCGATTAAATCATTGTGTTTGAATGAGCGTGCATTGGCAAAACTCAGTCGAATGCCGTCGCGAACGCTGGCGTGAATCAGTTCATCATACAAAATGGTATCTCCACGCTGAAGTACTGCACTGAAAAAACCAACGTTGGCATCGTAGCCTGAATTGTAGATTAAACTTGCTTCGGAATGAAATCGCTCTGCCACCTTCTTTTCAGCACTCAAAGCTTCTTCACTAGTGCCAGATATTAACCGTGAACCTGTTGAACCAAACTTGATTTCGGCAGTCTTTATTTCTACAGTTGCTAGCCCCAAATAATCATTGGAATAGAAATCAATTGACCCCTTTTCGCAAGAAAGGGACCTTAAAGTCCCTTCTTGTTTGCGTTTAGCTAATTTATCTTTTAGTTTTTGATCCATCTATAATGCATCTACCGTCGTGACTTTTCGCGGTTCAAAACCATCTCTTTGCGCGTTCTCTCTAGCGATTTTCAGCTCTTCAGCTCGCGCTGCTTCCTTTTGCTTTCTCGCTTCAATAATTGGGTCGGGTTGACTCACTGGTTTCTCGCCATCTGCAAATGATTGCTTTGGGATCAAACCTAATATCTTAAACATTTCCTGATCTTCATTAAACTCAGGATTTGGTGTTGTCAACAACTTATCTCCAGCAAAAATTGAACTTGCGCCCGCCATAAAACAAAGTGCTTGAGCTTCCATGTTCATTTTTGTTCTTCCCGCGGACAAACGAACTACTGACTGAGGAAAAGCGATTCTCGTTGTTGCAACCATTCGGATCATTTCCCATTGTTCAATTGGTTTTTGTTCTGCCATTGGAGTTCCTTCCACAGCCACCAACGCATTGATTGGAATGGATTCTGGTGGTGTTTCCATTTCCATATAACTCATCAATAATCCAATTCGATCTTCAATTGCTTCACCCATTCCGATAATTCCACCCGAACAAACTGAAATTCCTGCTTTTCGTGCATTGTCAATCGTGTTCAATCTATCTTCGTACTCTCGTGTCGAAATGACATCGTCGTAATAATCCTTTGAAGTATCTAAATTGTGATTGTAGGCAAAAAGTCCAGCATTTTTCAAACGTTTGGCTTGCTCTTCATTCATCATTCCAAGCGTACAACACACCTCCATATCGAGATCGTTTACCGCCTGAACCATTTCGATCACATTGTCAAAATCTTTGTTATCTCTCACTTCTCTCCAAGCCGCTCCCATACAAAGACGAGATGAGCCGTTTTCTTTCGCATTTTTAGCTTGTTCAATCACCGATTCAACCGACATTAGCTTATGTGCTTCAACATCTGTGTGGTAACGTGCCGCTTGTGGACAATAACCGCAATCTTCTGGACATCCACCCGTTTTAATGCTTAACAGCGAAGACATTTGTACTTCTCTCGGATTATGGAATTGTCTGTGCACTGTTGCAGCCTCGAATACAAGTTCCAACAACGGTTTATTGTACAATTCTAAAAGTGCTTCCTTTGTGGTATAGTCCTGTGATGTTTTCATGTTGTGCGTTTAATTACAAATATAATTATATCTGTCTTAGAAAAAAGTGAAAGGCAGTCTACTTATTCAAAAGACACGCTGCGTAGGCTTTTATTGCGTTCAATTGTCCAAAGGAATCCACCTTTTCGTGCGTTGTTGCCTTGATTGATACAGCATCAACATTGACAGATAGAATAGCAGCAATCGTTTCTTGCATTTTTGGAATGTGTGGATTTAGCTTCGGTGCTTCAAGAATTACCGTTGAATCAACATTTACAACGTGATACCCCTTCTCCTTAATGAGTTTCATTACTTCAGCGAGTAATATTTTACTATCAATACCTTTGTATTGTGGATCTTTATCAGAAAAATGAAAACCAATATCTCGAAGATTTGCAGCTCCAAGAAGTGCATCACAAATAGCGTGTAACAGAACGTCTGCGTCTGAATGACCTACGGCTCCATGCTCTGATTCAATTAAAATGCCCCCAATGTACAATGGAATATTTTTTTCCAAACGATGTACATCGATGCCGTATCCAATTCTCAAATTCATAGGTGGTTATTCAGTAGAAGCTGCACTACCATTATTCTCTCCAAGTGTCATTCTCAGTGAGAAACGCAAGGTGTTTGCCAGCGGATTATTTCTCTTTACGGCAGCTAAATAGGATACATCAATTCCAAAACGGTTGTACTTAAACCCAATTCCAAAGTTGAAATATTGACGTGCTCCTTTGTTTTGATTCTCATAAAAATACCCTGCACGAATTGCCAAGGTATTGTTATACCAGTATTCTAATCCAGCCGCAATATTAATCTCCGTCAATTCTTCCTTAAAACGTGAGTTTTTCACAACTTGAAAGCTTCCATCAGGGTTCTGAATTGGATCACCATTATCATCTAAAACAAGTGTTCCTGGGGCATCATAAAATGACTGTATCATTCCAGCAATAACACCCACATCATTACTTTTACCCGATTGGAGAACCAAATTATCGTCCTCATCAAATCCGTAATACGCAGGTGTAGGCACTAATAATTTCTGGATGTCTAACGAAAATGTTAACGAGTTATACTTATCTAACTGTGCATTAAAAGAGTTTCCAATTTTAAGATTCATTGGTAAAAAGTCCCCAGGGGCATTAGAACCGACATCTGAGTACTGTATTTTATTACCAATATTATTGATCGTTGTACCAAAGATGTACGTCCCTTTTACGTTTCCAATTCTAGCTTCATCGTTGAAGTAGGAGAAAGAAATATCTGCCGCACCAGCAATACCAGGTTTAGTATTTACCCCTTGCACGGTCAAACCACCTGTAAGATTTGAATAAACAAATTTACCGTTTAGTCCAACGCTTGTTCTACGCGATGTTTTAAATGCGTAACCACCAACAATTTCGTATTCACTTGGTTTATCATCACGGATAATATTTCCGCTTTCATCGGTAAATGTAATTTCACCTAAGCTAAAAAACCGAAGCGCACCACCTACTGAATGACGATCACCAAATCTATAAAAGCCAGAAACGTATGATAAATGAATATCATTTGTCAACTGTCTCAACCATGGCGTGTATGAAATACTAATCTCTGATTGGTCTTCAGCAAAGTTAAGAACAGAAGTATTCCAATAGATAGAATTTGCATCTGGACTAAGCGCAGTTCCAGCGTCTCCCATACCTCCGGCTCTTGAATCCGGTGTAATGGACAAAAAGGGGACGGCTGTCGTTATGGTATTCAACTGAAGATCATTGTCAGTAACTCCACTTCCTCCAGTTGGTTGAGCAAAAGAAGCCCCTGCAATAAGTAGAAATAGAGTGGCTACACTATATTTTATCATTTTTCTTTAATTATGAACTTGCAAATATACGGTTTTGAACCACCTTTATTGTGCAATTACTTTAAAATAACTAATTTTTCTAGTTTTTCTGCTCGTTCTCCATCCGGAGTTTGAACCAATAAGCGATAGACGTAGACCCCCTTGGCAAGCTGATCTCCGAAATCATCTCGGCCGTCCCAGTGGATTCCTTCAGAACGAAATCCTTCCGTATGTACGAGCTGATTGATTGTTCGAACCAATTTTCCTGAAACAGTTAAAACTTGAATTTGTGCTTCTAAATGACTACATACCTGATTGTGTTCAAAGAAAAATTCTGTGGAGGTGGTAAACGGATTTGGATAGTTTAAGACATGTTCTAAACTCAACTCCTCTTTTTCACGCACCTCAAACTCAACTGTACTTTCAGATGAATTGTTGTTCACATCCCAAACTTTTACTGTTAATGTGTGAACGCCGGGTTCTATTGTCGTAAAATTATAGCGCGCTTCGCCGGACTGATAAGAATCTAAATCAGCCGTGTAATAATCATTTAAAACAATCGGTTTACTCGTTTCTTGATCCAAGATTGCCGTAAAATCGTGACCAATGCCATTTCCAACCGCGTTAATTCCATTTTCATCAAAGACTTTAACAATTAACTGTGGCGTTTCATCTGTAATTCCTCCGTTGACAAAGTTCTCATCATTTAAGAAAATTTCAATCTCAGGTCCGATATTATCGTCTAACCCGTTTGGATTGACACCACCAACATAAAAGCGCTTATCATTACCTAGAGCATCGATCACACCATTTTCTGCATAATAACTTATCTTCCCAAAATCGAAGCTATAATCAATGTCCTTTGGAACAATAAATGTAAACTCGAATTGACCGTTTGTCACGCTAGCCTTACCCCTGTACAATCGATTCGTTTGAAGTTCAAAGATTTTAACTGGGGATTCTAGCGATCCATCATTGCTCAACGTTTGTTGCATCTTTGGCTTGTCGTAAACGGATGGGTAGATAAAACCATTGAAATTTGTCAAATCCGCTCCATCAAAATCTTCGAGGTGACCTTTTATTGTCACTTTGCTAAGTGCTCGAAGTGTGTCCATTGTGATCGCTGGTGAAAATCCATTGATACTATCTGTTACGACATTCATTCGTGGTAATGCAATTTTTAGTCCTGGATCTCCGATCAGTGTAAAGCTTCGCTTGTTGTTACTTCCTGGCACTCCATTCTTGGTTCTTCGAATAATCTCACCAAACGTGTGTGGTTGATGATCTGCATCACGCTGAAATACATGTTGAAAAAAAGAAAGTCCTGTAAAGGTATTGACCCCAAAGTAAACAGATCTTGTTGTCGTCATAAGTGCAATTGCTGCACCATAGGGATTGATTGAAGCCCATTCACCAGCAGAAACTCTTTCTGGATCATCAAATTTTGCAAATTCACAGGTAGCAGAAACTATTAGTGCCAGTTTATCAATATTTTTCCATTCTTGAATTTGTGGAAGTGTGATCACACGTTCTTCAGCAACACCTACTGGTCCACCATGTCCCACATAATTTACAACCAGTGCTCCGCGTTCAATCCTGTCATTAATAGCCTCGTTAACTTCAGGATATCGAGGTCCACCAGCAGTTGTAACTTGTGGATATGCATCCAAATAAATTTTATCGCAATTCATTGAAGGATGATTGGCCGTTACAATATCGTATTGTGGTTCAACATCGTTATCTATAAAATAAGCTTCTTCCTCGTCATCGGCAATTTGAACATATTTTGTTCGCCAATCACCAAACGTATTTGATCCATCATCGCTGCTGCAGTTCGTATTTGCCGTTGAGTAAAGATTTGATCCATTGCGCATGTAGTGCTGAATCTTGTCCACTTGTTGTCGTGCCATTTCATTGTCGGAAATCAACAAGCGCCCTACTCCTATATCTAAGGCGTCACTTGGATTAATGCTCTCGTTATCGTCTAACATCCCATAGTAATCATCCGTAACCATTGCCTCAATATGATTCTCTGAGTTAAGCATTTGATAGGTGGGGATAAAATTATTATTATTTGCCACCCTACCTTTTGGATCGTAGGTTCCATCGCCGAATAACAATAAACTCTGCGGTCGCGTTTCAGGACTTAACGCTCCTCGATCATAAAACATCTTTGCAAACATCCGAATAGCTGTGGGATCTAACATTCCAGAGCTATATTCATTGAATACTTGCTCACTTGTCACAACATGCACGGTAGTACCATTTGCACGATGTAAATTTGCTAAACGATTTGCTTGCGCGGTGAAGTTTTTATGCGTCACCAATAAATAGTCTGCTTGTTCTAAACCATGAAGATTTTGATTTTCAACAACTCCTACTCGGACTGGTATTTTAAAGTTCACGCCATCAGAAGCCACAAATTCTCGCAAGCTATCGGCATTCTGTTGAAATTCGAAATTTGATCCAAAAAAATCTCCATTCACCAATCGAGGTTGGTGACGGTCGGTAACTTCCCATACAAATCCAGTTGATGATGGAAGATTTGCAATACTGTACGATGCAACATTTCCAACTCCGATTGAATTTGCATCTCTAAAACCAAGCTGAGTGCCTACAAACGTCAACTGTCTTCTTGCATTGAGCAAAATACGATCTAAATACGTCAGTGTACTTGGATTGTTTCTGGTAATTGCAATACGAAAAGGAATGCTTGGGGGGGGATTGTTTAAACTCATTGTTGAAGTCATTCTTCCATACTCCGTTGCAGTTGGCAAAGTCGTATCAAACAATGGAATACCATTAACGCTGTATGCTTGGGAAGTCCCAGTACCACTTGAGCCGTTAGAAGCTATAGAAACCTGAAATACTGCTGGCGCTGTATTATCAATTGATGGAACACTAAAATTAAAAATGCGGATCAAATCTGTATCAAATACCTCTCCATACCAGCGCTGACCTCCACCTACCAAATTTACTGCGTCCAGCTCGTGCACATCATAATAAGAATACGCGTTTACATTATGAGTCACAGCATTCGGTGAATTCGAAATTGAAGTGATTCTCAATGGTGGTACATTGGGGTTAATATTTATAAAGTAGCATGAAACATCTGAATAAGGATTTCTATCCTGATCAAATGAATTGGTTCCATCAAAATACCAGCGATGTGGTCCCCAAGCATGAAACAAAATATAATCATCGTCGTCGAAGGAGCCGTCACCTCCACCTATGACTTGAATGGCGTTATTTACCAAATCATCCGTTCGCGGTTCAGAATTCAGCTCTGGTAACCGACCATCTCCATTGCCGTAGATATGAATATGGTCTGGATCGAGCGTTGAAACATCTATACCACAGCTTTCTAAAAAGGCTTTATCAATTTTATGGATCCCATCTTCTATGACAGATACCTTATACCAAAAACCCGAACCACTTCTTAAAACAGAATTAGACACAAAATCCTTTTCCATAAAAACATTCGGCTGTGAAGATGGGGTTTTAGTTATTTTAAAAGAGGTTATCCTCTTTATCATTCCGTTTTCTTTGTAAAAAGGAAATAAATTTAATACAAGGTGCTGCTCCATATTGGATCTTGCGATCTTTAAATCATACCGCAAGGCACCGACTTCTATATACTGTGTCGATAAATAGTGTAAATCGTTTTTGGTTGCACCTTCGGATGATACCACTTCTAGCGTTAACTCAATATTTGCATTCGCGACTTCCTGACGTACAAAATAATTAGGTTTATTTCCATCCAGCTGCTGTCCGCTAATTGATGGAAGTTTTATTTCCTTATTGTCGAATGTGATAACTTTTGGCTCTTCCCAACTTATAGTAAAGATTTCTTCTTGACCAAAAGAATCGAAAACACTACAAATTAGGGCAATAACAACACAAATTCTTATAACTAAAACACTAAATCCAAAATCAGCTTTCATTTTCATAGGACAAATATCAATATCATTCTTCATGAACACACAAAAAAACGTAACAAATCTTTGATTATTATACTTCAATTTGCATATTTGTAACTTTATTGCGAAAATGTCGTTTTAGTATATTTGAAACGAAGGACTAAACCAAGTTGAATGAAAGGACTTAAAAGATTACTGTTACTGGGTTCACTATCGCTGATAGCTAATAATACAATGGCGCAGGACCCACAGTTTACGCAGTTCTACGCTAATCCCCTCTACCTGAATCCTGCATTAGCTGGTTCTCACGGGTGTGCGCGTTTTGCTTCGAGCTATAGAAACCAATGGCCAAGTTTAACGGGTAA
>CAZXRU010000021.1:0-49568 GCA_964643345.1 uncultured Fluviicola sp.
TTAATTCTAACGTTAGTTCTTCTCTCGACTGACTCATTTAAATGTAATTTTGAATTTTTAATTTACTGTATATCAAAATTTGACACGCTAATATAAAAAATATTAGGAACAAAATTGTGGGGGATAACAAATACCAATCTCCACCCTTCAAAAATAGGGTATAATATCCTTCTAAGCACCAATGCAAAGGTGAAATATTTCCGATCGTCTGCATGTATGAGGGCATCACAAATGTTGGCACCCAAACTCCACCAATTGCTGCCAAAATAATAATGGTGATAGCTCCAAATCCATTGGCTTGTTCAACTGTTTTAGCAAACGTACCGACCAACATAGCAAAGCTGATTGCGGCAAAAGCAGAGAGCGCTGAAATGAGAATTAAACCCAATACGTTTGATGGTAAATCCAGTGAAGGAAGTCCAATTAGCGGAAAAACGAATTTCCCAAGTGAGAAGATCACCGTTAATTGAAGCAATGCGACAAACAAATACGTGAACATTTTGCTTATCAACACCAAAGAAAAACTGGATGGAATGGTTTGAAGTCGCACAAAGCTTCCGCTTAAACGTTCCTTCACAATATTTCCACCCAAAGAAATCACCATAAAGAACATAGCGAAAATGGACCAAGCCGGAACGTTATGCTGCGTGGAAGTTGGAATGACATCTCCCGATGAAGAGTTGGCAGAAATTTGCTCAATGGTCGTTTGATTGTCAAAGAATTTATCTTCCATACTGGTTGGAATTTCATCAAATCCCATTTCCACGTAGAGTTGTTCGATCATCAATCGATTTTCCAGCACGCTTAGAAAAGAGCGAATGGAGTGACTGACAGACATTCTAAAATTGTCCTGAAGCACAGGATCGTAGTAAAGTGCAATTGGAATGGTGCCAACTGATTTTTGCTCAGTGGCTTCAATAATGTCAAATTCACTCAACATCTCAGAACTGATGCTTTTTGCTTTTGCTGTTAAGCTCTCCGTAAATGACTCAGGAAGAACGAGGGCTAACAATTGATTGTCGCTGAGCAGTGTTTTTTCAATTTCGGCTTCAGTCAATTCGTTTCTGGAAGTTATTTTATACGTTCCTGAATGCGCTAAAATGGAAATCAAACTATCGCCTAATGCTCCTTTGTCTTTGTTGACAACAATAAGTTCTATGTTGTTATCATTGACGAGTTTAAACGTGCTGTCTTGAACAATCGTTATAATAAAAACAAGCAAAATTGGCATCATGAACATGAGGAGCAGTCCTACTTTATCATTGATAAGTAAGAGAATCTCTTTGTATATGCTCGCTCCCAGTTTTCTCATTAATCGCGGTATTCGCTACCAGTTAATTGTAAAAATAATGCTTGTAAATCGCTTGCATTGTGTTGACTGATCACTTCCTTTATTTCGCCCTGAACGATAAGTTCCCCCTGGTCGATTAAAACAATGGTATTGCAAAAATGCTCTGCCTCATTCATGTGATGCGAAGTATAAACAACAGTCGTTCCTTTGGCGTTCAATTCTTCCAAATACGCCATAATTGCGTTCTTGCTTTGCACGTCGACACCAACCGTAGGTTCGTCTAGAAACAGAATAGCAGGATTATTAATGATCCCAATAGCCAAGTTTACCCTGCGTTTCATTCCACCCGAAAAGGTGTGAATTTTCTTATGCGTAACGTGATTTAACCCAAGAACAGTCATCAATTCATCGATGCGGTTTTTTAATTCGCTTTTTGGAATCGAGTAAAGCGTTCCGAAGTACATCAGATTTTGATACGGTGTGAGTTCTGGGTAGAACGAAAAATCTTGTGGGACGTAACCGATGGAATGCAGAAATTGTTTTGAATCGACTGATGCATCGTTGTGTTTGTAGTCGACGGTTCCACTTGTTTGGGGTAAGATGCGACACAAGATCGACATCAATGTTGTTTTTCCAGCGCCGTTTGGACCGAAGATGCCAATTTTATCACCTTGTTTTATAGAGAAAGTGATGTCCTTTAAACTAAAACGAGTGGCTTTAGGATATTTTTTTGATACATTGTATAGTTCAATGACATTGGACATTCGAACTTAGCGTAGTTTTAGTTTAGATAAATCCAGCAGCGCTTTCTTTTCCGCTTCGGCGATCTCTATCATAATATCTGCGGCGTGGTCGAAATCTTTCTGCGCGGTAATTCGACCTTTATAGATCCCAGCCATTTGCAAAGCGCTATCTCTCCAAAGGTCTCCAGCTTTTGTGAATTGTTCTGAGATTCCCATCAATTTATCGTTGCCTAATCTTTCGCTTGCTTCTTCAAGGAATGCCGCGTAAATAAAGCGAAATCCTCCACCACCTGTTCCAATTTCTTCTTGCATTCGCACGATTTGTCCCAAAAACAAACCTGCTTGACGTTCACCAACTTGGTCACGCCATTTGCGTACTTTCTTTGCGGTATGTTTAATACCACGAATACCTGTCACGTTGGAAGGAATATAGAGCATGTCTCGCACATTGTGCTTGATTCCACGGATAATTCCCGCGTTAATCATTTCGTTGGTGATAATCGGAGCTTCTTCTTTTGGAAAGTAAATGTGTCCTTTTGGTGCAAGCGCTCCTTTGGCAAAACGTACTTTTTCTAGTTCGGCACGGGTGAGTGAAGTTGTCGTTTCCATAACAGGATCACTCACTAAGAAATTATCACCGTCGCGACCGAAAACGATCAAGTTGTGCGCATTAAAGTGAAAGCGATACTCCTTTGGGAAATAGGGGAGATGAAAGACACCAACTTGACATCCTACAGTTCTACCTGCATCGAGTTGTTTGTCTAAAAAATCTTCTGCAGCTTGTTTGTTTGAGAATTTCTTACGTTCAACTTTTACGTTCAACGTTTTACATGTCCGTTTAAAAATCGATCCAGGCATGGAACGAAATGAAATCGCAGGTCCACCGTTGACTTTAAGAAAGGGAATGTGGATGTAAAACAATCCTGAGCCCATGCCAAATGCCAATGGTTCATTCATGAATTCCAATCCTTGTTGTCTTAAAAGACTAACTGTGACACCATTTTCGCAATGTGCCGTTTGTATGTGGTTGTATTCGCTCACGATGGATTGAAGTTCTTTAATTCGTTGATAGTAATGTCGAAAGCTTCGGCATACTTTTGGAGTTTTTTGTCAGAAAGTTTTGCGAAAACGTGCGGTTTCATGTGTCTTTTGATCTGCCATTTGAAAAATCCTGTATATCCTGCAAGAACAGGCATATCCATAAGTCGCAACTCTAAGTAGTAACCAATTGGACTGATTTTACCATCCAAACATTCCTGTTTAGCTTCTTCTGTTCTTCTGTTGATTTCATCCCAAGCATTGTCTAGCGCTACGGTTTTTGTTTCCCAGCCAGTGCTAAGTTCAGTTTCGTATTTCCCATCTTCATTTTTGACATAGACTACCTCACGCGTGAAATTCTCTAGAGAGCTTTTGTCCTGTGGAAGATGTTCCTTTTTCATTTTGAATAAACTGTTAACAAACCGTTAGCATGCTGAAAACATATGAAAAACGAGCGCTTTCTGGAATTGCAAGTAGGAGAGTGTCCCCAACTTTCAGTTTTCCACTGTTGAATAGTTCATCTACCATTAGAAAGATAGATCCTGCCCCAACGTTGCCTGTGTTTTCAAGGTTTGTGAACCAACGTTCTTTCGGGATGTGCATATTGCACTCTGTCAGCATATCTGCGATTCTACTTTCAAAGAAAAAGCTTGACATGTGCGGAAGGAAATAGGTGATATCATCAGCAGATAACCCCTTATTTTTGATAGAACCTTCTAATTTCTTAAATCCAAGTCGTACAATGTTTTCGCCTAACAATTTAACATCTTGCTTAATTGTCATGATCGATTGCTCCATAACTTCGCTTGGTGTATAGTCCATGAAGCTTTTCATTTGACCATTCTCCAATTTCTCATTCCCCATGTACATGCAGGTCTCTGCTTCATTCGCAAAAGAATAAGCTTCGATCCAATCCACTCTTAAGGAAATTCCTTCTTTATTTTTTTCAGTTTCCATGAGAAAACTCGCTGCACCATCGGATAACATCCAGCGTAAAAAATCTTTTTCAAAAGCCAAGTAAGGATTATCTTCAAGTTCACCCATTTTTTGAACTTCAATCTCAAATTGATCGGCGTGTAGCATACGCGACAAACGCTCAGACCCAGTACAAACGGCTTTTTTAGCATCTCCAGCTTTTAGTGCTAGGTAGGCGTATTTATATCCATGCATTCCCGAGCAACAGTTGCCGGAAGGAGAAATTACTTCAATTGGATTTGTTTCCGGGAGGTGACCGTGTACCATCACAGCATGCGAGGGCATTAACTGGTCGGGAATAGAAGTTCCACAAGTTAATAAATCAATCTCCTTTAGTTTCGCTGGGTCGTTGTCCATTAGGTTACGAACGGCTTGTGCAGCAATTTCGGCATTAGAATGCGTAGGATTCCCCTCTTTATCTAGTGCGTAATAGCGTTGTTTAATACCATTATTACGCAGAACAATTCGTCTTGATTTAGAAGCACGCTCACCAATTTGTCCTAAATAAAGCTCCATTTCATCGTTCGAAACGGGTTCATTTGGCAAATAATTAGCGGTTTTTGTTATGTAAACTTCTGACATCCTCTGGTTTAAAATTTTGGTGTTGCAAAATTACTTTTTTTCCATTAATTAACTAGGTTAATATCCAAAGAATTAATGTTAAAATGAATATCGGACTGAGTTTCTCGAAGATTAAGACGGTTAATACGCCATCAATCAGTTGCTAAGGTGACGAGTTGACTCACTTAATTCCAAGGAAAGTATAATAATCCTTCTGTTTTCGAATGGATTTCGAAGTGAAAGGGCGAACTAAAACGTTGTAAATGATAATTACAAACGGTGAGACGATAAAAAGTGCGACAACCAAGTAGTATTTAAAAAAGCTCACCCAAAAGCTGCGTTTTTTGCCTTGAGCTTCCTTTTTTAGAATAAGATTTGCCCAAATGGAGAAGATTTTTTTTGCTCTGCCCTCTATGAAGAGGATGTTGGTATTGATGATTAATCCACCGTGCGTAACAAGTTCAGTTTGATACGTGTCCAATTGATTGTTATCCAACGAGTTTTTTAACAGCTCTCCAAATTGTGCCGCGCCGCTGATATCCTCTTCACTTACTCCAGGCATGGGCAAAACTCCCCATTTTCGCTCCTTTTTCCCTGTAAGCATCCAGTGTAGAATACTTCCTGCGCTTAACAGATTCGATGATTTATCAATCAATGGTAAATTGCCGACCATTTTTCCACCTGCTTGTTGCACAAGGTTGACCACACTTTTATGCGCATTCAACCACATGTTGCGCGCTCCAATAATTGTCACGACAGGTGTATTCTTTAACCGTTTTTGGAACTCAACATGCTTAAGAAGTGAAGTCGTCGGAATAGAAGGAGACAAAAACCATGGTTGATAACCAATGATGATCAAATCATACGTTTCGTGTTTAAATGAAAAGGGTGAAAGTGCAGTTGGAATTTCTGTCACGCATTCTGGCATCACGTCAAAAAACGCGGGAATTTTCCATGGAAAATCGAACTTTTTTTCGGTGTTTATCTTTATTCGATCAACATCAGCCTCGGAAAATGGTAAAAGATAATTATCAATAATTTCGTCAAGCTGGCCTGATTGTGAATAGTTAATAGCTAGAATTTTTTTCATGCGAAAGATGTGGTTATTTGAACTCTTTAGGTGAGATAACGGTTGATTTTTCAGCGTATGCTTTGATCACTTTCTTGACAGTGAAGTCCAAAGATGAAAACGTGTCTAATAGAATCTTTTTGTCTTCATCAATATTGGAATCGTACTTAAGTAACTTTGGGCTTTTCTCTTGTATGGCAAGGCGTAAGAAACGAAATTCTCCATTTTTAGGTTCCTTAGCAATTGCTTTTTCGAGGAGTTCTTTTCCTTCTTTAAATGCTCTGAGTTTAGCTCCCGGTGTAGCTTGAAATTGCGAGTTTTTCATGATTAAAACACCCAAATATGCATCTTTCAATGTCGACCACTCAAGCTTGTTCAATCGTGCAATCTCCTTGTCTAAAACTGCCTTTTCATCCGATTTAAACGCTGAGTAGAAGTCCAATTTATTGATCGGAGCGCTTGCAAACAAATTCACAGAAACCAGTAAGATTGAAAATAACTTGATCATATAGCTGTTAACTTTACTACAAACTTACAATGATTTTGCCAAAAAGTAGTATTTCCGCTTTCTGAGTGTGAATATTTCGACAAGAATGAGTAGAATTCTACTAATTTTACAACCCAAATAAGACATTGCGGTATGCTTTCTGAAATTAATGGTTGTATTCTTGTCCCCACGTATAACAACGAAAAAACGGTGGAAGATGTATTGAATCGAATACTTCTTGTGGTGCCGAATGCAACAGTAATTGTGGTCAATGATGGCAGTACCAATTCCACTGTTTCAATTTTAGAAAGTTTTAGAGATAGAATCGTCTTGTTGACCAATGAGAAAAATTCTGGTAAAGGATTTTCGTTGCGAAGAGGATTTAAAAAGGCAATAGAATTGGGATTTGATCACGTCATCACGATCGACTCTGATGGACAACATTTCCCCGAAGATATTCCATTGTTGGTTGAGGAATCCAAGAAACATCCGAATTCGGTGATCATGGGTTCACGAAATATGCAACAGGAAGGTGTCCCAGGAAAGAGTTCTTTTGGAAACAAGTTTTCTAATTTTTGGTTCAGATTGGAAACAGGGATTAGACTTCCTGACACGCAGACAGGTTTTCGTGTTTATCCCATGAAACCGATCAAATCCATGTATTTCTTTACGCGAAAATTTGAATTTGAAATTGAAGTAATCGTCCGCTTGGCGTGGAAGGGTGTAAAGTTTTATCCCGTCGGAATTCGTGTGCTTTATGATATGGAAGAACGCGTTTCTCATTTTCGACCGGGAAGAGATTTCTTTCGAATTTCTGTGCTAAATTCAGTTTTAGTGATTGGTGCGCTGCTATATTATTATCCAAAAAGGCTATTCTCTTACAATACGTTCAAAACAATAAAAAGAGAGGCTATTAAACCTGATGAATCAAATTTAAGTAAAGCATTATCTCTAGGTTTTGGGTGTTTTATGGGTATTGTTCCGATTTGGGGGTTTCAACTCTTGGTTGGAATTCCTCTTGCGATTTTGTTTCGAATGAACAAGGTGCTTTTCATTGCAGCGGCGAATATTTCAATTCCGCCTATGATTCCCTTTATTTTATATGCTAGCCTAATAGCTGGACAATTCATTGTTGGCGGAGAAATAGATCACGCGGCATTAATGTCATTAGAACCTGAAGATGTAAAATCTAACGCCTATCAATACATTGTTGGTGCTATTCTGCTGGCAGTCGTCGCTTTTTTTGCTGTTTTTTCGGTAAGTTTTATCTTGTTAAGCATTTTTCGCAAAAAGAAACACTCGGTACATTCATAAATCGACTTGGTCGAGATCTGATTTTTTCCCTTATTTTTGTTGGATGCGTGCTAAACTATTCCATACTACTTTTTTAATCATCGTCCTGTTTGGTTTTTTAACACTCCGAGCTCAAGAATCCGACGCTAAAAATGCGTTCCGCTATTTTAAATTATTTGAGAAGTACGAATACACGGATGTCGATTTGGCCAAAAAATATGTCGATTCAGCACTCTATTTTGCGAAGAAGACAAAAAGTCCCAAAATTCTAGGTCGTGCTTATCAATACATGGGTTGGTATTACCAGGATCAATCGAAATTTTCCAAATCCAATGAATTGTTTTATAAGTCACTCGCTTATTTAAGAAAGGCAAATGACGAGCAGGGAATTGCAGATGCCTATGGAAATCTTGGGAACTCCTATTTTGATATGAAAGATTATCAGAAGGCACTGGATTTTCAGCTGTTATCGCTCAGTCAGAACGAAAAAATTCTAAAGAAAAGAACAAATACGGAAGCTGTGCACAGTGCGCTTCAGGGACAAACCTACGCGCTGCACAATATTGGAATGATTTATAGTTCAATAGGTATGTTCGACAAGGCGCTCGAATACGAATATCGAAGTTTGCCTTATGAGATTAAATCTGGTAATAAACACGGCGAGTCTATTTCGTATAACTTATTGGCAATATTGCATAGTGATCTGGGAAATGCAGATAGTGCTGTATATTATTATAAAAAGGCACTTACGATCGTTGGACCAAATCGCTACAAGGATAATTACGCCACTACCTTGCAAGGTTATGCTACAATTGAAAACTCTGGGTTAAGCAAAACGAAAAAAGCACAAATGCTGAGAGAAGCTTTAGCCATACGTAGAAGTCTCGGTGATGTTAGTGTAGAAGCTTCGGTACTCTTAGATATTTGCCGAAATGAGTTTGATGATTTAGACAAAGACAGCATAAGTCGTTTGTTGACCAGTGTTAATAGTTTAATTGAAAACAATCCAGATCTTGAACCGCTAAAGGAAAAGTATTATCAGTTGTATGCTAAATATGCTTCCAAAAAGGGAGACTTTGATAAGGCCTATTTTTCACTCGAGAATTTTGTGGAATTGAAAGCGCTGTCGGATGAGAAAAGAAGAGCCCAGGATCTAATAGCAGGTGATATTAAGCGACAATTACTGACCAAAAATTTCAATGACAGTATTCAGATTGAAAATAATTTTGCACTGGAGCGGGCAGAGTATCATAAGGAATTATCTGAAGTTCAAAACATCGTTTATCTGAGTGTGATTGGATTTATCATTTTAATCGGGGCACTTACAGCGTTTATCACGACCAGTAGAAGAAGGAAACGTATGAATTTGATTCTCACTGAAAAGAACGAATTGATTCAAGAACAAAAGGCAATTGTGGATGAAAGGAACCAGTCCATTTCAGACTCAATTAATTATGCCGAACGGTTACAACGTGCCATTCTTCCAACTAAAGATCAGTTCAATTCCCATTTACCAGATAGTTTTCTAATTTTCTTGCCCAAGGATGTGGTCAGCGGTGATTTCTATTGGTTAGAAGAGAAAAATGGTATCGTGTACACTGCTGTGGCGGATTGTACAGGTCACGGCGTTCCAGGCGCTATGATGAGCGTTGTATGTAGTGATGCCTTAAGTCGCTCGTTGAATGAATTTCAGTTGTACGAACCAAAGGATATTTTGGATAAAACACGTGATTTAGTCATTCGTAAATTTGAGCGGAGTGATGAAAGTGTGTCGGACGGAATGGATATCTCTCTGATTGCAATTGATTTACATTCAAAAAAACTCACCTTTGCTGGAGCAAATAATTCGCTCTGCATCATTCGATCAACAGAAGGGGAGAACCAGCGTGAAATTGTGGAACTGAAAGGAGATAAACAACCAATTGGAAATTACACCCACAAGAATGATTTTACACAGCAAGAATTTAAATTCAAGAAAGAAGATGTACTCTATCTGTTTTCAGATGGGTTCGCAGATCAGTTTGGTGGACCAGACGGTAAAAAATTCAAGTATGCACCATTTAGAGCGGCGTTAAGTGAAATTTGTGCATTACCCATGAATGAGCAGCAACAATACCTAGAGAAACTCTATTTCTCTTGGAAAGGAGACCTAGAGCAAATCGACGATGTGTGCGTGTTAGGAATACGTGTGTAACGAATTGATTGGTCTGGTATTATAGAGGTGAACGTCTCTCTAATAGCTCTGGTTATGAACTTGAAAAACATCCTCTTACTCGTCTTATTTCTTCCATCTTTCGTGTTTTCAAACGATATTCTTTTTAATCGTTTATCTAAGCTGTATCAGAAAGATCAAGATAAATGCCTCGCTACTGCACAGCGCTATGCGAAGTTCTTCCCGGAGAATCCAGCACCTTATTATTATGCTTCAAAAATTTACTTTGATAAGTCAAAAAATGTACACAACGACCGCGCTGAATATTCCCTCCTGAAAAAAGTAATTAGTTATGCTCAAAAGTTTGAGCGAGCGGATGTCAATAACCTCGCGGAAAGCAATGGATGGGACGAGCTGAAAGATGAAATTAAGCAAAGAGTTGTTGTTTTGTCCGACAACCTGTCACGGAATAATCAACAGAGCTTAAGCGCCAGTTTAATTATTTCGTTTTCGAGACTTAAGGATACTGATGTATCGGAAGTTGTCATTCAAGCTGAGGAGAAAACGGAAGAAATAGTTTCTAATTCAAGTGGGGCAATGTATTCGGGAATGCCAACTGGAAGAGAATTAATCCCTTCGGCGAATCATGAAAGTGAGTTGGAATTATTGAAATTTATCAACGATGAACGAAAAAAGCGAGGTATGCAACCACTTGTTTGGGAAGAGAAATTAGCGAATGCTTCTCGCTACCATGCCTACGATTTAGCTACAGAAAATTATTTTAATCATGCCACATACGACCGAAAAAATGACGATTTGGTTAGAGTGGGTGGGACATTTGATCGAATCAAAAAATTCTACAATGAATCGTTTGTGAATTCAGAAAATATAGCTGCAGGAAATTCTGGTGCAGATGCTACGTACCAGCAATGGTACACAAGTAAAGGACACAATGAAAACATGTTTAATCCAGACAGTCGGTTGGTAGGAATTGGACTGTATTATAGTCCCGATGCACCGTTTAATTATTACTGGGTATTCTGCACGGCGCACTAAAAGCTACGGTACATTCTTAGATCATTTTGAACCAGTTCTTTCACTGTTGAGTTGACAATTTGATCTCTGGTCAAATAACCAACACATGTAGTGTCTTCCAAAAGCAGTAGCTCGTAATCGCAATTCATGTTCATTTCATTGATCAACAAGGTGCGGTAGGCATATACTTTAACAATTGGAGATTTGTGAAGCAATAAGTTATTTAATTCTTCTTCGTTTGCTGCCGAAGAAAGCATTTCTACTGCCTCGAATTTCTCACTCAGTGTATCATTATCGATTGTAAATATATCAGTTACTAATGGAGCTTGAGAAAGACGGAATACCACACTATCTAATTTGTTTTCCAAAGCATACGGTAAGAGGTGAGGGGCATACGGATCAGGTGGAATGGCATTTACCATTACCCTTAACTCGTAATAATCTTTCGCAGAAATTTCTAGGCTTTTCACAGAAAGCACTAAAATTATTGAAAGCAATGACATCATTCTCAACTTCATATGTCAGATGTGTTTTGTTTCATTTTTCTACTCTTCTTTACTTAGACTCAATCAATTGGGGCACAAGGTACTAATAATTTTCAACATTTATTTAAGTATTGACAAAAAGAGGTCTGTATTTGATCTTTTTTAAAGAAATGATTGCTCAAAGGAGAATTTTTCGATATAAACTTTAATTTTGAGGGAACAATAGATTTGTGTTAATTAGTTTAGACTCAAACTGAGCCTATTGACTAGAGTAGAAGTTAAGGAAGCTCAGTTGTTCCATGTCATACCAAAAAGGGTAGAAAAAATGAAATTGAAACAAATAATTTATGTTTATCCGCATGCTTCGACATTTATACTTCGTGATGTTGAACTTTTATCGGAAGAATATGACGTGGTGCCCTATGAATTCAGCGTGAAAAGTAAGTTAAAAGTTCCTTTTGAGTTTATACGTCAGTTTTTCTTTTTAATGATGAATACCAGAAGGTCTTCCGTTATTATCTGTCATTTTGCTGGATACTCATCATTTTTACCTGCATTGTTTGGAAAGGTATTTCGGCGTCCTTGTTTTATCATTGTTGCAGGGAATGATGGTTCACGATTTATGGATTTTAAATATGGGAATTTCACAAAGAAACTACTTGGTTTTTTTACGGGTATATCATTGAAGTGGGCAACACATGTCTTACCTGTACATGAATCATTATATTTTCAAGAATACAGCTACTATGAGGGAGGAATGCCAAGTCAAGGTTATAGTGTCTTTTCTCCTAAATCTGCTAAGACACCATATACACCTGTCTATTACGGCTACGATACTACTTTTTTTAAGAATAGTGAGCTTACCACGCGTAGGAAAGATTCCTTCATATCTATTGGTAACTTTAATAACAGATATTGTTTTTTCAGAAAGGGTTTCGATTTAATTATTGAATTGGCACGAATGCGTCCGGACTTACACTTTACTCTAGTAGGATGGGACGGAAAGAAGGAGATTGATGCTCCAGCGAATGTTAAGTTGGTGCCCTTTTTGCCGATTGATCAAATTGTAGAAATTCTCAATGAACACGAATATTATTTTCAGCTTTCCATCATGGAAGGATTCCCGAATGCTTTAGCTGAGGCTATGCTTTGTGGTTGCATTCCAATTGGGTCAAATGTTTCTGGGATTCCTTTAATTATTGGAGATACTGGCTATCTTTTATACAAAAAGGATATAAACGAATTGAACAAGTTGATTGATTTGGTGCTTGAAGATTCTAGAAGAAAGAGTTTACCAACTGAAGCAAGGAACAGAATTTGTGAAAATTTCACCTACGATATAAGAAGAAAGAAGATTTCAGCATTAATTGAGCAGTACACTTAAAACTGTTAATTCTTTTGGGCAATAATGAAATAGCCGATTGGGAATTTTTCAGCAGTTTTTCGCGATATTTTTTTACCCCAGCCAGTTCTTAAAAGGAGTGAAACCCACCACTGAGCGAATTTGGCTAAAGGAATTCCAATAAGCGGAACGTTTTTAATCGTTTTGACATAGATGTCTGTCGCAACCTCAGGAACTCCACCCATAGATTCAATGAAGTTAATTTTGAACCCAGCCTCTTCTAGCATTGAATCTAAAGCATGTCTGGTATATCGATAATAATCATAGGGTTCTTCGTGCAGCCAATACATAAAAGGAACATTTAGGAAAAGGATACCATCTTTTGTCATCACTCTGTTGACTTCATTCAATAACTCTTCCGGTCTTCGTATATGTTCAAGAACATCAGATAAGATAACCGTATCAAACAAATTATCATCCAATGGGATCGGTTCATTCAGGTCAGCTACTACATCGAGATGGGGGTTTTTGTGTTCAGAATTGTCCCAGTCAATACACGTGATAGAAGCGGCTAGATCTTTGTAAGAATCAAATAAAGGGACGTGTCCACAACCAAGATCGAGTAAATTCCCCTTAACATATTTCCCTAAGAACTTTGAATAATAGGATCCAATAATATCTACAAACATTCGAGATGAGACACTTACCTTAGTAGAATCTCTGTTCGCACGAAGTTGACCATTTTTTAGAATATATTTTGTAGGCTTCCAATCGGCAATGTTCTTCATACGTTTGATTATCTGATCTGCTGCTAAATTAATGAGTTTTTTTATATCGAGTAAGTTAGACTTGTCCTTTTCTGCCTATAAGCTAATAGAAGAGAGTTTAAGTGGTAGCTAACGTTACAAATCAGAAAAAATGGAGTAATATCGCTTTGCCAGTGATTCCCGAGAATAAAGCTCAATTTTTGATTTGTTTGGTTGAAAAGTGATGATTTCCGATTGCTTTTCCTTAATCAATGATGAAATATATTCTTTCATCGTCTCAATTTCGGTATAATCAAAACATTTTCCTGAATTGCATTCTTCAACAATTTTTGCTGTATCACCGTTTTTCGGTCCAATTAAAATAATAGGTTTTTGTGCGGCTAAATACTCGAACAGTTTACCAGGAACAATGTTTGCGTTGTTTGTAACTTTAGGTATTACAAGCAACAAAGAGTCGGAATTAATAAGTTGAGCAATACTCAGTTTGTGTGGTACGAATTCTTTAAACAAGAAGGGGAGGTTTACTGCTCTGTTTTTTAGTTCCAAATTTGCATCGCCTACAAATTCGACTTTTAATATATCCGAATCTATATCTTCTACGGACTGAATGAAATTTTCTATTGGGTAATTGTTTGAAATGGTACCTGTATAGGAAATTAGAAAATCATTGGTGGTTCTAGGTGTGATGTTAGAGTAATCAAAATCAGATTGATCATATCCATTTGGTATAACTTCAATTTTTTGAGGGAAGTCAACTTTTTGTGCAAGTAATGTTTTGGTTTGACCACTGACAACAATAACCTTATCAGCAGTGTTTAGTACTTTTTTTTCCAGGTTTAAGTCTCTTTTTTTTGCCCACCGAGTTTGAATAAGCTTGTCATAATAGTAAATATCCGTCCAAGGGTCGCGCATATCCGCAATCCAAGGTATATTATAAAGAGATTTAATCTTAAGCCCTATCAATTGAGATGAGTGTGGTGGACTTGTAATTACAACACAATCAAAGGTCTGTTCATCTAGCAATACTTTGGCTGCTTTGAAAGCAAACTTATTCCAGCCTTTTCTTGCATCAGGAATGAAAAAGTTTCCTCGAATAAATCGTGCAAATTTACTGGATAGGGAATGTTGATTGTCATTTGAAAAACCACCAGAAGGAATGGTCGATTTAAAGAGAAGCTTTTTGTAAATACCAAAGGGTTCTGATGTATTTGTGTGAATTACACGGATATTGGCTGGTACCTCTTCTATCAAACTGGCATCAAAAACAGGTATTGCACCCTTTTTGGGATCGACTGTAATGACGGTAATATCTACATTAAGTGCCGATAAGTACTTCGACATTTTTAGCCAACGCTGAACACCTGCACCGCCAGAAGGCGGCCAATAATAGGTAATTAGTAGTACGTTTTTCTTAGCTTCCAACTAATTCAATTTTTCCAAAATAGCATCAATTGCCTTAGTTAATCCTTCTGGATTCTTACCTCCCGCTGTCGCAAAAAACGGTTGTCCACCACCGCCACCTTGTATCAAAGTTGACACTTCGCGGATAATAGTTCCAGCATTTAAATCCTTCTCCTTGGTCAAATTGTCTGAGATGATAATACTCAATGTGCATTTATCACCTTCGTTTCCACCAATAATCCCAACAAAATTATCTGTTTCGCCTTTTAGTTGAAAAAGAATATCCTTGATTGAATTTCCATCCAATTCAATGATGCTGTTCAATACATTTATGCCGTTCTGATTCGAAATGGCAGCTTTCAATTCTTGTTTAACACCTTTCGCCTTTTCTTTCTGAAACTGTTCAATTTCCTTCACCAATTGTGCGTTACGAGTCACTAAATCGTTGACGGCTTTGACAGTGTCTTTAGGATTTTTCAAAACTTCATTCACTGCTTCAAGTGTTGCGACTTTCTGCTGGTAATATGCTTCAGCCTTTGTAGCTGTTATCGCTTCAATTCGACGTATTCCTGCAGCAACCGCTGTTTCAGTTGTAATAATGAATAATCCTATTTCACCTGTTCCTTTCACGTGTGTCCCTCCGCACAGTTCAATCGAGTCACCGAATTTAATGACGCGGACAGCATCGCCGTATTTTTCACCGAACAACGCCATTGCACCCATTTCCTTTGCTAGTTCAATAGGTGTATTTCTGCGTTCATCGAGAGCAATGTTTGCACGAATATTTCCAGCGACCAGTGTACTAATTTCATGTAATTGTTCATCAGTGACTTTCGAAAAATGAGAGAAATCAAAGCGTAAATAATCAGGATTCACCAAAGAGCCTTTTTGCTCAACATGATCACCTAGTACTTTTCGAAGGGCATGATGGAGTAGGTGAGTGGCCGTGTGATTATTTGCCGTAGCTATTCGCTTTGATTCAGAAACAACCGCTTGAAAGCTCACATGAATGTCACTCGGAAGCTCATTCATCAAGTGAACTATCAAATTATTCTCCTTTTTAGTATCAAAAACGCTCGTTTTGGTACCGTTGTGCTCCAAATAACCAGTATCGCCAACCTGTCCTCCACCTTCTGGATAGAACGGCGTCAAATTAAACACCACTTGATAAAACTCTTTCTGCTTTTGAGAAACTTTGCGGTATTTCACAATTCGAACAGTTGTTGAAAGGATATCGTATCCAACGAATTCCTCCACTTTATCATCTAGTAGCACAACCCAGTCATCGGTTTCAATCGCTGTAGCAGCACGAGATCTATCCTTTTGTTTGGTGAGTTCTGCTTCAAATGCCGCTTCATCAATAGTTAATCCGTTTTCACGTGCAATCAACGACGTTAAATCAATAGGGAAACCAAAGGTGTCGTACAATTCAAAGGCAACTGCACCGTCAATTGTCGTGTTGTTCGATTTCTTCGTGTTTTCAATCACCACATCGATTCGCTTCAAACCTTGCTCTAAGGTTCTGAAAAAACTATTTTCTTCTTCAGTTATTACTTTGTGGATGAGTGATTTCTGGTTGTTTAACTCTGGGAAAGCCGCTCCCATCTCAGTTGCCAATACTGAAGATAAATCTGCTAAAAATGATTCTTTTAATTCCAGTGTTTGGTAACCGTAGCGCACTGCTCTTCGCAAAATCCGACGGATCACATATCCTGCACCTGTATTTGAAGGAAGTTGTCCATCAGCAATGGAGAAAGCAATTGCTCGAACGTGATCAGCAATAACACGCAAGGCAATATCTGTGTTTTCAGAAGCTCCGTACTTTTTATTGGAGACTTTTTCCATGTGCTGAATCAGCGCTTGAAACAAATCAGAATCGTAATTCGATTGTTTTCCTTGCAGCGCCATTGCTAAACGCTCTAATCCCATTCCAGTATCGACATGTTTTTCTGGAAGAGGCTCCAACGAACCATTTGCCTTTCGGTTAAACTCCATGAAGACGTTGTTCCAGATCTCTATGACCTGGGGGTGATCAGCATTGACCAATGATTTTCCATCGATTTTGGCGCGCTCGTCATCATTTCTCAGATCGACATGGATTTCTGTACATGGCCCACAAGGACCAGTATCTCCCATTTCCCAAAAATTGTCCTTTTTATTGGCCAAAAGAATGCGGTCTTCGGAAATGTACTTTTTCCAAATAGCAATGCTCTCATCGTCTTGAGGTACGCCATCTGTTGCGTCTCCTTCAAAAACGGTGACATACAATCGATCAACGGGAAGTTTGTAGACATCTGTCAGTAGTTCCCATGCCCAACCAATCGCTTCTTCTTTGAAATAATCTCCAAACGACCAGTTTCCTAGCATTTCAAACATCGTATGATGGTATGTATCAACTCCGACTTCTTCCAAATCGTTGTGCTTTCCAGAAACCCGTAAACATTTTTGCGAATTGGCAACACGTCTGTTTTTTGGAACGGCGTTACCCAAAATAAAATCTTTGAATTGATTCATTCCCGCATTGATAAACATCAAGGTAGGGTCATTTTTCACCACCATTGGTGCGCTTGGAACAATTTCATGCTCTTTTGACTCGAAAAAATCAAAGAATGTTTTACGTATTTCTGATACTGTCATCGACATTTTAAATAATCTATTAAATCGCGCAAATGTACGCTAAATGCTTCACTTGTGTGACACAATTTATTGAACTTCTTTCTTGTAAACCATTTGCGTTGGATAGGCAAAATCTAACCCTTCTGCGTTGAATTTACGGAGAATCGCCATATTTATTTCTGTCTGCGTTTTTAGAATGTCTGCGCCAGATTTTATGTAATAAATGAACATAATTCCCAATGAAAAGTCACCCCAGTTGTTAAATGAAACCAAACGATTCTCATCAAGGTTTTCATTTGCACCAGCGATTTCATCAAGCAATTGCATCGCAAGTTCCATTTTTTCAGGAGAAGTCTCATAGGTCAACCCGAGATTGATTACCACTTTTCGCGATGGTTCAGCGGTAATGTTTTCAACGGGATTGCCACTGAATTGAGCGTTTGGCAATGTAATCACTCTTCCATCTAATGTTCTGATGCGCGTGCTTCTAATTCCTACTTCTTCCACAACTCCGTCAAATCCATTGATGTTAATTCGATCCTTTACCTTGAACGGCTTATCAAGGTAGACCATCAATCCTCCAAAAATATTTTTCACGGTGTCTTGCGCTGCTAAAGCCAATGCCAAACCACCAATTCCCAGACCGGCGATGAGTGCGGTGACATCAAAACCGACATTATTCAGTCCAATCACGATACCTAATGCCCAAAGTATTGCCTTCATGAGTTTTCGAACAAGAGGTAGTAATTGATCATCTAAATCACTGTCAGACTTTGAAACGATAGGTGTAAGATACTCTTCAATAATCGCATCCAAGGTACGAACAACAAGCCACGTTATATTCAATGTGAACACCACTGTGAATGTGGCAACAAAGAAATTATCTACTCCCTCGCCAAATTTTAAGTATTGAAAAGCCCAGTAAAACCCTACGATTCCTATTGCATAAACCACAGGTTCTTCTAGTTTGTCAACCAATAGGTCGTCTAAATTGGTTTTGGTCTTTGCTGTAAGCTTTTTAACATATTTACCAATGACCCAATAACAGATTTTAGCAACGATGATAGAACCGAAAAAGATGCCAAGGGAAATTGCCCAAGCACTAATTTTGTTTCCATAAAATGTCTGATCAAGAAATTCAAGCATTGTATTTTTTTTAAAAGTTTAGTACGAAGATAATGGTATAAATTAAATTTGAAAACTGTAATCCTAGTGCGCTTCGGTTGAGTGAATTATAAAAATTAACATTATTCACGCACAAAACTTTGTATTTTTGTTTAATGTCTAAGCAGAAGTATAAGTATAATCCTGAAACACTTTCTTACGAAAAGGTAAAGCTTAGTCCTTTGAAAAAGGTGTTAAGGGTATTGCTGTGGATCGCACCAAGCCTTGTGTTTGGATTGATATTGGCATACTTTGTTACGCGACGAATTGACTCTCCAAAAGAAATGCAGTTGAAAGCAGAATTGAATGAGAGTACTAAGGAGTTAAAGCGACTTCAGCAAGATATGAAATTGGTGAGTGATGTGCTAGATGTTATTCAAAGCCGCGATGAAGAACTTTACCGTGCAGCCTTATACGCTGATAAATTTCCAGACGAGTTACGAATGATGGGAGTAGGTGGAAGTGATCGTTATGCGCATCTCAGTAAATTATCAAATGCCGATTTACTTATTTCGACATCGGAACAAATGGATAAATTGGAGCGAAGATTAAACGCTCAGAGCATTTCGTTCTTGGAGTTGTTAAAACTGGCAAAGGACAAGGAGAAATTGTTAGCTAGTATTCCAGCAATTCAACCCGTTCGAAATTCAGATTTGAAGCGTGGAATTTCTGGGTTTGGTTTTAGAATAGATCCTATTTACAAAACAACTCAAATGCACTCAGGGATGGATTTTGTTGCCGATAAAGGTACTGAGGTATATGTTACAGGTGATGGTGTCATTGAAGAGGTGGAGAGCAAATTGTGGGGGTACGGGAAATACATCGTTGTCAATCACGGTTACGGTTACAAAACACTGTACGCTCACCTAAGTGCTTTTAAAGTAAAGAAAGGTCAAAAAGTAAAACGTGGTGAACTAATCGGATTGGTTGGCTCAACTGGGAAATCGACTGGAGCACACTTGCATTACGAAGTGGAGGTGAACGGAACTAAGGTGAATCCAATAGGCTATTATCATTCTGATTTGACTTCTGAGCAGTACGAAAAACTCCTTGAAATGAGTGAGAATTCTTATCAGTCGATGGATTAAGTGTCACAAACTGACATTTTGACTGTCATTTCGACAGCAGATTTAATGGTATTTAGTAGTGTTCTGACATTTGTGTCATAAAATCGTGTCATTTTCTGGTTGGCATAATCATTGACTTAAGCAAGTCATTAAAAAAATGAATAATTAGAAAACAAAAATCATGGGAAAAATAATTGGAATTGACTTAGGAACTACAAACTCATGTGTTTCAGTAATGGAAGGAAATGAGCCTGTGGTAATCGCAAACTCAGAAGGAAAAAGAACAACTCCTTCAGTTGTGGCATTTGTTGATGGGGGAGAACGTAAAGTGGGAGATCCAGCGAAACGTCAAGCCATTACAAATCCTACAAAAACAATATCGTCTATCAAGCGTTTCATGGGTTCTACTTTTGATGAAGTGAAAGATGAAGCTGGTAGAATGCCTTATCAAGTTGTTAAGGGAGATAACAATACACCACGTGTATTAATCGATGACAGAAAGTATACGCCACAAGAAATTTCGGCAATGATTCTTCAGAAAATGAAGAAGACGGCAGAGGATTACTTAGGACAAGAAGTAACAGAAGCGGTTGTAACTGTTCCTGCTTACTTTAACGATGCTCAACGTCAAGCGACAAAAGAAGCGGGTGAAATCGCAGGATTGACAATCAAAAGAATTATCAACGAGCCTACAGCAGCGGCATTGGCTTATGGATTAGATAAAAAAGGAATTGACCAAAAAATTGTTGTGTTTGACTTTGGTGGTGGTACACATGACGTTTCTATCCTTGAATTAGGAGATGGCGTATTTGAAGTACTATCAACTGACGGAGATACACACCTTGGAGGTGACGATGTAGACGAAGCGATCATTGCTTGGTTAGCAGCAGAATTTAAAAACGACGAAGGATTGGATTTAAGAAAAGATCCAATGGCATTGCAACGTTTGAAAGAGGCAGCAGAGAAAGCGAAAATTGAACTTTCTTCAAGCACTTCAACAGAAATTAACTTGCCGTACATTATGCCAGTAGATGGTGTTCCAAAACACTTGGTAAGAACATTGCAACGTTCAAAATTTGAGCAACTGATTTCTTCTATCGTGGAAAGAACAATCGCTCCTTGTCGTTCAGCATTGAAAAACGCAGGATTATCAACAAGTGATATTGATGAAGTAATCTTAGTTGGTGGTTCGACAAGAATCCCAGTAATTCAAGATGCAGTTAAGAATTTCTTCGGAAAAGAAGCGTCAAAAGGAGTGAATCCTGATGAGGTTGTTGCTGTAGGTGCTGCCATTCAAGGTGGTGTATTGACAGGAGAAGTGAAAGACGTTCTTTTGTTAGACGTTATTCCATTGTCACTTGGAATTGAAACTATGGGTGGAGTTATGACGAAGTTGATTGATGCAAATACAACTATTCCAACGAAGAAGTCGGAAGTATTCTCAACAGCTGCGGATAACCAACCATCGGTAGATATTCACGTGTTGCAAGGAGAGCGTTCAATGGCTGCGGATAACAAAACGTTAGGTAGATTCCAATTGACGGATATTCCACCAGCACAGCGCGGAATGCCACAGATTGAAGTAACGTTTGACATTGATGCGAATGGTATCATGAACATTTCAGCGAAAGACAAAGGAACAGGAAAAGAGCAATCGATTAAGATTGAGGCTTCTTCAGGATTGTCAGATGCAGAAATTGAAAAAATGAAAGCGGAAGCTGAAGCAAATGCTGAAGCGGATAAGAAGAAAAGAGAAGAGGTGGAGTTAGTAAACAAAGCGGATTCTTTAATCTTCCAAACGGAGCGTCAATTGAAAGAATACGGAGATAAAATTCCAGCTGATAAGAAACAACCAATTGAAGATGCACTCGCTGAATTGAAAAAAGAATACGAGGCGAAAAACATGAGCAATTTAGAGCCAGCGATGGAAAAATTGAATCAAGTGTTCCAGGCAGCTTCTGAAGAAATGTACAAAGCAGCTAACGAAGGTGGAAACACTGGAGGATCGACTGAATCAGCAGGAAAAGCTGAAGATGAGGTAACTGATGTTGATTTCGAAGAAGTAGAAGACAAGAAATAGTCAATTTCATACATAGATTAGAAAAGAGGAGTGTCATTAATGATGCTCCTCTTTTTTTGATATGTATATTATGTAATGAAGAAAAATGGGACAATTTCATCACATGGCTGTGTAAAGTGTTCCGATAAGAACTTAATCGGTCAACTTCAATATTCTTGGGATGTATAATTCTTGTTGAAATTAGATGCGATATAACTATTGAAGGTCTAAATGCGACTATTTTGGTTGAAAACAATAAAATCAATGTTATGAAAACAACAAGTACACTTTTCAGTTTAGCTGTCGTCGCAGGGATTAATGCGCAAATAGCCACTACCACAATTCAACACAACGATGTTTCAGCTTTTGTCACAGATGCTGGTATCTTTTTTAACAATATGGCTACTGGGATGCACGGATATGAGGTACCAAAAAATACGACAACCCATCTTATTTATTCGAGTGCATTCTGGTTTGGGGGAGTTGATGTGAATGGAAATTTAAAACTTGCTGCGCAAGACATGTATGGTGGAGGAGCAGATTTATGGCCAGGTGCTTTAACTGTCGGTGCTGCCGAAGTAGTAAGCCCAAATCCGCTGGGTCAGACATTGTGGTCTGTTGCTAAAAGCGAAATAGAACAGCATCAATTAGATTACCAACAACCAGGCTATGTTGTTCCACTTTCGATAGCTTCTTGGCCAGCACACGGCGATGTCACAAGTGGTCAAAGCTATTATTTGGCACCATTCGTTGATGTGAACCTAGACGGTGACTATAACCCAGAGTTAGGTGATTATCCGTGTATCAAGGGAGATTACGCCGCATATACAATTATGAATGACAAAGGAGGAGTGCATGCTTCAGGTGGTGAACCGATAGGAATTGAAGTACATTTTATGTTTTATCAATTTAGCACGGCTGACGATCTTAATAATACAACTTTCATCGATGTCACGCTCTTTAACAGGGGAACACAGACGCTTGAAGATTTTACAACCTCCTATATAATGGATGGTGATTTGGGTGGATACGATGATGATTATGTTGGTTGCGATTCAACTAGAAATCTGATCTATCAGTACAATGGTGATGATATGGATGCTTCAACTGGAGGAGCGACTGGTTACGGTGCTAATCCACCTAGTTTTGGTGTGGTTTCATTAAATAATAAACTAACGAACTTCGGTTACTTTACAAATAGTGCGGTTTTCCCCTATGGCTCACCGTCTACTGCAGCTCAAACGTGGTACTGTATGACTGGACGTTGGCAAGATGGGGCACAATGGTTGGATCATAACAGCGATGTCACCAATTTTCACTTTTATGACAATCCAAATGATCCTGCGGGTTGGTCTGAGTTAACTGATGGAAACGCTCCTGGAGATCGACGAACAATTATGTCTGTTGGAACTGGAGTGTTAGCACCGAATGATAAACTTGAGCTTTCATATGCGGTAGTTTACAACCGTACGGGAGATCATCTTGAAAATGTAGATGGATTACTTTCAGTAACTGATGATATTCAAGCTTATTTTGACGCGCAAATTGATGGTCTCTGTCCCGTTGCTTCATTGGGATTGGATGACTTGGAAAATGAACTTACTTTTGAGGTGAATCCAAATCCGTCTTCTGGTTCATTTCAGGTTCTGTTAAATTCAAAGGATGATTACAGTGTTTCAATTGTAGATATGTCAGGTAGAGAACAACTTCACGCGATGTACAAAAACAGCGACCAGTTTATAGTTCAATTGGATGCACCAGCAGGTGTATACTTCCTAAGAATTGAATCTGACACACAACAAGTCACAAAGAAAATAATGATTCGTTAAAACGAACAAAGGCTCTAGAATTTCTAGAGCCTTTGTTTTTTAGTTATTTCAATTTACCTAAGCAAATTAATATTACCACTAAATGTTTCTTTACCATCGTTTTGTGGTCTCTTAACTCGAGCAACCCAAGCGTAAGATCCAACAGGAACTGCTTTCCCTTTGTAAGTTCCATCCCATCCTGCTGAAGGATCATGGCTCTCCCAAATCAATTCTCCCCAACGATCGTAGATCAACAGTTCAAAATCATAGATATCAATTCCTCTAATTACTGGACGCCAAACTTGATTGTATTCATCACCGTCTGGAGTGAATGAGTTTGGTGCAAAGAAGAGGATGTCTTCAATAATGTTCATTTGATAGATAACCGTATCAATACAACCTCTTTCTGTTTCTACAATCAATTGAACTGGATACGTACCTACTTCACCTTCAGGGAAGGTAAACACTGGACTGATAGAAGAGCTAGTCGTTGGCATAGAACCAGGACTGTACCAACTCCAGTACATCACATCACTTGTAGAACGATCTTGCATTCTAATAGTAGTTTCAAACATAGTAGCAGGATTACTAGAGAATGAGAAATCTGCTACTGGACTTGGTTTTACATCAATAAGATTTACAAGTGTATCCGTGTAAACGCAACCATAAATAGAAGTGATTGTCATTACAATTGTTTGCAACCCATCTTGGCTGTAGTAATGTGAGGTAGAATCATTACCAGCAACCATTGCGTTGTGTGTTGGATTATCACCAAACTCCCAAAAAGTAGTTGCTATTTCTCCACCGTTACTAGATGTATTGAAAAATTCAAACGTAGCTGGAACACACTTCTCAACTTCGTCTGGCTCAGCCATAGGTACAATAGGTGTTGGGAAATAGATCATTGTACATTCTTGATCAGTTGGAGAACCACAAGCTTCAGATAATTCAACACAATAGGTAGTATTCGTAACATCCGGATCAACTGTAATGCTGTTTCCTGTTCCAATTACTGCTCCATCTTGTAACCAAGTGAATGTGTGAGGAGAAGATCCTCCAGTACCTGTGACTTCTAGTAAAATATCGTCTTCTGGACAAATCTGTGTTGAGCCTGTTAAGAAAGTAATGTTCAATGCAGCAGGTTGACCAAGAACTCCATTGATCTCGATTACACATCCATTTGCATCTGTAACGGTTACTGTATGTGGTCCAACCATTAAATCGTTCGCACTATTACTAGTAGAAGAAGAATTGTCCCAAGAATAGTAATAAGGTGTGGTGCCTTGGTTAACAGCTACTTCAATCATCCCATCGTTACCGCTATTACACGTAACATCCGATTGATTTACAATGTTTCCAATCATTCCAGGGATTTCTGTAACATCTAAAACGACATCACCAGAACACCCAATGTCAGAAGTAATTGTACACGTGTATTGCCCAGCTGCAAGTCCTGTTGCGGTTTGAGTAGTCTGCATAGCAGGGTCGTTCCATTGGTAAGTTACATTTCCAAGTTGAGGAACCATTTCAGCAAATGCTGTACCGTCGCTACCTCCAGGACATGTCACTACAGTTGTTGAGCCTTGGAAGTTCGCAGGAGTATCACCAACGTTAACAACAGCAGTTGATTGACAACCCATACCGTCTGTCATAGTTACTTGATAATTACCGCTATACACCCCATTTACTGATTGTGTGTTAGCACCTAGTGCTGGCCAGTTATAGCTATATGGTGGCGATCCTGCTAATGGATTTGCAGTTACTGTTCCTGCCCCAGAAGAACAAATATCAGGTGTTGAAGAAGCGCCTACAGCAGAAGAGACTCCAGTTACCCATGAGGTGTCTGAAACTGCTCCAATGCCAACGCCGCATGCTCCACCCGCTAAGGTAAGAAAGTAGCCCGTTGTTCCAGCTTGAACACTCGGAATATTAAGAACCCCAGCGTTATAAGGAAAGGTTTGTCCATTTGTATTTGTCCAACCCATTGCCGCAGAAGCGTTAACGACAACAACGTAAGGAATTGTACTAATTGTATACGCATTTGTGTTTGCTGGACTCGTAGGGTTAAATAGTCTGCCATCCTGCACTGCTGTCCATTGTGTATTATTTCTTCCAGGAGTAATATGCGCTACCGAGCCACCATTATTTTCTACACCTTGAATAGCTAATCCGCCATTCCATCCTGGACTACTAGGTTTATTGGCAATGTGATATTCTATTTGATTAGATGTTTCTCGAAGGATGATTGCCATATAATTACATTCACCTGTAGAGAACATTGGGATATTTTGATAAAGCACAACAAAAATTCTGTTTGGAGCTGTACCCAAGGTTTGATACATAATTTGACCACCGGCACCTGGATTTATATCTGAATATGCAATCATTGCCGTATTGTGCGCTGCGGTAAATCCAGCATTGGGAAGTGTACCAACTCCACCTAATGCCCAAGGACAATAGCCACCCGCATTTGCCAAATTAAAAGAAAGAAGACCATTTGATCCAATGACACATTGCGTATAGTTCGCACCATAGAAATTAAAATTAAATCCAATATTCACAGTGCCTGACCATACGTCATCCCAAAGACTTACATACGTTGGATTGGTTAATGCAATGCCCGTAAATCCTGGTAAAATACCACCACCACAATTTTCAATGGTTACTGGAGTTCCAGTACAAACTGTAATGTCATCTCCGAGACAAATAGTCTGTCCAAAAGTGATAACTGATAAGGAAATGGAGATTAGAGTTAATTTAAGTTTAAGCTTCATGCTTCAAGTTGTTTTTGTTTTCGTTCTATAGACGAGTTTGATAGTATTAAGTTGCTTCACAATATAAAAGAAAGTGAATGAATGATTCAAGCCGTTTTACATTGCTTTCACAAAATTACAATGAATTATGTTCTAATAAAAACATACGGCTAATATATTGTTAATATATATTAATGTTAGAAGTCCAAATATAGATTCAAAAAAATGCGTCATGATTTAAAAAATATTTACATTTGTCGCGATTAAAAAACCATAAAGAATGTCACATAAATATCAAGCACAAATTGATGCTTTCATGGAGAAAGTGAAAGTTACAAATGGGCACGAACCTGAATTTCTTCAAGCAGTTCATGAGGTTGCAGAAGCCGTTATTCCTGTTGTTGAAGAAACACCAAAGTACAAGAAGGCTAAGATTCTTGATCGTATGGTGGAGCCTGAACGTACAATTATGTTCCGTGTTCCTTGGTTAGATGATAATGGTGAAGTTCAAGTGAACCGTGGATACCGTGTTGAGTTTAACTCAGCAATTGGTCCATACAAAGGAGGTTTAAGATTCCATCCTTCGGTGAATTTGTCCATTCTTAAGTTTTTAGGATTCGAACAAGTGTTCAAAAATTCATTGACAACACTTCCAATGGGTGGTGGTAAAGGTGGATCTGATTTTGACCCAAAAGGGAAGTCAGATAACGAAGTAATGAAGTTTTGTCAATCTTTTATGACAGAATTGTCTCGTCATATCGGTGCTGATACAGATGTACCTGCAGGTGATATCGGTGTTGGTGGTCGTGAGATCGGTTACATGTTCGGTCAATACAAGAGAATTCGCAATGAATTTACTGGAGTATTAACAGGAAAAGCACGTAACTGGGGTGGATCATTGATTCGTCCAGAGGCAACTGGATATGGTACAGTATATTTTGCAAAAGAAATGTTAGCAACAAAAGGTGATTCATTCCAAGGGAAAGTAGTTGCTGTTTCTGGTTCTGGAAATGTTGCACAATATGCATGTGAAAAAGCTACTCAACTAGGTGCTAAAGTTGTCACTCTTTCTGATTCTTCAGGATATATCTATGATGAAGCGGGAATTGATGCACAAAAATTGGCGTTCATCATGGAATTGAAGAATGTGAAGAGAGGGCGTATTGAAGAATATGCGAAACAATTTACATCGGCTAAATTCATTGCAGGAAAACGTCCATGGGAAGTTAAGGTTGATATCGCTCTTCCTTGTGCAACTCAAAACGAATTGAACGGAGACGAAGCTAGAATGTTAGTAGCAAATGGAGTAATCTGTGTTGCGGAAGGAGCGAACATGCCTTCAACACCAGAAGCGATTGCAGCTTTCCAACAAGCGCAAATCTTGTTCTCACCTGGTAAGGCGTCAAACGCTGGAGGTGTAGCAACATCAGGATTAGAAATGTCTCAAAACTCTTTACGTTTGTCATGGTCTGCAGAAGAAGTTGACGCTAAGTTGCACGGAATTATGGTTTCTATTCACGAAGCTTGTGTGAAATACGGTCAAACTGAAAGTGGAATGATTGACTACGTGAAAGGAGCAAATATTGCTGGTTTCGTAAAAGTAGCAGACTCAATGATTGACCAAGGATTGGTTTAATCTTAAAAGTATAAAGCAAAAGGCTCTTCGTTCTTCGGAGAGCCTTTTTTTATTGCCAAAATTTCACATTGATTTAATCTAATTGTTAGATTTGTTACTTCTTTACAACAATTATATGGCAGTCTTGGATAAGCGAAAAATAGTATACTCGAAGGAAGGATTTGAGAACGATGAATTAGTGTCGATTTACAAGAAAATCCTCAAACCTCGTCTGATCGAAGAGAAGATGCTGATTCTTCTGCGCCAGGGAAAAATATCCAAGTGGTTTTCTGGGTGGGGACAAGAAGCAGTTTCAGTGGGTTCAGCGTATGCAATGGAGCGCCACGAGTACATTTTTCCAATGCACCGAAATTTAGGGGTTTTCACGACGCGTGATATTCCGTTGAGTCGATTGTTTGCGCAATTTCAAGGCAAAATGTCAGGTTTTACAAAAGGCAGAGATCGTTCATTTCACTTTGGAACACAAGAATACAATATTGTGGGGATGATTTCTCATCTTGGACCTCAATTGGCGTTGGCGAGTGGCGTAGCACTGGCTTCAAAAATAAAAGATTTAAAAACGTCGACCATTGTTTTTACTGGAGATGGTGGAGCAAGTGAAGGTGATTTTCATGAAGCTTTAAACGTTGCTTCGGTTTGGGATTTGCCCGTGATATTTGGAATAGAAAACAATTGCTGGGGACTTTCCACACCGTCGAATGAGCAGTTCCGCTGTGCGCAATTTATTGACAAAGGTATTGGATACGGCATGGAAGCGGTTCAGGTGAATGGAAACAATATTCTTGAAGTGATTACAGCAATTCGAAAAATAGCGAAAGAACAACGAGAGAACCCGAAACCAGTTTTATTGGAATTCATGACATTTCGCATGAGAGGACACGAAGAGGCTTCGGGAACCAAATATTACCCAGAAGGAATTCAAGAGGAGTGGGAGGAGTTTGATCCAATCACAAATTATGAGAAATTTCTGATGGATGAAGGGATCTTAACGGATGCGATCAAGGAGCAATTCACTGCAGAAATCAAAAAGGAAATTCAAGACGGATTGGATATCGCGTTTGCAGAAGAATTAATCACACCAGATGAAGCAGCAGAACTGAAGGATGTTTATGCTCCTTACGAGCAAGTTGTTATAAAAGGTGAGGGTAAAACCAGCGAAAAACGTTTCATTGATGCGATTCAAGACGGTTTGCGTCAATCCATGGAGAAGTACGATGATCTTATTATCATGGGGCAGGACATTGCGGAATACGGTGGTGTGTTTAAAATCACCGAAGGCTTTGTTGATCAATTTGGAAAGGAACGTGTTCGAAACACACCGATTTGTGAATCAGCAATCGTAGGAGCAGGATTAGGCTTGTCAATTGCGGGAATGAAGGCAGTGGTTGAAATGCAATTTGCTGATTTTGTGACCTGTGGGTTTAATCAAATCGTCAATAATTTAGCGAAGTTACACTGGCGCTGGGGACAAAATGCAGACGTCGTTGTCCGTATGCCTACGGGAGCCGGAGCTGCGGCAGGACCGTTTCACTCACAAAGCAATGAAGCGTGGTTTTTTCACACACCAGGACTGAAAATCGTCTATCCATCGACACCTTACGAAGCAAAAGGATTATTGGCAGCTGCCATAGAAGATCCAAATCCAGTGATGGTATTTGAACATAAATTTTTGTACCGAAGCATCCGTGAAGAGATTCCAGACGCTTACTATACAGTTGAAATAGGCAAGGCCAAAACCGTGAAAGAAGGTGCAGATATTTCCATCATCACTTATGGACTCGGTGTTCACTGGGCGAAGGAATATGCGGAAAAACATGCTGATTGCTCGATTGAAATCATTGATTTAAGAACGTTATTGCCTTTAGATAAAGAAGCAATTTTTGCATCTGTCAGAAAAACGGGGAAAGCATTGGTTTTGCATGAAGACTGTATGACTGGTGGAATTGGCGGTGAGATTGTCGCGTTGATTTCAGAACACTGTTTTGAATCACTAGATGCGCCAGTGAAGCGAGTAGCATCATTAGATACGCCAGTTCCATTCGCTGCTGACCTGGAACAACAGTTTTTACCTAAAGATAGGCTAGATAAGGCGATTGAAGAATTGATGAAGTACTAATCGATTTCGTACGGTTGTACCACATCTAGAAACTCTTGTGGTGGTGATGTCGGTCGCATCGTTTCTTTGTTGACGAAGACCAGGGTAGTGGTCGCTTCGGAAATTTGGATGCCTTGTTCGTTTGTAATGGTGTAATCAAAAACAATTCGTGGTCCTTTGATGGAGGATACTTTTGTGGTGATCGTTAGAGCATCGTCGTATTTCGCAGGAGCCTTGTATTTTACGCTAAACTCTGAGACAGGAAGCATAATTCCCATTGCTTCCAAACTTTTATAACTCATTCCAATTGCTCGAAGTGCTTCAACCCTCCCAACCTCAAAGTATTGGGCGTAATTACCATAATAGCAGTAGCCCATTTGGTCTGTTTCTCCATAGCGAACCCGAAGGGTTGTAGAATGCTCAAAAGATAGTTTCATTGTTTATAAGTCAAAAATCAAAAATAGTTAATAGAAACGATTGGTGGTTGAATATTTAGTTTTATCTTAGAAGTGTCGTTAGATTTACAATTAGGTCGGTGTTCTTTAGATTTTGATACACAACTTATTAGAATGATGTTTTGTTCGCATTCTGTTAATTTAGTGTTCATTTGTTAAAATTTTGAGAAGTAAAACTTTTTTAAAAATCAACAGGTGACACGCTTTTTTTTTAACTTTTTTATGTAAATATTTGTCATCTGAATAAAACAACAACTTAACTGTGCTGAAAACCGACCCCTTTGGAGTAGTATTTTCAGTTGAAACCAGAATAAAACAAACAAACAAATGAGTAAAAATCACGACGAAGTATGGGGGTCCTGCGCTAAGATAATTAGGGATAACGTCTCTTTACAAGCATTTAAAACGTGGTTTGAACCAATAACACCTGTAAGACTTGAAGATAATGTCCTGACTATTCAAGTGCCATCTCATTTCTTTTACGAGTGGTTAGAGGAAAACTATATTACGCTTTTGAAGAAAGTGATCCAAAAGGAATTAGGAACAGAAGGAAGATTGGAGTACAGTATTATCATGGAGAATAATACCACCAATTCTACTCCTTATACTGTTAAATTGCCGGCGTTGAATAAAAAATCGTTGAAAAATGCTCCAGTGTCAGTGCCTTTGGATGTAAATGAAAATCAAATTCGAAATCCATTTATTATTCCAGGATTGAAGAAAGTGAATGTGGATTCAAATTTAAATCCATCCTATTCATTCGATAATTTTGTAGAAGGTGATTGTAACCGTTTGGCTCGAGCATCAGGTTATGCCGTTGCGAACAAACCAGGAGGTACAGCTTTCAATCCATTGTTGATCTACGGAGGTGTTGGTTTAGGTAAAACGCACTTGGCACATGCCATTGGAATTTCAATCAAGGATCAATTTCCTAACAAAACGGTACTTTATGTAGGTTCTGAGAAGTTTGCACACCAATTCATTGATGCCATCAAGAACCAAACAACCAACGATTTTATCCATTTCTATCAAATGATAGATGTGTTAATTATAGATGATGTCCAGTTTTTCTCTGGAAAAGAGAAGACACAGGATGTTTTCTTCCATGTGTTTAATCACTTACACCAAAATGGAAAACAAATCATTCTAACGAGCGATAAACCACCTGTAGAGATGCAGGGAATGGAGCAACGCTTGTTGTCACGATTCAAATGGGGACTTTCTGCAGATCTTAGCGCACCAGATTTGGAAACGCGTATGGCGATTCTAGAAAAGAAAATGTACGGAAACGGTATCGAACTTCCGAAAGACGTTACCGAATACCTTGCATACTCAATCAATACGAATGTGAGAGAGATGGAAGGAGCGTTGAACACATTACTTGCGCAGGCTTCATTGAACAAAAAAGCAATCACGATTGAGTTAGCCAAACAAATGGTCGATAAGTTCGTGAAAAACACTGCACGTGAAGTGTCGATTGAATACATTCAAAAAGTGGTATGCGATTACTTCGATTTACCGTTGGAGATTTTGAAATCGAAAACAAGAAAGAGAGAAGTGGTTCAAGCACGACAGATTTCCATGTATTTCTCAAAGAAAATGACAAAATCTTCTTTGGCAAACATTGGAGCGCACTGTGGTGGGAAAGATCACGCAACGGTATTACACGCATGTAGAACGGTTACCAACTTGTCAGAAACGGATAAGCAATTCAGAGCTTACCTAGAAGATTTAGAGAAGAAATTAACGATACAATAAATTTTAAGCCATCAACTTCGGTCGGTGGCTTTTTCGTTTAGAATAAAAAACGTAACTTTTGAGAATTAACTAAAACAACAACCTATGGAAGAAACAATGATTATGCCTATCGTTTTAGCCTTTATTGCGCTAATTCTAATTTTTAAGAGTGTCATTATGGTGACAGAGCAAACGGCCTACGTGATAGAACGATTCGGAAAGTTTGTGAAAATCGCACGACCAGGATTGGGATTTATTATTCCTTTCATTGATAGAAAAGCAGCAGTTATAAACCTACGTGTTCAACAGTTGGATGTGACTGTTGAAACTAAAACGTTGGATAATGTATTTGTTAACCTTCAGGTTTCGGTTCAGTTTAAAGTTGGCAAAGACCAAGTGAAGGAGGCGTATTACTCAATGGATAATCCTCGCAATCAAATCTCATCCTACATTTTTGACGATGTACGTGCGGAAGTTCCGAAGCTAGAATTGGACGATGTTTTTGCGAAAAAGGAGGACATTGCAATAGCTGTTCAACAGAATATACATGAAAGTATGAATGCATACGGCTTTCAAATCATTAAGGCCTTGATTACAGATATTGATCCAGATCACAAGGTGAAGGACGCAATGAATAGAATCAATGCAGCGAAAAGAGATAGAGAAGCAGCATTGGAAGAAGGAGAAGGAAACAAAATCAAAATTATCAAGGAAGCAGAAGCAGAAGCGGAATCGAAAAGATTATCTGGTGAAGGTATAGCACGTCAACGTTTGGAGATTGTGCGTGGATTTAAAGAGTCTGTAGAAGATTTTAAAAAGTCATTGGATACCGTGACTCACGAAGAGATTATGCAATTCGTATTAATGACGCAGTATTTTGATACCATCAAAGATATCGGAGCGAATTCTAAAAATTCATCGATTTTAATGCCACACTCGCCAGGTGGAATGAAAGAATTTCAAGATCAAATCATCGCTGGTACTTTTGTCGGAGGACAACTGAAAGATAATATGAACAAGTAGTTCCATTAATGGAGTTTTAGAATAAATCCCTTCGTGTGCAGCTAAGCGTACGAAGGGATTTTAATTTTTACGCATAGGTGAAAGTCAAATACAAAACAGTAAAAGAGCGCTCGGAAGGGATGTACAAAGAAAAGGGCTCCAAGTTTATCGGTATTGCTGTCTCGTGTTACTCTGAATCTGAAGCGAATGATTTTTTAAGTGAATGGAAAAAGGAACATAATCAGGCACGTCATCTTTGTTATGCGTATCGATTCGGTATGGATGCTAATACCTACCGCGCTAATGATGACGGAGAACCCAACAATTCTGCTGGAGCACCAATTTTAGGACAGATAGATTCGTTTGAGTTGACAAATACACTAATTGGAGTTGTGCGCTACTACGGAGGGACAAAACTCGGTGTTGGTGGATTGATAAACGCCTACCGAACAGCAGCGAAAGAAGCATTGACGGCAGCAACCATCGTTGAGTTAGAAATATACGATTGGGTGCAATTGCAATTCAATTACGATGACATGCCCCACGTTATGAATTTCCTGAAAAAGAATAATTTGGAAGCTAAGATTAAAAATTTTGAAAGTGACTGTTCGATAACCACAAATTTACCACTGCAGTCCTCAATGGAACTAAAGAATGAATTAAAGTCGTTTGATTCACTTGAAATTATTAATCTTGGCATTTATTAGAATGCGCACCAATAAATAAAATAACCAGTGGAATTATTAAAGCAATTAGTGGAAGTCCGAGCTGCGGCAAGTGACGAAGGAAAGATGAAGGACTTCATTTTGAATTACGTTAAACAGAACCAAAGCACGTGGAAAGCACAACCAACAATTATTGAGGGCAGAGGATTTCAAGATTGTGTGATTCTCGTTTTTGGAAAACCAACCACAGCAATTTATGCGCACATGGACAGCATTGGCTTTTCGACTGGATACGATAAAGAATTGATAAAAGTCGGAGGTCCTCGCATCATCGATGGAACTCAACTCGTTGGAAGCGATTCGCAGGGTGAAATTGAAACGGAATTGATGGTGATTGAAGACGAGGAAGGAAACTCCACCATGAAATATGTGTTTGAGCGTGAAATCGATCGTGGCACATTGCTGACATTTAAGCCCAATTTTAGAGAAACCGATGAATATGTTCAATCGCCCTACATGGACAATCGTTTAGGAGTTTGGGCAGCATTGAAAGTGGCGGAAACGCTTGAAAATGGTGCGATTGTATTTTCAACTTATGAAGAGCATGGAGGGAATTCTGTTGGCTTCTGCGCAAAATATTTGATAGATAAGTATGGCGTGTATCAAGCGCTAATTGCCGACATCACATGGGTGACATCAGGTGTTGTGCATGGAGGAGGTGTGGCAGTTTCTATGCGCGATCAAGGTTTACCTCGAAAATCTTATTTGGATAAAATCATTGTTCTTGCAAAAGAATCTGGTGTTCAATTTCAATTGGAAGTTGAGTCTGCAGGAGGAAGCGATGGAGGAATGTTGCAAAAATCGGATTACCCGATTGATTGGTGTTTTATTGGAGCGCCGGAGGATCATGTTCATACCTCAGATGAAAAGGTCTTTAAAACTGATATTCAAGCCATGGTTAAATTGTACCAATATTTGATGAAGCATCTTTAATCGAAGAGACATTTAACAAAAATGCCATTCACCGATGGAACGATGAATGGCATTTCAATAGGCTTCTTTATGTATTAAGGCACCACCACAACTTGTTGGTTGATTGCTCTGTATTTACTTCTAATGCGGCCACCTTCACCTGTTCCTTGGGTAACGTTTAACGCAGTGTATCTATCCATATAAACAGTAGAATTCCCTTCTGCAAGTCCGCTCAGTTGGTTAACTCCCATGATAATGTTCGTTGCACCGTCTAGATCTTGGAACAGCCATGCATCTTGTCCCCATGTCCATGTACCAACAAATACAGCAACAGCTTCGTTCGGTGCAAGTGCACTACCGAGCCATGTCAACGTATTCGCTTGAGACTTCACAATGGTGTCAAATGCAGGATCAAAAGCAATTGGGTTGTAGGCTGGTGTTGCGTTGGTATATGTACTTCCATCAACGTCAGTATACACAAACGTTCCTGATGCAAGTTGACCTGCATACTCTTTCATGTGTCCACCATACCATCCGTTGTAGGCTAAATTGTCACCATTAAATGTAACGGTTGCACCCGAGCTCAATTCAAGAAGTGTTCCTGTTGGTCCACCGAATCTGAAACGTGCAACAACAGTCGTTTTGTCTGTGTTCTCGTTGTAAAATAACTCGTAATCTGTGTAGATTTTGTCTTGGTTAACATCTTCAGAATCTTCTTTGTCGCAACTTACGAGCGTTAAAGCAAGAAATAATGGAAAAATGAATTTTTTCATAGCAATTGGTTTTTAATTAGTACTGCAAACTTATGAAAGTTTTTGCTTTCTGTAAAACTAAATTTAACATCTGTTAACAATTGATATGCCAGAATGTTAACAGTCTTATCTTCTCCGAGAAGAACGATAAAAAAAAAGCTCCCAATCCAATGAATTGAGAGCTTTTGAACTTATTAAGGATTAAACTTATTACTTCACCATCACCTTTGGTGCAGCAGATAAAATAGCATCACTTGTTTCCTCAGAAAATTTTTCGAAGTTTCTCACAAACTGATTGGCTAAATTATTCGCCGTTTCATCATAAGAAGCTTTGTCAGCCCAAGTACCACGTGGATTCAATATTTCAGATGGAACATCTTCACATGATGTTGGATACTCTAGTTCAAAGATAGGCAACTTCTCGTAGCTTACATTGTCTAGTTTTCCGTTCATTGCGGCTGTAATCATAGCACGTGTGAAGGAAAGTTTCATACGCTTACCAACACCGTAAGCACCACCTGACCAACCAGTGTTGATCAACCAAACTTTGATGTCAGTTCCTTCTAATTTATTTCCTAACAACTCTGCATATTTCGCAGGGTGAAGTGGTAAGAAAGCAGCACCAAATCCAGCTGAAAAAGTCGTTTCAGGTTCTGTAACACCCATTTCAGTCCCTGCAACTTTCGCTGTATAACCTGACATAAAGTGGTACATCGCTTGTTCTCTCGAAAGTTTTGAAATTGGAGGAAGTACACCAAATGCATCGCACGTTAAAAAGAAAATATTTTTTGGAGCTCCACCTTTGGATGGTACAACGATATTATCAATGTGGTGAATCGGGTAAGAAACACGCGTATTTTGCGTAATTGTTACATCTTCATAATTTGGAGTTGAACTACCTTCGTAGAATCCGATGTTCTCCAAAATAGCACCATATTTAATTGCGTCAAAAATTTGAGGCTCGTTTTCACGTGTTAAATCGATTGTCTTCGCGTAGCATCCACCTTCAAAGTTAAATACTGTATCGTTTGACCAACCGTGTTCATCATCCCCAATCAATCTTCTGTTTGGGTCTGAAGATAATGTTGTTTTTCCAGTTCCTGACAAACCAAAGAAAACAGCTGTATCACCGTCTTTTCCGATATTCGCAGAACAGTGCATAGAAAGTACGTTCTTTTCGTGTGGTAAAATAAAGTTCAACGCAGAGAAAACTCCTTTTTTGATCTCACCTGTATATCCTGTACCACCGATGATGATCATTTTACGTGTAAAATTAAGTACCGCAAAGTTATGTTGGCGTGTTCCATCAATTTCTGGATCAGCCATAAATCCAGGGAGACATACTACGTGCCACTCAGGACTAAAAGTGTCAATTTCTTCATCCGTTGGTCGCAAGAACATGTTGTGTGCAAAATGATTCGACCAAGGAAATTCAGTGACTACACGTAGATTTAAACGGTGATTTTCGTCTGCACACGCATAAGCGTCACGCACATAAACGTCTCTACCGTTCATGTAAGCTTTCATGCGATTGTAAAGCGCATCAAATTTTTCTGGAGAAAATTTTAAGTTGATATTACCCCACCAAACCACATTTTCAGTTTTTTCATCACACACAATAAACCGATCTTTTGGAGAGCGACCAGTAAATTCACCTGTTTCCACAGCAATAGCTCCTGTGTCAGTCAACATTCCTTGACCGTTGATAATCGTGTCTTCAATAAGTTCCGATGGAGAGAGATTCCAAAATTGATTTCCTAAATTTGTTAATCCGATTGATTCGTTTAAGTTGGCATTGTTGCTTTTCTTACCAAATACGTCCATAATAATTTTTTTTAGCTAATGCTTGATTGTTATTACAAAGCTAACGGTTTATGTCATAGATTTATTGAAAAAATGTGTTGAGTTGCTAACAATTCACGAAAAATATTGTTAACATTTTGGTCATATTAAATTGAAGAAGTATAAAGCTCGGCATCTCTCATCTCGACAAGCTCGATGACCGAAGCTCGATGTCCATTTTCCTGAAACAAGACCAAGGTTTTACTAAAGTCGCTTCAGAAGAATAAGTCTTGGCTCTTGACTCTTTCAGTCTTAATATCTCGTATGCGCAGCAACTAAATCAAATCCCTCAACGCTTCAATAGCCGAGCGAATATTCTTCCGAACATCAGAAATTGACGCATCCATCATGTAACAAGGTGCCGTGACAAACTTATTCTCTGGATCAACCAAAATTTCTCGAACCGTTTTCATTTGCGTCGATGTGCCTAGTGTTTCCAATCCCTGTGAGAAGCCACCGATATCATACGGAGATCCTTCTTTGTCCGTTCCGATGGTCATTTTGGCTGAGAGGTTTGAATCTTCAATCGCTTTGGCTAACACAACAGGACTTACACACAACGCTGCAATTGGTTTTCCGATGTTGTACAGGTTGACAAGCAACAACTTCACTTCGGGTAAAATAGTGCCATCTGGACCGTTGAATGCCCAATCCGTAAAGTTTTTTGCACTTCCAAATCCACCGGGAATTACGAGCGCATCAATATCTGCAGGATTCACATCCAAAATATTTGTGACATTTCCACGGGCAATGCGCGCGCTTTCAACCATCATATTGCGAGATTCAGGCATTTCTTCACCTGTTAAGTGATTGATAACATGATGTTGTGGTTTGTTCACTGAAATACAGACCGCTTCTGCGCCAATTTCATCGATGGAGAGTAGGGTAAGCACAGATTCGTGAATTTCTGCGCCATCGTATACACCGCATCCTGATAATAAGACACCAATTTTCATTTCTAACTCGTTTTAAAATATTATTCAAAAGTAAATTCAATGCGCTCTTCCCAACCTTCAAGAAGAAGGTAAATGACGCTTCCGGGAGTTTTGTCGTTTGCCATGTCGGTAATGTCAATTTCGAGTGTCTTGCTGACAATTGATTTACATAGTTCACTTTTTGCAGTGTGAATGATTTTTACCTTGCGTTGAGGCGGCATCGACTTCATAATTGCAAGATTTCCAACCATGTCAAATTCGTGAACACCACATCCTCCAACATAAGTAATATCGACAAACATTGTGTTTTCTTTCACCTTGATCGATTTAATCTCAAAATCGCTTGAAGGGTCAAACATTCCAATATGAGCTTTTATCTTGATATTCGCTTCAGGTTTTGTTTGGTCCATTGTTTCTGTCGTATCAGTACTCTTCACTTCATTGTTCTTTGTCCCGCAGGAAAAAACCAGAAGTCCTATTACTAAAAATGCTATTGCTTTCATGACTATTGTTTAGTGTTGTTACCACCCAAATATAATACCATTGTTGATAGGTTGCAAGAAGATAATGAATTCAATAATGTCATTTTGGGCGCAGGCAGTAAAAAAATGGAACTACATGATGATAAATTACTTTTGCTATCTAAAATTAAGTTCAAATTTCTTATATTTGGGTTATGAGCACGTTGGATATTAAAAAATCGGCAATTATTGAACTCCTGAGTGGTTCAGTGGATGAGTCCACATTGACAAAGATATTGAATCTGCTTAGTCAACCGTCTTCTAGTAGGTTAGAAGAACTTCCATCTGAAGTTGTTGATGGTATAAAAAAAGGGAAGAGTCAAATTTCTGCAGGTAAATTCGTTCCTAACGATGAGATGAAGGCTCGTTATCAAAAGAGGTTTCCCAACGCCAAGATCTAATGAAAGCTATTTGGTCAGAAGAGGCTGATTTGACCTTCGCTGAAATTGTAGAAAACATAGATCGTAGGTTTACAGAGCGTGAAGTTATTGCTTTTCTGGAGGAGACATTTTCAGTCATCGATGCGATTGAAAAATATCCTCAACTTTATCCAAAAATGAATCTTCGTGGGTTGAAACATGTCCATCGTGCAGTAATCCATCCGCATAGCACTATGTTTTATGAAGTTGGTACTAACCACATTGAAATCCTATTTTTCTGGAACAACCGATATGATCCTGCTAAATTGAAATAGTACTCATTCAAGAAAATGAAGTTGAAATTTTCGGTGCAGGAATTGCGTATTCAATATAGAGAGTTTCTATCATCACTTAAAATGAAACAACGAAAAAGGAATTCGATGTACATGTCGTTTTAAAGACTATCTTTAGAGATACAGGTATTCAGGATTTTTATTTCGATATCAATCACTTTGAAAAACTGTTTGATTCAATCGTTAAATTATCATTAAAATAGAGGAATTATGAGCTGGTTAATAGAAAATGATAAGTTAGTAAAAGAGTTTTCGTTCAGTGATTTGACACAATTAACGCAATTTCTGCAAATCGTTGCTGTACACGCCGATAAAACAGATCATCATCCCGACGTTTGCATTTTTAAGGCCAAGCAAATGAAGGTTGAACTCATGTCACATGATAAAAAGGCAATTACAACGCGTGATCATGCACTCGCAAAATTTATTGACGATGCGTACGGTGAGTTTGGGGATTCTTGATTGTTTATTTTCTCGTGTTTATTCTTTTGTTTCGCATTAACTATTTAGTATATATCCTAAGTGACTTACCTGAGCTCTTTGATTTAAGATCAAAATATCTATTACCTTTTAATTTTAGTATTGAGTCTCCTTTGTTGAAAACATTTGAAAGATACGGGAGTGGTTTATGCGTTTTTGTTAGATCAATAAGATAATAGAAATTCCTACCATCCTTTAATTGAAAGACACAATAGCTACCATATTCATTAGCACTCACTATCTGCCCCTTGAATTCAAGTCTATAGAAGTTCACGGTGTTTCTTTCCTCATCAATTTCATCTGAACCTGGATAAAGCGCAATAACAAACAATGCAAACGCAATTCCACCTAGAAAAAGTATAAATATGTTATTGTTTACCTTCCTATATGCCATAATGCTGTCGTTTTAGTGAAAATCACCAATTCAACCCCCAATTTACCAAAAAATTAGTTCACCTAAATTAATCACGAATCTAATTGTGCTTTGAATACTTTTAGACTTTCCAAAAAACGAGTCTTTTGTCTTTCATCTTGTAGTCTTAATATCCATTAAAACCATACCTTTGCACCATGAAAACAAAAACCCTGAAGAAGAACAAGGTCAACGTGATTACCTTAGGTTGCTCGAAGAACATCTTTGATTCTGAAGTCATGATGGCCCAGTTGAAAGGAAATAAGTTTGAGGTCGAGCATGAATCACGGCACGATGATGCGGAAATTGTCATCATCAATACGTGTGGATTTATCGACAATGCGAAGCAGGAATCGATTGATACCATCATTCGTTATGCTGATGCAAAATCAGAGGGATTGGTTTCAAAAGTTTACGTGACGGGTTGTCTGTCCGAGCGCTACAGAGATGAATTGGAGAAGGAAATACCAGAAGTTGATGCCTTTTTTGGGACACGTGAACTTCCTCGTTTGCTAAAAACGTTGAAAGCAGATTATAAGCACGAATTGATTGGTGAACGTTTATTGACAACGCCAAATCACTATGCTTATTTCAAAATTGCGGAAGGTTGTGATCGTCCGTGTTCGTTTTGCGCCATTCCAATTATGCGTGGAAAACATGTTTCTACACCGATCGAGGAATTGGTAAAGCAAGCACATGGCTTAGCAGCGAAAGGGGTAAAGGAATTGATGTTGATCGCGCAAGATTTGACCTATTACGGACTGGATATCTACAAAAAACGTGCTTTGGCTGAATTGCTAGATAAATTGGCGGATGTCGAAGGCATTGAATGGATAAAATTACATTACGCATTTCCAAGCGGATTTCCGATGGATGTATTGGAGGTGATGAACAAGCGAAGCAATGTCTGCAATTATTTAGATATTCCTTTGCAACACGGATCAACGCGTATTTTACAAGCGATGCGTCGCGGAATTACCAGAGAAAAAACCGAAGAATTGATAACAGAAATCAGAGCGAAAGTTCCGGGAATTGCGATTCGCACAACTTTAATAGCAGGTTACCCAGGAGAAACCGAAGAAGATTTTCAAGAAATGTACGATTGGGTAGAGCGGTCACGTTTTGAACGATTGGGAATTTTCACCTATTCACACGAAGAAAATACACACGCACATAATTTTGAAGACGATGTTCCAGAAGATGTGAAACGCGAACGCGCAGATCGAATTATGGAATTGCAATCTGGTATCAGTTATGAACTGAACCAAGCAAAAGTGGGAAAAACGTTCAAAGTGCTTTTCGATCGAGTAGAAGGTGATTATTTCATTGGTAGAACGGAATTTGATTCGCCCGAAGTAGACAACGAAGTGCTCGTGAAAAAAGCCGATTATTTTGTGCGTATTGGCGATTTTGCAGATGTCGAAATAACAAGCGCAGATCATTATGATTTGTATGGGAAAGTGATCGAAAAGTAGTTTTCTGAGCTTTTATTGAATAAAAACGCATTGTTTGTATATTTAGACAAAAAAACAATGGCAGTATATATTCTCCTAGGTTGTTTAATTGTGGTCGGTATTCTAGCTTGGTCGATTTACAACCGTCTTGTCAATGCGAAAAACGTAGTCAATGAAGCGTACAGTGGAATTGATGTCCACCTGCAGAAGCGTTTTGAGTTGATCCCAAATCTAATTGAAGCAGTTAAAGGATACAATTCCTATGAAGCCGAAACCTTGAGTAAAATTGTGGCTTCGCGATCTGCATCAGGAAATACCGTCGACGAAATGGCTGCCAATGATTCATCGATAACGTCAGCATTGAGAGGTTTTAGAATTCATGTGGAAGATTATCCCGATTTGAAATCCAACACGCAATTTTTAAAATTAATGGACAGTTTGTCGTTGGTGGAAGATGAATTAGCCATGGCTCGACGTTATTACAACGGTGCAACACGAGATCTAAACACGAAGATGCAAGTTTTCCCAGCCGTTTTATTTGCAGGAGTTTTCGGTTTCAAAAAGGCACCTTTCTACGAGATTGATGAACATCAAAAAATCGCACCTGAAGTTGATTTAAAAGCATAGAGATAATGAAGTACATTTTTCTAGTTTTCGCGTTCTTGAGTTTTAATGCAATATCGCAATATGGCGATTATGAACATATTATTTCTTACCACAGTGATATTCTTGTCCAAGAAAATTGTGAACTGGAAGTGATAGAAACCATCAAAGTATTTGCTGATGGATACAAAATTCAACGAGGTATTTACCGCGATTTACCGTTGTCGTACGAGTACCGAGGAGGAAATGTTCATGTTGGATTTGAATTGCTGGATGTTCGCCGTGATGGTGAATCAGAACCCTACCATACAGAATGGTTGAGCAACGGAATTCGGATTTATGTGGGAGACAAAGATGTCTACTTAAATTCAGGATATTATACGTACAAGTTACATTACAAGGTTGATCATGTCCTCGGTTTTTTTGAAGATTTTGACGAGATCTATTGGAACATCAATGGCAATGGCTGGGATTTTACCATCGACACAGTATCTGCTCGCGTAATTTTTCCTGAAGGTGCTAAACTGGTGCGTTATGATGGTTACACAGGCCTTTTCGGTTCTGCTGAAAAGAACTTCACGACAAAAGTCGAAGGTAACTCGGTCTATTACAAAAGTGATCAGGCGCTGACGTCAGGTGAAAACATGACAGTCGCAGTGGCATGGGAAAAGGGGCATTTGATTTATCCAACATTTGCTGAACAGTTTTGGTTTTGGGTACGTTCCTACATTCTTTGGGTCATTGGAATTTTAGCGCTTTTGATCGGTTTGATCTACAACACGTTTATGTGGGTGAAGTATGGCATCGATCCAAAACCGGGGACTATCATCCCACGATTTTACCCACCAGAAGGCTTTTCTCCAGCGGAATGTGTTTACCTCAAAAAGGGCGGAAGAATGAACAAAACGATGTTCGGTGCGCAGTTGATTGGATTGGCTGTGAAAGGCTATATCACAATTCAAGTACAGAATCCTGCATCTAAAAATCCTTCCTATCATATTACGTTGAAAGAGAACAGTGATGATCGAGAGCCCTTGAATTCGGTGGAAACTCGTTTCCTCAATGATTTAATGGGGAACAAAGACACTTTAGTAATTTCCAATAATAAGTACAATTCTAAGTTAAAGGTCGCATTAGACAACCTTACGAGCGGTATAGATGCGCAACAGGATAAAAAGTACTTTTTGCGCAATACACATTTAAAATTGAGACAATATATTTTACCTGCCGTCGCTTTAGCTGCGGGGATTATCGCCTATCAGTATTTCGGCGGTTCAATTCCCGTCATCATATTGACAACTGTCGTGTTGATTGGGAAAAACGTCATTTTTGCACGCTTGTACGAACAACCAACTGCAGAAGGAAGAAGAAAGATGGATGAAATCGCTGGATTTGAAATGTACATGAAGTATGCAGATAAACTGCGCATCGATACAATGAATAAACCAACAATGGACTTCACGCATTACGAAAAAAATCTTCCGTATGCGATTGCTTTGGGCGTAGCAGATCAATGGAAAAATCAGTTCAACGTTGCAATGATTGAAGAAGGGTACACCAACCATATGCCATACATGTACGGAATGTCGCTCATTCACTTAAATTCGTTTACAGAAAGCTTGAACACCACAATTTCGTCTGCTTCGACACCGCCAAGTTCTTCAGGTTCTGGAAGTGGAGGAGGAGGATTTTCTGGCGGCGGCGGTGGCGGCGGTGGAGGAGGAGGATGGTAGAAATTCCAGTCACCTCATATTCCTCGGGTGAAAAGAAGTAATAGCCTCTTTCAACATTCCTTGATCTAAGTGCGTGTAGATCTCAGTTGTCAGTATAGATTCATGACCTAACATTTATTGAATTGCCTGTAAATAAATGCAGAAGCAAACTATAGCACTGAAGGGGTAGGATGTAGGTTTGCTGAACTGGTATTGCGCCCTTTCAGGGCTAAGGAAGAATTAACGCTGTTTCTACTAAACTGGTTTACATAGAAAAGTGAAGGATAAAAAAATCGATGAATCTGTTTTAATCCAACTGAAATTGTGGTTTGAAATAAATTATATCGAGATTTTACCAATGTGGTTAAAGCCCCGAAGGGGTGATATCTACTAACGACGGACGCAGTCCGTCGTATAATAACAGAATGTAAACTTAAGCCCTGAAGGGGCGCAATACCTAATACAGATTTATGATTATCACCTCATATTCCTAGGATGAAAAGAAGTAATCGCTTCTTTCAACATTCCTTGATCCAGGTGCGTGTAGATTTCAGTAGTGAGAATGGATTCATGTCCGAGCATTTCTTGAATTGCCCTCAAGTTAGCTCCTCCTTCCAGCAAATGTGTTGCAAAGGAATGACGGAAGGTGTGAGGAGAAATCGTCTTTTTTAAACCAATTTCGTTCGCTAAATTTTTAATAATGGTGAAAATCATCACGCGGGTCAGTTGTGATCCTCTTCTGTTCAAAAAAACATAGCTTTCTTGTCCACGTTTTATGTGCATATGGTTGCGGATTTGTGTGCAATAGATGCTAATTTCCTTTTCCACACTTGGACTCACAGGCACTAATCGTTGTTTGTTTCCTTTTCCTGTAATTCGAACGAATCCTTCATTAAAGAATAGATCTTCGAACTTGAGATTGACCAATTCGGACACCCGAAGTCCACAACTGTACAATGTTTCTAATATCGCCTTATTGCGATGTCCCTCAGGCTTACTTAAATCAATTGCTTCAATCAGTGCATCAATTTCTTCGACTTCCAAGACTTCGGGCAATTTTCGCCCAATTTTAGGTGATTCTAACAATTTACTCGGATCAATTTTAATCTCTTCTTCCAAGAGCAAGAAAAGAAAAAACTGCTTGATACCACTAATGATACGTGATTGACTTCTTGCACTAAGGCCTAAATCGTACAATTCTCCTATAAATAATTTTAGGTGTTCGTAGCGTATTTCTGTAGGTTGGAGCGATAATCCGACGGCAAAATCTTCCAATTTCTTGACATCATTGAGGTATGCTTCGATTGAATTTCCTGCCAATCCCTTTTCAATTTTCAAGAATGAAACAAAATCCTTAATATAGCGACTCCAATCGGACATGTATGAGACTATTAATTGTTAACGGACCAAATTTAAATTTAATTGGTCAACGCGAAGAAGAAATATACGGCAAACTAACGTTTGATTCTTATTTTGAAACGATGAAAGCACAGAAATCGTGTAGTTTGGAGTATTTTCAATCCAACGTGGAAGGAGAATTGATCAATACGTTGCAGTCATCTACACACGATGGAATTATTCTCAATGCTGGTGGTTACACGCATACAAGCGTCGCGCTGCACGATTGTATCAAAGCGATAAAAGTCCCTGTTGTCGAGGTGCACATTTCAAACATCGCTGCGCGAGAAGAGTTTCGTCACACCTCACTGATTTCGCCTGTAGCAATAGGCTGTATTTTTGGATTTGGACTGAAATCATACGATTTAGCCATTGATTTTTTTATTTTAGAGGATAAGTAATATTTACAAGTAAAATAAATTAAATAAATAGTATGTCAAGTAAAATTGAAGCAATAGAAAAAATATTTGATGAGTATTTGTTATCATCATCTGATGCTTGGACGGGAACGGGGGCGAATAACGCATTGAAAGCAGTTCAAAAATTACCTTCGGGTATCGATAAAGAAAAGTTAGTTAAGGTATTTCGAAAATTGAATAGCTTGAGTATATTTAAATATGCTAATCATTTACCTTATGAGTACATGACGGAAATTAATGTTGTTGTTAAAGAATTAATGCCGAAGTACTCTAGCGAACGTATTAGGCTGCATGCATTGCATCACACAATCGAAAGCATTAATGGTATTGAAGAGTTTCATAGATATGTGGAATTGACAAATTTTTTCAAATACATTCAGTCGTTCAGTACAAAGATTAACAACTCAAAGAAATTTGAACTTGCCGACAAGTATATCACAGATTGGGTGTTGAAGGAAGCGGAAAATACACTATTAACAATGGATTATGCTTCGAAGGATCATAATACATGTGTGCTGTTTATGTATGTTCTTGCAAAAAGTAATTCAAAAGAATGCGTAAATGTTGTTAATTTTCAAGATAGAGAACGAGCAAAATTAGATCGAAAAGAAAAGCTAAATGCACTGCTTTTATCCTTAGAAAAATTAAAGGAATTAGAGCATGTGAAGGAAGCATATCTGTTACTTTGTGAAAAGTTGCAAATTAAACCTAAGTAAAACGATTGAATAGTTGTGAAGTTGCATTTATGAGTTTCACTAGCCTATTTAAACAAGCGCTGATTCAATTTAGAATAGGTTTTTACGCCTTTGAAAAAATAATCCCACAAGATATTTCCTTTGTAAAGTCCCGTTGCATTGAATGTTGTGGATGACTTTTTTACTTCTTTCCGCTTTTTAAGTAACTTGAACGTGTTCAAATGAAACCACATGTGCGCTCTAAAAACAGCATAGAACTGTCGAACTTCACCAGTCAGCAGAAATTTCATTGCAGCAATTCCTTCAAGCATTAGTCGCCAAAAAAACTTGAAAAAGATTGGTCCTTCGTGATTCTTAAAAATCATTGCGGTACTGTTTCGAAAGTTCAAGTAGACTTTCTGAGGAGAAGAATAGGGGAGTGTCCCGCCTCCGATATGGTAAACGTGAGATTCAGGACAAACCATGAACGCATAATTTTGCTTTTTTAAACGCCAACAAAGGTCAATTTCCTCCATGTGTGCGAAAAAATCTTCATCGAAACCATTAGCTTGATGAAAAAGTGATGAGCGAATGAGCAGACATGCGCCAGAAGCCCAAAAAACTTCTGTTGTTCCGTTGTATTGACCAAGGTCCTTTTCAACATCGTTAAAAATTCTGCCACGGCAGAAAGGGAAGTAATTGTTATCTAGATATCCACCAGAGGCACCGGCATGTTCAAAAGAGCTTTTGTCATGGTATGCCAATACTTTTGGTTGACAGCCAGCAACACGTGGTTCATCCATCACCTTTACCAATGGCTCTAGCCAGTTCGGTGTAACTTCTATATCACTATTGAGGAGCATGTAAAATTCAGCATCGACATGTTTCAGTGCATCGTTGTACCCTTTGGAAAAACCACCGTTTTGAGCGTTTTGAATAATTCGAACCGAAGGGAATTCTTGTTTCAAAAAAGCGACGGAATCGTCTGTAGACGCATTATCGGCGACAATGATCTGTGCGTTTCCAGAGTAGGCGATGACATTGGGTAGAAACTCTTCAAGGTATTTTTTTCCGTTCCAATTGAGAATAACAACGGCAATCGCGCTAGTGGACATTGATAAAATGAGTTTTTAGTATTGTCTAAAATCGTCCCTACTGTTCCTTCCTGCACCGTATTCAATGTTGCTGTTTGGATCGTCGGAATTGCCTTTAACCGTGTTCCGCTTGTTCAATTCGTGTGGCCAAGATGGATTTTTGAGCTCACCAATCATATCAGAGTGTAACAATCGATACGCATTATTTGTAAGATCAGGGTTGTAGAATACAAAACGTTTGTTGCTGAAAACCCCAATTTTATTGTATTGCCAGATTTGATACGGATATTCATTCGCGGAAAATTCACGGTCAATAATTTCTGTTGGAGATCCGTACTGCAAATAGACACGCCCTCTGTCAGTTTCAAACCCTTGTTGAAAATTGTTACTGTACAATCTTTCTACCAGTTGGACTTGCGCTTTGTATTTCATCCAGCTTTCGTATGCCTCGTTAGGACTTGTCTTTGCCCAGTAGAGCTGAATGTATTTACGCGCGTTCTCTTCGTTTTTCGTTTTTGTGATTCCGATAATATTCTTCACCTCATTCGGACCTGAAATTGGAATTAGAGATTCTAAGAAATATCCCACGCTGTCTTGACTAATGGAAGCTTGAAATGATGGGTCTAAGATTATATCGGTACTAGAAAAGTTAATTTCTATATCATTACTTCTTTCAAATTCATAAGATTGAGTCGATAATTCCCTCATGTTTTTGTTGATGACCGTGTATTCTAAGATGTATTTCCCTGTTTCTACCAGTGAGATATCAATTTCTCTGAGTAGTGGAACAACTTCGCTGGCTTGATGCTTTGAGTACACAGTAAGATCTTGCAATTCTTGACCTGTCTCAGCATTCACAATTGTTTGCTTTAGTCCAAACACATCATCTTCAAGGAGTTGAGCGTTGTAAATTTCGAGGTAAATAGGAATGCTTGATAGTTGTTTTGGGTAAAATGTCGAAAGTCGCGGGATAATCTCATATCCTGATTTATAAAAAACAGAATTCTCATCTCCCTTGAACGCATATTCAGCTACCTGAATATCTGAAATAGCAATAGCGCTACTTAAGTCATCAATGACAATCGTTTGTGAAGCCTTTAATGGTTCTCTTGTACTATTGAAATCAGCTAATTCAATAGATAGAGTATACTCTCCTGGTTCTAAACCGAAGCGTTTGATATCGTAAAAATCGTCTATTATACTGTCTCTCATAAGTGGAGAAGCCAATCGGTATGCGTCACTAGCCACAACGCCAGTATCATTAGCAACGGATAATTTGACCATTAACTCTCCTTTTAGTCCGTTGTCTTCACCAATATAATTCAATGAACGCCCCACAAACTGCAACTGTAGCTCAATGTAATTACCGACTCCAGGAGCATAGAACTGTTTACTATCCAAGTAAGCGCGAAGCTCATTTTTTTGTGCAACACTCGAGAAAACAAGCGCTAAAGCAAAGAAGAACAAAAGTGAAATTCTCATTATATCTGTCTATTTCATGTAAAAATACAAAAAAGCAATTTTAAACAGGATGAAATGATGGTTAATTGAGCCATCGGTATTGTTTTACACTTTAAATGCATTGTTAACAGGTTATTAAGTGGGATGAAATAAAAATAATCGAAAAAAGTGGATTCTGCGCATTGCTACTAATTAAGAAATAAGTACTTTTGGCGCGGAGAAATGGCAGAGTGGTCGAATGCACCGGTCTTGAAAACCGGCGTACCGCAAGGTACCGGGGGTTCGAATCCCTCTTTCTCCGCCAAAAAAGGACGCATCGATAGATGGGTCCTTTTTTTGTATAGTTAAAAAAGCCAACTTCAGTTGAGATTTTTTAGGATCAAGTTCAAAAGTTGGGGATTAGGCATAAATTTTAGTTAATCTAAAAAGAA
>CAZXRU010000022.1:0-49459 GCA_964643345.1 uncultured Fluviicola sp.
TTTGTCATCAAGTGCTTTCAATGCTGTTTTTCACCCCGTTTATATTGCACATAACTTATATATAACACTCACAAACCATACCTTAGCACACAACCGTATGTTGTATAACCGCCACTGGTGTGAGGGTTTATTTTTCTCTAAAGTAATTAAAAATTATAGATCGTCAAACGGACTTTTTATTTGTTGGATATTTCGAATGCTTACATGAGTATAAATCTCCGTAGTCCTAGAACTCTTGTGCCCGAGTAATTCTTGAATATAACGTAAATCTGTACCGTTTTCTAGTAAATGAGTTGCGTAACTATGTCGCAACCAGTGAAGTGTAACTGGTTTTTCAATTTTAGCTTTCAATTTACTCTGTTTTAACACATTCTCTAAACTCTTTTCTGAATATCGCTTTTGCTCAATTGAACCTTCAAATAACCATACTTTCGGTTTGAATAACTTGTAGTACTCACGAAGCATTTTTAGAATTTTATCACTTAGCGGAACAACCCTATCTTTCTTTCCTTTCGCCTGCCGGATGAGTAACAATTTCCTTTCCGAATGGATGTCCTTAATAGTAAGATTCAGTAATTCACCTCTTCTTAGGCCACAGGCATAAATCAGTGAAAGCATCGCTTTGTGTTTAAGATTGGTTGGAGCTTCTAGTAAACGTTTTACTTCCTCTTTACTCAATACATTCGGCATTTTTTTCTCAGGCCTCGGACGATGGATCAATTCAACTTCCAGTTTGTGTTTATGGATGACACAGTAAAACAACTTAATTGCATTTACAACTTGATTCTGAAATGAAGAGGAATAGCCGTTTTTCAATATGTAATTATTGTTGAAATCAATCAGGTCATTATTATCTATTTCTTCAATGGCTTTGTATGAAGTGTAGCGTAGAAAAATAGACAAGGAATCAGAATAAACTCTAACGGTCTTTTCGCTATATCGTTTTGAATGTAGGTAGCGCTGGAATTCTTGAATGGCGCGTTGTTGTTCTTTATTCAAGGGTTCAAGCCAGTCGGATGGACGTAAATGTGCTTTTCGATCTTCTATAGATGGTAGTATGAATTGATTAAAAGTAACGTTGGCTTTTTCCTTTAAATAGCCCAGGAGTGATTCCTTCGATTGAATTTCCTCGTCTATTCTAAATGCTCGTGTAGATTTATCCCAAACAGCACCAGGGATATTAGTGAGGATTTTATAGATCTCTCTATTAAATGAAAATGTAACGTAATGGTAGGTTTTTAAGCCGATTTGTTGTCGGTTCAGGTTAATGGTAGGCAACATGATTATTTTGTTTTTTACCTTAATTTAAGAAAAAAGTACACATCCCGAAGCCATAAATAAAAAAAAACGCCCACTTTTCAGTGAGCGTTTTCAATGGTATTTTTCTCCGAGTTATGAATCAACTTCTACAGTTGCCATTTCTTCAGATTTGTATTCACCTGCATCAAGTTTTTCCTTCACAGTGATGAATGTATCAATCGTGTACTGAACATCTTCAAGCGTGTGTGCTGCAGTTGGAATCAAACGCAACATGATCACATCTTTAGGAACAACAGGGTAAATTACGATTGAACAGAAAATGCTGTAATTCTCACGTAAATCAAATGTTAAATTCGTTGCTTCAGCTAAGTTTCCTTTCAAAAGAACAGGAGTTACAGGAGAGTTTGTCACACCGATGTCAAATCCAGCGTCAACCAATCCTTTTTGTAACGAGGAAGCAATTTTCCACAAGTTTTCTTTGTGTTGCGGTTGATCTCTAAGCAATTCCAATCGCTTTCTAGCTCCAACTACCAACGGCATAGGCAATGATTTCGCAAATACCTGTGAACGCATGTTGTAACGCAAGTACTCAATAATATGCTCTTCTGCACAAATAAACGCACCAATCGACGCCATTGATTTTGCAAATGTTCCAAATAAAATATCGATTTCATCGTGTACACCTTGCTCTTCACCTGCACCTTGTCCACGCTTACCAACAGTTCCAAAACCGTGCGCATCGTCCACAAAAAGTCTAAAGTTGTATTTTCCAGATTTTCTGAAATCTACAATTTCTTTCAATTTCCCTTGGTCACCAGCCATTCCAAAAACTCCTTCGGTAATAACTAAGATTCCACCGTTTGTTTTCTCAGCCAATTTAGTAGCACGTTCCATTTGCTTATCAAAGCTCTCCATGTCGTTGTGTTGAAACACGAAACGCTTTCCAGCATGCAAACGCATACCATCCAAAATACATGCATGCGATTCTGAATCGTACACAATGATATCATTACGATCTACCATTGAGTCAATCGCTGAAACCATTCCTTGGTATCCAAAGTTCAGAAGAATCGTATCTTCTTTTTCCATGAATTCAGAAATTTCACTTTCCAATTTTTCGTGCATGCTCGTCTGACCAGTCATCATACGCGAACCCATCGGATAAGCAAGTCCCCATTCCTTCGCCGCATCAGCATCTGCCTTACGTACTTCTGGATGATTTGCCAATCCAAGGTAGTTGTTCACTGACCACACCAAACACTCTTTCCCACGAAAGATCATTTTGTTGCCGATTTCTCCTTCTAATTTAGGGAAAGTAAAGTAGCCATGTACCCCCTTAGAGTATTGTCCCAAAGGACCTCTATTTTTTTTGATCTTATCAAAAATGTCTTGAGCCATAAATGTGTTTTTAGAAGATTACCCTTTGTATCAACATTGGGCACTAATCCTTAATTTTATGCAAAATTAATGTAAATTAGGACAGTAGGAGGGTTGTGACCTAAATTTTATCAACAGGGGGGTTGTTCAGAATATTTAGTTGAAAGACTCTCGGTGATCTAAAGTGACTTATCGAGTAAGTAGAGCAATGAACCTATTGCTGCACAACCAAGTTCCAATTCGCGTTTATTGACATTTTCAAATACATCACTTGGTGCATGGTGAAAATCAAAATAGCGTTGCGAGTCGGGAACAAACCCATGGAGTGGTATTCCTGGAATGGTTTTTTTAAGTGGACCAATATCAACGCCACCGTATCCTTTTTCGAAAACGTGTAAATCGTATTCTTTGAAGAGCGGAGCTAGTGAAGCCAAGAACGCAACTTGTTCGTCTGATCCATCGCAATGAAATCCTCTTGGTGCAAATCCACCTCTGTCGCTTTCCAAGGCAGCAATGTGTTTTTCGTGTGACTGTTCTTTTGCCCAGTCCGCATAGCTTTTTCCTCCCATGTTTCCGTTTTCCTCATTCATAAAGAAGACCAAACGCAAGGTGTTTTTTGGTTGGTAATTGATCGTTTTTAGAATTCGTAACGCTTCCATACAATGCACAATTCCAGCTCCATCGTCGTGTGCGCCTTCACCAGTGTCCCATGAGTCGAGGTGACCGCCAAACGTAATAATCCGCTCTGGATGTTCTGTACCCGTCATCTCACCTATGACATTGTAGGATGTCACATCTGGGTAATCCCTGCAATCCATTTCGAGGACGAATTCAGCGGTTTCCTTTTTTAATAATTCTTCAATCCATTCAGCATCTTGTGTCGAGATCGCCGCAGCGGGAATTTTTGAAATACTGTCTTCATAATGCATGGAGCCCGTATGTGGGTGCTCGTCAATTGGTAAACCAATCGAGCGAATTAACACTGCTTTTGCACCTAACTTTGAAGCTTCAACCGCACCATATCCACGAATGGCATAACATCCACCATACGCACGAAAGGTATTGATCTGTTGCTCATCCATCTTTTGGTTGATGAAAACAATCTTACCAGCAACATCTTTTTTCTTTGCTGCTTTTAATTCATCTAAATTATTAAACGAAACTAATTCACCTGTTAAAACACCATTTGTTCCGATGGAACCACCAAGTGCTAGTAAATGCACTTTTTGCAATGTTCCGTTGTTTGATTTTACCCATCCTGCTTCTTTTGTACCGCGCTCCCAATGTGGAACCTGTATTTCTTGCAAGTAAACTTTATCAAAACCGTAGCTTTCCATTTTTAATTTTCCCCAGTGAACAGCCATTTCTGCTTCGGCAGAACCGGTAAGTCGTGCACCAACGTTCTTACAAAGACTTCTTAAATCCTCATAAGCTTTTCCATTGGACAGTGCTTCGTTGTAAATCGTTCGAATTATCGCTGAATCACTTTGCGCGTTGATAAATTGGAAGCTGATGACAAATAGGGTGAGAAGAACTAATCGCATGGTGAAATTTATTTAGGCACTAAATTTAACGTAATTTTTTTGTGTAATCCTATTTTTGGACACGTCAGTTCAGTGTAAATACTATCAAGAAACTCTCAATAGCCCTGAAGGGGCGATATATTTTAACATTGGGCGTAGCCCGATGTTAAATTTTCTAACGATGGACAAAGTCCATCGTTAATAGATGTCACCCTTTCAGGGCTATAATCGCGTAAAGACAATCTTTGAATTCTTGAATCTTTCAATGCGTAGCTTTGAATCTTTAAATTATCTTTGCTAAAAAATCAAATAAATGGCGTTAAAATGCGGAATTGTTGGTTTGCCAAATGTGGGAAAATCAACCTTATTTAATTGTCTTTCAAATGCAAAGGCGCAATCGGCAAACTATCCTTTTTGTACCATAGAACCTAACGTAGGAACGATCTCTGTTCCAGATCCACGTTTGGAGGAATTGGAGAAATTGGTCAACCCTGAACGTGTTGTACCAACAACCATGGAAATTGTCGACATTGCTGGTTTGGTGAAAGGTGCATCGAAAGGGGAAGGATTGGGAAATCAATTCCTTGCAAATATTAGAGAAACAGACGCAATTATTCACGTCATCAGATGTTTTGCAGACGACAACGTCATTCACGTCGATGGTTCCGTTAATCCAGTGAGAGATAAAGAAGTTATTGATATTGAGCTTCAATTAAAGGATTTAGAAAGCATTGAAAAACGATTGGCATCACTTGCACGGGTGGTTAAATCGGGAGATAAAGATTCGGTAAAGGAAAATGAACTGGCGACTCGAATCAAAGCGACGTTGGAAGAAGGGAAATCCGTTCGTTCGATAGATTTTGATGAAAAGGAATACGAAATTGTAAAAGGATTTCAGTTGATTACTTCGAAGCCTGTACTTTACTTGTGCAACGTTGACGAAGGATCTGTGAAAAGCGGTAACGCGTATGTTGATGCACTAAAGGCTTCTGTGAAAGCTGAAAATGCTGAGGTATTGGTCATCGGAGCAAAGATTGAATCCGATATCATGGAACTAGAGACGTATGAGGAACGTCAGATGTTTTTGGATGAGTTAGGATTGACAGAACCAGGAGTCAACAGACTGATTCGTTCGGCTTATGCGCTATTGAAGTTAGAAACCTATTTTACAGCGGGAGTGAAGGAAGTGCGCGCATGGACCATCACGAAAGGTATGACTGCTCCGCAAGCAGCTGGAGTTATTCACACCGATTTTGAAAAGGGATTCATTCGTGCAGAAGTTATGAAGTACAATGATTTCGTGACATTGGGCAGTGAAAACGCAGTAAAAGAAGCTGGAAAGTTTAAAGTGGAAGGAAAAGAGTACATTGTTGAAGACGGAGATATAATGCACTTCAGATTCAACGTGTAATTCAATAATATTTTTATATTTAATCAAATAAAAAATCGCAGTATAAATGGCACACATTGAAGCAAACAATCCATCGTTGAAATCATGGGTCGAAATAGATGAAAATTCTGATTTCCCGATCCAAAATATTCCCTTTGGAATTATCTCTGTCAATGGTGGAGCGCCGCGCGTGGCATCTAGAATAGGTAACTTTGCAATCGATTTAAAGACCTTGAGTGTTTTGGGGTATTTGGAAAATTTACCTTTTCGATTGGATGATTTTGATACGGATTCCTTAAATAGTTTGATGAAAAGGGGGAAAGAAGGGACCCGTTTATTGAGAAATAGATTGTCAAAGTTGTTTTCTAGTGCCTGCAACGATTTAAAAAAGAACGAACACCACGTCAACCAAGTGTTGATTGATATTGATTCCGTTGACATGCACATGCCAGTGAGAATTGGCGATTATACCGATTTTTACTCAAGTCGTGAGCATGCAACTAATGTAGGTACGATGTTTCGTGACCCGAACAATGCGCTACTTCCAAACTGGTTGTGGATTCCTGTTGGATACCACGGACGTTCAAGTTCGATCATCTTGTCAGGAGAAGCGATTCACCGTCCAAAAGGTCAAACAAAACCTGATCCAGAAGGAAATCCAGTGTTTGGACCTTGTCGCTTGCTTGATTTTGAGTTGGAAATGGGATTTATCACTTACGACGGAAAGGTGCTAGGTGAATCGATTTCTACTGCCGAAGCAGAAGATTTTATTTTTGGAATGGTGTTGTTCAATGATTGGTCAGCGCGTGACATCCAAAGCTGGGAATATGTTCCATTGGGACCATTCTTAGCTAAGAATTTCGCATCGTCTATTTCGGCGTGGATTGTAACGTTGGATGCACTAGAACCGTTCAAAGTCGACGGACCGAAACAAGAGCCAGAGGTACTGGATTATTTGAAATACGAAGGGCAGAAATCATACGATATCCAATTAGAAGTGATCATTCAACCTGAAAACTCAGTTGAGTCTGTTGTGTGTAACTCTAATTTTAAATACATGTATTGGAACATGGCGCAGCAACTGGCGCATCACACGGTCAACGGTTGCAACGTGCGTAGTGGTGATTTAATGGGCTCAGGAACAATTTCAGGGCCTACACCAGATTCGTACGGTTCTATGCTTGAATTGTCATGGAAGGGAACAAAACCGCTGACATTAAAAGATGGTTCCGAGCGCAAGTTTATTGCAGATCACGATACAGTAATCATGCGCGGGTTTAGTTCGAAAGATGGAGTTAGAGTAGGATTTGGAGAAGTATCGACAAAAGTATTACCCGCACTTGTGCTGAGTAAATCGAAGTAAAATAAACAATGGAAGAAGCGCCTTTAAATATCGACTTTGAGCAAGAGCGAAAGGAAATCTTAAATGCGTTCCGAGGGTTGCTTCGTACCCATAAAAGAAGAACGAAGGAAGATACCCGCATGATCCGAAAAGCATTCGACGTTTCTGTCGAGGCACACAAGGAAATGCGGAGAAAATCAGGCGAACCTTACATTTACCATCCCATCGCTGTTGCGCGGATTTGTGCAGAAGAAATGGGATTGGGAACGACTGCCATTGTGTGTGCATTACTGCACGATACGGTAGAAGATACGCATATTACACTTGATGATGTCGAGGATTTGTTCGGACCAAAAGTGCGACTGATTATCGACGGACTGACTAAAATTCCTGAAGTTTTTGACGAATCGGCATCTGTACAAGCAGAGAATTTTCGTAAGATGGTGTTGACCATTTCGGATGATATTCGCGTGGTGCTTATCAAATTGGCGGATCGACTGCATAACATGCGTACGCTGGAAAGCATGCGTCATGACAAGCAGATAAAAATTGCTTCTGAAACCAAGTTTTTGTATGCTCCATTGGCACATCGATTGGGATTGTATTCCATCAAAAGTGAATTGGAGGATTTGGCGTTTCGCTACACGGAACCTGAAATTTATGCGGATATTGAGAAGAAACTGAAATCGACGGAGGACGTTAGAAATCGCTTTATTCGAAAGTTCACTCAGCCTATCAAGGATGCATTGTTGCACGAAGGTTATGTTTTTAAAATCAAAGTCCGCACGAAATCGATTTCGTCTATATGGAAGAAGATGAAAACGAAGGGAATTCCCTTTGAGGAAGTCTACGATATTTTTGCAATTCGCATCATTTTAGATACACCTGTTGAATTAGAAAAACCGGATGCTTGGCGTGTGTACAGTATCGTGACGGATTTTTACCAACCAAGTCCCGACCGATTGCGCGATTGGATTTCAACGCCTCGTGCGAATGGTTATGAATCACTGCACACCACCGTGATGTCGCCGACAGGAAAATGGGTAGAAGTTCAAATTCGATCTATTCGAATGGATGAAATTGCCGAGAAAGGATTGGCAGCGCATTATCGCTACAAGGAATCAAAGACGTCTGAGTCTAAATTTGATCGTTGGATTTCTGAAATTCGCGATTTAATGGAGAATCCGGACTCTAACGCGATGGATTTCATCAACGATTTTAAGTTGAACCTGTTCAGCGATGAAATCTATATTTTTACCCCAAAAGGTGATTTACGCGTGTTACCGACAGGCGCAACGATTCTGGATTTTGCGTACGACATTCACACCGATATAGGCGATAAATGCATCGGAGCAAAAGTGAACAACCGATTGGTTCCGTTGAGTTATCAATTAATTAGTGGAGATCAAGTCGAAATTATTACTTCGTCAAAGCAGAAACCTAACGAAGAATGGACGCGATTTGTCATTACAGCACGTGCGAAGCAAAAGATTAAATCTTCCTTAAACGAGGAGCGAAAGAATATTGCGCAAGACGGAAGGGAGATTCTTGAAAGAAAATTCAAGCAACACAACATTCGTTTTATTTCCGAAAACATTACAACGCTTGAGAAATTTTACAAGATTTCAACGGCGACAGAGTTGTATTACCGCATTGCGAAAGGAAAGATTGACCTTGCAAAATTACGTGAGTTAGAGAATAAAAACGGAATTCTTCAGTCCGATAAGCCGGAAGTTAAGAAGACGAAGAAGACGAAAGATGTTTTCTCTCAGATCGATGGGAAATCCGACACAATTCTAATCGGCGATGATTTTAAAGACATTGAATATACGATGGCATCTTGTTGCGATCCATTGCCAGGTGATAAAGTATTTGGGTTTGTAACGATTAGTGAAGGAATTAAAATTCACCGTTACAGCTGTCCGAATGCAGAACATCTCATGTCAAAAATGGCGTACAGATGCATCAAGGCAACGTGGAAAAATTCCGATTTAAGAGAAAATGTTGCCAAAATAACGGTGCATGGAATCGATCGTTTGGGAATTGTAAATCGTTTGACGGAGATAATTTCGAATCAACACAACATAAATATGAAATCCATTTCGTTTGAAACAAATGATGGTATTTTCGAAGGAAATATGACAGTTCTTGTTTACGATACCGAGCATTTGGAACAACTCATGCGCAAATTTGAGCAGGTCGAAGGTGTGCAACGTGTCGTTCGAAAATCACACGAGGAAAAATCATTCTGAGTCCTCGTCTAACGGCTTATCATCTGTAATCTCTTCATCTTCCTTGCTAGGCTCTTCCTCAATAATTAGGTCGCTTGCTTCCTCAAACAACGCTTCGATAGATTTTGGACGAAGTGCATTCAACCATAGAAATCCTTGAACAAACTGCTGGTCTCTTTTTAAATTCTCTAACGGGTAAAACGCTCCATCGGGTTTTTCAATGTAGGTGATGCCCGTGATTTCACTGCTGTCAATGTCCACTCTTAATTCACTTGCATACAAGCGATTCATGCCGATGCGTTTTTTGGTGAACGATGTGTCCGTTTTTTCTTCTTCTTCAGGGAAGAAAATGGTTGTGGCGTTTCCATGCACATACGCACGATAAATGTCGTTGTCATTAAACAGCGCTTCAATTCTTTTCCCACCAATTTGGTTGTAATAGGTTTCAGGATTTACCTCCATCAGAATCGTGGCATTCTCAAAAATGTTCACTTGATGAAGAATAGTATCATCGATTTGCACCTCAATGTAATCGCCTTTTAACTCTCCGTTTTTTGCCCAAATAATAGGTTCGTAGTACATTTCGATCAATTTCTTTTCAGAACTGTAGGTGAGACTATCTGCGCGACCTTGAAATTTCGTTGCGAAAATCCGTGCACCGTGGTAGGCTTTGATCAAACTGGTGGAATCCAATTTGAAATTGTACAAGGTGTCGGCGTGGATGTAAACGGTGTCGTCCTTCAGTTCCTTGATCGCAAGCGCTCGCCCCGTGAGAAAGGAATAGTTGAGTGTATCTGACATGAAAGCATAATTGGCTTTAAACGAAATTTTCTCGGTGGAATCCAAATAATAAACATTTCCAATACCTTCCGATTCACCCAGATCGGGATTGTAAATCAACGTATCCCCGGAAATGTAGTCCTTTTCTCGAGAAATGGAGGCGTTTTTGCTCAGTCTAGCTTTCCCTGATTCAGTATGGTACCAGCCGGATTCACAATGAATCAATGCGTCTTTGGTTTGAATTTCTGTTGGACCGTAGAAATACGTTTTCTTCTGGTTGTAGACATAGCGCAGTGTATCAGTGGTCATCGTTAGATCAACACCTTTGTAAACTACATTTTTGCTGAAGAAGAAATTCTTGGCATTTGGATGGAAATAGCCAATGCGACTCGTAAGCACTTCTTTGGTAAGAATACTTTCGACTTTTCCTCCATGGTGATAATGGGCTTGACCTTTCTTGGTGTCGTAATGTAGCGTATCTGTGGTTAATTTATATTCATTGTCACGCACCCGAACATTTCCCCATAAGGTCGCCTTTCTGCTGTTTCCGTCGTAGAAGAGCGAATCACAAAAAAGGTTGAGCGTATCTCGCTTGTTGATATGCACGTGACCGTATGCACGCACCGTTTTGTTCTTTGCAAAATAATGCGCTGAATCGCAATACATTTTATTTCCTTGGTAGAGGAAGTTTACGTTTCCCGTCAATCTATGTCGCCCTGATTTTTCGTCGTACTCAAGCGTTTCAGAACCTGGGAGAAGTTCCAATAGATCGCGTTGAGAAAAGCTGTGTGCCTTAATCAAAAAAAGTGCGCCAATGATGAGCGCACTTTTCACTATGTTGAAATTTTGTTTCAAGCGAGCACTTTGTTATTTAATGTTTGTGTTCTATCGGGACCAACCGATACAACGGTGATGGGCACCTCCAATTTTTGTTCCAAATAACGCACGTATGATTTCAATTCATTCGGTGCATCATCGTAGGAAGTCAATTTTGTCAAATCACTGTTCCATCCTTTCAAATCTTCATAAACAGGAATCACTTCGACATCATTCACATCATAAGGGAAATAATCATAACGTTCACCATTGATCATATAGTGTGTACAAGCGCGAATGGTGTCAAATTTATCCAAAACATCAGATTTCATCATACACAATTCAGTTACTCCATTGATCATAATCGCATATTTCAAAGCAGGTAAATCAATCCAACCACATCTTCTTGGTCGACCAGTAGTCGCACCAAATTCAAATCCTTCCTGGCGAATACGTTCTCCCACTTCATTGTCCAACTCTGTTGGGAAAGGACCACTACCAACGCGTGTACAGTAGGCTTTGAAAATTCCGATTACGTTTCCAATTTTTGTCGGAGCAACACCTAAACCAGTACAAGTTCCAGCTGTTACAGTATTTGAAGAAGTCACAAAAGGGTAGGTTCCAAAATCGATATCCAGCATTGTACCTTGTGCACCTTCGGCGAGTACTTTCTTTCCGGCTTTAATTGCATCGTTGATGTATTGCTCGCTGTCTACTGCTGTCAATTCTTTTAACTGCTGAATAGCTGCCATCCATGGCTTTTCGTATTCAGAAATGTCGTAGGTAAAATTATCGTATCTGTCCAGAATGGCTTTGTGTTTTTCAACAAGAGCGTTGTATTTTTCCATAAACAATGGCGACAAGATATCTCCTACACGCAAGCCGTTTCTTCCCGTTTTGTCCATGTATGTTGGACCGATTCCCTTTAGCGTAGAACCAATTTTATCTTTTCCTTTTGCCGCTTCAGATGCAGCATCTAGAAGGCGGTGCGTTGGTAGAATCAAATGTGCTTTTTTGGAAATCACCAAACGTGATTTAAAATCGATATTGAATGGTTTTAATTTATCCAATTCCGCTTGAAAAATCACAGGGTCAATCACAACGCCATTTCCGACCAAGTTCATCACACCTTCTCTAAATATTCCCGATGGAATGGTATGCAACACGTGCTTGATCCCCTCAAAAATCAGTGTATGACCAGCATTTGGACCACCCTGAAATCGTGCGATGATATCGTATTCTGGAGTCATTACGTCAACAATCTTTCCTTTGCCTTCGTCTCCCCATTGTAAACCTAATAGTACGTCTACTTTCATTTTTTATGTTTAAAATAATTGATAGCTTCCACTTGATCGGTACAAATGGTATATATTTCGTCTAGTTTTGAAATGGAGAATACCTTTTCCACATTTCCTTTGATGTTGAGTAATACTAAATCGCCATTCATGATTCTTGTTTTGGTCAACGTTTTCATGAAAAGTGCAATTCCAGAAGAATTGGTATGTGTGAGTTCGCTTAAATCAAAAACAATATTGTAGTGATTTTTGCTGATGGTTTCAGTAATGGACTGTTCCAATTCTTGATAATCAATGTCGGATATAATTTTACCACGCAGTGAAAATATCACCACGTCGTCCACAAACGCTATGTTAAATGATAAATTCAAATCAATCTTTTTTTGGAGATTTCTTTACTCCGTAAAAATAGAGTGAGTGGTGTTGAATGTCGATATCAAAAATTTCCTCAATGGTAGATTTAATGTTTTGAATCCGTGGATCACAAAATTCAATGAGTTCACCTGTGTCTGTCAACAAGATATGATCGTGCTGTTTTGAACCATGCGATTTTTCGAACTGTGCAATGTTTTTACCAAATTGATGTTTTCTTACGAGATTACACGCCAACAGAAGTTCAATGGTATTGTAGAGTGTAGCCCTAGAAACGCGGTAATTTTGATTCTTCATTTCCACGTACAACGTTTCAATATCAAAATGCCCTTTGTAGTTATAGATTTCCGCAAGAATAGCAAACCGTTCAGGCGTTTTCCGATGCCCATTTTGTTCTAAATAAGCAGAGAAAATATTTTTGACCGTAACATGTAATTCTTCTGGGACCATTGTTTCCTTGGGTAAAGAACAAATTTAACCAATTTATATGGATTTCATCTGAAATGAAGAAAGTAAAACATTGAGTTTTCAACAACTTATTTACAAAAAAAAGAAGCCGTTGCATGAACGGATGGCGATCTGCTGAATCTCTTTGCTCCGCTGGATTTACAATCCTGCGGAACCTCTAACTCTATTAATTCAGTCTTTTTATTTAATTGTTTGTAATACTCTTGGAATACAATACACTTTTTCAAGTATATATTTGTACTGTTTAACATATTCCGCAGGATTGCAAATCCAGCGGAGCACCGTTTTTAACAACTTATGCAGTTTTCAACAACTTATTTACAAAAAAAAGAAGCCGTTGCATAAACTAACGGCTTCTTGATTGCGGATGCAATTAAATAACCTGAGTTAAATATATAAATCAAGAATTTCAGTTCTTGTTTTGCCTTCTTTTAAATATTGGATGATCTTTTCTTCGTATCCAGCTACTTGATCTTCTTTAAAACCAAGTGCTATTGCATAAACACCAATAAGAGCATGTTCCTTTGGATCTACCTCTCCATCAATTACGATCATTTGCACAAATTGAATGAATCGTTCGATGCGCTCTTCCAAAGAAGATGGAGGAACCATAGGGTAGTTGTCAGGATTTTCAAGAATTTCACTTACTTGCTCAGACGTTAATGACAAACGCTTGGCAATACGCGCTAAAAGTTGCTTTTCTGATTCTTCAACCTTGCCGTTTACGCGTGCAAGCATCACTAAATTTTTGAAGTGACCTTCGTTTGCTTTTTGTTGACCTGATTCAAATCTTTGTGCAATTGTCCCCATAGTTTGTTATAAAATTTCGATGCAAAAATAGTTATTTCACATACCCAAATGGAAATTAGTCTAAGTTTTTTTCGATGAAGTCAATTAGTGAGTGTATAACCTTGATGTGAATTTCTTGTGCTCGATCAGCATACTCAGAGTGTGGTGCGCGAATTTCAACGTCGCACATACTTGCCATTTCACCTCCTGTTTTACCTGTTAATCCAATAACTTTCATCCCTTTGTCCTTTGCTACTTTAATTGCATTGATGACATTCTTCGAATTGCCAGAAGTTGAAATCGCTAGAAGAACATCGTTCTCATTTCCAACTGATTCAACATATCTAGAAAAGATGTATTCAAATCCGTAGTCGTTTCCAACGCAGGTAATGTGACTTGGGTCAGAAATAGAAAGGGCAGGAATCGACGGACGATCATCGCGGTATCTTCCTGTAAGTTCTTCAGCAAAATGCATTGCATCACAAAGAGAACCACCATTTCCACAACTAATTATTTTCCCTCCTCCCGCTATTGCTGAAACCATTATAGATCCAGCGTTTGCGATTTTTTTTATATTTTCAGGAGTGTTAAATTTTAGTAAAATTTGGCTTGCTTCAGAAAAATGGTCTGCTATTTGTCTTTCACTCATCGAAATTCAATTTTTATCAAAAGTAAATAAATTAAATGGCGGGTAACAAAAATTAAATCAAACTTGCTATATTTGAAACCCGAGCAGTAGCTCAAAACTATAAAACTATGAAAAAAAGTGTACTTGTTTTAATTTTAATGTTTGTCGGATTTGCAGGATTCTCTCAGGATGAGTGCTTTGTAAAATTACAAAAGGCATTTGATGACCGTGGCGCGAACTCTGTAGCTGACGACATGCATAGAAACGTAATTATTAGCTATTTTCAAGAAGGTGGTGGTTCTTACTGTATTTCTGGAAAAGCACGTGTTGAAAATGGATTGATTGTTTCTATTTTCTTACAGTACGATGACAATACGTATGAGTTGATGGAAAAGAAATTCTACAACTCAAAAAAAATGGGACCGACCATAGTAAATGGAATTTCAGAAATGATTTTCAATGCTGATGGAGAAAAATTTAAGATAGTATTTATCGATGCGTTAAAACCAAAGAAAAAAACATACAAATCAGTTGCGCTGCCAGAAGATCTATAAATCTGATAGCACTGAGTCATTTAAAGTCCTGTTTACCTGAGGTGAGCAGGATTTTTTTTAGTTTTGATAAAACACAGGAGTAGAAATGAACATTTTCAATGACAAGGTAGTTTGGGTGACAGGAGCCTCTTCAGGTATTGGTCTTGAAATGGTTCGACAGCTTTCACAAGCAAATGCAAAGGTGATTTTATCAGCACGGAATAGCCAAAAACTGGATGAAATTAAGTTGACCTTGCTCCACCCAGATAATCACATGGTGCTTCCATTGGATCTTGAGGATTCTTCGAATTTTGAACAACTTGCAAAAACCGTGATTGAAAAATACGGTCGCATTGATTTTCTGTTCAACAATGGGGGTTTATCGCAGCGCTCAGAAGCTTCGGTGACTCCATTGGACGTAGACCGTCGTATCATGGAGATTAACTATTTTGGGAACATCGCGCTGTCAAAAGCGGTTTTACCCTTCATGCAACAACAAAAATCGGGACATATCGTTGTGATTTCTAGCATTGCTGGAAAGTTCGGATTCTTTTTACGAAGTGCATACAGTGCCTCTAAGCATGCCCTTCATGGTTTTTATGAAAGTCTCCGCTTGGAGGAAGAAAAGAACCATATTCAAGTCACCATCGCGTGCCCTGGAAAGATAAACACGGATATTTCCGTGAATGCGCTAAATTCCGAAGGCGAAAAACATGGTGAAATGGATCACAATCAAGCGACAGGAATGTCCGCCGAAGAATGTGTTCAACAATTGTTAAGTGCTGTCCAAAAAGGAAAGCGCGACGTTCTAATTGGAAACAAAGAAATTAAAGCTGTGACGTTAAAACGCTTTTTCCCAAATCTCTTTTGGAAGGTTATCAGGAAACAATCGGCTACCTGAGAGATTCAAACGCTTCGCTATTACCAAGCTCTCGCGCTATTCAATCGCGCGGTGGCGAAATATCTTAGAATGCTCGATGACCGAAGCTCGATGACCGAGACTCAACATGAAAGTTAAAAGGACTAAGACGTTTCATAAAAACATGTCTTAATGTCCTAGTCTTAACATCTTAAAGTCCAACAGCTTTTTCCTCCCACACAAACAACGGTCTATTCGCCATCAATGCATTAGCATCTTTACGAACACTTTCTATTGTTGCAGTATCTCCAATATTTGTGATGATTTTGTCAATTAACTCAACAATTGTCGCCATGTCTTTTTCTTTCAGTCCTCGAGTCGTAACAGCGGGTGTTCCAACGCGAATTCCAGAAGTCACAAACGGCGACTCCGTATCGAACGGCACCATGTTTTTATTCACGGTAATATCTGCAAGTACCAATGCGTTTTCGGCATCTTTTCCTGTCACTCCTTTTGAGCGAAGATCAATCAGCATAGAGTGATTATCTGTTCCACCAGAAATGATTTGATATCCCTTTGCAACGAATGCTTCTGCAAGCGCCGCAGCGTTGTTTTTCACTTGCTGCATGTAAATTTTGTAGCCATCGCTCAGCGCTTCACCAAACGCAACTGCTTTTGCAGCAATAACGTGTTCCAACGGTCCACCTTGAGTCCCAGGGAAAACTGCCGCATCTAATAACGCAGCCATTGACTTAGGATTTCCATTGTTCCATTTTAAACCGAATGGGTTATCGAAATTCTTGCCCATCATGATGACACCACCTCTTGGTCCACGTAATGTTTTATGCGTTGTAGAAGTCACAATGTGACAATATTCCATTGGATTATTCAACATCCCCATGGCAATCAGTCCAGCTGGGTGCGATATATCTGCAAGAATTAATGCGCCAATTTCATCGGCAACTTGTCGAATTCGTTTATAATCCCAATCTCTGCTGTAAGCCGAAGCACCACAAATAATCAATTTTGGTTTTTCACGACGTGCGACTTCCTCCAACATGTCATAATCTACCTGTCCAGTTTCTTTGTTGACACCGTAGAAGTGTGGACTATATAATTTCCCTGAGAAATTGACTGGAGAACCATGCGTTAAATGTCCACCATGTGATAAGTCGAAACCTAAAATTTTATCTCCAGGATTTAAACATGCAAGAAGAACAGCAGCATTTGCTTGCGCTCCAGAGTGTGGTTGCACATTTGCCCATTCAGCACCAAACAGCTTACACAAACGCTCAATGGCAATATTTTCCACTTGATCGACGATTTCGCAACCGCCATAATAACGTTTTCCAGGAAGACCTTCGGCGTATTTATTTGTTAACACACTGCCCATCGCGTTCATTACATCGTTGCTTACGAAGTTCTCCGAAGCGATCAATTCAATTCCATTCAGTTGTCTTTTCTTTTCTTGCTCAATAAGGTCAAAAATCACCGTGTCTTTTGTCATTCTAGTTTCAATAATTGCGTTTGTATATTTTCTGTAATCCTTCTCCAAGTGTAGTATCAGGCTTGTAGTTGGTGAGTTCCATTAATTTTTTTGAGCTTCCAACGCGGCGTTCAACTTCGTAGTCGTATCGTTTTTTGGGAGCTGCGATGTACTCTATTTCTGAATTAGAGTGCGTGATTTCTTTGATCTGTTGAGCAACATCTTCAATGCACCATTCAGCTTCATTGGCAATGTTCACAATGTGACAGCCATTGATATCCATCAGTCGAACACAGGCTTCGATCGTATCGTCAATGTAGGTGAAATCACGGGTTTGTTTCCCATTCCCGAAAACTGTTATCTTTTGACCTTGCTTTGCTTGCTCAAAGAAGAGTGGAATAACCATTCGCGTATCTTGATTCCAACCATAAACGTTGAAAAATCGCAAGGAAATAACGTTAATTCCTCTTTCTTCGTGGTGCGAAGCCAAGTAAATTTCGTTGTAGCGTTTCGCCATTGCATACGATGTACGTGGATCAACCAAAACTTCTTCTGTTAGGGCGTTTTCAATGGCTGAGTGACCGTAAATTCCACTCGTTGAAGCGTACATTATTTTCTTGATGTTGTTCTGCTCAGCGGCAAAAACCACATTTCGAGCACCAATCACCTCAACATCCATGGTCTCTACCGGATTGTCAGCAACAATATCCACTCCCAGCACAGCAGCAAAATGAAAAATGATATCGCATCCCTTTGAGGCCTGAGTAACCGTTTCCAGATTTCGGACATCTCCTTTTATAAATTCGATTTTTGCGAAAGTCTCTTTCTCTAACTTGTTTCCACGAAGAAGTGAATCAAGAACTACGACATCATGACCATCATCGACCAAGCGTTTTGTCAAGTTACTTCCTATAAAACCAGCACCTCCTGTAATTAATATTTTCATTGAGTAGAGTTTTTGCAAATATCAACAAATATTGACACTTGAATTCGTTTAAAGTCGTTTAATTTTAGCTAGTTGATGCGTTTGAAAATTGGTTTTTGAGTGGATAATGCCTTGTTCAGTAAATAAATCCTCTCGGACATGACCCGAAGCATGTATAATCGTTCCTTTTCCAGTCAATATTCCAACGTGAATAATTTTCCCATCCTTGTTTTCAAAGAATGCGAGATCTTCCGCTTGGTGTTCCTCGAAATGAACCTCACTACCATGCGCTATTTGGTCAGACGCATCGCGTGGTAAGTTGTAATCGAAAAGACGAAATATAACCTGAACAAGCCCTGAGCAGTCTATTCCAAACGGCGATTTTCCACCCCATAAGTACGGAGTATTGATGTAATCACGCGCTATTTCTAACACACTTTGATTTGCCTCAAGAATTGGTTCAACGAGGGTATAGCTGTTAACTCCAATGGTAAAAGATGTTTCTCCTTCTGGAATAAATGAACCGCGACAAATGCGTTGATTTCCGCTAGGTGTTTGAAGAGTTACTTCTCGGCTCTTTAAATATCCAAGTCCATCCAACCAGCGTTTCGTTTCCTTTTCCGAGATAAATTCCAAGTGTTTGATGTCCACATAACCTTGATAAGCATCTGCGTAGGTCGTTATTTTTACCCACGGTTCAGTGATTTCATCAACGGTTACGACCTCACCAAACAGTAGTTGGGTCACTATTTCCGATTGATCTTGAGTTGCGGAACGAACAGGTGCTATGCTGACCAAACAATAAGCGAATTTACTCATGCTTAATTTTTGGGGAAATTGACGCTGTTGCGTAGGTTAAGAAGTTGTTGCACGTGACGTTGATTGTGGTAAACGACAAAAAGCAGGGCGTCTCCCAACCGAAGACGTACAATTTTAGAGATGGAAATAGGTACTTTTACTCTTCGAATATTGACATTCTTTGCTTTCTCAAAAATCTGAAAAAGTTCATTTTGATAGGAAAGAAAGGTTTCCAACTCATTTCCAGTGACTAAATTCTCGTTAAGAGTTGGATTATAATCTCTTGGTGATTTAAACTTCCGTTTTACATTTTTAGCGTTACCCAATTTCATCGATTTCCATGCAGATCGACCTAACGGTGAACTGATAAAAGCCTCTTTTGTGGAAGTAAATCTTGTTCCATCAATGCGTTTATGAAAAACAGGGTGGTAGTAATTTCCGTACTCGTTGAGGTGAGCCAAAACTTGCGCAATACTCCATACTCCAGGATTCGGAACCCAGTTCAACTGATCTGTACTCAGTTTCTTTATTGCTTTGTTGACATTGTCAATGTTCTCTTGCGTAATTTGCGTTACAATGTCAAATAATTCTTTTGTCGTCATCCGCTTCGTGGTCTATGAGTATTTTAGACGTATAAGTTAAACCAAAATTAGTGAATTCAGTTGGAATACCCCTTATTTTAATGGAAAGATTAAAATAACTTTCGTTACTTTCGCAGCATTGCTAATTTTAAGTGATATGAGTACGCGCAAACCATTGATTTTAGTCACAAACGATGACGGCATTTCAGCCAAAGGACTTTTCTCGCTTTTTGAAGCTGTGAAAGGTTTTGGTGAGGTTGTGATTGTTGCTCCAGATTCACCTCAATCGGGAATGGGACACGCGATAACAATCAACTATCCTCTGCGTTTGGATAAAGCAGAAATTTTCGATGATGTGTTGGCGTATTCATGCTCTGGAACTCCAGTTGATTGTGTCAAACTGGGAATTTACGAGGTGTTGAAACAAAAACCAGACTTGATTGTCTCAGGGATCAATCACGGAGCAAATACATCCACAAATGTGTTGTATTCAGGAACAATGTCAGCTGCCGTAGAAGGTGCAATGGAGAATATTCCTTCCATCGGATTTTCATTGTGTAATTTTGATAGTGATGCTGATTTTTCAGTAGCTCAAAAAGTAGTAGAACAGGTCGTTCAGAAAGTATTGAAGGAAGGAATGCCTGAGGAAACTTGTCTGAATGTGAATATTCCTGATGTTTCTTTGGAGAACTTTAAAGGCATAAAACTTTGTCACCAGGCGAAGGCATTTTGGGAGGATAGTTTCGATAAGCGCGTAGATCAATTTGGTCGACCTTATTTTTGGCTAACAGGGCATTTTCTGGATCAAGAAAAAACTAACGACACCGATTTATACTGGATTGACAAAGGGTACGCGAGTATTGTACCTACTCAATTTGATATGACAGCATACAAGGCATTAAAAGAATTAGAAAACTGGAATTTATGAATTTGAAAAATTGGACTTGGGATCATACCAAAGGAGCTTTGATTGGTTTAATTACTCCACTCATTTTTATCCCTATCGTTTTATTGTTTTTAGTCTGGATCCAAGGGTATTATTACGAACAATTGTGGCATAAGTTCACATTGAATGGACCGTATCGAATTAAGATCATGACGATTTCGATTATCATCAATTTGGTCTGGTTTTACGTTTTCCTGAACAAGGAACGATACAACATGGCAATGGGAATTATTCTCGGTTCACTTTTGTTCGCACCCTATATCATTTATATCAAGTTCTTCTAGTCGATGCGTCCATTCAAACTGTATGTCATAGCGGGAGAGGCCTCAGGTGATTTGCATTCAAGCAATTTAATGAAAGCTTTGCTGGAAGAGAATTCGTCCATCGAATTTCGCTATTGGGGTGGAGATAAAATGGCAGCAGTTGAACCAAAAGGGTTGGTGAAACATATCAAGGAGCTTGCTTTTATGGGTTTTTTGGAGGTATTATTGAATTTAAGAACAATACTGAAGAATATTTCCTTTTGTAAGAAGGATATTGAAGGTTTTGCGCCAGATGCCCTTGTCTTGGTCGATTACCCAGGATTTAACTTGAGAATTGCTGAATGGGCAAAGTCGAAGGGAATTAAGGTGTATTACTACATTTCCCCACAAGTATGGGCGTGGAAGCAATCACGTGTTCACAAAATTAAAAAGGTAGTAGATCACATGTTTGTTATTCTTCCGTTTGAAAAGGAGTTTTATGCTAAATTCGAGATGGAAGTAGAATACGTAGGTCATCCACTAATTGATGAAATCACTAAATTCAAGCAAGGAAATGATGCGCTTAGTTTGAGGCAACGAAATTCATTGGATGAACGCCCGATTCTGGCTGTTCTGCCAGGTAGTAGAAAGCAAGAAATAACAAAAAAGTTGCCCATCATGCTTGCGGCTGTGGAGGGCATTGATTCGCACCAAGTCGTTATTGCGGGAGCTCCAAACTTGGATGATTCGTTTTATAAATCGTTTTCCAAAAATGTCCAAATTATTTATGGTGAAACGTATGCAGTTTTAGCAAATGCGCACACTGCGGTCGTGACATCAGGTACGGCAACTCTCGAAACTGCTCTATTTAAAGTTCCCGAGGTAGTTTGCTACAAAGGTTCTGAATTATCGTACCGCATTGCTAGGCGATTGATAAAAGTAAAGTACATCTCTTTGGTTAACTTGATCATGGACAAGGAAATAGTCAAAGAACTCATTCAAAAAGAGTGCAATCCAGTGCTGATTCGACAAGAAGTGGAGCGCTTAATCGGTGATGAAACCTACCGTAAATCCATGTTAGAAGCGTATAATTCACTTGAAATTGTGCTCGGTGGGGTAGGTGCAAGTAAAAAAGTTGCACAATCCTTGTTAAAAACTATTTGATATACGTTATAAAGACATTGATTTGTCACGTAATTTTGAATGGTGAGAAAAATAGTTTTCATTTTCGTGGTGTTATTTTCTTTTGTCGCTGTTTCTCAGGAAATGCGCATTGGGATCTTCCGTAAGAGTAAAATCACCAAGGTTGAATTGGTTGTTGTGAAAGGTGTCTATGAGGTCTTTGGCGATACGGCTATTGTTTGTACTGTTCAAGAAGGAGAAAAAATCCAGGTGAGTTACACGAGTGCTAAGGTCCAAATAACGAAGAGCGGAACTCAACAGGGCACTGCTGGCTCGTTCAGAATACTGCCGTTGATGCAAAATTCAGTAATGGAATTGATTCCGATTCAGCCTGCTGTAAAAAAACGTCAGTACAACGATGGATTTGAAATTTCTGCAGAAACGGGAAGTTTGACTGTGATTAACGTCGTGGATATGAACAATTATTTGGCGGGAGTAATTGAATCTGAAGGTGGTGGTGGGCGCCACATAGAATATTATAAAGTTCAAGCATTAATGAGTCGCACGTATGCACTCAAAAACATCCAGCGACACAAGAAGGAAGGTTTTCAGTTGTGCGATGGAGTTCACTGTCAAGCCTACCACAGCAAGTTAAAACACACTCCTACGATCCAGCAGGCGGTTGAAGCCACGAGTGGAGAGGTACTTGTCGATGCTGGAAACGACTTGGTGACCTCTTATTTTTCGGCAAATTGTGGCGGGCAAACCTGCGATGCGGCTTATGTGTGGAATACTTCTGTTCCGTATCTAGAATCATTTGTAGATACTTTTTGTATCCATACGCGCCAGGCGAAATGGGAAAAAAGAGTGAAAAAATCAGAATGGGATGCCTACTTGAATAAGGAATTTGGTCTTAACAAGCTCGGTTATGAATTGGGTGATAGGAAGTATAATTTCACTTCTGATCAGCGCAAAGCATTTTACATTCATCCTTCACTGGGGATTCCCTTGCGCGATTTACGTCAAAAATTCAATTTAAAATCTACTTATTTCAGTACGCGACTCGAAGGAGATGAGGTGGTTATTTCAGGAAGAGGTTTTGGACATGGGGTTGGTTTGTGCCAAGAAGGAGCTATGCAGATGGCGTTAAGTGGTTATTCCTACCAACAAATTGCCTTGTTTTACTTTAGTCAAGTGTCTGTCATTGATTATTTCCGAGGAAACTTTTTTAATCAATCGAGTGATCAAGAGGAAGGTCTGTAATTGAAGTAATTTATTCCCCTTCACTGAAAATCACAAAAAGATCTTCATCATCTTTCTTAAAGTACTTCTTTTCACGTGCGAAGCGCTCCACTTCATGAATGGACGTCAATTTGTTTAAGGTGGATTGAACATCCTTTAATTCCGCATTTAACTCAACTTTTTTCGCTTCAAGTTGACGGAGTTTACTCGCATTTGAAATCATGGTAAATAAATCATTTTCGTCTAGAAATAGCGTGTATACACTGAGTATAGCAAACGCCAAAATGAATTTATTCTTTAAATATGGATACAAACGCTTCATGTTACGAAGATAGATGATATGAATGCTATTTGAAGCTCAATTTCAATTTGTTTTACAAGGCACATTGTTGAAAAATGAAGCGTAAAAATGCTACTCAACAAAATATTGGACAAAAAAAATGACGGTGAATTCACCGTCATTTTCAAAGTCTCTTAATCGATTAATTGATAATCAAATCGTATCGATCTTTCCAGTCTTGGTCATTTTCAAACCAGTGTGCTACTTTGTTAAGTAACTCACGAGCTTTATCATTTTGGCGACTAGCGTTGAGTGCTGCTGCAGAGTGCAAAATGCCAATCTTTAACATGTTTTTATCCGCGGTGGACCAAGATTCAATACTTTCAACTTCTTTAAGTAATGCATCTCCTTCCTGCCATAAGGATCGCGCTGTTGTCTTGTCATCGGCATGGAATTTACATGCACCCATAACGTATTTAATCCCAGCTTCATTTGCTGTAATTTTTTGGTAGCGAATTGCCCATCCAAATGCTTTTTGCCATGCACCTGCGGTTATGTCATTATCAATCATTTCAAAAAGACTTTTTTGGAATTCATCAACAAAATCGCTGAACTCCTCCAGTGTTGCACCGTTGTTGTCTTTTAAGTCATATTTCATACCCTTACCGAAGTACTTAATGGCATCTTTATACGCATTCTTAAAATCACCCTCTGCTGTTCCAGAAAGAGAAATTTTATACAATCCTTTTGCTAACCACATGTAGGGAACTACGTCTTTTTTAGTTTTGTCGTCTTCTACATATTTTGAAGCCACTTTTGCCAATTTTTCGTAATCGGCATCTGCGTACAGGATTTTTAAATCGTCATAATTAGGTGGTTGAGAAAGTACAATTTGTGTAACAAACGTTAAACAAAGAAGTGTAATTACATTTTTCATGGTATTAATTTTTTCAATGACTAATTCAAATACTATGCCGAAAAAAAAGTGCACATTGATTCAAAGTTATCATTTTTTTTGAATTAAATTCAATCGTGGCTTTTAATTAGTAATGCTAAGATCTCTTGCGCAGCTTTAGAAATTTTTGTTCCTGGACCGAATACGCCAAATACGCCCGCTTCATATAAAAAGTCGTAATCCTGCTGTGGGATCACGCCTCCTGCGATCACCATAATGTCATCGCGGTTCATTTTCTTTAGTTCATTAATGACTTTTGGAATAAGCGTTTTGTGTCCCGCCGCTAAAGAAGAAACACCTAAGATGTGTACGTCATTTTCAACCGCTTGCTTCGCTGCTTCTTCAGGAGTTTGAAATAGGGGGCCGATGTCGACATCAAATCCAATGTCAGCGAAGGAGGTTGCGATGACCTTTGCACCTCTGTCGTGTCCGTCTTGTCCCATTTTCGCAATCATAATACGCGGTCGTCGTCCTTCGAGTTGACTAAACGTATCAGCCATTTCTTTGGCGCGGTTAAAGTCTTTATCTTCCATAGATTCAGATGAATAAATTCCATTGATAGAGCGAATTGTTGCTTGATAACGACCGTAGGATTTTTCGAGTGCATTTGAAATTTCACCTAGTGAAGCTCTCGCTCTAGCGCAACGTACAGCAATTTCTAATAGATTACCAGAGTTGTTCTTCGCGGCATCGGTCAGTTCATTTAGCAGAACTTCCACCTTCGATTCGTCTCTTGTTGATTTGAGAAGTTTTAATCGCTCAATTTGTGCGTCCCTTACTTTTGTATTGTCGACTTCAAGAATGTCAAATTTATCTTGAATTTCAAGTTCGTAACGGTTAACACCTACAATAATATCTTTGTTAGAATCAATTCTAGCTTGTTTTCGAGCGGCAGCTTCCTCAATACGCATTTTTGGAAGTCCAGTCTCAATGGCTTTTGCCATTCCGCCGAGTTCTTCCACTTCGGAAATTAACTCCCATGCCTTTTCGACCAATTCTTCCGTTAGTTTTTCAATGTAATAACTTCCTCCCAGTGGATCAACATGTTGTGTGATTCCAGTTTCTTCTTGAATGAAAATCTGTGTGTTTCGAGCAATTCGCGCTGAAAAATCAGTAGGGAGCGCAATTGCCTCATCAAGTGCATTTGTATGTAACGATTGTGTTCCTCCTAATGCTGCTGCCATCGCTTCTATACATGTCCGCGCGACATTGTTGTAGGGATCTTGCTCGGTTAAACTCCAACCAGAAGTCTGACAGTGGGTTCTAAGTGCAAGCGATTTTTCATTCTTAGGATTGAACTTTTTGACAATTTTCGACCACAGTAGTCGACCTGCACGCATTTTTGCGACTTCTGTATAGTGATCCATACCAATTGCCCAGAAGAAACTTAGTCGCGGTGCAAATTCATCAATGTTCATTCCTGCATTCGTTCCTGCACGTAAATATTCAAGTCCATCTGCTAATGTATACGCTAACTCAATTGAAGCCGTAGCTCCCGCCTCTTGCATGTGATAACCCGAGATGGAAATTGAATTGAACTTAGGCATGTGCTCAGCGGTGTACGCGAAAATATCTGAAATGATGCGCATCGAAGGCAAAGGTGGATAGATGTACGTATTCCGCACCATAAATTCTTTCAGAATATCGTTTTGAATGGTACCTGATAATTTCTTTTGATCGACACCCTGTTCTTCCGCGGCAACAATGTAAAATGCCATGATTGGAAGAACCGCACCATTCATGGTCATGGACACGGACATTTCATCCAATGGAATCTGATCGAATAAAATTTTCATGTCCAAAATGGAATCAATAGCTACACCTGCCTTTCCGACATCTCCTTCAACGCGAGGGTGATCCGAATCATATCCACGGTGTGTCGCTAAATCAAACGCTACGGAAAGTCCTTTTTGTCCCGCCGCTAAATTTCTTCTGTAAAATGCATTCGATTCTTCTGCAGTCGAAAATCCCGCGTATTGGCGCACTGTCCATGGGCGAATGGCATACATAGAAGTGTACGGTCCGCGAAGAAAAGGAGCGATTCCTGACACAAAACCTATGTGTTCTGTTGATGAGATGTCCTCAGCGGTGTAAAAATTGCTCAGTTCGATTTTATCCGTGGTTGTGTGCGTCGGCTTTTTCTCAGCGCTATTTTTTTCAACAGCTGAATCAAAAGCGATGTCTTTAAAGTCTACTCGTTTCATGCTGTTTTAAGATTTAATTCATGTTCTAACACTAATGGCTGCAGTCCTAAATAGTCATTTGGGAGGTTCCAGTGCGCTTCTACGGGTTCGGCTGGTTTGTATTTGTTGATTCCAATTCCAACAGTTTTTCCGCTGGTAAAAGCATCTATACGTTGTTTTCTTTTGATTTCAACCTGTTGAGCAAGTAGTTTTTGTGCGGAAGGGTTAAAAATTCCACCCTCGCTATCCAGTTTTTGAAACAATGCCCATGCTTTTTGACCGATTTTCTGGGTGAGGTTCTCAACAGAGTAGCTTCCACCCGTTGGATCTAACACCTTTCCTAGGTACGACTCCTCTTTTAAAATCGTGGAGATGTTGATTGCCATTCGTTCTGATAGGTCTGTTGTTCCGTTGGATGACAATAAATCATATGGTAAAATGGTGAGCGTCTGAACACTTCCTGAAACTGCTGACATAGCTTCCGTTGTTTGTCGCAATAAGTTCGTGTGTGGATCTTGAACTGATTTATTTAAATGTCCAATGCCCGCATTGATGTGACAATTGTATGAGCAATTGTGCTCAGGATTATATGCCTTTATGATTTTCGACCAAAGTTGTTTTAATGCACGAATTTTAGCGATTTCAAAGAAGTAGTTTGCTCCAATTCCGATGTTAAAACTGATACAAGCGCTCGCTTCATCGATAGTAAATCCTTCATTCATGAGTTTCACTAGGTACTCGTGACCCGCACTCAAACAAAATGCTATTTCTTGCGTTGTTGTTGCGCCTGCTTGTTGAAGGTGAAAACCGTTTACAGCGCAAAAACGTTGTTGTTTTGATTTGAACTGTGCGGAAATCTCCTGAAAATCATTTTCAGTCCAGTCTGAACCTAGAAAATCCAGTTGATATGTAATGTCCCCTTCTTTTCTGGACAGAAAGCTATACGCTTCGAAAAAGGAATTTTTATCGTGCAAGATGAACTGTGTTTGAATGTATTCCAGTTTAATATCATCTAGAACAGTTTTCCATTCTAGAGTAGAACTTTCAGCTTCGAAAATCAGTAAATCAGCACCTAGATTGAGTGAATTCAATGCTTTTTTATTTGTTGCTTTCGCATCTACAATTTTCAGATAAGCACCATTTTTCCAATCGTTATCAGGGAGATTCATTCCACGTGTGAAAGGAAAATCTCCTGGTGATTCAGGAGAGGTGTTGATGTCCTCTTGGTGAATGTAACTTGTAAACTCAATCTCTTCTATTGCATCGTTCGTAGAAAGCAGAGCTGGATCACTCCCCTTTAAATCGGCAATGATTTGTGCTTCCCACTCAGCTTTAGAAACTGTTTTAAACTCATTGAAAAAATCACTCATTTTCTTTTAATTCATTTTTGGATTTAGGTAGTCGTTTCGTTAGGTAAAGGTAAACAATCGTTGCTATCATCACTGAAAGTACGGGAGCAATGGGGATACCGATAACTGGAATGGCGTAGATGAGTAGAAAAATACCACCCGTTAATATCATTGAAAGTGGATGACTAAACGCGTAGGCAATGGTTCCAAATACGTTGACACGATCTCGTTCCAAAGAGAAATCATAAAAGGATAATCCAAAGAAAAAGGCTGTTATAATGAAGAAAACAATTCCATCGATTGGGTCTAATCCGAAAATAAAGGAAATGAACCAGTAAAAAGCCAAGAAGGAAAGTTCTAAACTAACGGCAATGAATACTACAAAAACCATTCGGAAAAAGTCATTTATAAAACTGGCGAGACTGGATTTATATTCTGTACCAATGAGTTTGTTCTCTAATTTTTCAGAGAGCATCGTGTTAAACGGTGAAAGGAGCGTAATGACAGCGAAAATGTAGACTTGTTCCATTAGAAGGCCGAAAAAGCTAAAAACGCCGTGTACGCCAGTGTTTATAGCGCCTTTTGCCCAGCTGATCCAAGAGCTATCTGTTTCGATAAGTAAGGATTCTTCGAATGATCGGGTGGAGTAGGTGAACCAAAAGAACAGAATGGTCAATACCGAACCAGGAATAAAGTACAAGAGGAAATTTCCAGCAAACAATTCTTTGAATGTTGCGACAACTGCTTCGTAATGGTGAGAAATTGTTTTCATCTGGTTGAATTAGAAAGCTATTTCATACGTGTTTCTTGTCGCTAATATACGCAAAGACTGCGATAAATTAGATGTTGGGCAAAAGATTCCAATTCGATCGAAAACTGGAAATGACAGTGCTACATGCTCAATAGATTTTTGAGAGAATCAAGTAGATGGCTGTGTAGATAATCAGAATACCCATAATCAACTGGGTAGTAGATGTGTATCCCTTTCGTTTCCAGTAAAGCCAATTCAGCGTTCCTAGAAAGATCGCTGGAATAATTGGTAATAGAAAAATGTTAGGCATTTACCCCACCAAAATATTTAGACTCTTCGGAACAACGCTGATGTTTAGTTCATCTTGAACGTCAAAAGGTTCTCCGTCGTAGTGCGCCATTTTTTTTGAAAGCTTAATCTTCGCTTTTTTGAAGGAAATAATTTCTGAAAAACGCGATTTATGTCCACTTTTTCTAAAGAAACGGTAGACAATAGATGGTGCTGACCAGATAGAGAATGGTTTCAAAAGACACAGTTCAATTTTTCCATCTGTAACGTCTGATTTTGGAGAAACGGTAAATCCATTTCCAAACTGTGAGGAATTTGCCACCGTGCAAAGTACAACAGGTAACGTTTTTATTTTTCCATCTAAATCGATAGATACATTGATCGGATTGTATTTGAAAAATTCACGAATGATCAGGTAGATATATCCTCGAAGTCCACGCTTTGTGTGCGTGTCAAACTTTTTAGCAATAACTGCATCAAAACCATAACCACCGACACCTAAAAATGATTTGTCATTTACCATTACGGTGTCCATTTGAATGGCGTTGTTTTTATTAATACATTCAATCGCATCTTTTATATTGAGTGGAATATTCAGGTGACGCGCAAGTCCATTTCCAGAACCGACAGGTAAAATAGCCAATTTGGTTTTAGTTCCAATGAGTGCTGTTCCAACTTCATGCACAGATCCATCTCCACCGACAGCGCAGACAATGTCATATCCTTCTTTTGCTGAATTCTCGGCAATTGAACGTGCGTGTTTTTTATATTCAGTAAACACAATGTCGTAATCGTAAACGTCTAAATCTAGATGCTCGTTGATCAATTGAGGGATGTTTCCTTTCTTCCCTACACCCGAAATTGGGTTAATGATGAAGCGAATTTTTTTTCTCATTTACTGTCGTTTGATTCATAATCAGATCACGGTTGTACTGTTGAATCAATGCTTTTAGTCTCTTTTCATTTTCTTTAACTTCGCTTTTATACGACGCTAAAGAATCAGCATTCACCGTTTTCATAACGCTGAAATCATACAAATTTCGTGCCTTTTCATTCGTAAAGGTCATCATGAACCTGTTTTTATAGTAATAATAACTACCCTCTATGTAGGTAACTGCTTCTTTTTCAGATTTATCGTAGTAGGAATTTCCAAACGCATAATATTCTGTTTCGAGGTTTAAAAGATCCAGAATTGTGGGTAAAATATCCAGTTGTTGGAAAATTTCATCTGTTTTTTCGCGCTTTAATTTACCTGATGGATCAAAAAACAGCATTGGAATTCGGTACATCTGCGTTCGTGTATTGTATAAGGCAGTTTTTGTTGCGGGAGTATGGTCTGCGAGGACAATAAACAAGGTGTTGTTGTACCAAGGTTGCTTCTCCGCCTCTTTAAAAAATTGCTGTAAGGCATAGTCACCATAATTGATGGATGCACAGATTTGTTGCGGTCCTCTTTTTACTTTGTCCTTCATGTGTTTAGGAATGAAGTAAGGGTGATGTGAAGAAAGGGTGAACAATGTCGCAAAAAACGGTTGGTGTAGCTCATTTAATTTTCTTGCTGTCCACGGATTGAAATATTCATCTAAAATTCCCCAGGTTTTGTCGAAGTGTTCGTCATTGTTGTATTCGAATCGCCCAAAATAGTGATCAAATCCTGCTTGTGCCGCAAAAGCATCAAAACGCATAGAACCATTTGTCGCACCGTGGAAAAAAGCTGATTCATATCCGAATTTACCTAGAATACTTGGGAGACTGTTGATTTGATTGTTTCCATACGGCGATGATATGTATGGACTTTCCATTAATGTTGGTATGGATGCGATAGTCGCTGGAACCGCCTCAATGGATTTTTTCCCGTTCGCAAATGCGTAATTGAAAGACAGCGACTGTTCAATCAGGGAATCTAAAAATGGTGTATATCCTTTTCCATCGTTGTAGGCTCCGATAAATTCCAGTCCAAAGCTTTCGAGCATAATAATCACAACATTCGTTTTCGAAGGAAGTATATGCTGTGGATTGCTCTTTTTTACTGGATTAAAGTATAGATTGACTTTATCTTCTGGGAAGTAATCCACTTTTTCCAGACTACTTTGATCCAGTGTTTTTAAAATAGTAAACGGCGTCGTTAATACAAACGCAGTGTTCTCACCTTTGGAGTATTTCGATGCTTCGATGATTCCAGTCGGGCGTAATCCAATTCCACCGCGAGCGATGACAACCAAAACAGCAATCGTTACGACCATCGCGACAAAATTACTTCGGTAGAACCCTTTTGGTTTTGTTTTAAACGTCTCGAAGTCGACTTGTGTTTTCCGGTATAAAAATTCAGAAATAATTAAAAGAACAGCAAAAATTGCCAGTAAAAACCATGCATCTTGTAGAAATGAGCTAACGAGCTGACTAAAATCATTTCCTGCTCCAAGCACTGAAAATAGATCTGAAGTCGAACGTTTACTCGTGTATTTAAAATACTCGATGTCCAACAGATTAAACGCAATCAACAGTGCATTGATTAAATGAAAAGCGATTTTAGAGAGCGCACGATGAATTCTATACCCTCGAATCGGAATTGGTAATAAAAACAGCACGTAATAGGGAAGGTAGAACAGGGAAACGGTAATTAGATCAAACCAAAGTGCCACAAAGAAATCTGTAAACACTAAATTCGGAAATACACCAGCATTGAATCCCCAGAAAATTAGTCGAGTGATGTAAAGCAATAAAACGGAAATAAGTATACGCTTCAGTAACGTTGTAATATGAATCGGAAGCTTTGAGTAAATGCGTTTCATTGAAATCAAAAGTATGAAATATTCATGGCTAAATGAATTTCTTTAAGTAATTTGAACGGTCTAATGGTTATTTTTAAATTTGACGTTGTGTTTAACACAATTAAAATGATTTCAGCATGAAAGGAAAAGAGATTCTAAAAGTTACTGCGGTATTTTGTATGTTGATGAATGTGTTTACAGTTCAGTCGCAAATTGAGATCAGTACAGAAACGACGAAGTCTGAAGAAAAGGAGAAAAAAGCTGAGAAGCAGAAAAAACAACGAGACATAGATACTTCTGGATCAACCTCGATCTACTTTAATGCGAATTGGTCGTATACCACTAGAAGGCTAACAGAAAACGACGGGTATTTTGGTAAACCTCTGGGAGAAAGAGCGAACGAAACACCATCTAATAACTGGTCGTTTGGACTTGGTTTTAGAACGGAGCTACATAAAAATGTGTTGCTTGAGGCGGGACTTGCACTTGTTCAAAACGGTGAAAAATATTCGTTCGAAGATACCGATACACTATTTGCTTATCAAACAACGTATTCGTACATCTCGATTCCAGTAAAAGTGCTTTACACGTATGGAGATGACATTAAACTGCTGGCGGGAGTTGGAATTACTCCACAGATGTTCATGCGTTACAAACAAGAGCAAAACTGGACAACAAGTGGTGGAGCCAATGAATCCGAAACAGTTAAATCAACAATTGGGTTCAATAATTTTGTTTTAAGTGCAACACTTTCACTTGGCGTTCAGTTTAGGATGGGTGACCGATGGGGACTTCAAGTCGTTCCAGAGTATAGAGTGCAGCTAAATTCTAGCAATTCCAAAAAAGATGCTTACAAACACTATGCGAGTGCTATTGGTGGGAATATAGGACTGGTATTTGATTTTTAGAAGGAATGGTGAAATTAAAAGAGATAAGCGATTATTTGGAGTCATTGGCTCCTCTTTCTAGTCAGGAAGAGTATGATAATTCAGGATTAATCGTAGGGAATCGGAATCAAGATGTTACCAATGTGCTGATCAGTTTAGATTGCATGGAAGCGACAGTGGATGAGGCGATTGAAAAAGGATGTGAACTCATTATTGCGCATCATCCGATTGTTTTCAAGGGATTAAAGTCGTTGACAGGTAGAAATTACGTGGAACGAACAGTTTTAAAAGCGATAAAAAACGATATTGCCATCTATGCGATTCATACCAATTTTGATAACTATCGATTCGGAGTGAATGATGAAATCGCAGAGCGTTTAAACCTTGTAAATCGCCGTGTTTTGTCTCCAAAGTATGGAAGATTAACGAAGCTCACATGTTTTGTCCCTGTTGAGTATACCGAGACTGTTCGAAATGCGCTGTTTGCTGCAGGTGCTGGAGAGATTGGCAACTATTCGAATTGCAGTTTTTCGCTGGAAGGTGAAGGGACGTTTTTACCGAATTCATCCGCGCAACCTTTTACGGGGGTGGCAAATGAATTATCCAGGGAGCGGGAAAGTAGATTAGAGGTGTTGTGTTCGAACCATAATTTAGGTGCAATCGTTTCAGCAATGAAAAACGCACATCCCTATGAAGAAGTCGCTTATGAGCTGTATCCAATTAAAAACGAAAACAGTTACGAAGGCTCTGGGTTGATCGGTCAACTCGAAAACGAACTAGATGAGACTGCTTTTCTAGATGTGATTAAAAAGACCTTTAAATGTGGGGTTATCCGTCACACTGAACTAAAAGGAAAGCCAATAAAAAATGTCGCTGTTTGCGGTGGCTCCGGCAGCTTTTTAATTGAAAGTGCGAAGCGAAGTGGTGCTGATATTTTTATTACTTCGGATGTAAAATACCATGAGTTTTTTGATGCGGATAACGAACTGATTATTGCCGATATTGGACATTTTGAAAGTGAACAATACACTTCGAACAGATTAGAACGTATTTTGATAAAAAAATTCACTAAATTTGCCGTTCATTTAACAAAGGTAAATACAAACCCAATAAAATATTTTTAGCATGGCAAAAACGGCAACTAAAAAAGAAGGATCGGTAGCTGAAAAGTTAGACAATCTTTTCGAATTGCAATTAATTGATTCTGAGATTGATAGAATCAAAACTGTACGAGGAGAGTTGCCTTTAGAAGTACAAGACTTGGAAGATGAGGTAGCAGGATTGGATTTGCGTATTGAAAAAATGCAAGAAGAGATCAAAGAGTTGGAGCTTGATATTTCAGATAGAAAAAACGGTACAAAAGAAGCTGAAGCAGCAATTGTAAAATATAAAACGCAACAAAACAACGTTAGAAATAACAGAGAGTTTGAGTCTATTTCCAAAGAAATTGAATTCCAGGAATTGGAAATCAAGTTGAATGAGAAGAGAACAAAAGAAGCAAAAGCGAAAATTGCTCACAAGAAAGAGGTGTTGGACGAGGCGAAAGAAAAGAGAACGTTTAGAGCAGAAGATTTAGCTTCAAAAAAGGCTGAACTTGACGAAATCGTCGCTGAAACGCAAGCGCAAGAAGAAAAACTTGTTAAGAAATCTGAAGCAGCATTTAAAAAATTAGACGATCGTTTGGCAAGTGCTTACACACGTTTGAGAGAAAGTGCTATCAACGGATTAGCTGTTGTTAGAGTTCAGAGAAATTCTTGTGGTGGTTGTTTCAACAAGATTCCACCGCAACGACAATTAGATATTCAAACGAAACGTAAGGTGATTGTATGCGAACACTGTGGACGTGTACTTATGCCTGAAGATGTTTCAGAAAATAATTAAGAAATAAACAACCATTTTTTTAAACCGTCCCGTACACCTCAGTTGAACGGGACGGTTTTTCTTTGTAAATTAATTCAATGAAGTTCTCAGATTATAACATAGCGGATGAAATCAAGCAACAGCTGAGTGATTTGGGATTTAACAAACCTACAGATATTCAGTTCAAGGCAATTAAGCACATTCTCGACGGTGAGGACGTGATGGCAATTGCGCAGACAGGAACTGGAAAAACAGCTGCGTTTGCTATCCCGACATTGGATAAAATTTACAGAAATAAGAACAAATACAAGAAGACTGGAATTCGTTGTTTAGTCATGGTGCCGACACGAGAACTTGCTAAGCAAATTGCGAAAGTGTATCAAGATATTGGAAAGAAAACCAATGTCAAAACATTTGGACTTTTTGGTGGAGTAGAACAGGAGCAGCAAATTAGAACACTGGATAACGGCATCGATATTTTGGTTACAACACCAGGTCGTATGTTTGATTTGATCTCACAGAAGGCAATTGTACTTGATAATGTAGAATTTCTTGTGCTGGATGAAGCAGATTTAATGCTGGATATGGGATTTGCAAAGGACATTCAAGATGTCATGCGTTTTATTCCGACCAAAAGACAAACGCTATTTTTCTCTGCAACGATCTCCAAGAAAATTAAATCATTGGCTTACGATGTTGTAAAGAACGCGATTCGAATTCAGATTTCTCCTAAAAATCCCGTCGCGAAAACAATTACCCACACCATTCTTGAGGTACAAATGGACGATAAGCGATTTTTCCTTGAGAACATCATCAAGGAGAATGAGGAGAAGAAAATGGTTGTATTTGCTCGAACGAAAGTCCGAGTGGAAAGAATTGTAGCTGCAATGGAACGTGTTGCTATCTCTTCTGAGGCTTTGCATGGTGGGATAGATCAAAAGGAACGCTTTGCGATTTTGGAGCGATTTAGAACAGGTGAAAATAAAATTTTGATTACAACCGATGTCGCTTGTCGCGGTATTGATATTCCTTCGGTAGATTGTGTGATCAATTATGATCTGCCGGATAATCCTGAGAATTATGTCCACCGATGCGGTAGAACGGGAAGAGGTAAAAATCGAGGACAGGCTTTATCGTTTTGCAGTGAATCAGAAAAGGAGTTGCTATTGGCAATTGAGGAATATACAGGAGATAGGATCGATCGGTACGACTTGTCGCAAGGTGAATACTACGAGATTTTGAACGATTCAGACGATGGTAGTTACAACTGGAAGAAGTTAATTGAAGAAGAGAATAAATTCAAAGGAACCGATACCGAATGGTAGAATAAAAAAGGCGAGAATAGTACTATTCTCGCCTTTTTTATTTGGTTGAAACAATTATTATTCTTTCACAACTTTCGTTTTGTATACTTTATCTTTTGTTGTAATCGTGATGATATAAACTCCACGCGCTTGTGTACTCAGGTCTAAGTCAAATCGATTTCCGCCTTTCTTCGCTTCAATGGTTGTATTGACAACTGTTGAGCCATTATAAGAAGTCACGCTTAATTGCGCCTCACCTTTGGAATAAGCATTAAAAATCACCTCCGTAATTCCAGTAGTTGGATTGGGGAACACAGAAAGCATATCGTATTCATTGTCCAAAATGTTCACTGCTCGAACTTCAGAATACTTTGATGAACCATCCGCATCGAATTGATTTAATCTGTAATAGTTCACGCCTAAATTTGGATTTTCATCCACAGTAATATAGTTTGTTTCGGTTGTACTGTTTTTAACCGCTTCAACTCGCGCTATCACCTCATAGTTTACACCGTCAACTGATTTTTCAACATTGAAATAATCACTGTTATATTCAGTGGCAGTAGTCCAGTAAACATCGACCAAATCTAAGTCTGGTTGGTAAACAGCATTGAAATCGGTCAATTCAATCGGTAGAATTGTACAGTCCAATGACGCTGTTCCACCAAAAGAAAGGGTGTAACCAGATGCCAATGCAGGACTCCATTTATCTACCACAAGAATGTATGATTGTCCAGCAATTACATTTAAAGGTGACACAAATGGAGGATTTCCATTCACATTTTGTGTAGGGTTAACGCCTGGGGGAGATGCACCCGTAGTACCTGGGTAGCCAGAGTCTGTGCACCTCAGTGCTGGACCAAGTGCTCCGCAAGTCACATTTGGACCATAGATAGCAATATCGTAATCATCAGCAGGATTTACTGGTGTTACAATTACATTGAGGGTTCCAGATGTTTGGGCAGTAAATGTGTACCAGTTGGAATGGTTTTCTCCACCGGCTGGGCAAGTAGCGCCATTACATCCTTCAGCAATAATACCAGGACCTGTAGAGTTCGTGCTTACAGGTGCTGCTGAACAGAGAGGAGTCATATTTATACAGTCTGAATTGTCAGTTCCATTTGGACCTCCAGCGCAGGGCACACACTGAAGTGTTGCGTTCCAACCAGGTCTATTAACGGATCCATCAGATCTAAAACGAAATGTCAAACAGCCACTGGCATCAGTAGATGTGTAATTAAAAGGTACAGCGGGTGTCCCCATAATTCTTCCGGCTCCATTGGCAGGAGGGTTGGTGAAAAGTGGACTATTTTGGGTTGGTCCATTTCCAATTGTCAACCAATCATAATCAGTAAAGAAACCAGGAGCTTCAACATCAAAACTATTAAATGTCACGCGCATACACATTCCAGCTTGACTTGGACAAAAAACCCGGTAAATTTGATTTATATTATTTGAATAATTACCTGCTGCTCCACCGTTATCCGTATAAGTAAAAGGTCCACAGTTTGAAACCAAACAAGCACCCACAAATTCGCTCTGAATACCTACGGTAGGGTGCGTGAATTGCGCAAACAAACCGAAAGGTAAAATCGATAAAAATGATATTAATTTTGTTTTCATGGTCAGTGTTTTTGTTGGTACGATGAGTGTGTTTTATTTTTTCTTATAGCAGTTTTAGCAACTGAATAAACGCGTAATTCAATTTCCGCCACTTCATCAAAGTAAATCGTGTCTTCCGTTTCTAATCGCACTGCTTCGATAGCATCTAAATTCAGTGATGTTAGAATAGAATTATCTGTTGCAATCAAGGATTCATCCACCAGTTCGTAATCAACCTTGTACCGATCAATGTTAGAAGGGATTTCAACAGGAGTTTGATGCCGCTCTGTGATGTTTTGACTAAATGACAATGTCGTTAGCGAGAAAAGTGCAAAAACAAGTAGTATATGTTTTTTCATAATTAGTGGTATTAAAAATTAATGTCTAATTCATCTAATTAATTAACTATCAATAATTAAATGTACTTCAAAATTACAAAATATTGTAATATTTATTTAGCTGTAAGACGTATTTCTTGTGAAAAAAGTTGCTAAAAGAGTGTTGAAATGTTAAATGTCGGTTATGGAAAGTTCCGTTAAACTATTACTTAATCGATTTAGCTCACATGCAGAAGTTTAGAAAATATTTACTTCTCTTTCAAGTGAAACATTGAATTTTTTTTCGATATCAGCGATGATTTGATCAGAAAGAGCCAAAATATCACTTCCTTTGGTGTCGTTATAGTTCACTAAAACAAGTGCTTGATTTTTGTGAACTCCATAGGTCGAAAACGTTTTGCCTTTCCACCCAGCTTTTTCAATCAACCAACCCGCTGCTAGTTTCACCTTATTTTCCCCAGCAGGATAATTCGGGACATTTTCATAGTTGGATTGAATCTCCTCTAAAACGGAGATATCTACAACTGGATTTTTGAAAAAACTTCCCGCGTTTCCAATTTCTTTTGGATTTGGGAGTTTACTTGACCGAATGGCAATTACTGCGTTACTGATGTCCTTAATGGTTGGGTTTGAGATAGAATTCTTTTTTAATTCTTCTTCGATAATACCATAACTCGAATTAATAGCGTGGACTTTGGACAATCGAAATGTCACAGAAACAATGATGAATTGATCTTTTAATTCGCGCTTAAAGACACTTTCACGGTAGCCAAACTTGCAATCAGAATGAGAGAAAGTTTTCAATTCTCCAGTAGCGATTTCATACGCTTCAAGTGATTCAAACACGTCTTTTATTTCCACACCGTAAGCACCTATGTTTTGCATCGGACTAGCGCCTACACTTCCTGGTATAAGCGACAAATTTTCTATTCCACCAAAATTCATTTCGATGCATTTTAAAACAAACTCATGCCACACTTCTCCTGCACCTGCTTTTACATGCACAGCATCGGCATCTTCCTGTACGATTTCAAATCCTTTTATCTCGTTGCGAATAACCAGTCCCTCCACATCTTTAGTGAATAAAATATTGCTTCCACCGCCGAGTACCAATAGTTTATCATTACCACGTTTGCTCAGTAATTCTCTTAATTCCTCAATAGATAAAAAATGGGCAAATCTCGAAGCAATGGCTTGAATACCAAAGGTATTGTACTCTTTTAAAGGGACGTTATTCAGAATCATTTTTCAAAATTAGTCAATCTTAGAAATGTGGAACCTGTGTTTTCAAATAAACTTCAACGTTCGATTGTTGCTAATTTGACGAATGCACGTAAATTTGTGGTATGGAGCTAAAGAAAATATCACTCGAAGATGTGAACGCATTCAATCAAAACACAATGATTGAGCATTTAGGTATTGAAGTGACGGAAATCGGAACGGATTACATCACTGCACGAATGCCTGTCGATCACCGAACGCATCAACCAATGGGATTGTTGCATGGTGGCGCAAGTGTTGCACTGATTGAAAGCCTAGGTTCCATCGGCTCTAGTTTAATGGTGGATTTGAACGTAGAACATCCGGTAGGATTGGAAGTCAACGCGAATCACATCAGTGCAGCAAGAACAGGATATGTTACTGCAACAGCGAAAGTCGTGCATGCTGGAAAACGCACGCACGTGTGGCAGTCTGAAGTTAGAACAGAAGACACAAATCGCCTTATATGTACTGGTCGATTGACAGTAATGATTGTAAAAAGATAATCGTTGCGCACCGAACTGAAATATAGAATTCCGCACCAAGAAAAAATTGAACGTACTGGTAAATTTGTAGCCATCTCCACTTTTGATAACGTTCAAGGATTCGTCGTTTCGTCGTTTGATAAAAAACAACAGTATGTCTTTGTGGAGGGCGAAGTTGATTCAATTATCGACTATAAAAGGACACCCGTTTTCTCCATGGATAAATCGCAATATTGCGATATGGCGACCAAGTTTTTAACTGCCCTCCAAAAAAATAATATTTCGAAAGCTATATTCTCTCGAGTAAAGACCGTAAACCAAGTTGTTGACTCTAATGAGTTGTTCGAGAACTTGTGTTCCTCTTACCCAAACGCATTCGTTTACCTAATTTCTTCCCCATTGTTTGGGACGTGGGTTGGTGCGACACCTGAAATTTTAGTCAGAGCTGAAAATAACATAGGTTCTACTGTCGCTTTGGCTGGAACAGTCAGTGCAAATTCAAATACAACCTGGGGAGAAAAGGAAAAGCTTGAGCAATTGTATGTCGAACAATTTATAGCGGAAAAGCTAAAGTCTTTGAATTTGCAATCTTTAATTAAAAGTGATGTCCACGAAGTAGTTGCAGGGCCTGTAAAACATCTGTGTACGTCTTTTGAGTTTAGATTAAATGATCGTTCAGTGGCACATGTTATAAATGAACTTCATCCGACTCCTGCTGTAAGTGGACTTCCACAAGAAATGGCGTTGGAATTGATTCAACAGTTTGAGCCGCATTCACGTGAATTATATGCGGGATTTATTGGTGTCATAGGCGCTGAAATTTCTAACGTGTATGTTAATTTACGATGCGCTAAAATTGAAGATGAGATGTTGTACCTATTTGTAGGAGGTGGTTTTACTGCTGATTCAGACGTAGAAAAAGAATGGATCGAAACAGAAATTAAGGCAGAAACGATACTTAACGTGCTACAAAAACGCTAGATTTGAACCATGATTCAAACAACACGAAAATCAGGAATCGTTGCTTTTGTGAATGAATGCGTTAAGGCTGGAATGCGTCATGTAGTATGCTCTCCAGGATCTAGAAACGCACCATTAGTCATTGCGTTTGATGCACACCCTGAGGTGGAAACTTTTGTCATTCATGACGAACGTTCTGCCGCTTTTTACGCGATGGGTATGGCAGAAGCACTGAATGCTCCTGTTGGAGTAACGTGTACATCAGGCTCGGCGATGTTGAATTATTACCCTGCTGTTGCTGAAGCATATTATCAATGTATTCCCTTGGTGGTTATTTCAGCGGATCGACCAGAAGAGTGGGTGGATCAAGGAGATGGACAAACCATTGTGCAGAAAGGAGTTTACCAGAATCATATTCGCTTTGAAACGACTGTCAATGAAGATTTGACGAATGAAAATGAATTAAAAGATACAGTGCAAAAAGCCTTTTCACTAGGAAACGGCAATTGGAAAGGTCCAATTCATTTTAACGTTCCGCTCAGCGAACCTTTGTATGAAACTGTTTCACTCAATTTTGAAAGCAGTCAAGAAGAAAAGGCAAACGAAGTTCAAGACCAATTGAGCGCTGAAGAGCTGAAGATGGTGCAACAATTGTGGTCGAGTGATTCTAAAAAAATGATTCTTTGCGGTCAGCACATCAAGGATAGCGCATTGCAACTGGCATTGATCGAGTTAGCGAATAATCCATCAGTAGCAATTCTGGTTGAAAACACATCGAATTTGGTACATCCAAAGTTCATTCATTGTATTGACCGCACGTTGCAGAAAATCACCGAAAAGGAATTCACCAATTTTCAGCCTGATGTCTTGATTACCATCGGTGGAGCGGTTGTCTCGAAGCGCATCAAGAAATTTTTGCGAAACTCAGATATCAAGGCACACTGGAAAATTGGGTACGATTTTCCAGAAATGGATACTTACAGAGCCTTAACAAATAGTTTCCAAGTCAAATCGACTTATTTTGTGCAGCAATTACTGGAAGTTAATGATTCCCTGACGGATTGCACATTTGGTTCGAGATGGAAGCAGCGTGATTTTATTGCACAGGAAAGATTGGTAGATTTTATTCCAAGCTTGCCCTATTCGGATCTTCGTGCGTTTGAAACGGTGTTAGATTTTATTCCTGAGAATGCCTTTCTGCACATGGGAAACAGTTCAGTCGTGCGTTATTGCCAACTGTTCGATCCAGTTTCATCCATTCGCTATTTTTCTAATCGCGGAACCAGTGGAATTGATGGTTGTACAAGTACAGCCTGTGGTGTCGCTTTGATGTCGCCCGATAAATGCAATGTGCTAATTACAGGGGATGTTTCTTTTTTCTACGACAGCAATGCACTGTGGAGTAATCACCTTCCAGCTAATTTGAGAATCATTCTGATAAACAACAGTGGTGGTGGAATATTTAAAATCATTGAAGGTCCGACATCCACGGAACAACTAGAGAAATATTTTGAAGCGAAACATTCGTTTTCAGCAGAACACATTTGCAAGGCATTTGGCGTTGAATATGCCAAAGCGGAATCAGTTGAAGTAATTGAGCAAGAAATGGAACATTTCTTTGATTATTCAGAGATTAACCGACCAAAACTGCTTGAAATTTTCACCCCTTCCGATGTAAATCATCTTGTGTTACAAAAATTCTTTGATCGACTGATAAATTGTTGATTTCTTACGTACATTTGATGAAAATTAGTCAGTCATTTAATTAAGTTTTATGGAATTTTTTGAAGCATTGTTTACGTGGGTTGGATTTACCTACTTTTTAATTTTGGCTGCGTTAGAAATCGTTTTGGGAATTGATAACATTATCTTTATCTCCATTGTCACGGACAAATTACCAAAAGTTGAACAGCGCAAGGCACGTAATCTTGGGTTGACATTAGCACTGGTTGTACGATTGATCCTTTTGGCATTTGTGGCTTGGATCATGCAGATGACCACGCCATTTTTTCCAGATACCGAGTTGGATATGCTCAAGGATTTCTCGCTACAGAGTTTAGTTTTATTACTGGGTGGATTGTTCTTGATGTACAAAAGCACCATCGAAATGCATAATGTCATTAAGGGACATGAAGTTGATGCTAGTCCAAAAAAGAACAAGTTAAGAGCGATTATAATGCAAATAATTTTGATTGATATTGTGTTTAGTTTTGACTCCATTATCACAGCTATTGGTATGACAAATAATCTTCAGAAGGAGACGGGACATGATCCATTAATCATCATTTATGCTGCTGTAATTGTTTCCATGATAGTCATGATGCTTTTCGCAAAACCAATTAGTGATTTCATCAATAACCGCCCGACCATTAAAATGATTGCGCTCGGTTTCTTGGTAACTATTGGTGTGATATTGGTAGCTGAAGCATTTGGTCAGCACATTCCAAAAGGATACATCTATTTTGCAATGGCATATTCTTTATTGGTGGAATTCTTGAATATCAGAATGCGAAAAAATAGAAATGTAAAGGAGGTTTAAATGACTGAATCCGAAGCGAAACTTTATTTTCCGTTTACGGATGAGGATGATTTAGATGAACTGTTTGAAGAAAAGCTGTTTGAGGAAAAGCAGTTTTTCTTGCAACGAATGCCGATTTCAAAAGTCACTGCAGCTCGACTTGATAAAATGCAGAAGATGGAAGACGCTTACCGCTTTTTCGGCGGAGAAGTTGAGTCGTTTTATCCGAATGAAGTTCAGCTCAAACCGTATTCTTCTCAAGTTGTCAAAGAGATTTTCTCCATTCATGAGTCAAACAAAAATCTACTGAAACTTAAGTTGAATCAGGCTCAGAGTGTTTCAGAAATTCAGTTTTATTTGAATCAACTTATTGAAATTACATCAGACTACGCCCAAAAATGGAAGCTAGAAAACCACAAAACAGATTACAGAGTAAAGCTTTCAGCGGAACCAGATGCGATGTTCTTGTTAGAGGAAATCAACAAGTTTGAATCCTTAGGATTTAGTTTATTTGAAGATTTACAACATTTGTTAACGGAAAGTCCACTCGTTCAAGAAGCAAATCGATTATCTTTGTGGCTCAAATTAGAAAACAATGTCTGACGATCCGTATTCAAAACTTCGTGAGCAGCTGGAGTTACTGGAATGGCCAAATGTGTACTTGTTTAAGTTTATTACGCCAAATGATTCAGAAAAAATTGCAGTGTTAACTGCTTTGTTTGATGATGGCACGGACTTGCAGTATCATCCATCGAAAACAGGAAAGTACATGAGTGTGAGTGTAAAAGAAATGATGATGGATGTAGATTCAATCATTGAGAAATATAAAAGTGCCGCAAAAGTAGATGGCGTAATAACTTTGTAACTATGGTATTATTGGGGTTTTCTTGGGTAGATGTTATTATAGGAATGCTTTGGGTCTCCTTGGTTGTACTGGTTTTGGTCATTGCTTATAAAAAACTGTTAGCGCATTTAAGTAAAGGCGATTTTAAAAAGGAAGATTATTGCGCACTGGAAAATTTAGAAATGGATCCAGTTACGGGTGAATTACCGTTTTATTTTACTTCGGAGCAGGAGAGAACAGTGACACTTTTTTTACAAGACGAAGAGATGAAAGATCTTATGGAAATTGCCACATTGGATTGCAAGGTTGGAGGAAACATTGTGCGCTTCGATTCATCGGTTTTGAAGAATGGAACTTACTTTTATTGTTTGAAAACCGACAACCAGAAAATTTGCAAGAAAATGAGTGTTTTACACCCAGCATGACAAATTGACGTTAAATAAAAACTGGCAAAATAATTGTCGTTCACAGATTAAGAATTAAATTTAAAACCTTTCGAGGTAGTTAACACAAATAAAAACAAGAGTTATGGCATTAGAAATAACAGATGCGAATTTTGAGGAACTAGTAATGAACGCAGATAAGCCTGTACTAGTTGATTTTTGGGCAGAATGGTGTGGTCCATGTAGAATGATTGGTCCAATTATCGAAGAAATGTCGACTGAGTATGAAGGAAAAGCAATCATAGGAAAAGTCAACGTTGATCAAAACCCAGGAGTTTCCGCAAAATTTGGCGTACGAAATATTCCAACAATTTTATTTATAAAAGGTGGAGAAATTGCTGACAAATCAGTTGGAGCAGTTCCTAAAGCACAATTGGCTTCAAAGCTAGACGCAATTTTATAAATTGAGACGAGAATAAATTACCAAAGCCCTTCTAATTTTAGAGGGGCTTTTTGGTTTTAGTGCTATCTTCGCAACAAATTCACAACTTATGAGTACGTTCATCAAACGCTTAAAATTTTACGGAATTGGATTTGGAATAGGACTGATTTTTGTCTTTTTCTTTTTTCAGAACAGAGGATGCTCGTGGCTTCCATCCAATCGAGTGAAAAATGCAATTTTGGACAGATTAATCGTTGTTTCAGACAGCACAGACAAAGTGATGAAAGCGAGAAACATTACCATGGATGATATCGTACTTGCTCTTAATGATGGAGAAGTGTACTTCAAGGAAAGCGATAAGGACAATGCATCTAAAGTCTACATCATTGAAAAAGATGACATAAAATACGCGTTTACTTTGCCGTACGAAAGTTTTATTTCAGAAGTTCAAATTAGAGACAAAAACGCAGTCATTAAAGGAACAAGTAAAGGAGAAGGAAAGATAATTCACTATCCCATGGATGATAATTTGGTGTTCCCAGATACAACGAAATTAGTCACTTGTCAGCAAGAAGCATTGGGATTGATTGAACCGAAAAAAATTCTAAAACTGATCAAATCAACTGGAAAAATTGATTTTGAAAAAACGAATCTCAACGTACAACCAAAACCTGAGCATTACATCCATTTCACCAAGAATGGTCAGGAAATCGGTACAAAAATGATCTGGTACAAGAACAAACTAAACATTATTTCTTTCTACGCTCCAAAGGCCGATAGTTGCCAATAAAAAAACGGTAGAATTCAACTAAAAGTAATTATTACACGTTTGATGTTAATAAAAGAAAAGGGATATGGTGACAATACACGTTTGTTTTTATATTTTTGAATTATGATTTTTTTTGCTGAGCAGATTGCGAACATGTTAAACGGAAAAGTAGAAGGAAACCCTTCTGCCGAAGTCCATTCTCTAGCAAAAATTGAGGAGGGTTTTGAAGGAGCCCTTTCGTTTTTATCCAACACCAAGTACGAAGAATACATCTACACGACAGCATCCAGTGTGTGCATCGTAAATAGTACATTTGTTGCGTCTAAATCGCTACCTGGCACATTAACGCTTATTCGCGTTGATGACGCATATTCAAGCTTTGCCAAGTTGTTGGAAATGTACGATTCAATGACCAAAGAAGAACCGCGAATAGAAGAACCATCTTTTATACATGCTTCAGCAAAAGTAGGCGATCAAGTGTACATCGGTGCATTTGCTTACATTGCAGAAAACGCAGAAATTGGAAATAATGTAGCCATTTACCCAAACGTCACTATCGGCAAGGGGGTAAAGATTGGCGATGGAACGATCGTCTATCCGGGTGCATCGATTTATAGAGATTGTATCATAGGAAAGAATTGTATCATTCACTCGGGAGCAGTCATCGGTGCGGATGGTTTCGGTTTCGCTCCAGACGAGAAAGGAGAGTTTCAAAAGATTCCTCAAATTGGAAACGTGATTCTTGAAGATAATGTCGATATCGGAGCGAATTCAACCATCGATAGAGCAACCATGGGTAGTACGATTATCCGAAAAGGTGCTAAAATTGATAATTTGGTTCAGATTGCGCACAACGTGGAAGTTGGATCAAACTCAGCGATGGCAGCGCAAGTTGGAATTGCAGGATCAACGAAAATTGGAAAAAACGTTATGCTTGGTGGACAAGTGGGACTTGCCGGTCACATGAAAGTCGGAGATCGAGTTATGATTGCCGCTCAATCAGGTGCCGCAGGTGACATAAAAGACGGTACAAAATTAATGGGTTCTCCCGCGTTTGATAGCGAGGAGTATAAAAAATCATACCTCGGTTTTAGAAGATTACCTCGAATTTTGACTAGATTGCAGGATTTAGAAGATAAAATTAAAGACTTAACAAAAGACAAATAATGGCTGAAAAGCAAAGAACTTTAAAGGAAGCGGTGAAGCTTTCAGGTGTTGGATTACACACTGGAGAATTGGTAAATGTGGAAATTCTTCCAGCGCCAGACAACCATGGATACAAATTTCAACGCATCGATATTGAAGATGAACCAACGGTAAATGCCGATTGCGATCTAGTTGTTGCAACCGATAGAGGTACGACTTTAGAGCAAAATGGTGCACGTGTTTATACTACAGAACATATTCTTGCCGCACTTTATGGTTGTCAAGTCGATAACGCCTTAATTCGCTTGGATGGTCCTGAAGTCCCAATTATGGATGGAAGTTCCTTGCTTTTTGTTAACGCGATTGAAGCAGCAGGTTACCAAGACCAAACTGCAGACCGTGATTACCTTGAATTGGATGAAAACATCGCTTGGGAAGATCTTGAGAAGGGAATTGAATTTTTAGCTGTTCCTGATGTACATTATCGTATTACGGTGATGGTGGATTACAAATCACCTGTGCTTGGAACACAGCACGCATCGATGTACAACATCGGAGAGTTTAAAGGAGAGATTGCTAAGTGTAGAACGTTTGTGTTTATGCGCGAACTGGAATTTTTAGCGAAAAACAACTTGATTAAAGGAGGTGATTTAGACAATGCCATCGTTTTAGTCGAGCGTGAGGATGTAAGTAAGGAAGAGCTAGACAGACTAGCGAAATTACTGGGAAAAGAACACTTGGAAATTTCCATTGATGGAATTGGCGTGTTGAACAGTACCAAGCTGCAATACGAAAACGAACCTGCACGTCATAAATTATTGGATATTGTTGGTGATTTAGCATTGATTGGAAAACCAATTAGAGCGCATATTTTGGGGGCTCGCCCAGGTCACTCTGGAAACGTTCGCTTTGCCAAAGTGCTGAAGGAGTACATGAAAAATAAAAATAAAGCGGCGAAAAAGTTCGATTTAACAAAAGAACCGCTTTACAATATAAATGATATCGAGAAAATGTTACCTCACCGTTTCCCTTTCTTAATGGTCGATAAGATCATGGAGATTCAGGAAGAATCAATTTTAGGTGTGAAGAACATCACAATGAACGAACCGATTTTTCAAGGACACTTCCCAGGGAATCCAGTTTTTCCAGGGGTTTTGCAAATTGAAGCAATGGCGCAGGTTGGTGGAATTTTCGCATTGAGTAAGGTTGAAGAGCCACATTTGTATTCAACATATTTCATGAAAATTGACAATGTGAAATTCAAGCAAAAAGTGCTTCCCGGAGATACTATTGCATTTGAACTGAAGTTGCTTTCTCCGATTAGAAGAGGTCTCGTTAACATGGGGGGAGCAGGATACGTCAATGGCAAGGTAGTCGTTGAGGCCGAAATGTTGGCACAAGTAATTAAGGACAAAACTGAATGATAGGCAAATACACAAATATATCAGAGAAAGCTCAAATTGGAGAAAATGTTAGCATTGATAACTTTACGACGATTCACGAGGATGTAATTATCGGAGATAACACGATTATTCATTCCAACGTGGCGATTTACCCCGGAACTATTATCGGGAAGGGATGTGAAATTTTTCCAGGAGCTGTGATAGGTGTGAAGCCTCAAGATTTGAAGTTCAACGACGAGAAAACAACCGTCGAAATTGGAGATAATACAGTGATTCGTGAGTGCGTGACCATTCACCGTGGAACGTCTGATCAATGGAAAACTACCGTTGGAAGCAACTGTCTACTTATGACATACGTGCACATCGCACATGATTGTCAAATTGGTGATGGTGTGATTTTAGCAAGTTATGTTGGGTTGTCGGGACATACAGTAATCGACGATTATGCGATTTTAGAAGGAAAAGTCGGAACACAGCAATTTGCACGTGTAGGAAAGCATGCATTCGTTGCTGGAGCTTCGCTGATTCGAAAAAATGTACCACCTTTCGTTAAGGTGGCTAGAGAACCGTTGACGTTTGTCGGTGTGAACTCTATTGGATTGAGAAGAAAGGGGTATAGCGATGAACAAATCAAGGAAATTGAAGATATCTACAGAATTCTTTTCGTGAACAATAACAGCGTGAACAAAGGAGTGGAAGATATTATGAATACGATGCCAGATACGCCAATTCGAAAAGAAATTCTGGAATTTATCGAAAGTTCTGAGCGAGGAATCGTAAAGCGAATGAACTAAGAAAATACAATGAAGAGAGGTGATTTAATCACGGTTACAATTACTGATTATGCTTTTGGTGGCAAAGGAATAGCAAAGGTTGAAACCGAACAAGGTGAGTATGTTGTATTTGTCGACAATACATTTCCAGGTCAGACAGTAGAAGGAAGAATATCAGTAAAAAGAAAACGTTTTGCTGAAGCAAAATTGTTAGAGATTATCGAAAGATCTCCGATTGAAGTCCTTACAGATTTTCAAGAAATCTCAGGTGGACCGTATATCTATGTTCCAATTTCCGAACAAGAAAGAGTAAAACAAGAATCCACGTTGGAAGTTTTCAGACGCATAGGCGGTATTAAGAATCCAATGGACGTTTTTGATACCTTCATTTCTTCTCCCGAACATTACTATTATCGCAACAAAATGGAATACAGTTTTTCTTCCATTGAACACGATATCAAAACAGGAGAGGAGCGAGACGATGCTTTTGCCCTAGGCTTTAAACGAAGAGGAACGTGGTGGAAAGTAGAGACGCTAGAACAACCGAGTGGACTCTTTGACGAACAGTGGGAGAGCTTATTGAACGAATTAAGATTGTTGTTCAAATCATCTGGACTTCCGGCATGGCATCCACCTCAAAAAACAGGATTTTTCAGACATATTGTCGTTCGAAAATCATTCGATCAAGATCAGATTTTACTCAATTTAGTAACGTCTTCTGAAGAAATTGAAAAGTTCGATTCGTCTATTTTTGTTGCATTCCTGAAAGATAAATTAGGAAAAAGATTGGCTGGAATTCAACACACGGTGAATGACAATGTTGCCGATCGTTCCAAAATTGAAAACGGACAATGTACTTTGTTGTATGGTGAGCCTGTTGTAGTCGAAAAACTACTTGGATTG
>CAZXRU010000023.1:0-47466 GCA_964643345.1 uncultured Fluviicola sp.
GTTCTGATGGTGGTTCCACATGGGAGTTAATCGTTGACAACTATGCAGCAGCAGGTACTACCCCAAGTTACAACTGGGTGTTACCGAACTTGAACTCATCACAATTTAGAATAAAAGTCAGTGATGCTCAATTTTTAGCTAAAACAGATGTTTCTGGAGATATTACAGTGGGGTCGTCTCAATATGTTCAGTTGACGAATCCCAATGGAGGAGATAGTCTTGTCTCATATACGGTTCGACCAATTGAATATTTGACTTCTGGACCAGTTACGAATGTGAAACTGTCGTACTCACTTAATAATGGAGTTACATGGTCGAACATTATTGCGAGTACATCAGGTGGAACATACAACTGGACAATACCAAATGTTGATAGCGACAGCGCACTTGTTCGCGTAGAGGCCGTTGGTAATGTGTGCATCAACGATATTAGTGATGCCAATATTCACATGATTAGTGATGTTTACGTAGTGCAACCGAATGGAGGCGAAAGCTGGAAATCCAATATTCGTCAGTTCCCCAATGGAGTAGATCAAGATATCTTGATTAACAGTGATCGTATCGAGTATGTTTATACAGGACAGACGTTGTATGATCACGCAGGAGCTGGAAATTATACTGGAAGTGTTGATTACGAAGTAACGCTTCGTCCCGCAATATTAGATCATGCGGTACGCTTAAATTTTGATCAATTTGCTACCTATTATAGTGGACACTACCTACGTATTTATGATGGTCCTTCAACGAGCGATGCTTTGATAGGAACATATTATGGATCGTCATCTCCTGGTATAGTGACCTCTACTCACCCTACAGGTGCTTTGACAGTTCGTTGGACCACAACTGGCCAATCAGGATATTCAGGTTACCGTGCATTGTTGACCACCATCGATCCCTACAGCTTGGCATACAAGGAAATACTTTGGGATGTGATAGGAACAAGTGGTACTTATGATTTGGAGTATAGTGTTGACAATGGAGCGAGTTGGGTTCCAATAGAGTATGATTATGCGACAGCGACGGGAGAATACAAGTGGCATGTGCCTAATAATCCAACGTCGAATGCATTAGTTCGTGTGATTGATGCTGCAAACGGTGTGATTTTAGACCAAAGTGACGCTGTATTTGAAATTGATCAGGCAGATCCGGTACTCTTCTCTCCAAATGGAGGAGAAGAATGGTTCTCACAAGCATCTTATGATATCACATGGGAACCTGGGTTATTTGTCGAATCAGCGATACGAATTGAATACACGACAAATAATGGAGCAACGTGGAATTCTATTGTGAATGGAACCAATAACGATGGGTTGTATCAGTGGACTCCACCAATATTCCCGCAGGCTTTCCCTGAATCGAGAATTAGGATAAGTGAATTTACTTCTGGTATTTACGATATGTCGGATACGCTATTCACACTTTCACCAGCGATTCAAATTTATTCCCCAAATGGAGGAAGTGGAAATGATTCGTTGCGTGGTTGTACAGAAACGACAGTAATATTCAAAGCAGGAGGAACAACTCAAAATTATTTAATGCAGTATTCCTCTGATGGAGGAGGTTCATGGAATACAATTGAGTCAAGCTATAATTCGACTTCAACCATAACTAACTATGATTGGACAATTCCAAATTTATATTCAGATGATTTCTTGATTAAAGTGTCGGATGCAGGAGACTTAACAAAGTTTGATATTACTGACTTCGCTTATAATATACGACAGCCGGTGACCATAGTAACTCCTAATATGCCCGGTAGTTTGTCGATAGGGTCGACTTATACGATAACTTGGGAAAGTGATGGAGCTTCAAACTTCTATGATCTCTATTATTCAACAAATGCTGGAGCATCGTGGACAACGATTGCAATTAATCAAAACATTACAAATGGTCAGTACGATTGGGTAGTACCAAACGACGCGTCGAATCAAGTATTGGTCAAAGTGGTTGATAACATTGACAACTGCAAAGAAGATGTTTCTGACAATTTGTTAAGTATTATACCTGGTAACACACCTATTTTGGTGACGAGTCCGAACGGAGGAGAAGATTGGTTGGCATGTGGAGATAGCCTGATTACATGGAACGCAGTTGGTACTTCGGGAATATTTGATATTGAATATTCAATAAATGCGGGAGCGACTTGGACAACGATTGTTTCAAATTATGCTACGGGCACAAATGAATACTTGTGGAGCTTACCCTCTATACAAGAGAACAATGTAACAGTTAGAGTAACGGATGCTACTGATCTTTCTAAAACCGATATGAGTGACGGGTTCTTTAGTTTGGTACCTGTTGTTCCTGCGCAAATTACAGTAAGCGGTCCAACAACTTTCTGTAATGGTGGAATGGTTACGTTGACTTCGTCAAGTCCAACAGGGAATTTATGGTCACCTGGATCAATGACAACTCAATCCATTGATGTTTCTTCGACAGGTTCTTATACTGTCCAAGTAACTTCTGGAGGGTGTTCGGCAACATCATTTCCAGTAGATGTAGTGGTAAACCCAATTCCAAACACACCGATTACAGGTGGCGATTCTCAAGTAGCCGTAGGTGATACTATTCATCTTACAGCAACGAATATTCCGAATGCAAGTTATGCATGGACGGGACCTTCAGGATTTACAAGCAATCTGCAGAACCCAATAATACTATCTGCGAGTTTTAATCATACTGGAACGTATAGCGTAACTGTTGAAGTGGATGGATGTACAAGTCTACCAAACACATTTGATGTTACAGTTGGAAACATTGCTGCAGTCTCTGGAGAGGTAGCAACTGAGTCTGGATCTAAAGTTCCAGGTGCGTCGGTGACGGCGACAGGTTTCTCAAGTCAGAATACGATAACAACCAGTGGCGGACTCTATGAATTATTTTTAGAGAACAATGAGGCGTATTCTGTGGTACCGTTTAAAAACAATGACGTGGTAACTAGCAATGGTGTAACAACGCTGGATTTAATTCTAATGCAAAGACACATTTTAAGTATTGATCCGCTAGGTTCACCTTATAAAATGTTGGCTGCCGATGTGGATTTTTCCAATACGATTACCACGTTGGATATTGTATTGACACAGTCACTCATTTTGCAGAACACGAATTCAATGCCAAATGGTAGATTGTGGAGCTTTATTAGTTCAGATGCGACATTCGCTGATCCAACAGATCCATTCCCATATATTGAATCGAGAGATTACACGAATGTGTCAAACCTTGCAAATCAGGACTTCATTGGAATGAAGTTAGGAGATGTGAACAATAGTTGGAATCCGGTAATTGCGAAGGACGAGACTCCAGGAGAATTGATCGTTCGATTGGGCGACGTTACGGGCGAAATGAACTCTCTTGTCACTATTCCTGTATCATTTGATTATAATGATCAACTTGCAGGTTTCCAAATGACAATGGATTGGGATCCATCGGCAATGGAGTTTGTTTCAATGCAAAATGGTTTGGTTGACCCAAGAATGGGGAAAGTTGATTCTGAGAAAGGAACATTGCCAATAAGTTGGTACTCACAAGATCCATCTGGAATATCAGTCGATGGAAAAGTGATGTTTGAAATGGTGTTTAGATTGAAAAACGCACCACAACAAATGACCAATCTCGAAGTGAATTCATCTGTTATTGCAGCTGAAGCGTATAGCTCTGGATTAGAGGTGAAATCTATTGGGTCTTATGGTGGACGTGTTGAATTTGAAGGGCAAACAATGGTAGGATTGAGTATTCACCCAAATCCATTTGATCATAGAATAGAATTGTCGTTTGAATTGACAAGTGAGCAAGATGTAAATATTGTAATCACAAATTCATTAGGCGTTCAAGTAGCAAACAGAAAAGCAACATTTGAAAAGGGGCAGAACAGACTTGAATTGAACGACTGGTTGTTTAGTCCTGGTGATTTGGCATCTGGAATGTATTGGGTTTCTGTTGAAACAATGGATGAAAGGTACGTGCGTAAAGTCATCAAATTAGATTAGAAGAATGACTTTTTTGAACTACATAACAGGGATTATTTGCGCCGTATTTTTAAGTGCGAACGCATCAGCTCAGCTTATATGGAGCGCCCCCATATTGATGGTCGATAGCGGCAATGTCGTGAGTGTAGATTTTTCAGTAAGTGGATACGAGAACGTCATTTCCGCTCAGGGAACCATTCAGTTTGATCCATTGATTTTGGAGTATATTGATGTTGACAATTTTGCGTTGCCGAGTATTTCATCGAGCAGTTTTGGTGAAACCCAGGTGGACTCAGGTCGACTGAGTTTTTCATGGTATGAATCTGATTTGATCGGGAAAGACATCGTGGATGATGCGACAGTTCTTACCGTCTATTTTAACGTGATTGGCAATCCTGGCGAGAACTCCCTTGTGGAACTGGTTGATCAACCTGTAATTGCGGAATTTATTGATGAAGCCTTTGATCCAATCGCACATAGTTCTGAAACAGGAAGCATAACGATTAATGGATTGGCTAATATGAAGGAAAAACAAGGTGTAAAGGTGATAACGGCTTTTCCGAATCCAGCCAAAGATTGGATTATGTTAGAAGGTGAGGTCTATGATGTTCCCCTGGAAGCTAATTGGTACAACACGACAGGAGAGTTGATAAAAAAGGAAGATACCTTTACCTTGACAAATTCTATTCGATTATCCATTAACGAATTGACCCAAGGGACATATATCCTGCGCGTTGGTGCTGAAAGTATCGGTTTCGATAATCACTTAATTCAAATACTATAAATCAGAATGAAGTACTTTATTTGGGTTCTGTTTGTGTTATCGAGTGTATTGACAAGTCAAGCACAGGTGGAAATATTCGCTGATAGTGTGACGGGAGGAGTTGGGAACCAAATTTTGGTGCCTGTTAGAGCAAATAGTTTTACAGACCTTGTTAGCATGCAGGGAAGTATTCACTTTGATGAAACAGTGGTTAGTTACACAGCGATTGAACAATTTGGATTACCTGGATTGTCAACAGGTAGTTTTGGAACAACGCAATCAACATCTGGTACAATTACATTTTCATGGTTTGATGGAGATCTTTCTGGGGAGAGCATTGCAGATGGCGCAGTTTTGTTTGCAATTAGATTCACCATTGTTGGAGATCCAGGAGAAACCAGTTTGGTGTGGTTCGATGATGATCCAACACTTTTGGAGTTTGTGGACAATGGTTTTACTGTTCAGCCCTATACGACTGGTGTGGGACTTATTACCGTTGATGGACAACCCGTAGCATCAGGGCTGAGTTTATTCGGTGATTCAATTGTTGCAATTCAGGGAGATACGGTGATGGTACCGATACGTGTGAGTGACTTTAATTCGATAATTGGAGTGCAAGGAACAATTGGGTTTGACCCTCAAGTTGCCGATTACTTAACCGTGGAGCAATTTGGAGTTCCTGGAATGACCATTGCAAATTTTGGAGAAACACAAGTAGACACAGGAAAATTGACTTTTTCATGGAACTCGGCAACGACGAGCGGAGTAACACTCGCAGATTCCTCGGTTCTGTTCGCAGTTAAGTACCATGTTATTGGCAGTGGGGGCTCTAGTACCGACATCTCCTTTTTAGGATCCCCAACCCCTATGGAGATCGTTGACAGTAGCTTAACTGTCCTTAATCCATATTTAGCAGGTGGGCACATACAGGTGCAAATAGACACGAATGAAGTTTTTAGTTTGTTGATTGATAGCGTAGTTGGTATGCAGACCCAATTGGTGAATGTCCCTATTCGTGCTTGGGCGTTTCAAGACATAATTTCGATGCAAGGTACTTTTGCGTTTGATACGAGTGTAATCAACTATTCTACGGTGGTAAACTTTGGATTGCCTGATCTAAGTCTTTCAAATTTTGGCACCACGCAGACAAGCAATGGATTGCTTAGCTTTTCCTGGTTTGACCAAGACCTAATGGGTGAAACATACGCCGACTCTGCCATTTTATTTGAACTAGTATTTGAGATTCACGGCGATGTAGGTGATTTTGGAGAGGTATTGCTGAATTCCGAACTTACACCAATAGAGTTTGTAAAATTGGGGAATATCCCAATTGCGTACGTATTGGATAGTGGAGGTGTTCTTGTAGATTCACTTGGTGCATTTATTTCAATTGAAAATCCGGCTAACCTTTTTTATTGTGCTGGAGATTCGATAGGTATTATATTCGAAACTAATATCGGAGCCTCCCCGGGAAACATTTATACATTGGAACTTTCGGATGCTTCTGGCAGTTTTGCAAGCCCGGACACACTTGGTAGTATGGTCAGTACCGCTGATAGCGCATTAATATCTGGAGTAATACCGAATGGCACTCCTTTGGGAACAGGATATAGGGTGAGAGTGAACTCATTATTACCGTCATTGTACGGCAATGAAACAAGTGTTAACCTCACTGTCGAATACTATGAAGATTCAGTGGAGACATTGATCTGTTATGGAGACAGCTTATTTGTGGGTGGAACGTGGCAAGTGAACCCCGGATTTTATGCGGATACTTTGAATACAATCAATGGTTGTGATAGCGTTATTGTAACCAATTTATCGTTTACCGATGCCATTGTGGACACAATGTATATTGAAATTTGCCAAGGAGACAGCTTATTCGTCGGTGGAACATGGCAAAACGCTGCAGGATGGTACGTGGATTCTTTAGTTGCGCAACAGGGTTGCGATAGCTTGGTGCGAACGAATTTGACGGTAAACCCTGTCTACAGTCAATCGGTGACAGAATCGATTTGTGTTGGTGATAGTGTTTTTCTTGCTGGTGAATGGCAAAATGCAGAGGGACTTTACGTGGACTCGCTTACCTCCATTGTGGGGTGCGATAGTTTAATTTTGACAACGGTTAATTTCCACCCTTCTGATACACTGAATGTGCCACAAGAAATTTGCGCAGGAGACAGTTTGTTTTTAGCTGGTGTCTGGCAATCTACCTCAGGTAATTATTCCGACATCTATTCAAGTATGTTTGGATGTGATAGTATCGTCATTACGCAGTTAAATGTACTTCAGCCCATTGAAAGTTTGGACACGATTGATGTATGTTTTGGCGACAGCTTGTTTGTTGGAGGAAGCTGGCAAGTATCCACTGGAGATTATGTTGATTCGTTGCTCGCAAGCAATGGCTGTGATAGTTTGGTATATACTCACTTACTAGTTAAAAACGCAATTGTTACAACTCTTTACCCCTCGATTTGTGAAGGAGACAGCTTGTTTGCTGAAGGTGCTTGGCAAGTATTATCAGGAACCTATACGGATTCACTCGTTGCATTTGACGGCTGTGATAGTCTGGTTGTAAATGAGTTGACAGTGTTGAACACCATCAATACATTTGACTCCCTGAAAATATGTGCTGGCGATAGTGTGCTAATCCATGGAGTGTACCAATCTGTTGAAGGAATTTATATTGACACACTTGTTTCTCAAGTGGGTTGTGATAGTATCGCGTCATTTTCGCTAATATTAGAAACTCATCCTGTTTATAGTCAATCCCTTCAAATATGTGTTGGGGATAGTCTTTTTCTTGAGGGGGCATGGCAACTAAATTCTGGGGTGTACACAGACACTCTCGCGTCTGGTTTGGGTTGTGATAGTATTGTTCAAACGAATTTGAGTGTAATTAATGCGATTCAAACTTTTGTTGATGCCGAAATTTGTTTTGGGGACAGCTTATTTCTTGAAGGGAACTGGCAACAAAGTGATGGTGTGTACTACGACACCCTGCCAGCTGCAGCGGGCTGCGATAGCATAATTAATACAACTCTAACCATATTAATGCACAGCACAGGGTTTGACACGTTGACCATCTGCAGTGGAGATAGTGTTCTTATTGATGCAACTTATCAGTTCGTAGCCGGAGATTATTCAACAATTTTAATGGCGGCAAATGGCTGTGATAGTGTGGTGAATATTCATTTGCAAGTGAACCCATCGTATTATATGCAAGAAACTCTAAATATCTGTCAGGGAGATAGTGTTTTCCTAGAAGGAGCTTATCAATTGACTTCAGGGATATATCTGGACACGAACGTTTCTGTAATGGGTTGTGACAGCATAATAGAAACAAATTTGACTGTAAACCCCATCCTAGATTTTTATGACACCTTAACCATTTGCCAGGGAGACAGCATTCTAGTCCATGGTAATTACCTAAGCACCAATGGAGATTATCTAGACACCCTGCAAGCAATCAATGGATGTGATAGTCTTATTTACACCAATTTGATAGTTTTAACTCCAGTTGAAACATTTGTAAGCGCAGAAATTTGTGACGGGGATAGTTTATTATTAGAAGGAAGTTGGCAACAGACGGCAGGAGTATATGTAGACACCTTGCAGACAGCCGTTGTTGGATGTGATAGTATTATAAATACCACGTTAATTATCTTACAGCCGAGTACAGGATTTGATACATTAACCATTTGTAGTGGCGACAGTGTACTTATTGACGGCTCTTACCAAAGTGTTGCAGGAAATTATCCGAATGTGCTGGTTGGAGCAAACGGTTGTGACAGCATCGTTGACGTTCTTTTAGTGGTAAATGCGACTTACTTTGCTCAAGATGCCATTAGTATCTGTCAGGGAGACAGTGTTTTCCTAGAAGGTGTTTATCAATTGACTTCGGGCATCTATCTTGACACGAATATATCCGTTACTGGCTGTGACAGTATTTTGGAAACAACACTGACCGTGCATCCGTCGTTCTTAATTCAGGACGCGATAAGCATTTGTCAAGGGGATAGTGTCTTCCTAGAAGGAGCTTATCAATTGACTTCAGGCATATACTTGGACACGATGAGCACTGTGATGGGGTGTGACAGTATATTTGAAACAACCTTGACAGTGAACCCCGCGCCTGTTACGTTTGATTCGCAAACCATTTGTTTCGGAGATAGTATTCTTGTCAATGGGAATTATTTAAGTGTTGCGGGCTCATATACGGATACTTTACAATCAATTGATGGTTGTGATAGTTTGGTAACAACGGATTTGATTGTGACGACAATAGACGCAACAGTTACCGATAATTCACCCACGTTAATAGCTAACTATGCAGGGGCGCAATCGTATCAATGGATTAATTGTGATTCTGGAAATAATATTGCGAATGGAACAGCTCAAAGCTTTACGGCGGTAACGAATGGTTCGTATCAAGTACTCATTTCCGATCAAGGATGTCAAGTGCTCTCTGCGTGTTACAACGTGGACAATGTCTCAGTTACGGAAAACACGAAAGCGAACATTCAACTCTTTCCAAATCCAACGAATGATAAAGTAACGGTGATACACGATGCGCACAATGCACCGATGCGCCTGATTGATATTTACGGAAAGGAATTGCTATCTCAGCACGTTGGAACGACATTTACCCTGTCATTGGCTGATTACCCGAATGGAGTTTACTTTCTAGAACTGGGAGAGAATACGTTCAAGCTGATTAAGAATTGACTTTAGCGCACAGTTCATCAGTATTTGGACGAGTAACATTTCTTAATATCAATCATGGGAAGCAGCCAAATGGTTTATGTATTTTAGCATAAATGTTAATCTAAGTAGGAAACCCGATTTTATAATGCGCATCCCCACCATACACGGTTACATAGACAGGAGAATTTTGATCAACTTCACGGCGGATCCAAACGTTGTGGTGAAAATTATTCCCTTTCCTTTTAGACCAAAACTGTACAAGGACAGGGCTATTGTTGGAATATGTCTAATCAGATTAAAAAGCATAAAACCAAAAGGATTTCCGGATTTCATTGGTGTTAATTCTGAAAATGGAGCGCACCGCATCGCCGTTGAATGGGATGAAAACGGTGAGACAAAAACAGGAGTGTACATTCCGCGTAGGGACACGTCGTTAAAATTAAACACGCTTGTTGGTGGACGAATCTTTCCTGGCAAACATTATTTTGCAAAATTCCACGTAGAAGAGAAAGATGGCAATTATCACGTTGACTTTAAAAGTTCGGATGACACAGAAATGAACATTGACGCGTCTGAAACAGCTATTTTTAGCGACAAATCAATTTTTGAAACATTAGAAAACGCATCTGAATTTTTTGAAAATGGCGATCTTGGATATTCACCCAACAAAGATAAGTTTGACGGTCTGAGGCTAAAGGCATATACTTGGGAAGTTAAACCCCTTGATGTTTCAAACGTAAAATCAAGCTTTTTTGAGAATGAAGAACTATTCCCAAAGGGCTCTGTAACATTTGACAACGCACTACTGATGACAAACATTGAACACGAATGGAAAAGCGAAACGGACAAATAAGCACTGCAAGTAACACGGGTTTTGCGTCAGGCGGGGTGACGTGCAAATTTGGAGCTTTGTGCTTTTATTCAAGTTCAGTGCAGTTTGACAGTTTTGTGCTCGGAAACCTGCCTGAGCGCCTAGGCACAAACCGTCACCCCAACAATTTTTGATCTTTATACCTTAGAAACTCATGAAGCTAAACCACAAAAAGCTTGTCAACCTATTAAAGAAAGCTTATTCTGCTGAAAAGGCAGCTGCGTTTGCCTACCAAGGTCATGCTGCATCGGTGAAAAATAAAGACGAAAAGGCGAGCATCAAACAAATCGAAATGGATGAATGGGGGCATAGAAGGGAGGTATTGGCAATTATGACAGAATACAACATCCCAATTTCTAACTATTACGAATTTCGTTTTTATATCGTAGGAAAAATAATATCATTTTCATGTCACGTGATTGGCTGGTTTATGCCTTTCTATTTTGCGGGTAGATTGGAAAGCGGGAATGTCTGTGAGTACTTTCGAATGATGCATTATTTTCATGAACAGGGTATAACCAAACATGATGAGGTTTTATACGAAATGGGAATCAAGGAGAAAGAACATGAAGTTTATTTCTTGAGCAAGATACAGGATAGCCGCTTACTTCCATTCTTTGAAAAATTATTTGCTTGGGGAGGTCGGAAGAGCTTTAACGATATTGACCTTGATGAAAAATATTCCGTTGATGCTTCGGAAAAGTATTGTAAAAAGTAGATAGTAGTAGTTGTAACGCCGTGAAAAAACTAAAATCAGACAAAGCGTATTCTATAACAGTAATTGTACTAGGTGAAGACAACAAGGAAAGAACTATTACATCAACATTTAAACGAGCACCTGATGCGTGGTACAAAGATCCGCCAGAATTTGACTAAAAATAGTTTTAAACTATAAACTGGTTCATGTATAGTGTGAAACCGTTAATAAAACTGATGAAAAACTGGAATAGAACAGAAAAAATCAATCTAATTGGTGCTGTTGTTTGTGTAGAATTTGCGAAAAAATAGATTGAACTCCTGTTACTACGTGTAAAAGGAGTTTTTTTTGCTATTAATGAAAAAATAGTGCCGTTGCTAAACTTCTTTCAACTTGAATTCAAACCATTTATAAATTTGAACAAAGAATTTATAAACCTTGACTATATGAAAAAAAATACAAGAATTAGTAAATTGGGCATTCTATCAATTTTACTCCTAACCAATTATAGCCAAGCCCAAAATTTTGAATGGGCTCACAATTTTGGCGGAACAACCTCTGACTATGGAAGAGCAATCGTTATGGATGATAATGAAAATGTTTATATAACAGGAACATTTACCGGAACAGTAGATTTTGATCCAGGTCCTGGAACTGAAATCAAATCTCCTCAAGGAACTGGAGATATTTTCATTCAAAAATTAGATGCTTTAGGTAATTTAATTTGGGTTAAAACAATTGGAGGTGCGAATGCAATGGTGACTTCCAATTACATTAACATTGATGACGCTGGCAATATCTACATTAGTGGTCAATTATCCGATGGCCCTGTTGATTTTGATCCGGGCGTTGGCACATTTGAATTAACGGAAAGCACACAGTTCGGGAATGATGGATTTGTATTGAAATTGGATGCATCTGGTAATTTTAGTTGGGTTAAACAATTTGATTCATCCATGCATGTTGAAGTTAAATCGATCAGCATGTCTGCTACAGGCCTTTATGTTTGTGGTTTGTTCGACGGTACAATTGATCTTGACCCAAATGCAGGTGTTGTAAATTATACAAATCAAACTGCTTACGATGGTTTTATTGTTAATCTTGATAATGACGGAACGTTTAATTTTGGGACAACAATTACAAACGGTTATTGTTTTTTAGAAAACTCTTGGTTTGATATAGGTACGAATAGCCTTTATCTAATCGGTTCTTTTAATAATACATTGGATTTTGATCCAGGGGCTGGAATAAATAACATAACAGCAACCGGTTCCAATGATGGATTCGTATTAAAGTTAAATCAATTAGGAGCTTTTCAATGGGTAAAAACATATGGAGGAGCGGATATTAGTGTTTCACCAAAGGACATTTGCGTAGATAACACTGGAAATGTTGTAGTGACTGGAGAATATAACAAATTGGATTATACGTCAGGTGGGTCGGTTGACTTTAATTCACCTGCAGGTGGTACTTCGGTATTATCAAACCAGGGAAATGAAGAAAGTTTCATTCTAAAAATTGATGCAAGTGCAGGAAATTACATTTGGGTAAAAGGATTGTCTTCACCGCAATCTGCTAAAATTGCAGCAATTGGTACTGATGGAAGTGGAAATATTTATACAACAGGAGTTTTCAGTTCAACTTTAGATTTTGATCCAAGTGCGGGAGGAACTCAAAATTTAACTGCAACTTATTATGATGCATTCATATTAAAACTGAACACGAATGGAGAATTTGTTTGGGTAAATCAAACAGGAGGAACAGGAGCATTTGTTGGTCCTAATGATATGGATGTTAATTCATTTGGAGCAATCGCAACGACTGGTTTTTTCTTCGAAACGGCTGATTTTGATCCAGGACCTGGAGTTTATAATTTAACGACAAATGGTGCTCATGATATTTTCGTTAATAAATTTGATTCAAATGGTTCGGCAAGTTTAGAAGAATTATCTTCTAATTTAGTTGAAGTCTATCCAAACCCTACGATTAATCACTTAAACATAGTTTCCAATGAAGTAATTAATACGATTGATGTATTGGACGCAACGGGTAGATTCATAAAATCAGTAGACCAAACGAGTTTTTCTGTGAGTGAATTGACTCCTGGAATATATTATTTGAATATTATACTTGAAAAAGGTGTGATTAATAAACGATTTGTAAAAGAGTAAAATTCTTTTTTGAAACGCAATGTGAAATTCCGGCTTGTTCATTTAATTGAATGAGTCGGAATTTTTATTTTTTTTGAAAATCAGAAAAATTCTTGCCTTGAAAAACCCTGCAATTGAGATCCTGTACAATGAGAATATGGCGGCTTATATCTATGCACAAGGAAAACGTTTTGTAACGTTTGTCTAGGTTGAATAAAGGACAAATGAAAAGTTTTTAAGTTCGGTTTTCAATTTTTTTCTTCTTCTTAAACCATCCCTTTACTTTCTCCACCCATTTCCAAGTTTTCGGTTGTGTGCTATCGTCGGAAATGTCGTTGCCGATTAGGAGCGCAATGGGCTTCAATTGATCAAATTCTTCGCACACCACTTTAAGCATTGCAGCGAAAGGGAGAAATAGAATCATACCTGCAATGCCCCACACGGCAGCACCAATCAATAAACTTAAAATTGCTACTAAAGCATTGACGTTTAAGTTACTGCCGACAATCTTGGGACTTAAAAAGTTGCTTTCAATGACTTGAATTCCCCAAAACAAAATGATGACAGCAGCTGGCATCCAAAGCGAATCGAAGGACATAAATGCATAAAGGGTGGGAATCGTGGCACCGATGGTAGTTCCTACAAAAGGTACAATAGACAAGGTAGCGGCTAGGAATCCAAAAAGAAATGGGCTATCAATGCCTATAATCCACAACCCGATGCTATTGGCAAAACCTAAGATGAGAATCAATAAGAACATTCCAGTCAAGTATTTTTTTCCAACACTCTGTATGTTTTTAAGCATCTTGAAAATCTTACCTTTATTTTCTTTATCACCAAACGCGACAAAGGCATTGGTTAGACCTCGGCTATAAATCAGGAACAAGAAGCTAAAAATAATGGTGGTAAGCAATCCCGTTAGAAATGAAGCCGTGTTGCTAAACGTATTTTGTAACAGTGCTCCAGATGATTTTTCCAGCCATTTTTTTCCATTTTCTACCAATTCATCCTTGTTCAAATCTTCTATAAAATGGACGTTTCCATTAATGTAGACGATAGCATCTGAAAAGGTCCTCATAATTTTTTCTGTGAAATTGTCCAACTCATCCGCAAGGTTCATGATTTCAGCAGAAAACAGCGTGATAACACCTCCTAAAATCACGAAAACCATGAGCAAGGCAAGAAAGGCTGCAAACAATTTATTCAAGCCCCAGCTTTCCAGTTTTTTAACGATAGGGAACAAAATGAATGCAATTAGCAGCGCCAAACTCAGCGGAATCAGGATAACTTTGGCAATCACCATGACTGCGAAGAGCCCAATAATGAATGCCAATACAAAGAATAATTTTTGAAAGGATAACTGCATACGCTTGTCAAATAAGTATTTTATTTAATAAACACGCAACATAATACATGTTGCGTGGTTTGAAAACGATCAGAAAAAGCTGTTTGGAGAATTAAACAAATCAATTCAGTTAAAGGTAGAAAAATCTATTGAAACCTCTTGATGAATGAGATATTTATTTTTTCTGTTTCAGGAATAGCGAAAACCAAGATATATACAACTGGTGAATCTCAAACCAACCGTATTTTTCTCTACTTTTGACCTGAAATACAATGAACAACACCTTGGATAATTTGTCGGCAATGCGTACAAACACAAGCGTTAAGATCAAGTATAGAATGTAGAGAACAAAATAAGTCATGACACTTTTACTCATTTACCTTTTTATTGCCCTTTTCACCTCATTTTTATGTTCCGTAATGGAAGCTGTTTTACTCTCGGTACCAATGTCCTTTCTGAAATCAAAGGCTGAAAATGGGGATATCACTGGCGATATGATGATAGAACTCAAACAAGACATTGACAAACCATTATCTGCTATTTTATCGTTGAACACAATTGCCCATACGGTAGGTGCAGCAGGTGTTGGTGCGCAAGCGGCAGTAGTTTTTGGGGATGCTTATTTTGGTTTAGTTTCAGCCATTTTAACGATTTTGATTTTAGTATTGACAGAAATTATACCTAAAACTTTGGGGGCAAATTACAGCAAAGAATGGGTGGGTGTTTCTGCAAAAATAATTAAAGGTATGATTTTTATAACCTACCCGCTGGTGTGGATGTCTTCCAAGTTGACTAGAATATTATCTAGAGACAAATCCGAGCTCACGACTAGTAGAGAGGAAATTTCTGCTTTGGCAAGTATTGGAACGCAAGAAGGAATCTTCGCAGATAAAGAGAATAAGATCATTCAGAACTTAATAAAGCTTAAGGGATTAAGAATCAAAGAAGTCATGACGCCTCGCATTGTGGTGGTGACGGCTAATGAAGAAATGACGCTTCAAGAGTTTTTACAGAACAAAGAGTTTCTACATTTTTCGAGAATTCCAATCTATCAAGGCAACAAGGAGAACATTACAGGATATGTTTTTAGAGAATTGGTGTTTGAAAAATTGGCTGAAGATCAATTTGATCTGAAATTAAAAGACATAAAACGTGAAATAATCGTGTTTCCAAAGAGCAAAACATTGTTTGATGCATGGGAAGAATTATTGACTCGAAGAGAACACATTTCTTTAATTGTGGACGAATACGGCGGAATGGATGGTATCACAACACTGGAAGATATTATTGAATCCCTGCTCGGCTTCGAAATTGTTGATGAAAAAGATCAAGTGGAAGACATGCAGCAATATGCCGTAAAACGTTGGCAAGAAAAGCAACGAAAATACGAGCTTCTGAAGAATAAGGACAAGGAGGCTGAGAGCTAAATCAACCATTTTCCAAGGGCATAAGCTCAGTTTATTAGAATTAAATGGAACTTTCTGACTCCTCATCGAAAGAAGGGGAGGGTCGATGTGCACAACCAAATAAATTTCTAATTTTGCTTTACCGCTATAAAGCCTGAACGCTAATGAACGCTACATCAAATGAATAGGATCACGGTCATACTTTTCGCAGTGCTTATTTCGAGCTTTGTATTCGCAGAGTCGGCAACAGGCAATCAGAAAACGGATGCATTGCTCGACAGTTGCAAGGCGCATGTTCATGAGGACAATCTAAAAGTGTTTGGATTTGCAACGGAGTTGGAAAAAGCAGGGAAACAACTGAATAATTCAGCGGCAATTGCATATGCTTTCTTGTATTATGGAGTGATTGATGAATCACACGGTGATATGGAAAATGCGCTAAAAAGCTACAAGACAGCATACCGCCATGCTACCGCTTCGAAAGATAAAACTGTTGGACTTCGGATCTTGGTAGCGACATCGAACTATTACATGAATTTATCTGATTTTAAGTCGTGCATTTCCACATGTCACAAGGGAATTGATCAGGCCTTGGAGATTAAGAACAATGAAATTGCTTCCCAGTTTTACAACAACCTTTCGCTGTGCCACAGTTACATGTCTGATTATGAGAAAGCGCTCAAGTACAACGATAAGAGCATTGAACTGAAAAAGGGTACGAACGATGAGAATGCACTCGCCAACGCCTACCTGAATCGCGGATTACTGCTCACTTCGATCGGAGATTATCCCAATGGATTTGATTTTTATCACAAAGCGGAAGTAATTTACCTCAAGGAGAAGAATTATACCTCATTAACACAGGTGTACATCAATTTTGGTTGGGATTATGCCGATTTGAAAGAGTTTAAGGTTGCTAGAAACTACCTGAGTAAGGCGATGGATTATTCCAGAAAAGCGAACGATAAAATCCGCGAAGCAGGTGTTTGGAATGCGTTGGGACATTATTACCAACAAAGCGGTTTTGCAGACAGCTTGACGTATGCGCTGGAAAAGGGATATCAGGTCTCGCGTGAATCGAAAAACCTACGTAATGCTTACGCAGCTACGAAGGAATTGTCTGCTCATTATCAGAAAAGCGGAGATTTTGAAAAGGCATTGGCATATATGCAAATCTCACAACAACTCAACGACAGCATTCTCAACGAAACTAGGTTGAAAACAACACAGTCCCTAAACGCCCGCTTCGATGCGAAACAAAATGAATTGAGGATTGCGGGACAGAATGAGGAACTTGCAAAGCGCCAGCTGTGGATCGTGGTGATTACTTCACTTGCCATTCTGCTAATCATTGGTTTATTTCTTTTTCAATACAAACGACGCCTCTCTTTTCAAAAGGAAAAGAACAAAGCAGTATTGGCAGAAAGAGACAAAGGCTTAAAGGCAATTATCAATGCGCAGGAAGATGAAAAAATTCGCATTGCGCGGGAATTGCATGATGGTATCGGCAATGAATTGTTAGCACTTAAAATGAGTCTGAATGCATTAATTCCACCTGATGAGGCAAACCCAGAAATTGAAAAAGTAAACCGTCAGATGCAGGAGGTTATGGAAGAAGTGAGATCCGTTTCCCATCAAATGATGCCGCGTGTTTTACAAGAGTTTGGTTGTGTACCAGCACTAAAAGATATGTTGAGTAAGACATTGGGACCGACAAACATCAAGTATTCGTTTGAAGCCCACCAAACCGATAAACGCTATGATCAGCGCATCGAAACAGCGATTTACCGAATTATGCAGGAATTAATCAACAATGTTGTCAAGCATTCTGGGGCTAGTTCTGTTTTTATTCAGTTTCTCGAGACGAACAACACCCTTGTTCTATTTGTTGAGGACGATGGAAAGGGAATGAAAGACAGTACTGAAAGCGATGGAATTGGAATGACCAATATTACAAGTCGTATGAACGCTGTCAACGGTGAATTCAATATCGCTTCGGAAGAAAACAATGGAACAGTAATAACACTAAGAATCCCACTCTGATGAACGGCACTAAAACCATAATTCTTGTAGACGACCATCGGTTAATCCTTGAGGGGCTGGAAAAAATGCTTGCTGGCTTAGAACAAAAAGCGCACATCTTTACTGCGACATCAGCAAAAGACGTTTTAAATCATCCCAGTTTATCGAATGCCGACCTCGTTATTTCGGATATTGAAATGGATGGGATGAATGGAATTGAGCTGTTGAAAGAACTGAAGCAGGAATATCCGAACATAAAGGTGCTCATGCTTTCCATGCATAACAATTCAGGTTTGGTGAAAGAAATCATCAATCTCCTTGCCGATGGCTACCTGTTAAAATCGGCGGATGAAAAAGAAATTCGTTTCGCTGTGGAACAAATACTTAATGGGAAAAAGTTTTTCAGTCACGACCTTACGCTTGGTTTAGCAGACAACGAAATTACTCCCGAGGTTTCTTCCACACCCTTGGATGAATTAACTCCACGCGAGATTGAAATATTAAAACTTATCGCGAGTGGTCTAACGAATAAAGAGATTGCTGAAAAACTATTTATCGCACTCAAAACTGTGGATACACACCGAACAAACCTGATGCAAAAACTGGATCTTCACAACGTGGCAGGCTTAACTCGCTTCGCTATTCGCAATCAATTGATCTAATCCCTAAGGTAAACACCTTACCTATAAATACGGGATACGCCCTTTTTTAATGGCAGGCGCCACATCTAACTTTGTTGTAGATTTTAAAAACCAATTATATGAAAAGAAAATACAACACTTTACTGGTGAGTACAGCCATGTTGCTAATCTCCAACTTCGCAATGTCTCAGTTTCAATTTGCGAAGCTTTTTGGAATAACGGGAAAGAATGAAAACATCGAAAGTACAGGTATTGATAGTCAGGCAAATTTATTTGTAACAGGTGGATACTATAACACAGCACAATTTGATTCAGAAACCATGGAGCAAAGCGCGGTGGATTATAGTGGTGCTTATATCTCAAAACTGAATAGTAGCGGACAAGTCCAATGGCTAAAAAGTTACAGGGCATCGGAAGGGATAGAAAGTCCGCTGTTGACTGTAAATGCAAATGGCGATGTCTTTTGGGTAGGTAAATACACAGGAGACCTAACGATCGGCACTGAAACCATTAATTCGGGAAGCAACGCTTTTGGAGGGGGAAGTATTTTTGTGGTAAAATACGACAACGCTGGAAATGTATTATGGGTCAAGAGCATAGAATCAAGACATGCTGTGCCAAGAGATTTGGTAGCTGACTCGAACGGAGATCTATTTCTAACGGGTGTGTTCGACGAAAAGATTATGCTGGAAGGTACGAATGAAATTACGGCTTGGTCAGGTTTGATTTTTGAATCCTTTGCAATGAAATTGAGTGGGAATGACGGAACTATTGCGTGGGGAATTAAAACTGACTCTAAACGAGAGAGCGGGGTAAAATCAATTGCCCTGGACAATGCAGGAAATTTTTATTTAGGAGGTTTTTATACTGACAGTTTAAGATTTAGTCCTTCAGTTGCTTTTCCTTGTGTATCTGCACATGCATCGATCAGTTCAACCAATGCAAGAAACGGATTCATAGCAAAGTACGATGCTTCTAACGGCAATTTTATTTGGGCAAAACATGTCAAAGGACAAGTGTTTCAGGCGGTGAATATTGCTTGGTGTAACAACAATTTGTATGCAACGATGAATGCCACTCACTATTTTAATTATGACAGCGATAGTACTAGTGCTGGGAATTATCTATTGAAAATAAATCCTATGGATGGAAGCAAAGTCTTCCAAAAGTCATCTTCATTTTTCAATGCTATTACTGCGGACGGAGACAATGCCATCTATTTTAGCAATGACGCCAGCAATACATACACCTTCGACACGTATACCACAACCGATGGTAAAAGTGGAATGGCTTTAGGAAAATTGAATAACAACGGTGATTTTGAATGGGCAGAGATAAGGGGCAGTTTCGGAACCTCAATGGGTGTTAGCTCAAATGGGTTACACGCAAAAAATGGAGCCGTATTTTTAGGTGGTTCCATTACAGCGTTCACCCCAGTCGCTTTTGAACCTGGAATGGAAATAATGGCTTCCGAAACCCTGTATAAAGATGCTTGGTACAGCTTGTACGAAGGGGAAGGAGTAGGTCTTTCCGAATTTTCTTCGCAAGAAAGTTATATGGTATTTCCAAACCCTGCTCACGATCAGATTAATGTAAAACTATCCTCGGGAGCAACACCTGAAGAGCTTATTTTGAGAGACCAGGCGGGAAGAATTGTTGCCGAAGCCAGTTACTCAAATACGCTTGAATTCAATCAGATTCAATCGGGGGTTTACTATTTGACAGGAATAACAGGTACCGACCAATTCATTGAAAAAGTAGTTATAAAGTAAAATAAGTCGACGAGCTGTAATTGCAAATAACCACGTGCAATTTCAGCTTGTCGCTTTTCGGGACGTATGGGTCAATCCTTCAATAAATCCCGTATATTTATCAGAACATTGGTTGTTTAGACCAGTAATTAGCTGTTCTGCATGATGAAAACCAGTATACTATCAGTAATTTTCATCCTATTCATAAGTGCGTTTTCTTATGGGCAGTATACCTATACCCAACCAGTGGAACTTCAAGATGGCTGGAAAACCAACGATGTACGATCGCTTGAGCTAGACACAACCGGAATTTATCAATTGTTCAATCAACTGCAACAAGGAGAACATAAATTGCATAGCGTACTAGTTGTAAAAAACGAGGAAATCCTGCTTGAGGAATATTTCAACGGACACTCATTCGATCAACAACACGACATGCGTTCTGCGACTAAAAGTATAACATCACTTTTAGTGGGAATTGCAATCGATAAAGGATTTATTCAGAGCATTGACGATCCAATCTCCAAGTACCTCAAAACGTATGTTCCAAAGAAAAATCAGGATGAACGGAAGGAACAAATCACGATCAAACACTTGCTGACCATGTCAAGCGGACTCGACTGCAACGACTGGGACAAACAATCAAAAGGGCAAGAAGACAAAGTGTACAAAAAACGAGATTGGTTGCAATACACATTAGATCTTCCAATGGTGAATAATCCTGGTGAAGTTTCGAATTACTGCTCCATGGGAACTGTATTAGCCGCTGAAATCATTAGTCAGGTTTCTGGAATGCCCATTGATGAATTCGCAGAGGAATATTTGTTCAAACCACTGAATATTTCCAATCTCAGTTGGGGACATACTTCCAAGAAAAAAGTGCTTTCTTCTGGAAAGCGATTGTACATGACTCCACGCGACATGGCTAAAGTTGGTCAACTAATTCTCAACAAGGGAACGTGGAACGAACAACAGATTGTCTCTGGGAAATGGCTGGAAGAATCGACCACAGCAACAACAAAAATCTCGGGTGTCGATTACGGTTATTTGTGGTGGAACATTCCGTTTAAACAGAACGAAAAAATGATTAATTCCATAGTAGCAACGGGAAATGGAGGTCAGTACATTTTGATTTTACCCGAACTTGACATGGTTGTTGTTTTTACTGGGGGAGCATATAATTCACAGGAGGATAAATTGGCATTCGCCATCATGAAAGACATTTTGCTTCCCACTTTCGCGAACAAAGAATAATTTTACAAACTCCCCGAAAGCAACAATAAGTTCAATCGTTGTGTCATGTATTCTAGTTTCGCAGTGAGCAATCTACTTCTCGCTTCGACTACCGCAAATTGAAATTCACGAAGTTCTAAGGCAGTGTATGCTCCAGATTCAAAAGCAGTTCCAATGATTTTCTCTACTTCCTCAGCAACAAGTTGATTGCGCGATTCAAACTCCAAATTTTTCATGGTAAACTCATAATTCACAAACGCTTCTCGAAGTTCTGATCGGATCAGTTGCGACTGCTGTTTATGTGCTAGCTCGGAATTTTCAATGGTTAAACGGCTGTTTTTGGAATTCTGAATTCTTGACAATCCATTGAGGATGTCCCACCTCAACGTCAATCCAAAACTAGGACCGATGCTTTGATTGCTAAGTAAAAACCCCACCTCATTTTGCGACCGACCGTAGGAATAGCCAGCGTAAACTGCTAGTTGCGGATACCATGTGCTGAGTACTTCTTTGCGTTCCTGTTCGGAGATGGCCAAAGCTGATTTTGCATATAAAAGCGATGCATTATCCGCCATCGACTTGTCAACTAATTCTTCCCAATTCATCGCCTCTGTTACTTCGGGCAGTGTTCCCGTCGCAGTAAAAGGAAGTTCAGCATCTCTGGCAATAAATGCGTTCAATGAAGTCTGAATCGCTGCGATGTTCCGTTGATTATTCAAGAAAATGGCACTATCTGCCGTTAGGTCTAGTTGTGCTTGAATGAGCTCCATATCACTCGCGGCACCATTTGAAACCAATAAATTCACCTGATCGTAGCGTGCTTTTGATAAATCAATCGATTGCTCATAAATCTCGTTCATTTCATTGAGCACCACCAGCGTGTAGAATGAAACGGACACTTGGTATACTTTCATTTCCATTTCAGCACGGAGGTTCAGCAAAGCGGATTCTTCAAGTAGGTCCAGCTTTTTATCAGTCGCAAACATTTTAAATCCGTCAAAAAATGTCCAGTTTAATAGAACACCTGCACTGAGCGAAGTGTTTTTTGCGTTATCGGCTTCATTTACTTGTCCACTTAAAAATTCTTGCCTTGCACTATTAATTGTCAAGTTTTGATCTGCGATGACTGAAATTTGTGGAAGATATCCAGCGTTTCCAACATTGTTTTCATTGGCTGAAATTTCGGCGTTGTTTTTCACAATTTGAATTCCATAATCTTTTTCCAAGACCAGTGCAATAAATTGGTCGTAGGTAAAGGTTTCCTGAGCAATTATAGGAAAGGAAAAAAGGAATAAGAAAGATAGAATTAAAACTTTCATGCGCTCTTTTTAGAAGTTAGATAGATATACAAACCGGGAATTACATACAAGGTAAGCACCAGTGAGAAGGTAAGTCCACCGATGATGGACATTCCCATGGAAATTCGACTCGTAGCGGCATCACCTAAGGCAAGTGCAATTGGTAAAGCACCAAGGATCGTCGCCATGGAAGTCATCAAGATGGGTCTAAAACGTTGCGATGCGGCTTCAATTACTGCTTCTTTCACTTTCAATCCAGCAGCTTTGCGTTGATTTGCGAATTCCACAATCAAAATTCCATTTTTTGTCACAAGTCCCACCAATACAATAATCCCAATCTGAGAAAAGATATTGAGCGTATGCCCAAACAACCATAAAGTTACAACGGCTCCAGCAAGTGCCAAGGGAACCGTGAACATGATAACCAGTGGGTCTGAGAAACTTTCAAACTGTGCAGAAAGCACAAGGTAAACTAATGCTAGAGCGAGTAGGAAGGCAAAAATAAGACTACTTCCACTTTCCATAAACTCCTTGGAAGTACCTGACAATGATGTGGAAAATGTTTCGTCGAGTACTTCCGCTTTGATTCTGTCCATCGCCTCAATTCCATCGCCGATGGTTTTTCCTGGAACTGTTGAAGCGGAAACTGTAGCAGAAACGTAACGGTTGGTGCGGAACAATTGTGGAGGACTTGATTCATCACTCAGGTAAACAAGATTATCAAGTGGAATTAGTACACCGTCTTTGTTTCTTACGTGCGCTTCTTTGAGGTCGTTTGGATCATCGCGGTATTGCTTTTGAGCCTCACCAATTACTTCGTACTGCTTGCCATTCATGATAAAATAACCAAACCGCTGTCCCGCAAAATAGAGTTGCATCGTTTCGGCAATATCCAACACTGAAACTCCAGCCGCGCGCGCTTTTGCACGGTCAATTCTCACTTGTAATTCGGGTTTGTTGAATTTTAGATCCACATCCACAACTTGAAATGTAGGATCCTGTGATGCCTTCGCTAGGAATTCAGGCAATACTTCTTCCAATCGTTCGAAACTGGGTGCTTGAATTACGTACTGTACTGGTAAGCCTGACATTCGCCCTCCACCGATCGTTTGTTCTTGAGTAACGAAGGCGCGCGCAAAGTTATAGTTCCCCAGTTTAGCGGAAATTTCATCTGCTAATTCACTTTGACTTTTCGAGCGCATGTTTTTGTCAACCAAATTCATACGCACAAATCCACGATTTGTTGAAATAGAAGCGCCAAATCCAGGGGAGGTTACCGAGAGAATATTATCTATTTCTGGCAACGTATCGACAAGTCCAATGAGTTCCAGCTGAAAAGCATCCATGCGCTCAAAGGAAGTTCCCTCAGGTGCAGAAGACATGATCATCATTCGACTTTTATCTTCCATGGGTGCCAGTTCTGATTGAAGACTTCCTCCAAAAAAGTAAATGAACGCTCCTGAAATAAGCATAAGGACAAATGCCAACCAAGGACGTTTCATAAAGCGCACTAAGCTCTTGGTATATCGGTTTATCAGTCCAACGAAAAATGGTTCTGTTTTTCTGTAAAACCATGAATGCCGTTCTCGTTTACGGAGCAATTTCGAGCTCATCATCGGGGTTAACGTGAGAGAAATAAACGACGAGATGATGACAGCTCCTGCGACGACGATGCCAAATTCACGGAACAATCTTCCGGTAAGGCCTTCCAAGAAAATCACAGGTAGAAATACCGCTGCGAGGGTAATGGTGGTAGAAATAATCGCAAAAAATATCTCTTTAGAACCTTCATGTGCTGCTTTTTTTGGGTCTTCACCCTTTTCAACACGTGTAAAAATATTTTCCATCACTACAATGGCATCATCAACCACTAGACCGGTCGCGAGGACAATTCCCAGCAAGGTTAGAATGTTGATGGAAAAATCCATGAGGTACATAATGAAGAAAGTACCAATCAGTGAAATTGGAATAGCGATGACTGGAATCAGTGTCGTGCGCCAGTCGCGTAAAAACAGAAAAATCACAAGAACAACAAGCAAAAATGCAATCAAAACCGTTTCCTGCACTTCGCTGATGGATTTACGAATGTTCTTCGTGCTGTCCAATGCCACACCAATGCGAATGTCTTTTGGCAATTCCTTTTTGATTTGATCGACACGCTTATACACCTCGTCTACAATTTCGATGTAGTTGGAACCTGGTTGAGGAGTGATGGCGATTCCAATCATTGGTATTCCGCCATTTCCACGTAACAAGGTGCGCTCATTTTGTGGACGAAGTTGTGCCGAACCAATGTCTTTAAGTCGAATGATGTTCCCACCCTTTTCTGCAATGATGAGGTCGTTGAATTCCTCTACTGTTGTGAGTCGCCCGAAAGTACGAATCGTCAACTCAACGGCATCACCTTCAATGCGACCAGAAGGAAGTTCAACATTTTGAGTCAATAGCGCATCTCGGACATCTGAAGCGGTGATTCCAAATCCAGCCATTTTTACTGGTTCGAACATCAGTTTCATCGAAAAACGCTTTTCACCCCAGATGTTTATTTTACTCACCCCGGGAACGGTTTGTAAGCGTTCTTTAAAAACATTTACACCGAGTTCCGTAAGTTCCAAAAGCGTTTTTGAATCAGATTGAACGGTGAGCGAGAAAATTGTTTCAGCATCTGCATCGGATTTTGCCACGATTGGTGGATCAGCATCAGGCGGGAGATTACGAACTGCACCTGAAACCTTGTCGCGAATATCGTTTGCTGCACCGTCTAGGTCGCGACTCAGATCAAACTCTACAGTGATTGTGCTTCTTCCGTCACTGCTCACGGAAGTCATGGTTCGAATGCCCTGAACTTCATTGATGGATTCCTCCAAGCGCTCAGTAATCTGAGACTCGACGATATCAGCGTTGGCTCCCGGATAATTTGTTGTCACCGTAATGATGGGTGGATCCACAGATGGGAATTCCCGAACTCCGAGCGATCGGAAACCAATGATTCCAAACAGCACGACAATAATCGACATGACGGTTGCCAGTACAGGCCTGTTGATACTGAGAGACGCTAAATTCATTTCGCGCTAGTTTTGGCAGTTACGGAAATACCATCACGCATTCCAAGTAATCCAGTGGTAATAATGGTATCACCGGGTTGAATGTCACCGAAAATTTGTGTTTTTGTAGCTGAACGAACACCCGTTTGGATGTCAACTCCAAGCGCTTGACCGTTTTTCATAACCCACACTTTCTGTCCTTTCATGACAGGAACAATCGCTGAATTGGGGACAAGAATACTCTGATCGTCCTTCCCAAAATTGCAGTTGATATTCACATATCTTCCTGGGTAAAATTGATCTTTTCCATTCATTTTTGCCCGCACAGTGAGCATGCGAGAGTTTTGATCTATTGATGATGCGGTAGCGTATATGTCAGCGGATTGAGAAGTTGTGTCTTCTGCTGTAGTTACTCCAACCGTCATTCCTTCTCTAATTTTCCCTGCATAACGCTCAGCCACGGCAAATTCAATTTTCACCTTATCACTTTGTGCTACAGTCGTAATCAATGTCGTTGGAGTAACATAAGCACCTTCGCTAATGTTTCGAAGTCCAACCTTTCCAGAAAACGGAGCTTTTATCGTTGCTTTACTGATTTGCACATCGATTAATTCCAGCTGTGCTTTTAACTGATTTAGACTGGAAAGTGACTGCTCATATTGCTCGAAACTAATTGCTTTGCTTTCAAAAAGCTTATTTTTTCGACGTTCATCATTGGTGGCAAGATCGAGTTCTACTTGGAGTTGCTTGCGTTGAGCTTGCATAATATCGGTGTCTATGCGCACGAGTGCCGTTCCCTTTTTCACCAGTTGTCCTTCGGTGAATAGAATCTGTTTAACGCGACCATTTACCTCACTGTAGAGTTCAACAGTTTCGAATGGAATTACCGTACCTGGAACAGTAATCCGATGTTCTATTGTTTCCGTTTTTGCCACGAGGTATTCAACTGCAATTGGACCACTGTTTTTAGCTGGTGCTTCTGATTCTGCACTTCCGCAACTAACGAGTGTGGCTATACTTGTTAGTATGAAAAGGATGTTATACGCTTTCATTGGTATCTGTAATTTTGTTGAAGTGAAAATCTATTCTATTGGTTGGTTCTTCGGAGACATGTTTGATCATGTCTTCAAGCGTATGCTCAAATCCATCGCGCAACGATGGGTCAATCTTGGAAACGAAAAGTTGATCTATTTCAGCAATCGTTTGCCCAATGCGTGGTACAATTTTTTCTGCCTCTTTGGTCGATTGTAAAAGCTGACACCTTCTATCTTCAGGATTCGTTAATCGCTCAATCATTTCGTTTTTTTCGAGGTACTCAACGATGCGAAACACGGTTACTTTATCAATACCGAGCATCTCTGCCAATTGGTGCTGACCTATTTTACCTGAGTTCTGAGAAATGACGACCAATGGATAATAATAGCGTTCTATGGGAAGATCGGCTAATTTATTAGCCAATATTCCGATGTATTGCTTAGTGAGCGAAGCAAATAATTTTCCAAGAGGTTGATTTTGATAGCTCATATTAGTTACAAAAGTCAATAGTTTACAAAGTTAACTAATCAGCGGTTTTTGGAATGTAAAATGGGAAGAAATGGGAAAATTTAACATTCTGAAGTGTTTTTATTTGACCTCAAGAAAGATGTTTTTCTTCCTTTATTTTTGGCAGAGGTTTTACTTACTCACAAAAATCAAACACATAATTACCCGCATCGTTGTGTCCGAGGGTAACTGCCTTTTTTAGATCAAGACAACCTTTTTCTTTTTGATCAATGGACAAGTACACCAAACCGCGCATAAACCATGCATTTTTATGTGTGGAATCCATCGTTAGTATCTGTGAAAAGTCATCAATGGCATCATTATAGTCTTCAAGCGTACTTCTTATGAATCCTCTACCATAGTATGCGTCTACATATGTGGGTTGAAGTTCAATGGTTCGATTATAATCGCTTAAAGCACCGTCCAAATCTCCAAGTTCACTTTTAGAAATTGCTCTTGCATAGTAGATTTTATATAGGTTGTTGGTGGTGTTGAGCGCTATTGCAATGGCAACACTGAAATCATCTAGCGCTTTTTGGTGCTTACCCAAATGTCCATAAGTCAACCCACGGCTGTAATAGGCTGTAATGAAATTAGAATCTAGCGCAATCGCCCCGCCGTAGTAATTTATGGCACTGGTAAAATCCTGTTTGTTAAATGCTTCCGTTCCTAGATCAAAGTAGCGTTCTGTTTCTTTTGAAATCTCCCCAGGTGGATTCCCCGTAGGATGATCACCATCGTGTTCATTGGCTAAGTGAGCCTCAATAATCTCCTTGTTTTTTATTGCTTCTAGGTAGTTAGGATTCAATTCTATCGCCATTTTGTAATCTTGAATTGCTTCTTTGAATTGTTCCAATTTCCCGCGGATCACTGCTCGATTAAAGTAAACTTCGGGTTCATGGAGATTTAGTTCAATAGCGCGGTCATAATCCGACAAACTGCCATTCAAATCATTTAGTTTTTCCCGAACCAATGCTCTTTGATAATAGGTTTCAGCCATTTTTGGATCGAGATGTATGGCACTAGTGTAGTCTTGATGCGCATTTGTTTGTTGACCGAGGTCGGTATATGTTAAACCACGCAGGAAATAGCTCAACGCATGTGACTTATCCAATTGAATAGCGCGGTTTAAATCGTTGAGTGCAAGCTGATGCTTTTCAAGTACTCGGTAGGAGTTGGCACGGTAAAAGTATGCCAGCGCATTTTGTTGAATGTGTTCTAAATAATGTGTCAGGTCTTGAGCGGCACCTGTATGGTCTTCCAAAGCGCCCTTGACCCATCCTCGATGAAAATAGGCTTCCCACATAAGTGAATCTAGGGTAATGGCTTTTGTGAAGTTGATTATGGCGCTTTCGTTTTTCTCGCGTTCAACATGCTTAACTCCCATGTCAAAATAAAATTGAGCGTTTTGTCCAAAGGAAAGGGGGCTTATAAATAGAAGGACTATAAAGGTAGTTTTCATGATAAAATTTGAAAAGATAGTTGTTCAACTGCATTAAAATTACAACAATTGGTCCTATTTTTTTATTTTAACGGTGACTATTAATTTTAGAAAAACAATTACTTTGTGTTGTATAATTTTAGAATTGAACTAAAAACAAACTATGAGCAGAAACGTATTTACTTGGCTAGAAATTTATGTGGAAGACATGCAACGTGCGCGTAAATTTTACGAGACAGTGTTGCAACTAGAAATGGTTGAAATGCCAACACCGGGAGGCATGGATGACTTTGAAATGTTGAGTTTCCCATGGCTGGAAGACGCACCGAACATCAGTGGGGCGTTGGTAAAAACTTCTTCTGTGAAACCTGGATCGGGAGGAACTATTGCCTATTTTGCCTGTGAAGATTGTGCGGTTGAAATCGGTCGCGTTGCGAGTGCAGGAGGAACAGTGCTTCAGGAAAAGTTTCCAATCAGCGAACATGGATTTTGTGGAATTTGCCTGGATACCGAAGGGAATACGATAGGTTTTCACTCAATGAAATAAGAGATATGAAATATACAACATCAATTCGCATTGAGCGACCTGTAGATAAAGTAATAGAGTTGTTTGACAATGTGGACAACATGAAAAAATGGATGGACGGATTGCAAAGTTTTGAATCCATCAGCGGAACACCAGGTGAAGTAGGATCAAAAGCGAAGCTGGTTTTTAAAATGGGAAAGCGAGAAGTTGAGATGATTGAAACGGTGACAGTGCGCAATCTCCCACATGAATTTTCAGGAACCTATGAGGCGAATGGTGTGTTTAATGTGGTGAAGAACAAATTCGAAGCGACTGCTGAAGGGCACACGATTTATACTTCTGAGAATGAATTCCAGTTCAAAGGTTTCATGAAACTTATCGCCTTTTTAATGCCGGGAGCTTTTAAGAAACAATCGGTGAAGTACCTTGAGGATTTCAAACGATTTGCAGAAAGTGAAGCGTAAAAAATGATTTTTGCATCTCTCTCTGCGTGGAACTACGTAGAGAGGCATGGACTTAAACCCCCAATTTGGTGTGTCTGCACCTTATAAATCAAGGAAATACAGTGAGAATGTTGGAGATTTGCTGAAACTAATTAATACTTCAACACATGACACACACAACATTTAAAAATGCATTCGACACACCAACAATTCATTTTGACCGTAAAAACGGATCGATTCAAATTTCAGGAAGATCAATTCAATTAGATCCCAATCAATTTTGGAAACCAGCTATTGCTCAATTCAAAGAATACCTGAAGCAACCAAGACCAAAAACATCCATTCGTTTCGAATTGGAGTACATCAATACACCAAGTATTGATTCAATTCTAAAGTTTTTGAAATTGTCAAAAGACTTGAATACAACCGAACAAGCAATCGACATCGAATGGCGTTACGAAAAAGGTGATGATGATATGATGGATTTAGGAAATTCAATTCATCGCTTGATCAACATTCCAATGCATTGTACAGAGATTAAATCTTAGGTTTCACACGTTGCGCTCATTTTTTGCTTGATTGCAGTGTAGTTATAAAACATAGAGAACAAAATGGAAACAGAAGAGAGTACTCTCTTTATGCCTTTCATTCATTAAATTTTATGTTAATTCGTACTTTTCAAGAAGGCTCATCCTAATGATTCCTAGCTTTGTGAGTTCTTCAGCCATGTTTTTAATCACATATTCATCAAAGGATTTTTTCTTATGTTCGTTCCATTCTTGAACTTCCTTAATTAACTGTTCAATGCTCAACTCACGATGATTTTCTAACAGGTAAATTACGGTTGTAAATAATTCAAGTTGACGATCATCGTCGAATGAATTGACTACTTCAGCGGCTTTTTCTAGGAAAGGGATATAATTTTCAAGTTTAATGAGTGTTTTATCACTCACTAGGGTTTGCAAAGAGTTTTCTAGAGCATCTAGGGTGTTAACATTGTGATAAGACTGGAACTCCTTAATATCTCTACTTAAAATGTCAACTGAATATGCATGTGGGCCGAAATGGTTTTTAGAAAACTTGAAATAGTCTTGTCCAGAAAACACATTAATAAGATAGGCAGCTTTTTGAATGCGTAATTTATTGAATTTGTTCAGTCGAAGTTTTAGCATCATTAGCATCAGATGCGATGTGTTTATCTTAGGAGCTGCAGCGGGCTTTTGTTTATTAATAGCATCACTGCCTTGAAATGGTTCATAGATAGTGATATCGCAAAGAGTTGACAAGGGCGTTAAGTGCTCTAAAAGCAATCCTTTTACCTTCTCCCATTGAAGGCCTCCATTTCCGCAACCCAAAGGTGGTATTGAAATTGACTTTAAGTTTTGCTCATGAATAATTTTCACTAATCTTTTTAATCCATCAATGATAAATGAATATTCTGATTTCCTTCTCCACTTATCTTTCGTAGGAAAGTTCACTATTAGATTACCAGACTCTTCATATAATAGAATGTCTCCTGGTCTAAATTTTCCTTTTCTGCATTCTTCCTCATACATACTATTGTTATTAGGGAATCGTAACTTAAACTGATATGCGATTCCCTTACCCATATAGCCCTCACAATTAACTGTGTTAACAAGGGCATATGACGAAGACTCTAATATGTTACCTGAAGTAAATTTGATCATACAAACATAGCTGGAAGTTCATAAATTCTAACATTTAAGTTAGTCTTTTTATATTTAATAAGCAAATCAGTAATCATTCCTAGTGCTTTAGCAGACTTAACATAAATGCAACTTATTTCTTCTAGTGAAATAGCCCCCTTGTAAATGGCTTCAGCCATACAGACCTCTTTGCAGTTATGGTCATGAAAATTTCGTTCACCCATTATATCCCAGTCAATTTCATTGATTCCTATCGCCCAAATTAAAGGCTCACCATTAAAGTTAACAGGATGCTTCGGAACAATCTTGAAACCTTTAATTTCAGCTACTGATCGTTTAATGCATAGGTAGGCAAATTCAATATCTTGATTTGATTTCTGAACACCACCACTAAAGGGAGTGCCCGAGAAGAAATGAAATGGAGTATACTCCTCAAGATTGTATTTGTGCCGCTTACTCAGTATGTCTTTATCCGCAATATCTTTAAATTCCTTCAAGGCCATTCTTGGCAATAATCCATTTAATAAAATACCTTCAACATTTTCTAATGCCGTAATGTGGTAAAGTAATTTACCCTCTTTTGGATGTTTAGCCATATATTAGGTTTTAATTACAATGATACTAATTTGTTAGTTAATTGGTCGAAAGTTGTTTGCTTCTTGTGTTGATAAATAGATTGAATTGTTTTGCAATAAAACAAAACCCTAGTAAAAACTAGAGTTTTGTTTTTATATGTGACCCCGGAGGGATTCTAACCCCCGACCGCTGGAGCCGAAATCCAGTGCTCTATACAGCTGAGCTACGGAGCCATTTTTGCTCGTGGATCAGCTGAAATCCCAAAGGGACAGCTGAGCTACGGAGCCTTTTTATTGGCTGAGTAGCGAATCGCTTGTCCGATGAAACGGAGTGAAAGCGGAAGCTACGGAGCCTGTTTCAAGCACAAAGTTAACCCTACAAATCATATTTCGACATGCTTTAGCAAAAAATGTAGGGATGTTTTTACACGTAGGACCAAAATTTACCATAAGAAATCGTACCTTCATGGTATCAATCAAAGAAAAGGAGATCATGGGACATTTTACACTTTTTAAATCGTCAAAGAATGATGAATATTATTTTAATCTAAAGGCGGGGAATCACGAAATTATACTTCAGAGTGAGGGCTACAAAGCAAAGTCAGGTGCGGAAAACGGGATCGAAAGTGTACGATTAAATGCAGAGGAAGATGCAAAATTTGAACGTTTGGTCGCGAAAAATGGTCAGCATTATTTCAATCTGAAATCGGGAAACGGTCAGGTCATTGGAACGAGTGAAATGTATACGACCAAAGCTTCTGCAGAAGTTGGAATTGCATCGGTTAAATCAAATGCGCCAGAAGCAGAGGTCGTAGAAGCGTAAGAAATTTTATGATGGATGAAATACGGATACTAGGAGCTGCTCAACACCATCAAATAATTTCGAGCTTTTAACGTTAATGACATAGAAAAACAAACGAATGCGGCTACTTATTATATTTCTTTTGACAATTCAGGGTGCGACAGCACAAATAGGGATGGGGCAATGGCGCTTGCACGTTCCAGCTAAAAGCGCTCACGATGTTGTTGCCTTTAATAATGAGGTTTTCACTGCCTATGAAAACGGCGTAAGTCAATACGATTTTGCTTCGAGTGAAATAACACTGTGGACTGCAGTTAATTCCCTTTCGGACATTACGGTGAGTTGTCTCGGAAAATATACACCGTCGCACAGCGTTTTTATTGGGTATGAAAATGGAAACATTGACAAAATTCACAACAATAAAGTAACCAATATTCCAGCAATCAAACTTGCGCAAATACAAGGCTCTAAGCGAATCAACAAGCTGGTGGAACACGGTAATTACATCTATGCAGCAACCGGGTTTTCAATTGTTAAATTGGATCCACAAAAAAATGAGGTAAGAGACACCTATTATCCTACCAATGGAAATCAGCCAATTTTGGATATTGCGTTTCGCGGCGATTCAATCTACGCAATCACCAGTGATAGACTGTACAAAGGACTCACGAGCAATGTCGCCCTTGCCGATCCTAGTCAATGGGAAGTAGATGTTCGCGTACCCATTCTGTTAGGTCATAACTACACGGAAATTGAGGTGGTGAATAACGATATTTTTATAGGTTTCAATCATGATGAGTATGGAGAAGATACAGTATATGTGCTTAGTGATTCTGGGATGGAGGTTGCCTATTCGGAAACATTCGGCATGGAAGTCATGGCGTTGAACAATGTCAATAATCGCCTGTGTGTAAACTACTTTGAAGGGGCAATTATTTATGAATCGGATTTCAGCATGTATCTATATCTTGGACTCTATACGGCAGTAGCCAATCCTCGAGCGGTAGCATTTTCAAACAACAGTTATTGGATTGCAGATCAGGCGAATGGATTAATTCAGAGAGAGGTTTCAGGAGCAGTTCAGGCCATTTCTATTTCTGGACCACCGAAAGGGACTTTCTTTGCTATGGATTGGCAAAAGGGTAGACTTGCTGTTGCTGGAGGAGGACTAACGAATGTTGCTCAAACATATAGTAGATCAGGGGTTTATATTTTTGAGGACGAGAAATGGTCACTCAAGGACAGAAGTAATGTAACAACCTGGACGGAACAATATATTTGGGACTTTTTATCGGTAGCTATAAACCCCAACAACTTGGATCAAATAGCGGTGGGAACTTATTCTCACATTCCTTTGTCCATCATCGAAGGAAATACGGCAGACACGATTACACCAACAAATTCTATTATCGAAGCAACAAGTCTAGGCAACGGAGCATCATTGGTTTCTGATGTCGCATATGATGACGAAGGAAACTTATGGGTGGTGAATGGTTATGCTAATAAAGCGCTGAAAGTATATACCAAGGATGGTGCTTGGCACGAATACGATTTAGGATCGGCCTCAAAGAATGAGTTTACTAGAAGACTAGCTATTGACTACAGTGGTAATAAGTGGTTTTCTGTGAGAGGAAGGGGGTTGTTTGGGTACAATGACAATGGAACGCTGTCCACCGAAAGTGACGATAAGTACATTTTTCTGAACACAGGAACGAATTCAGGAGCACTGCCGTCAGCAGAAGTAAAAGCAATTGCCGTGGATTTTGACAACGAAATTTGGATTGGTACAGAAGCTGGTTTTGCAATACTTTATAATACGGACGGAGCTTTTGACGGGGGTCCGGGTGAGTACAATGCGCAACGAATTAAGCTTGAGTTTGAAGGGAATGTGGAATATGTCCTTGGAGCAACCGATATTACTGCAATTGTTGTCGACGGTGCGAACAGAAAATGGTTTGGAACAGCCAACTCTGGAATTATTTTACTTTCTCCAGATGGGATGAATATAATTGAACAACACACCATGGAGAATTCACCCCTGATTTCAAACGCCATTATTGATTTAACGTTGGATCATACCACAGGTGAGTTGTTTATTGTAACCGACAAAGGACTGATTTCATACAGAACTGATGCTACCTATGAAGATCCTGAGTATGAAAATGTAGTGGTTTTTCCAAATCCTGTTCGCCCCGATTTTAGTGGACCAATTACAATTCAAGGGATTCGCTATGATTCTGATGTAAAAATTACAGACGTAGCTGGAAACCTAGTGTACAAAACCACATCGAATGGTGGTACCGCGACTTGGGATGGAAAAACGTTGATGGGTGAGCGCGCCGCAACAGGGGTGTACCTTATTTGGACTGCAGCAAATGAAGGCAAGGGAAGAAAGGTTGGGAAAGTTGTAGTCGTTAACTAGCCACATGAAATCGACAGATTTAGGCGTTTTTCTTCATCGATCTGTTTATTCAGAATCCAGCTTGATTGTTTCATTTTTTACCAAAGAACACGGATTACAGAAGTTTTTATTCAGAGGTGGTAAAAAGAAAGCGCACAGTCTGTTCCCTATGGCGGTTTGTGAGTTATCCTATTATGGACGAAAAGATGCCGAACTGTTGAACTTAACTGAAGTGGAAACTATTCACCCATTTACGTTTCAATTTAATCCAGTAACATCAACCATTGCTTATTTCTTAGTAGAGTGCATTAAAAAAAGTGTGCAACAGGGCGACAGCGATAAGGAAGTATTTCATTTCTTGGTTTCTTATGCGCAGCGACTGGAAACTGATGAGAACAAAGGTTTTTTACCCTTGCGGTTTCTACTAGATTTTACGGATGTACTTGGGTTCAAACCTCACTTTGAGAAAGTAGAAGCAAAGTGTTTTAATCTTGACGCTGGTGTTTTTCAATCGCACGACAGTGGTCACGAAAGAATAGTCTCAGGTCCAGCGGCAGATTTAATTGCTGCAATGCTTTCAAATGAATTGTTTGATTCTTCCTGGAACAAGAATATCCGAGAAGAGGCGCTTAAAGTAATGTTGGACTATTATAAAATCCACATCCCTCGCTTTGAAAACTTGACATCATTTGATATTGTCAAGGAAATATTGAACGCATAAAAAAACCCATTCGCCTGTGGCGAATGGGCCTTTCAATTATTTTTTTGGTTCCTTTATAAAGACATCCGTTAAGTTTAGACTTTCCATCGGATTTACCTTAAAGCTTCTCACGCGGGCATTCACCATAACAATGTGGGCACCGGTAATAAGTGGAATTGTTGCGGCTTTATCTACAATCATTTGATCGCACTTAACCATCAACTGATTACGCTTTTTATCGTCAATCTCAGAAATTGCTTCTTCGTACAACGCATCGTATTCCGCATCTTTGAAGTTGAACACATTTACCATACCCGAGTTGGTTGCATTTCCACCGTAAAACATCGTTAAAAAGCTTTCTGGGTCTGGATAATCGGCTATCCAACCAGCACTCCAAATTTTAGCCTTTCCGCTAGCAATGGCTTCTTTTCGTTCGTTTAAATCGCAGAGTTTTACGTTCAAATCAACGTTAATTTCTCGTTTGATTTGTTTGGCAACAGCAAGACAAATTTTGTGAGGAAGGGAACCTTCCACCGCATTAATGTATAAATCTAGCGCTGGGAAATTTTTTCCATCAGGATACCCTGCCTCTTTCATCAATTGTTTGGCTTTCGTTGGGTTAAAATCATGTCCCTTAACCTCGTCACTAGGATAGTTTTTCATCGCAGGAACAAAGCCATTTGCTGCCCAGCCTTCACCGCCTAACCAGTTATCGATAATTGCATTTCTGTCAATTGCCAGATTGAACGCTTTACGCACGCGAACATCGCTAAATTCTTTACTTTCAATTGCCATTGAAATATAGCGCATACTTAAACTTTGTTCACTTTCTATTTTGTGTTTTACATTTTTTCCTTCTTGTGCTTCTGTCAATGTACCCAAAATATGCTCGATCTCTTCTACAGGAATTTGAAGGACTAAATCGATTTCAGAGTTTCTAAAAGCCAGCAACTCACTTCGCTTATCTTTAGTGTAAGTCATAATCACCTTACTTAAGAACGGCAGTTGATTTCCAAGCTCGTCTTTTCTCCAATAGTTAGGATTTCGTTTCAAGACAATTTTCTCATCGTTCATGGATTCAAAGCAAAATGGACCTGTTCCAACGGGATGAGTTGCCATATCAACGCCATACGTTTCATATGCTTTCTGCGATATCATACCCAAACTTGGGTGCGTTAAAACATGTTCAAATCCGGCGAACGGTTTCAGTAGTGATATTTGAATGGTATTACCATCGATGACTTTAATTCCAGAAACACCATTTTTTGGAAGTGATGTTTTTGATTGTTTAAAATACTCTTGTGCACCAAAAATTCGATTTACTAGTTGATAGCTGACATTGTTTTCCTTTAAACCTGAACAAGCTAGACTCAATGAAAACTTCACATCGTTTGCAGTTAATTCATGCGCTGTCCCGTCAAAACAATCATCCTCATGAAAATAGATGCCTTTACGGATTTTGAATGTATAGGTTTTTGCATCGTCACTCACTGATACACTTTCTGCGATTCCTGGGACTGGTTCCATCGTTGAAGGCTCCAAACGCATAAGCGGTTCATAAATTTGAGCGACAAGTCGAGAAGAATAGTGATCGTCAGACGAAAAGGGAAAAAGTGTCGTAATTTTTTCGGATGACATGAATTTAAATTCACCGCCATACTTTTTTCCACCTAGAGCGACAAGATCTTCCTCGTCTGAACCTCCACAAGAAGAGATGAAAAAACCGACAGTCAGTAATAGCAGAGTTTTATAGTATTTCATTTTTAGTTTGATTTGAAAGCATACAAAAATAAAAGAAAAACTAGAATAACCCTAGTATCCTAAATTTTCTCTAACCCTCTGCATTACAACATGTGCAACTTCACGCGCTTTTTTGGCACCACTAATCAGGGCTCCTTCTACTTCGTGGGCGTTGTTAATCAGGTGGTTGTACTTCATTCGCTGTTGCTCAAATCGAGTTAATATGAGATCGAACAGAGCTTGTTTTGCATGCCCATATCCATAATTAGTACCCGCATAGTTTTTGCGCATTTCTGCGATCTGACTTTCACTTGCAAGCAATTTGTACAAAGCGAAGACATTGCATTCATCAGGATTTTTAACATCATCGAGACCTTTTGAGTCAGTAGTGATCGTCATAATTTGTTTGCGCAATTCCTTTTCTGGCAAAAAGAGATTGATGATATTCCCTCTCGATTTGCTCATTTTGTGACCGTCCGTTCCGGGAATAAGCATTGTGTCTTCCTGAACGACGCCTTCTGGCAAAACAAAAGTTTCTCCCATTTTTGCGTGAAATCGAGAAGCTACATCTCGGGTCATTTCAATGTGCTGCAATTGATCCTTTCCAACAGGAACATGCGTTGCATCGTACAATAAAATATCCGCTGCCATGAGCATGGGGTAGGTGAACAGACCAGCGTTTACATCCTCTAAACGATCTGATTTATCTTTGAAGCTGTGCGCTAATGTCAAACGCTGAAACGGAAAAAAACAACTCAAATACCATGAAAGTTCGGCAGTTTCGGGAATATCACTCTGGCGGTAAAAAACTACTTTTTCGACATCCAATCCAAACGCCAACCAAGTGGCAGCGACACTTAAGGTGTTTTCACGAAGCGTTTTGGCGTCTTTGATTTGGGTCAGCGAGTGCATGTCCGCAATGAACAAAAACGAATCGTTTTCTTCACTTTGAGCCATCTCAATGGCTGGAACTATCGCACCTAAGATATTTCCTAAATGGGGTGTTCCAGTGCTTTGAATTCCTGTTAAAATGCGTGCCATATTTGTGTTTTTCGTTTGCGAAGTTAAACATTTTTGAAGTAAAATAAATTGAGGTGATTTCAAGCGCCTGAATTTTGTAAATTTGAGCGATGAAATGGATTCGTGGAATCTTCTCGCTAATTTGGAAATGTTATGTAGGCGTGATTTTCACACTTACAGCTGTGTTGTATTATCCATTTATCACCCCACTCTTATTCTCGGAAAAAACGAAGAAGAAAGCGTTTCGAATTTTTGTAGCCTGGAGCTGGACGGTGAGGATCTTCTGCCTGTACTTTGTTGTTAGAAAAGGTGAGCGTGAACTACCAAAACCCCCATTTATCATTATTGCCAATCACACGTCTTATTTGGACATTTTTTTAATGTACTCTATGTTCCCAAATGAACCGTTCATTTTTCTTGGAAAGACAGAAATTTTAAAATACCCATTGATTAAAACGTATTTCAAACGCTTTAACATTCCTGTGGACAGGAGCAATAGCATAAAGTCAGCGAGATCATTGGTAAAGGCGTCGAGAATGTTGAAAGATGGTTGGTCGCTCGTGATATTTCCAGAAGGAGGAATTCCAGATGAAGATTGTCCCAAAATGGTTCCGTTTAAAGAAGGTTCATTTCAACTGGCGAAGAACATGAAAACGCCCATTTTACCCATTACTTTTTTGAATAACTACCGCCTGTTTTCGGATCCAACGAACATTTTGGGACCTGCACATCCGGGCGTGAGTCAAGTAATAATCCATCCGTTTGTTTCAGTCGAAACCATAGAAAAAATGTCTCAGAAGGAATTGAGCGATCATTGTTTTGAAATTATCAACGCTCCAATTCTGGAGAAGTATCCTCATTTCAAGGAATAGTTATTATCTTTGCTCAATGAACATTACGGACGACATAGTAGATCACATCGCGCATTTAGCTCGCCTTGAGTTTGAGGGGGAAAGCAAAGCTGCCATTCGCCAAGATTTGGAACGGATCATTTCGTTTATGGAGACCTTGCAAGGAGTGAACACAGAAAATGTCGAACCATTAATATTTATGAGCAATGAAGTCAACCGTTTGCGTGAAGACGAGGCAAAAGACACATTGACACAATCCGAAGTGCTTAAAAACGCTCCGAAAAAAGATTCGGATTATTTCCGCATTCCAAAAGTTCTGGACAAGTAGAGTTCAAAGTTTAATGGGTTCCCTGTCTGACGCCAGGCAGGAAAGTTCAATGAGATTCTAAGAAAAATTTTGATCCTACAACAGATCAAATCTTTGAACTTCTTGAACTTTCTAACTTTGAACTACCTTTTAATCTCCCAATCGTACTGATCGATATCACACACACAAGCGCTCAACAAATCAATGCTTCCTTGAATATCCTCTTTGTGTGCCATTTCTATGACTTGATGTAAGTGTCGCGTTGGAATAGAAACAGCACCAGCTATGGACCCTCCTTCCGTCATTCGTTGAATTCCAGCAGTATCAGTTCCACCAGCGGTCAAAATCTCGGGTTGCCATTTTATCTTGTGTTTATCGGCTGTTTTCTTCATAAAATCAACCATTCTGTAATCGCAAATGGTAGAAGCGTCCATAATTTTAATCGCCGTTCCTTCTCCTAATTTTGTGATCATCTCGTGCGCTGCAGCTCCTGGTAAATCAAATGCAATCGTCGTGTCCAGTCCAAATCCAAAATCTGGTTTTATGCGCATCGCGGAGACATTCGCTCCTCGGATGCCAACTTCTTCTTGAACGGTAAAAACTCCGTAAATATCGTAAGGAACTTCCTTGCCTTTTAATCCACGAAACAGCTCAATCAGTATAAAAACAGCCAAGCGATTATCCAAGGATTTACTGTTGACACAATTTCCCATTTCAATGAATTCACGCTCACGCGTAATTGGATCACCGATCGTAACGAGTTCTTTCACTTCTTCAGCTGACAGTCCTGTATCAATAAAATAATCGGTAATCTTTGCGACTTTGGTGCGCTCTTCAGTAGTCATGACATGAATAGGTTTGGAAGCCATCACACCAATAATGTCCTTTTTTCCGTGAATGATTACACGCTGCGCCGTTAATGTTTTTGGATCAAATCCACCGAGGGTGTGAAAGCGAATAAATCCTTTGTCGTCAATGTGGGTGACCATAAACCCAATTTCATCCATGTGCGCACCTATCATCACACGTTTATCGCCTTTTCCACGTTTGATTGCGTAGACATTACCCATGTTGTCAATTTCAACTTCGTCGACAAGTCCCTTTATTTCTTCGAGAACTACGCTACGAATTTGTTGTTCAAATCCTGGAGCACCTGGTGTCGTGCATATTTTATTGAGTAAAGCTGTGTTTATTGACATGTCGTTTTTCTTTGGGTTTAAAAGTACAAATGATTTTTATAAAAGGTAACTTTGTCACATGAACAGAATTGTTTTTCTTCTCGTTTTTTTTGTGGTTGGAGTCACCATTACTTATTTTTTGATTCAACCCAAAGAAAAGATGCTTCCAGTGATAAATCCTACTGATTTGGAAGATGAAATGGTAGATCCAGATGTGCTGATGAGTGGAAAGGGCTACGGACATACGATTGGTGATTTTTCGTTTATCAACCAAAATGGAAAGACGATTACGCAAAAGGATTTGGAAGGGAAGGTGTACGTCGCGGAATACTTTTTTACGACCTGTGGGACTATTTGCCCGATTATGAATGAACAAATGACGCGCGTTCAACAGCATTATCGATTAAACGATGACGTTCGCATTTTGAGCTTTACGGTGAACCCTGAAGTTGACAATGTCGAGCGCATGAAAGCTTACGCCGAGGAACACAAAGCAAATGACAAACAGTGGTTCTTTTTAACAGGCGAAAAGGATTCTCTTTATGCGTTAGCACGTAAATCATTTTTTGTACTGAAACCAGCGGAAGCTGAAAACTTAGGTGATGCGGGAAGTGATTTCATTCATACCAACAATTTTGTATTGGTCGATGGAAAAAAACGGATTCGAGGTTATTATGATGGAACTTCAACAAGTTCTGTGGATTCACTGATCCATGATATTGGAAGATTGTTAAAGGAACTTTAATCCAGCTTATCTTTTTGTTCTTGAGAAAATAATATTGAACAAAAACAGAATCACGATGGCACCAATTGCTGCAGTCAAAATGAGTCCGAGAAGACCTTGTCCCAAGCTAACGCCTAACTCTCCAAGTAACCAGTAGCCGATGTAGCTACCAACTACACCAACGATAATGTTCCCAAGTAGACCAAGTCCGCTTCCTTTGTAAATAACACTTCCAAGCCATCCTGCAACAACTCCAATTATTAAAAATGCGATAATGTTCATAGCCCCTTGTTTTTGAATTATACAACAAGGTCGGTATAATTTTTTATCTATTCAACTAAAATTATTTGATAGGGGATAAAAGGAGAATTACTTCTTTTCAATCTCGCTTAAGTTCTCCATCTTCTTCTTTGCTAAGAAGCCTTGAATATCTTCAAAGTGTTCTTTTACGCGCTGATTTCCAAACTCAAACACTTTTGTTGCCAATCCATCTAAAAAGTCACGATCGTGCGACACTAGAATCAGTGTTCCATCAAAATCACGCAATGCATCCTTGATAATGTCTTTTGTACGCATATCGAGGTGATTGGTCGGCTCATCGAGAATTAACAAGTTGACTGGTTCAAGGAGCAATTTCATCATCGCCAGACGGGTTTTTTCTCCCCCTGACAATACTTTCACTAGTTTGGAACTGTTATCTCCTCCGAACATAAAAGCACCAAGCAGATCTCTGATTTTATTTCGGATGTCGCCTTTGGCAATGTTGTCAATCGTTTCAAAAACCGTTAGATTTTCATCTAGTAATGCAGCTTGATTTTGTGCGAAATAACCGATTTGAACGTTGTGACCGAGTTCGAGTGATCCTTCGACATCAATCTCTTTCATGATTGCTTTAATCATGGTCGATTTACCCTCACCATTTCTTCCTACAAATGCTACTTTTTCTCCACGCTCGATGACCAATGATGCATCTTTAAACACGACATGATCGCCATATTTTTTCGATAATTCCTTAACAACAACTGGATAACTTCCAGCACGTGGAGCAGGTGGGAATTTTAAGCGAAGCGAAGAAGAATCAACTTCATCAATTTCGATTATTTCCAATTTCTCCAACATTTTCACACGTGACTGTACTTGATTTGTTTTGGAAAAGGTTCCTCTAAATCGGTCAATGAATTCTTGATTGTCCGCAATGTATCGTTGTTGTTCTTCGAATTGTTTTTGTTGCTGAGCACGTCGATCCTTGCGCAACTCTAAGTAATGAGAATACTTCGCTTTGTAGTCGTAAATTCGCCCCATCGTCACTTCAATCGTTCGCGTAGTTATATTGTCGACAAATGCTCTATCGTGAGAAATTACAACAACTGCCTTCGCTTGATTGATCAAAAAGTCTTCTAACCATTCAATCGAATCGATGTCCATGTGATTGGTAGGTTCATCCAATAAAATCAAATCCGGTTGTTGCAACAATATTTTCGCTAGTTCGATACGCATTCGCCACCCACCGCTAAATTCAGATGTTGGTCGCGTAAAATCGGATCGCAAGAATCCCAATCCCTGCAATACTTTTTCTACTTCAGCCTCGTAATTGATTTCTTCAATGGAATAGTATTTTTCGCTGAGTTCTGATACCTGCTCGATGATTTTCATGTACGCATCTGAATCGTAATCTGTTCGAGTGGTCAACTCATCGTTCAAGCGATCCATCTCATCTTTCATGGCAAAAATCTCGGCAAATGCCTTGGATGTTTCTTCAAAAACGGTGGCATCATCTTCAGTCAACAAATGCTGTGGTAAATAGGCAATAATGGCATCCTTCGGGGCTGAAATCCCCCCTTTTGTAGGCTTGTTAATTCCAGCAAGTATTTTGAGTAGCGTGGATTTTCCTGCACCATTTTTACCCATGAGTGCGATCTTATCATTTTCATTAATAACAAAGGAAACGTCGCTAAAAAGTGCACTTCCGCTGAACTCTACTGTTAAATTATCTACTGAAATCATTGCCTAAAATTAGGGCGCAAAGATAGTGGTAAATACGTGAGAAAGTTTATTGATTATGTTAAAATCATTTTACAATATGGATACTTCCGTTTTCTGCTTTTTGATCCAGTAGAAGAACAAAGTTGTAGCTACCTACGGGAAGGTCAGCAGTGCTGAAAGTAAATTCATTTTTACCTAGCGAGTCAAAATTTTGTTTCGCTTGGAAAACCAGTTGCCCTAATGAATTATACAAATACAGTGCGACATCGTCTGGTTTTTCTAGTGTAAATGAAACATTCATTTCATCTCTCGAAGGATTTGGGTACACAAGCACAGAATTTCTCTCAAGGGAGACATCAATTAATTCGGCAGTGCTAAAAGAGTGGTAAGTCACTGTGTTGTTTTGAGAATTGGGAACCGCCAATGTATCGTTGGTCAGATTATAAACAATATCCGCGGGATTGGATAGACTCGTTACAACAGCAACTGGGTTCGTCAAATTGGTATCGAATTTATAAATAGACTGCTGACTCCAAGCTGAAACGTAATAATTTCCTGTTGCATCTCGGGCAATTCCATCGCAATTGCCAAGAGATGTGTTAGCGACAGTTGACAAAGTGGAATCAATAAGACTTACCGCTTTTATTGGAGCGTTTGCCCCCCAATTGACAAACAGTAAACGGTTATTTGCTCCATCGTACCACATGCCGTTTGGGGTAGAAACCGTATTGGCAACCATTTCGAAATAATCCAATGTCTCGGTATTGAAACGGTAAATTTTCTTTGCTGAGAAATCACTTACAAATAGAAACTTGACGCCATCGTTGGTAATTCCATTCAAAAATGTTGCACCGAGGTCTATATTGTCTACAAGTGTACCAGTTGTCAAGTCGTAACTTTTAATCCGTGCACCATCGCACGCCCAAAGCTTTCCTCCCAGAATTTCAAGTCCTGCAGGACTCCCCACGTTGGAAGAAAACAGTGTTGGCGCTTGTCCTGGAACAGCTGATTGAATACTCTTGGTTGTTCCTCTGTTTGACACAAGGTAGCGATTATTGGCCATGTCAAATTCAACACTTTCTGGTCCACTGAAGGACTGACTGAATGAAAAATTGGAAATTAATAAGTAAGAAATGAAGAGCAAAGAGATTTTCATAGTACGATCTTTATGCTCTAAACGTACGAATAATTTTGGGCCTAATCGAATTTCTTTAGGTTGACAATCAAATATTCATTTTTTTGCTCGAAGTCAATTTTTAAGGATTCTTGTTCATCACAGTGCACAAAAGGGAAACCACTAACGGTTTTTACAGGCCCTTTGCTATTTTTTCTGAACTCATTGATTTTAAGTAATTCGCCTTTTTCTATTGCGATTAAAATGCCTAACTCAGTTTCCTCGTACGTGAGAAGGTCGTTTTTTTTGTTAAATTTTTCTATCATCTTAATTATTCCAGCAACACTGTTTGTTTACTCAGGATAGACAGTTTGGTAGGGCAAAGATACAACATTTAGCACGATAAATCTCGGACATCGTACATTGATTTTTCGGACATTGAGCCAAGTCGAAATATCACCCCTCCAACTCCTTCAGAATCTGATTGACATCTTCCTCTGTCGAAGTAAGTTTCGCTTTGCACAATTTGATAAGTTCTGATGCCCGCTTTACTTTAATGCTTAATTCATCCACAGAGATTTCACCATCTTCGATGTCAGCAACGATTTGTTTTAATTCGTCAAACGCGTCGGTATATTTGATGTCTTTACTCATGGTGCTTTCGTTATCTCTGTTACTTCTGATTCAATGCTAAAATTAGCAGTTTTTGTTATGATTTTGTCTCCTTTTTGCGCTTTATTATTCGATTTTATCGTTTTTCCGTTCAATGTCGTGATGGAGAACCCACGTTTAAGTACATTAATTGGATCCATCAATTGAACCGAGTGTAGCAAGTTATCTAGCTCACTTTTTTTAAGCAAAAATTGGTTTTTCGACGTGCGGGGTAAGTCAATACTGAGTTGCTCCATTAATTTCCGATTGACATTGAACAAATAAGTCGATGCCCGTTGAGCATTTTGTGCGTGGAGCCGAATCTGTTGACCATTGTGCTGCAGGGCATAGCGCACATTACTGCTAACTTCACGACTTTTAGCTATAAGTTGTTGTCCATTGTTGAATACAGCCTGCTGTGCACCGCTTCTACAATGACGGGATAGGTTGACGAGTGCATTTTTTTCTTCTTCCACACGGGAAACTGCATAGTACTTTATGCTTTTTGTTGCGTCCTTCAATGGAACGGAAAAATTGTGAAATGCTTGAATGAGAAAATCTCCTAGTTCTGTTGGGGTAATGGCATTTCGAAAGGCAATCATTTCTGCTACGGTGAGGTTGGTGGAGTGTCCTATTCCCGTCAATACAGGAATGGGAAACGAAGCGATGGCTTTACACATCGCATAATCATTGTAGCAGGAAAGTCCGACTTCACCGCCACCACCGCGCACGATGACAACAACATCAAAGTGATGTAGTACTTTCTTAATGCGTTCTAACTGCTGGATAATTGAACTTGCGGCATTATCTCCCTGAAGGTACGCTGGAAACAACATAGTGAAATAGCGATAATTCCACTCGTTTTTATCGAGTACCTGCATAAAATCTGACAATCCTTTACTGGAATCAGCGGAAATGACCGCAACACGTTTGGGTAACAATGGAAAAGATAATTGCTGATTGGCATTTAATAAGCCCTCTTTCTGTAGTTTTAGTAGTGTTTCTTGTCGCTCCCGTTGAAGTTCACCGAGCGCGTAATTTGGGTCAATATCTAAAATCTGTAAACTCAAACCATACGATTCGTGAAAGGTCACTTTGACTTGCATCAGCAACGTGGTGTCCTCTTTCAGCGGCTCCTTCACTACTTGTATAAAGCGCTGATTGATTTGTTCAAATTGATGATTCCAAATCGTTCCACGAATTTGAGCAACGATGCGCCCATTTTCTTTTTGAAGCAATTCTGGAAAACAGTGCCCACTCGCAAATCGATTGAGTTTGTGCATTTCAGCCTTAACCCAATACAATTGCTGATAGCGTTCTTCTATCGTTTTCCGTATTGAGGAAACAACTTGTTGAAGCGTAAATATTTTGGGTGATTCTGGCATTTAACGTGAAGATAGTAAGAATCTTTTAAGGAATACTGATCGCAGGAAGTTTATGCAAAAAGTCTATTTTTGGTGAATACGATCACTAAAAAAGTCTATATTTGGTGAATATATTCACTAAAAAAATCTATATTTGGTGAATACAACAATAAAACCATGTACAGTCGTCAATTAAAATCGAGTATACAATCGCAGTTTAATAAGGGAAAGATGATTATTCTCATTGGTCCGAGACAGGTTGGTAAAACAACATTAGTTAAAGATTTAATGAATGACAAGGATTGTCTTGAAATGAATGGTGATGATCCAGCCGTGAGAGAATTACTCAAAAACCCAACAATAGAAAGGCTGAAATCAATTATAGGCGAGAAGCCCTACTTTTTTATCGACGAAGCCCAACGAATTGAAGGCATAGGTCTTACCTTAAAACTGTTAATAGATGAAATGCCGAAGCAGAACATCATTATTAGTGGTTCATCAGCGCTAGAATTGAACGCTCTAATGAATGAACCGCTGACAGGAC
>CAZXRU010000024.1:0-44972 GCA_964643345.1 uncultured Fluviicola sp.
TTGCAAACCAACAATGCCTAAACTTCAACTGCCTGAAATAATGGATGGTAGAGGGGATTATTTTTTTTGAGAATTTCCGTTTGTTCTTAACATTGAGAGTAAAGTCAACTTGGAAAGGTCGGGAGTGGCGTGAATTTTTATCGCAGAATCGATGGAAGAAGTGAGTAATTCATCTCCTTTTGCACCAATAACTATGTTTGTTTTACCATTAATTAGTTGCTCAACAGCAAATGCTCCCATACGAGTCGCCAATAAACGGTCAAAAGTCGAGGGTGATCCGCCTCGTTGAATATGCCCTAAAACTGATGCGCGCAAAGAATAACCAGAGAGTAAAGGTTCGACTTTCTTCATAATCTCTATTGCTCCTCCCCCATCATCGCCTTCGGCAACAATAACTAAAGAACCTCGCTTTCCTTTGTTCTGCTCCTTTAAATCCAATGCCAATTTATTGACATCGGTCTGTTCTTCTGGAATTAAAACTGATTCTGCCCCAGAAGCAATTGCCGAGTTTAGAGCGATAAATCCAGCATTTCTCCCCATAACTTCAATAAAGAAAATACGGTGGTGACTACTTGCTGTGTCTCTAATCTTGTCAACTGCTTCGACAACTGTATTCAGCGCAGTGTCGTATCCAATGGAGTGATCCGTACCAGAAATATCATTATCAATAGTACCTGGAATTCCAACAACTGGAATATCCATTTCCCTTGACAATATATTAGCCCCAGCAAAAGTTCCATCTCCACCAATACATATTAGTGCGTCTATATTGTTCGACTTTAAATTTGAAATTGCCTTCTTCCGTCCCTCAACGGTTCTAAACTCTTCGCTTCTGGCTGTCCCCAAAATTGTCCCTCCACGTTGAATGATATTATCTACATCGGAAAATGTGAGTTCAATCCATCGGTCTTCCATCATTCCCTGGTAACCGTCATAATAACCAACAGGTGTCAATGATGAATTTAAACAATACTTGACGATTGCTCGAATACAAGCATTCATTCCTGGTGCATCTCCTCCTGAAGTAATTAACGCAATTCTTTTCATGACCTAAAGTTAATCAAGAAATTATGATAATATTTATGGAATCTAATTTTTTCATGCATCTACATTAATATATGTTTCAGAACAGACGCAAAAAATATCAGTCCTTAAGTGATGATGCGCTACTTACTTTATATAAAAGCAAGGCGCACAATCTGATCTTGGGCGAATATTACTTAAGGTACAGTCACCTGGTCTTTGGAGTTGCGCTTAAATATTTTAAGAACAAAGCAGATGCTGAAGATATTACAATGATCGTTTTTGAGACACTGCCAGATAAACTAGCGAAACACAACATTCATAATTTTAAAAGCTGGCTGTACTCCGTGACAAAGAATGCATGCCTAATGAAGCTGCGAAAAAAAGGTGAACTGACAGCAGAGTTGAAAACGGAACTGGAAGATGTCAATGATATAAGTGATGTTCATTTAAGAGAGGTGCAATTAACTCAACTTGAAAAAGCAATCGGTGATTTAGCAGATGAACAAAGAATTTGCATTCAACTCTTTTATATAGAACAAAAATCCTATCAGCAGATTACGGAAGAAACACAACTTCCATTGAAAAAAGTAAAAAGTGCGCTACAAAATGGTAAACGCAACTTAAAAATAAAACTCGAAGAAAGTGAAGAATTTAAATCAACTATATAATAGTTTAAAGTTAAATGTCCTTAGTCGAAAGGATATTGAAACGTATAAAGCGACTTCTGATTCAGTAGAGAAAAAATCTATTGAGCAAAAAGCGCTTGCACATCCTTTTGAGCAAGATGCGCTCGAGGGTTGGAATGACTCGAATGCATCACTCGCAGATATGAAAGCGCTTGACAAGCGATTCGTTAAATCAAATTCATTCTTTTCTCCGAAAATGCTGGGTGTCTCTGCTGGAATAATCATTGTGGTGATCTCGGCTTTTATATATGTCAACCAACGTGAATTGAAAGATGTAAATGAATTCATCGCCGATCAACCAGCAGTAAATGCAAATCAACAAGACCTGATTATCGAAGAAACAGACTTGATTCTCCCTGCACCCATTGAGCAAATGAAAAATGCTCCGTTGAAAAATCAACAACAACCTCAATTGATGAAGGAGGAATTTGCTCAGATGAACACTGAAAATGTCACGGAAAAGCCAGGCGAAGATATGAACGTGTTACCTGTCAAACCAATTGAAAAGGAGAATGTAACCATCGTGAAAAACAGAACGAATGGAAAGGAAATCTATCTGAACGACCTTAAATTAATTGATTATCGACTCTACAGATCGAAACCAGCAGTTAAAACAAAACAGGTATTGCTCACTGGAACTCCTGCCGACAAAGAGGAGAAAACGGGAGATGATGTTGAAGCAACATGGAAGGTGGTTGACATTCCGTACATCGACTATCTCGAAAAATCACTACGTATATTTAATCAGGAAAATTATAAAAAAGCGCTATCACGTTTCGAAACCATATTGGCTTCTTATCCAGAAGATATCAATGCTAATTTTTATGGTGGACTTTGTCTCTACAATCTAGGTGAATACGCGGCTGCCATAGAACACTTTGAAAATTGCTTGAATGGTAAATTTCATAACTTCGATGAAGAGTCTTTATGGATGATTGCTCAGAGTTATGATTTTCTCGGACAAAAATCTGCTGCTAAAAAAACGTATGCAGCAATAATAGAGGCAAACGGCTTCTACGCAACTCAAGCAAAAGTTAAAATAACAGAATAAATGTTCCGTTTTCTGTGCTGAATTGTCAATTTTTACGTTATTGAAGTATAATTGATCATCAATGCGGAAATTATTTGCACTTATTTCTCTTCTTCTCGCTCTTCTCCTATTCGCTAGTTCGGCGAAAAATTCAACCGCAAAACAGTTACAGGATTTCGCAATATTCAAAGAAGTATTACTGAAAAAGGAAGGGACAATCAACCTGCACAACTCCATGGACAGTCTTAACTTGTTCTTTCGTTATGCGGAAAAAAAACTTCAAAAAGAACAATCAAAACTTAATCAGTTTAAATTGTATAGTGCTGCCCTTTCAATGATTCGCTGTGGACATACGCAAATCCATCCAAATAAAACAGTGCTGTTTGAGTGGTTGACTGTCAGAAACGCCCTACCATTCGATTACTATTTCATCGGAAAACATTTAGTGGTAAATGAATTGGTTACTGAGGACATTGATCTGATTAATGAAGGGAAATCGGACTACGAGAAAAAAAAGCACATCCCAGCGGGAGCAGAAATAATTACCATTGATTTGAAAACCATTCCTGAACTCATGCAGGACATTTCACCCTATTTATCTTCAGATGAAGACGGGATCGATTTTAAATACTTTCAAGCAGGACAAATGTTTGAGTTTTATCGGCACATCAGTAGTCCGTTCACCAAAGATTCTATCCATGTGAAGTATGTAATTAATGCCGACACTTCTGAAATTTACTTTGTTCCTGGTGCAGCACCTGTTCGAACGATTAATTTAAGATCTCAAAAAAATGCAGAACGCTTCAAAAAAGAAGAAAGTGAATACGGACAATTCACGATTGTTAAGAATGTAGGTTATTTCAGGTTCAACTCCTTCAAGGCCTCTTATGGAAAAAAATACTTCGAGTTTCTGGAACAATCATTTGAAAAGCTCGAACGAAAAGAAATAAATCGACTTATTATTGACCTTAGAGGAAATACCGGAGGAGCAATGCAGTACGAATTGATGTCCTACTTTTTAGAAGAAGGAACTAATCTGGGAACCTATAGTATTCAAAAACCAAAAAAAGGAATTGAAAACAAACATCTAAAAAAGTTTAGTACAAGCTATACAAAACACAGAAAGGCAAGTCGAGCACAACATCGATTGATACAAAAAGGAAACTTTGAACGAGGAAAAGTGAGCGTTGAAAAAGGTCTTTCTAAGTTTCGTTACAAAGGCCAAATTATTGTCATTACAGACGAGGGATCATTTTCTTCTGCATCTATTCTTGCCTGTCACCTTAAAACACTTTGCAATGCAAAAATAATTGGAAGAACAGCGGGCGGAAGCTTTTACAGTGGGAACGCAGGGACACTTAACTTCAGTCTTCCCCATTCAGAATTCAAGGTGTTTGTGAATCCCAATACGTATTATTCACATCTATCACCTTCCAGTAATCCTCAGGAGATAAAACATCCTGATCTTTTCCTTGATCCATTAATTATCGACAGAAAACAGCGCGATGATTTTTACCTAAATCAGGCAATCGCATCGTTTGATTAATTTTTTTTACTAGTTTTAATATATTACTCTAAATGAAGACTATGCATACAGGATTAGTTGTAATTGGATCAATTGTCGCAATTGCCATTGGTTGCAGCCCAGAAAAGGAAACCATCGTCAATGAAGTGGTAAAGGTTGAAATGATCGACAATGAAATACCGCCACCTGACAATTTCAATTATGACACCTTAAAAGGAATGTATTCAGGTGATTTTGCGGGAAGTGAAATCCGTCTGATTTTGAATTATGTGAGTAGCACCAAAGCCATTGGTTATAATATCCATAAGGGATTACAACGGAACTTAAATGGTAGAATTACTCGAAAAGGCGACACTGTGCTGATGTCACTACCTGAACCTGGCGATCATGAATATGACGGTGTGTTCGAACTTACCTTTGTAGGAATTGATAAAACACCAAAGGCGAAATGGGTATCGAACAGTGGGAAAATTTCGGAAAAGAAGATGAAACTGAAAAAGCTGGAAGCACCAAAAGATAGTAAAGAAGGGATTAATAGTTTCAATTTTTCCGAGTTCTTCTATTATGTATACGATTCTATTGGGAATTACAGTTTTGAACCCGATGGATTGTGCATTTATAAGTTCTACGATCAAAAGGACGAAGCAAATCGCGTGGAACAACAAGTGAAAGTTAAAGGCAACTGGTCGTTAAAAGGAAATGTGGTGACCATTGACTGGGAAAAGAACAAGGTGTTTCCTCAACAACGGATGCGCCTGAATATTGTTCAAGACGAATACGAGCAGTATATCTTAAAAAGTGAGGATAGAGAATTACACAATTACTTCTATTAAATGAAAAGCATTCTTCGGGGCGTTTTATCATTTGGAGGATTTATCGCACTGCTTTACGCATCGTATTTGCTTATTCTTCTTTCCTTGCCGTACATACACTTTGAAAGAGATGTTGAGTTTCTAGAAACGAAGCAACTTATCTACCATATCAAATCATGGCGCTATAGTTTTTACATCCATGTTTTTTCGAGTCCAATTGTCATTCTAAGTGGATTGTTCCAATTCAATCGTTGGATTATTCGCAACAAACCCAAAATCCACAGAATTCTAGGTTATATCTATATCGTTTCTGTTTTGCTAATCGCCGCACCTTCGGCATTGATCATGGCGTTTTATGCGAACGGAGGATATGTCGCGCAAGTTAGTTTTGTAGCACTAACTATTTGTTGGATTCTATGTACTTGGATCGCATACAAGAAAGCTAAAAAAGGCAACTATCCATCGCACGTAAACTGGATGCTACGAAGTTATGCGTTGACTCTTTCTGCTGTCACTTTGCGCTTTTACGCCTATCTTTTTGATGTGTTCAACGTCAATTTACCTCCCAGAGAAACGTATATTTTACTCTCGTATTTGAGCTGGATTCCAAATTTGATTATTGTTCAGGTAATGATCTACTTCAACTATCCACGTTATTTACTAGGCAATAGGATTTCGAATTAATTTGTTGCCGCTATATCCTGACTTACTTTCATAGATATCCTGCCAGTCTTTCCTATCGTCATTGTTTTCTTTTCGACCAATGTTCTTTTAATGATTGGATTGTCGTAATAGCCTACCTCATCTGGATCTTTCTCATACGTCGGTTCAAACTCACTAATTTCAATTACACCATTCTTTTTAAGCTTCGCTTCTTTGATGTTTGCACTGAGCGAACTTCTTCCAGCAATTTCTTTCTTATCGATCAGTTTTCCGTCGTGTGTAAATGTCGCTAAACGATACGTAAGTGGAGCCATATCTCCCATGTACTCATCCCTAACGATGTAAACGAGTGCCACATATCCATCAGCCTCATACGGCTGTAAATAGTAGAAAAAGGATTTACTGACTTCACGTGAAAACTCTTCGTCACGCATTTCTGAAATATATTTTTCGTACTCGTAGGAAATATATCCAAGAGCGTCAAGAACCTCATAATCCAGTGTCTCTTTCAATTGAACAGGAAAACTTGTTTTAGAAAAATTCTTTTTGAACTGCAACCAGAAAAGATTCTCTGAATCTGACATTCCACGGAGTCCTTTTGTGACTGCCTGTTTGAAGTAGTAGGTCTCTCTCAACTCTTCTAAATCTTCATCCTTATTGATCTGATCTAGATTATTGTATCCCGCCTGAATTGAATACTCTAAATACTTTCCAGCTAATTCCGTATCTTCTTTGAGCGAATAAAGGCACGCCTTGTTGTACAAAATTTTAGAAAACGGCTCATAGTTCAGTTGTTCAGCTAATCCAAAAGATAAAAGTGCATTGTCAAAATCCTTTTTATCCATATAGACATTACCCAGTTCGAAGTACGCCTTTGCTGTCGGTTCCTTTAAGATCGATTGGCGTAAATAATAATCTGCACTGTCTAAATTTTTCTCATTTCGAAAGGCGTTGAGTCCCCTTAAAAACAAATTATTAGCTTCTTTGAAAAACTTTTGATCGTTGGATAAAAAAGCTAAAATCTTATTGCCTTGAAAGATATCGTCTTCCGAAATCTCAATTGGTGTGCGCTGCGTCTCAACTTTTGTCACTGTTTTTGAATCCGGAGCAGGATCTCCACAAGAGAATAACGTGAACATTCCTATTGCTGACACCACGATTAATTGAACCTTTTGCATAGCTATTGTTTTGACTAAAAATAAGTATAAGATCCTATATTTCAAATAGTCGGATCGATAATTAACTAAAAAAAGTTACCCTCATGTATCACTCTTCGTAATATCGAAAATAGAAAAACCAATCTACATAGGAAATATCAAATCCATTTTTTGAGATTGTAACGTGCAACTGCGCTTCGCTTCTTTCTCCAATGATTTGAAATCAAAATCTTCAACCTCCTCAAAACGAATTAACGTTATTCTCTGGTTATTAGACCAAATTTCTTTGATTCCATGAACTAAATCTTCTGAAATCAACTTACTCTTTAATTCAGAGGGAACATTTTTCTCAAAAGTTATATGTGCCTCATTCTCTCCTTTATTCATAAAAACTTTGTAGGTCGACTCATCCGATGCTCCCTCACTAATCTCCAAATTAAAATCAATACATTCAAAAGATTTACCAGCATCTAAAAAATAAATCATCTTGTTTTTATAATCCAAAAGTACACGCTCTACTTCTGAAGTATTACCCCCAATATTGGATTTCCTTGTTGTTGAGACAATGTAGGAAAATTCTCCGTTAGAAATAAAATCCATGGATCCTACAACTACCATGTTCTTATTTGATTTCAAATTAACCGTATCTACTGACAGCCAGTCTTCTAGTTCGACCCTTTCAGAAGGCACCAAACCAATCATTGATATTGTAGTATACTGTGCTGAATAATTTTGTGCCTTGCAACTAACAACCAATACCATCAATAAGCTCAACTGTACATATATATGAATTCTCATACTTCCTATTGTTAAAAACAACTTGCTAGCTTGACTGTGTGAGTCAAACCTAGCAAGTCGTACCATTAATAATTACGCTGATTCTATTAATCTAACCAGCTCGAGAAGTAAATCCTTATCCTCTTTCAATATATCAACAAATGGGTTGGAGCCATGTATCTCAATCTCTCCATCACCATTATTAGTAACAAGACCAAAAGTCCAAGTTCCTTCTGGGCATCCAGCAGCCCCTCCTGTACCTGTTACAGTCCCGGTAAAAGTAAAACTCCAAGCCGAAAAGTCACCAACAATATGGAATTTACAGCCCTCTGCCGACGTTAGCCACATGTCAATTCTAACTCTCTTTGAGTCAGCTTCAGTTTCACTACAAAGTTCAAAATCTGAACTTGATACTTGATTTGCTTCAAAAGAATTTCCAAATGCTAATAAGCTAAAAAAAGTAAACAATGTAAAAGTTAAAATAGTTTTCATCTTAATTATAATTTAAATTTGACCCTACGATTTCATGGAGCGCATGGGTAATAAAACTCTCCCGCTAGAAATTAAAAGAAACTACCCACTGTTCAAAGCTTGAATATTATTTTACCATTTAGATGGTTGGTCTTGAGCCTGACGTGAACATCTCATCTAAGATCACAGCTAACTATGTTTGTATATCTAGATAATACTGACTACAAATTAATAATTAATTCGAATAAAATCACTATTTTTTCTCCTAAATTAGGCGTTATTAAACTAAACTAGGCATGACAAATAGAGAGTTAGGCGGGAACATTCGAAAAATTCGAGAATTAAAGGGCTTTTCACAACAAAGTTTAGCCGATGAAATCGATGTGGATCAAAAAACCATTAGCCGTATAGAAAATGGTACGTTATCACCAAAATTTGATTTACTGATAGAGATTACCAAAACATTAAACATCAACCTTCATCAACTGCTCTCATTTAATGAAGAATTAATCTTCAACAACTATACTCAACATCAGCCAGGTGAACATTTAGCTCCTACCAACACTTCTACTGTTGAACAAATCGAAACACTATATAGGGATTTGCTGAATGCGAAAGATAAGATTATTGAACTTTTAAATAAGAAAAACTCTTAACCCTATTTAAACGCAAACCCATATTGGTGAGACAAACTTAAGACTTTTTAAAAAAAGTTCTTCCCTCGCGCACCATTCTTCTCAACAGTGGACTTGGACGGTATCTATCTTCTCCATATTCGATGAAAAGTGCTTCCAATTTTGCTAGAACATTCTCCAATCCCATTTCATCAGCCCATGTTAGCAATCCTTTTGGGTAGTTGACGCCTTTCGTCATTGCCAAATCAATCGCTTCTTTGGTTCCAATATTTAGGAAAAGTGCATCAATCGCCTCATTCATGAGCATCACAACGATGCGCTCAAAAATTTGCTGTCCAAGTGCAACATCCTTTGTCGGTTCTGGTAAAACAGCACCTTCTGCGTAATTGTAATACCCGCGACCAGATTTCCTTCCCAAGTATCCCGCTTCTGAATGTCGTTTCTGTGTAAAAGATGGACGGTAACGAGGATCGTAATAAAATGCTGCGAATACGGTTTCTGTCACGGTGTAGTTTATGTCGTTTCCGATATAATCCATCAACGTGAATGGTCCCATTTTAAAGCCACCCAATTCAGTCATTGCCCAGTCTATGGTTGCAAAATCGGCAACACCTTCTTCATAAATGCGCAATGCTTCACCATAAAACGGTCGAGCGACTCTATTCACTATGAATCCAGGTGTATCTTTGCACAAAACAGTGACTTTCTTCCAGCCATCGATTAAGTCCTTTGCCTTTTTCAATGTTTCTTCTGACGTCTGCACCGCAGGAATGATTTCAACCAAGGGCATCAAAGGTGCTGGATTGAAGAAGTGAATTCCAACTACTTTGCTCGGGTCTTTCAATGCTGCTCCAATTGAGGCGATGGACAAAGATGACGTGTTAGAAGCAAGAATGCAATCCTTGTGCGTAATTTCTTCCAGTTGCGCGAATACTTTTGTTTTGATATCAATATTTTCTACAATGGCTTCGATAATAAGGTCGCACGAACTGAAATCGTTCAATGCTGTACTTGACTGAATATTCCCACTAATTTCTTGTGACTTCTCAACGGTGATTGCTTCCTTTTCTACCAAACGTGCCAAGACTTTCACCAAATTCGCACTTGCCTTGTCCAAAACTGCCTGGTTTAAATCAACCAATACCACTTTATGTCCATTTTGCGCCGCGACTTGAGCAATTCCTGCTCCCATTGTTCCTGCTCCTAGTATTCCTATTTTCATATTTTTTTAATTCGTGAGTAGTTACTAGTTACTAGTTACCAGTCACTAGTTCCTATTCCCCCTTAAACACAGGAGCTCTCTTCTCCAAAAATGCTTCTACTCCTTCGTTAAAATCGTAGGTTGATCCTGCTTCTGTTTGTAATTGTTCTTCAATGTCGAGTTGATCTTCGAGCGAATTAAACAAGGATAAGTTGACCGCTTTTTTTGTCAAACCTAATCCTCTGGTTGGCATTTGAGCTAATTTATGTGCAAAACTGCGCACGGTTTCGTCAAATTCCTCATCGTTGACTACCTTGTAAATCATGCCCATTGCCTCGGCTTCTGTTGCAGTGACTTTATCTGCGGTCATCATTAACGCCAGTGCTTTTTGGGTTCCTAGAATTCGCGGTAAGAAAAATGTTCCACCTGAATCTGGAATCAAACCAATTTTAGAAAATGCCTGAATAAAACTTGCACTTTCCTTGGCAAACGTAATGTCACAAGCTAACGCAATGTTTGCTCCTGCACCAGCTGCAACGCCATTCACCGCAGCAATGACGGGCTTCTCCAACGCTCTAATTTTTAGTATAATTGGATTGTAATGCTCGCGAACAATTGATTTTAGTTCTGGTCCATTTGGATCCGTTGCTTCTGCTAAATCCTGTCCTGCACAAAATGCCTTTCCTTCACCTGTAATGACCACCGCACGAACCGTTTCATCCAATCCACATTTATCCAATTCATTCTGCAGGGCAATTGCCATATCTTTATTAAATGAATTAAATACTTCTGGGCGATTCAGTTTTAACTCGCGCACACCATTATGATTCGATACTATTATCTCCATTGTGAAATCTATTTGTGCTAAATTAGTTAGAAAATGAAATTATTTAAATTAAACGTCCAAAAAAGTCAATTTATAATACTTTTACACCACAATTAGAACCTATATGAAAGATATATTCTCAAAAGAAGTTACTGAAGAAGTAATTGGACGAATAAATAATTTAACCGCCGAAACTCAACCAGATTGGGGAAAAATGAGCGTTGGACAAATGTTAGCGCATTGTTCAGTAACGTATAAGTACGTGTTCGACAATACCTACAAAAAACCAAAGGGATTGAAAAAATTCATCCTAAAGAAGTTCATTAAACCGATGATTGTGAGTGAAAAGCCGTACAAGAAAAATGGCGTGACTTCTCCTGATTTTAAAATGACAGCTCCCAAGGAATTTGAAGCAGAGCAAAAACAGTTGATCGATTACCTTAATAGAACACAAGAGTTAGGTGGGGATCATTTTCATTACAAGGAATCACATTCTTTTGGAATTATGACCAGAGACGAATGGAACAACATGTTCTATAAGCACTTGGATCACCATTTGACTCAATTTGGGGTTTGATTGGAAAACGAAGTGTTATATCCTTATTCCTCCAACAATAATTTTGCGCGGCGCTGAAGTTCTAATTTCAACGATTTTGGTTCTAGCACCCTTATCTCACCTCCGTAGCTCAGGATAGCACGAATCAATTCCTCAGAAACGTTGACGAAAAGAGAGAACACGACAAAATCATCGTTTATTTCTTTGACTTTCTGAGATGAATGAAAAGGAAGTGAATCCAAATATTTTGCGGCAACTGGACTTACCTTTAAACTGATATTTTCAGGAGCTGAATTCCCGCTTGTGATTCCAATGGCGTGTTTAAAATAATTGTCAGGATTAAAATCTATTGGTTCTTTTGATTTTTCAGTTGTCACACGTAGATCTTCTATTCTATCCAGCGCATAGGTGATATAATCTTTTTTTGTCCCATCAAACGAAATCAAATACCAGCGATTGGCGTATTGTTTCAATAACAACGGAATCACCTTTCTAGGTTTTAATTCGCCACTTACGAAACTAGCGTATTCAAACTCGATCCAAACCTTTTGCTTAATCGCTTCTAAAATTGGTGATAGAAATTCACTTCCGCCATCTGAAGCCGTCGATTCAAATTGAATAAATTGTTCTGCTTCTTCTGTTTGTGAGACTGCAACACGATCCACGATCTTATCAATCGCACTTCCAAATTGCTTAAACATTTCAACATCTTTGAACTGCATGAGTGTTTTTGCTGCAAATGCAATCGCCTCCAGATCATTTTCCGTAAGCGGAATGTCATTGATCGAAAATTCAGGGTCATCGTAATAATAACCACGATCTGCTTTGCTGTATTTGATGGGGGCGTCGTGCTCCATGCGCATTGAAAACAAATCCTTCTCAATGGTTGAATCACAGATGTGCTCACCTTCGATACTGCCAAAAAGGGACTCTTCGCAGGCTTGCCTTAAATCTTGTTTACTCGGAAATGGATTGTACTTATTGCGAATGCACTTATCGATAATACGGTAACGAATTAATGCATTCTTAATATGGGGCATAGTTCAACTAATTTGCGACTTCCTTATTCAAATAACCGAAAAGTTCGTAGAATTTAATCGCTTTTACCACTTCAAAAGGAACATCGTCTTCCCAGCTTGTTACATCCGCCTTTATTTTTGACAAAACATCATCCGACATAATGTGCAGCAACTTTTGGTCATAATCCTCAAACGCCTCCAGTTTATTGTTATCCTTCAAGTATTGAAGCAATCCTTTCAGATTGTCATTGATTCTAAAGTTGCTCAACTCGTAAATCTCACCTGTATCAACATTATGCGCTGGGTAAACCAGCATTTTGACATTGTGACCGAAACCTCTTCCAAACGCTTCTAGTAAACCGCCTGGTAAATTGCTGTAGTACTTCTCATCAAAAATGGTCTGTAGGTTGTAAATCCCAACTATAACGCCCATCTTTCGTCCTCTTGCTATCGATGAAAGGTAGTCAACCATTTTATAGTGCTTAAGGTAATTACTGATCATTACTGTATAGCCCAGTGTTCCTAGTAATTCAGCACGATCAACAAAATCCTTGTCTAAAATTTTGCCATCCGCCGTTAAATCCTTCAATGTTAATTCAAAAACCACCTGCAAATTATCCTCTTCAACCCCTTCTTCACGAATAAACTGTTCCTTTCCACGCTCAATCATGTCGATATGAACCTTTGTTACTGGTCTAAAACGACCTCTCATCAACAAGATATTCTTTTTATACAAAGCTGTGGCAGGTTGAAGTACGTGACCGCCCAAATCAAACATCGTAGCATTTGTAATTCCTCTCTTCACCAAGTTAAGGGCAATAATTCTGTTATCGATATCGTCAAAATCGGGACCTGATACGCGCAACATGTCAATTTCCATACGCTCACGTGGCAAACGGTGCACTAAATTCGTTAGGAAGTCGTCTAAATTATCGTTATGGAAATAACAGGCATAGATTAAGTTAACCCCTAGAATCCCAATCGCTTCTTGCTGTGCTTTGTGACTATTGTCGTGCATTTTAATGTGCAGAATGACATCATTTGGTTTTTCTTCTAAACCCAGTTGAAAACGCATACCTACCCAACCTTGACCTTGATTGGTCTTGTGGTAATTAAGTGATTCAACTGTATTACAAAAAGCGAAAAAACGTGACTCCTGAATTTTCTGAGGTAAGCGACTTTCTAAATTCGCATATTCAGTTTCCAACATCGTTATTAAACGCTCCTCACACACATAGCGTGATGCTTCCCCATATAGGGAATCAGAAACCTTCATGTCGTATGCTGACTGCGTATGCGCTATTGTTCCAGAACTTCCTCCAGCTTTGAAAAAATTAGCTGCAACCTCCTGCCCCGCTCCAATCTCCGCAAAGCATCCATAAATATCACTTGTTAAGTTGATTTTTAGTGCTTTCTCTTCAGTGGTCAATCTTCTCTCGTCTATCATACTATTACTTCTGTAATTTCTAAAAAGCTAAATTAATCATTTATGGTTCTTTAAACGCAGGATTATTAATAAATTCTTCGTCTGAAAGCGTCAATAAAAACTGTTTTAATAGATTTTTTTCTTGTGCGTCCAGTTGAACCCCTCCTTGAAATGCGAATTCTATCAATGGGTCAATGGTTGGACTCATTTCTATCGTATGCGAATAGTGATTGATCACATCGTCCAGTGTTGCAAAACGACCATCGTGCATGTATGGAGCGCTAAACTCAATGTTTCTCAGCGTCGGAACTTTAAATAATCCATAGTCATTTGGATTTCCTGTGATCGCACCGCGACCTAAGTCGGTAAACGTTGCGTCTAACCCATTGTTGCTGAACTTTTCGACTTGCATCAACGTTCCATTGTGGCAATGAAAACAATCTGCTCCATTCAAACTTTTGAATAAATCATATCCTCCCCATTGTTGCACCGTTATTTGATTAAAAATTTGTTGTTCAGCTGCTGACAATGGAAGTCCGTTTTCGTATTTGTACATGACATCAAACTTCGATGACCCTGAAATCAGCGTTCGCAGAAATTGAGCCAGCGCCTTTGCTGCAAGCACTGAATCGGGCTGAGTAGTGCCAAATGCTTTGTAGAACATATCACGGTACTTTGCGTCCGCTTTGAGCTTTTTTGTAGCATTTGTCCATGTTTCGTGCATTTCAATAGGATCTCTGACAGGAAGTAATACTTGTTCTTCCAACGTTTTTGAACGTCCATCCCAAAAGAAAAAATTATTCCATCCTAAATTCACCAGTGCCATTGAGTGCCGACTTCCTTGAATGCCTTGAATTCCCGTAGAAAATTGGTTCGGATCTGAGAATGCATTTGCTGGTGCATGGCAACTTCCACAAGACATGGTATTATCACCGCTCAATTTTTTCTCGTAAAACAAGTGTCGTCCTAGTTCAACTCCCTCTACCGTCATAGGATTGTCCTCAGGTATTTTCATCTGAGGGAAATGCGAAGGAATCTCAAGCTCATAAGGCGTAGGAACATAACCTACCTTATCCTTTTTACACGAAAAGAAAAGCACAAATCCAATAAAAACAAGTAAGAGGTACTTCATCAATGCACTGTTAGAGCTTCTTTAAAATTCGTCATTACCTTGAGTGTTAACACTTCCTGACCAGGAGCTGAGTGCGTTGAAGATTCATCTTTTACATCAATGACCTGCGAACCATTTAAGAAGGTACTCATATCCAGTTTTAATCTCAAAACATCATCGTTGCCAATTTTGTTCCACGTTAAATTATTAAAAGACAGTGTTTGCAAATTGGGATCTAAACCAGCGTGCAAAACAACGTTATGATTAAACAATGGTGTACCATCAGGAATGGTGTCTACTTTCGCTTCAACTTTGACAAAAATATAGCCAGGACTCCAATTCCAGTGCATATCATTTGCGTTTAGTATGTTGAGCATACTTTCCGATGGAAAAGCAGAAGGATCACTGTGATTGTTCGCTGCTCCAACACCTAGATTTGCCTGTAATGACCCAAAATCTGATCCTTTTCCTTCTGCGCGAAGTAAGGCAGTTCCTCTTGCTCTATAATCAAACAACCCTGCATCTATAAGCACAGTAGAGCCATTCCTCACATCTTCCATGTAGAAGCGAATCTCAGAAAATTTAATATCGTAACCTTCTATGGTTGTATACACCGAGTCCAAATGAAGTTCTTCTGTATCAAACATAGGATCGACTTCAATTTTTACATAATTGGTAGGATCTTCCTGCGGAACAGGTGCTACTTCTTCCTTACACGCCGTAAAAAACAATGCGCCAAGTACTAAAAATCCAGTTGCATTTAACTTTGTCATATACCAAATTTACAAAATTTATTTCACTCTACTTAGAACGAAATAATTCGCGTTTTCTTACTGAATTGAAGTTTACATCTATGAGAATTTCTATATTTAGTCCAAACATTTAGAGTGGATTTAAATCAACAGCCGTTACAGATTGTCAATGCCTCAGCTGGTAGTGGGAAAACCTATTACTTGGTAAAGGAATACATCAAATTGTTGATTGCTGAAAAACACCCAAATGCATTTTCTGGAATTATTGCAATGACCTTTACAAATAAGGCGGCGCTGGAAATGAAAGAACGCATCATCCGAGGATTGGACGAGTTGAGTACTTCTTTACCTTCTTCTGCCGGATTGCTTCAATTGCTGAGTGCTGAACTCAAACTGGATGAAACGGAAATTCAATCGCGCTGTACGAAGGCACTCACGTCCATTTTACATCAATACGAAGACTTCCACGTCATGACAATTGACAAATTCAACCTGAGATTGATTCGATCGTTTGGAAAGGAATTGGATTTAATGCAGGATTTCGATGTCATCTTGGATGAAAATGATGTCATCGAAAAAGTGGTGGATAATTTGTTGAATCAGCTTAGTGTGAATGAGGAAAATGAATTGAGTTCGTTTTTGCTCAATTACGCACGATCTAGTGTTGATGATGGCGAATCGTGGAACATTCAACGCCGATTGGTGGAGTTTGGCAAGATTCTCAAAAGTGAGAAGTCAGCAACACATCTTAATCGCTTGATGGAAATGAAGTTTTCGGTCGATGATTTTCATCAAATCAGGGAACAGCGTACTCAGTATGACAAGCAGTTTATAGCTCTATCACAGCAGCTTTCAGTGCTAATGCAACAATTCAATATCGTCTCAAACATGCTTCCCGGTGGAAGTCACACCTATAACGCACTGATAAAACTAAGCAACGTTACTACTTTTCCTAAAGGCGAAAATGACATTGGAGTATCCGCCACAAAGTATTTAGACACGGAACTGAAATCAACTCAACTCTTTCCTGAAGAAATTAAGCGACTGGTACGTGTCATGGTTGATTTCAGAGAAAAGAACCTTCATAGTTATGCTGTCCGCGATCTTTACTTAAAGAATTATTTCAATTTGGCGCTGTTGCAGTTCATGTCCAAAACACTCGAACACACCAAAAAGGAAGAGCAAATTATATTGATTTCCGAGTTTAACAAACTCATTTCGCATTTGATTCAACAAGAAAATGCACCATTTATCTATGAGCGTTTGGGGACGAAATTTAAACACTTTTTACTAGACGAATTTCAAGATACATCTCACCTACAATGGTTGAACATGGTGCCATTGGTACATGAATCGCTAGGGAATTTCCATACGAATCTAATTGTTGGAGATCCAAAACAGTCGATTTACCGTTTTAAAAATGGAATTGCTGAACAGTTTGTTGCACTTCCTCGAATTTACAATCCAGAAAACGATCTCCGCATCGCTGAGAAATCAGAATTTTTTGAGCAAATGGGCGAAGTCAGTGATTTGAAGGATAACTGGCGTTCTAGTCCCACCATTGTGAATTTTAATAATTCATTCTTCGATTTATTAAAGCAGAAACTGTCCTCCGATTCGATTGACTTTTACAATTCAACGTTCCAACATTCCAAGTCGACTAAAAACGGAAAGATTAGCATTCAATCTAGGTTGCTCACAGTAGGGGAGAAATACTCATCTGAACAGGAAGTCGCACAACTGATTGACTGGATTGAAGCGTGTCGAAAAGATGGGTTTAAATTGGGTGATTTGTGCGTGCTGGGAAATAAAAATAGTCAGTGTAACAAATGGGCGCTGGGATTAAATGATGCAGGATATAAAGTCGTTTCGGCTGATTCCTTGCTTATTGATTCATCGCTGGAAGTACAGTTGACAATTGCCTATCTTAAATGGCGCTTTAAACCTTCCAATGAAAACATCAAGAAACAATTCATCGAGTTGTTTTGTCGACATAGAGGTGATAGTTACAGTGATTACAGGAAATTTATCGTTGAAAAAATCAGCGCAGCAGAAAAGAAGTACCGTGTTTTGGATGAAAATTCATTTCTGACAACGTTCTTCAGCGATCAAACGACCTTTTATTTCAAGTTTGAAACGATCTATGATCTCGTCCAAGGCTTCTATCGATTGGTTCAGTTCAATGAATTGGAAAATCCCTACTTGCATCACTTGGCTGATATCGTTTTTGATTTCGAATTAAAAAAAGGACCCAACTTAGGCGGTTTTATCGATGAATATCAGCGGAAGAAGAAAAATTATGCTGTTCAAATTCCAGCTTCAGATAACGCTGTAACAGTGATGACGATTCATAAATCGAAAGGATTGGAGTTTCCTGTCGTGATGATCCCTTCGCTGAACAATAAAATGCAGATCAAAGATAAGTTTCTCCTTGAAATTGAGGATTATGTGATTTATACGACTCCGTCAAGTAGCTCACAACTACCTGAAATAGTTTCGCTTTACGAAAAGGAATACAACCAAGTCGTTACGGATGCTGTCAACCTCATCTATGTTGGAATGACGCGACCAATTGAACGCTTATACATTCACAATTGCCATTCGCAAAATACATTTGGAGCGTTGTTTCATGAGGTATTAGGTGAATTACCAAGCACTAGACGCAACGACAACGAATTCAGTGTTGATTTAGACGATGGAGTCAGAACAATTTCCAAAAATTCATCGAGTGATTCGCATTTGTTTCACCCAAAGAACATCACAGAAACTTTGTGGTTCCCAGAAATATCGTTGCAAGACAAAGCAGAGTTGACCAGCAATGCGTACCTAAGTGATGAGATGCAATTTGGATTACAATTTCACCTGCTGATGAGTCGACTAGAAGACGAAAAACAGATAGATTCAGAAATTCAATCAGCTTTAAATGCTGGGGAGATCGAAGAACGGAATACGGCTCAACTCAAGATAAAACTTACAGATTTATTCAATTCTTCTTCTTACACATCACTTTTTAAAGACAAGCTGGAAGTGATCAATGAACAAGCTATTTTAGTGGATGCACAGACCGTTCTTCGTCCTGATAAAATCATTTTGAAGGAAAAAGAAACTATCATTATCGACTATAAAACGGGGATTCCAAATCAAAAGGATTTAAAACAGATCAATCAATATAAATCCGTTTTGGAGGATATGGGTTATGCGCATGTGAGCTGTTACTTGTTTTATTCGTCCATTAATGAATTGAAACAGGTAAGTTAATTTATCTAGTTATAAAGCTGTTATATTTGAGTATGCGAATACTACTTTGCTCTTTCGTTCTTTTTGCGCATTCCCTTTTGTTTGGTCAGCAATCGGCTTATTTTCTATTTGGCGAAAAGGAATTTGAAGGTGTTGACATTTACGATGTCATTCAAGACAACGAAAACAATTATTGGTTTGCAACGGATCAAGGACTCATTATGCATGACGGTTATTCGTTTGAACACATCGATTGTGAAGACATGAAAGGTGGCTCTGTGTACGGATTTGTTAAGTCACCAGATGGTACGATCTACTGTCACAATCTCAATCACCAAGTTTTTGCGATAACTGGTAGCAAGTGTTCGCTGATTTTTGAAGTCCCAGACAAAGGTGTTGATCTCTCCCTTCTTGCAACCGATAAAAATCAGCTTATCGTTTGCTCGTCGAGAAACGCATATGTTGTTCAGCAGAGAAAAAGTGAGTCACTTAACTTAGAGCAAAGTAGGTACATAATGCCTCTGGTTCTATTACAAGATAATCGCGTTCTTTTTCACTATTCTGGATCTGGCAGAATCATTGAATGGAAAAACAACAAAAGCAGTTTAAAACTACTTCACCTAGAAGATTCAAGGTATAATTTTGAAGAAATGATCTTGAAATTTATCAAACATCAAAACAAGACCTATGCCATTGACACCAAAAAAGGGATGTTGTTTCTGTTGGATGAAAAAGCGCTGAAACTGACATATCAAACTACGTTAGATCCAAATACTACACGAATCTATAGTACAGGGAATTCACTTTGGATTGCGAACAATATTGCTGGAATTTCAGTCATAAAAAACCAACTAAAAAATTCCGTTTGTCCTGTCGAAAACTATGCAAACTACTTCATTTCTGACGTTTATCAGGACAATGAAGGAAACATCTTGTTGAGCACGTTTGACAATGGCGTTTTAGTAATTCCTGATGTTGATGTCAAAGATGTTGATGCGAATTTCATGGATTACTCCATCACCAAAATTTTCTCAGATACAGATAACAAAGAAATTTACTTCGGTACAAATGATGGAAAACTGTTGCGGTTTGATGAAAAAATCGAGGAGCTTAATTCCAAAGGGAATAAGAAGGTTGAGACACTTTACAAATGGAGTGAACATCCCTATTTATTCTCTGATAACAGTGGTTTTAGTATCACGAACATAAAAACGAAAGCGGCGCAAACGATAGGTATCGGTTCGCTTAAGGATATAAAACTCGTATCCAAAAATGAACTCATTCTTGCGCTAAACTCTGGGATTTACCATTTAATTTACAATGAAGTATCGAATACCTTTTCGTATCAAGGTCCACTCATTAGTAATCGTGCATATAATGTCTGCATTGAGAAATCATCGAACTGCACCTATGCATCCACTTCTAACGGTCTGTTCCTTATTGATGCAACCAAAAAATTCAGGGAGATTAAGTTCAATAACACTACGATTAGCGCTTTGGCACTGTACAGCGACGGCGAAAAAACCTACGTATCCACTCGAAAAAATGGTGTGCTCGTTTGTCAAAACGGTAAAATCATTTCTCAGTTTCTGCCGAAGTTAAACGATGTCAATCTATCCATATTTAAACTAAAAATTCACAATAAAAAGCTGTATGCAAACACCCAAATCGGACTTGTCATAATGAATGAGAAGGGAACGATTTTAAAGTTCTTAAATAAATCTTCTGGACTCTCTACGAATAAAATTATAGATTTCGAAATCCACCAAAATGAATTATGGGTCACGCATTCACGAGGTGTGCAACGGTTCAATCTGGACAAAATCAATCATAAAATATCCGCACCCATTTTAGCCATTTCATCTGTTGTTGTGAATGGTAAACCTGTTTCTGTGAGCCCGAATCTTAGTGAATACTCTTCCGATTTTCGAAAATTTAAGTTTGTATTTCGCGTGAATACGCTTAAAAACCGTGAAAACATTCGTTACCATTATAAGCTAGAGGGAATAAACGATAACTGGCATATTAGTCCCTATGAAAACAATGAAGTTACGTACAATGCGTTGGGACCTGGAAATTATCGTTTTGTCGTAAAAGCCGAAGACAACGGTCATTATTCTCTTCCGCAAACGTATTCCTTTTCCATTTCTGCCCCATTTTATCAGCGCTGGTGGTTCAACCTATCAATTGGCCTGATGTTGCTCCTTATAATGACACTGATTTATAAGCGTCAATTGCGCATTCAGAAAAAGAAAGCAGATCAGTTGAATGAATTAAACGCATCTAGATTAACAGCCATTCAGTCACAGATGAATCCCCATTTTATTTTCAACTCGCTGAATTCGATTCAGGATTTGGTGCTCAAAGGTGATGTCGACAATTCATACACGTACATTACCACGTTCTCCAATCTAGTCAGAAGAACCCTCAATTATTCCGATAAAGATTTCATCGATTTTGAGCAGGAAATAAAATTGATTGAATTGTATCTTTCATTGGAAAAACTAAGATTCAAAGAAGATTTAACATTTACAATCAACACGAATGACGTAGACGACATCATGATTCCACCAATGTTAATTCAACCATTTATTGAAAATGCGTTAGTCCATGGATTACTGCACAAAGAAGGATTGAAAAAATTAACGATCAATTTTATAGTAACAGATGTGTTGATTTGCGAAATCAGTGATAATGGCGTCGGAAGAGAAAAAGCACTGGAGATAAAAAATAGACAGCGCGCAAATCATGAGTCATTTGCTGTCAACGCCATTAAACGTCGATTTAATATTTTGAAAGAACACTTCAAAGGTGAACTTGGATTTGTTATGGAAGACGTTCTCGTTGACAATAAAGTGGAAGGGACAAAAGTCACTTTGCGGATTCCAATAAAAAATAAGTATTGACCATTCGTAGAAAAAAGCGAACGTTGCTAAAATTAAACGAAGATCCTAAGTTGAAACAATTATGTTTGCAGTGTGAATAAAATAAGAGCAATACTAGTTGATGATGAGGAAAGCGCAAGAGATGTGCTTGAAAACTTATTGCGCCGTTTTTGTCCTGATGTTGAACTAGTTTCTAAATGTACCAACGTTGAACAGGCCGTTGAGGCGATCAAAACCCATCAACCTGATCTGGTGTTTTTGGATATTGAAATGCCCAACTATGCTGGCTACGAATTGGTCGATTTTTTCACAGAAGTCAACTTTGAAATAATTTTCGTTACCGCATACGACCAATATGCAATCAAGGCATTTGAAGTTTCCGCAGTTGATTATTTATTGAAGCCTATCGAAATTGACCGCTTGAAAGAATCTGTTGCACGTGTTTCAACTAAGTTTGACATCCAACAGAACAAAGAACGGATAACACATCTTAAAGAAACCTTATCTTCTTCATCTATTCAAAGTATTTTAGCATCAAAAAACGGTAATCAGTACATTGTCAATATAGATGACATTATTGCCATTGAAGCACAAGAATCGTATAGCTGCATTCACACCACATCGGACAAATATGTAATGAGTAAGAATTTAAAACATTTCGAACGAATGTTATCAGAACACTTAAATTTTATTCGTTCGCATAAATCTTGGATTATCAATATCAACTGCATCAAGCACTATTCAAAAGCCGAATTGACCATTAACCTTGAGTCTGAAATTAGTGCGAAGCTCTCCAAGTATAAAAAGGCAGAGTTTGAAGCATTGCTTGTGAAGTAAGTTTTCATTTATCTTCCCATTTTTTCATCCCTTTTTTCCATTCCTAAACTGGTTTGTCCATTGCTGAACTTTATTGATATCGCCATCAGGTATAGCCTAACTTCGTTTAAAATCTAAAATTTATCATTATGAAAAAAACTTTACTCATCGTTACATTACTATTAGGTTATTCGGGAATTGCTCAAGTAACTTTTCAAACTCAAACTACTGGCACAACACAAGATTTAAAAGGGACGACCATAATTCCTGGAACTACTAGAGGTTGGGCTGCTGGGACGGGTGGAACAATTTTGTATACCGCTGACGGTGGAATAACATGGACAGCTCAGAGTTCAGGTGTCACGGCAACTTTAGAAGATATCATGTGGGGAGCTTCTGGTGCAGGTGGATTAGAATTTGTTTGGGCATGTGGAAGTTCAGCGACGGTTGTCAACACAATGGATGCAGGGACAACATGGGATATACAAGCTCAAGGCGCACCGTATGCTGCCTATGCAATTGATTTTCAAAATGTATCTAACGGCATAATGGTTGGCGACCAATTCTTTGCAACCTCTACAAATGGAGGCAATGCATTTTCACCGACTATGACAACATCTACAGCGCGAGCGGTAGACTTCGTTTCTACGACAACAGGCTGGATGTGCGGTGATGGTGGATTTATCAAAAAAACTACTGATGGCGGTGTAACATGGACTGATCAAACATCGGGCACTTCCCTAGCTCTTCATGGTATCAACTTTATCAATGCAAATGAAGGTTGGGCGTGCGGTTTTACTGGCACTATACTACATACAACCGATGGTGGTACAACCTGGACAGCGCAAACCTCTAACACGGCAAATCTACTTTCAGATATAAAATTCTTCGATGCTCAAAATGGATGGGCTTGTGGATATACTGGTACAATGCTGAGAACTACCAATGGAGGAACTACTTGGATACCTTCTTTTTCTGGAGAAACAGGAACCGCGGTATGGTTGCAGTCTTTAGCGCTTTTAGATGCTAATGAAGGCTGGGTAGTTGGTGATGACGGAGTAATTCTTACGTTTTCAGATAACGGATCTAGTGCGGGAATTGAAAATTTTTCAACGATCGATTTAAACATCTACCCAAACCCTGCTTCATCAACGCTAACTATTGAAACAGAAGCAACCATCGAAAGCATCAAACTATTCGATATGAGCGGAACACTTGTTCAAACTGAAACAATGAACAATTTCTCTGTTGCATCATTAATGAATGGAGTTTATATCGTCCATGTGCAAACTACTGAAGGTGCTATCACAAAACGTTTTATTAAAAAGTAACTTCGACAAAGCTCAGTTACCAACTAGGTTTCATTTTTTCATAGAGAAGGGAGGTTGAAAGGTCTCCCTTTTTTGCTGTTCCTAAACTGAAATGTCCATTGCTGAACTATTTTGAATACTCTGTCTGGCATGTTCTAATTTAGTTCAAAATCTAAATTTTATCATATGAAAAAATCTTTACTAATCTTAGTGCTATTTGTTGGAATTGGCTCAGCTAATTCTCAAATTGTCAACATTCCCGATGCAAATTTCAAAGCATACCTTGTGAGCATTCCATCAGTGAATACAAACATGGACACCGAAATTCAGGTGAGCGAGGCTGCCGCCTACAGCGGTCAGATAAACTGTAGTAGTTTGGGGATAACCGACTTAACAGGAATCGAGGAGTTTTCCTCAATGACATCCCTGTGGTGCACGGATAACCAACTAACTAGCCTAGATGTTAGCAGTTGTACTGCACTGGTTTCATTGACTTGCAGTAATAATCAGTTGACAAACTTGAACTACAATAATGGTTTGAAATATTTATTTTGCGAAAACAATGAATTGACCACATTGGATTTTTCTGCAAATGCGGGTCTTGAACAGTTGATGTGCGGTTGGAATTTGCTTACATCTTTAGATCTATCAGGAAATTCACTTTTGAGTGCTTTGGGTTGTCAGAACAGTCAACTCACAACTTTGAATGTTGCCAATGGTAACAACTCAAATATGATCAGTTTTTGGGCATTTGGCAATCCTTCTCTTACATGTATAGAAGTCGATAATGCCTATTGGAGTTCTACAAACTGGTTTAACATCGATGCTCAAACTACGTTTAGTTTAGATTGTAACGGTAGTTTTGGCTGTACAGTAACGATTCCTGATGCCAACTTTAAAGCATACTTAGTTGGAAATACAGCCATTAACACGAACATGGATACTGAAATTCAATGTAGTGAAGCGAGTGCTTACAACAGTCAAATCTTTGTACAAGCCTTGGGGATTCAAGATTTAACTGGACTTGAGGCATTTACAGCTTTGACATCATTGAATTGTAATTCTAATCTCTTAACTAGCCTAGACATTAGTGCGAATTCTGCGCTAGAAGTGCTAAATTTTGCTGGAAATCAAATCTCCGCAATAGATGTAAGTAACAATTTGCAGCTTTTAGGTCTATATTGTGATTATAATCAGCTTACAACAATTGATGTTAGCGCAAATGTCAATTTGATAGAACTGAGTATTAATAATAATATTATTTCTCAGCTCGATATCAGTGCCAACTCAAACCTGATTGAATTGGGTTGTGAATCAAACACGTTGACAGATTTAAATGCTGCTAATGGGAACAACATCAATTTTACAGCATTTTACGCAACTGGCAATCCAAATCTAACATGCATTGAGGTTGACGATGCCACGTACAGCACTACCAACTGGACAAATATTGATGCAACAGCAAGTTTCAGCGAAGATTGCGCAGGAACTGCAGCTATTCAGGAATCTGAGGTAGTCAGCATGTCCATCTACCCAAACCCGGCTTCTTCAACATTGACAATTGAAACAGAAGCATTCATTGAAAGCATCCAAATCCTTAATGTAAATGGAACACTTGTTCAAACTGAAACAACAGACAAGTTCTCTGTTGCATTATTATCGGATGGAATTTATATCATAAATGTGAAAACTGCTGAAGGTTTAATGACAAAACGTTTTGTTAAAAAGTAACTTCGACAAAGCTCAGTTACCAACTAGGTTTCATTTTTTCATAGAGAAGGGAGGTCGAGAGATCTCCCTTTTTTGCTGTTCGTGAACTGAATTGTCCATTGCTAAACTTTATTAAAAAAACCTGTCAGGTATGCTCTAACTTAGTTTAAAATCTAAATTTTATCATTATGAAAAAAACAGTACTAATCTTATCACTATTTGTTGGAATTGGCTCAGCTTATTCTCAAAACGTAAACATTCCCGATGCAAATTTCAAAGCATACCTTGTGGGGAATACTTTTATCAACACCAATGCCGACACAGAAATTTCCCTTTCGGAAGCTGCTGCATATAATAGCACGATTAACTGCTCAGGTTTGGGGATTACAGATTTGACAGGCATTGAAGCATTTACAGGATACATTACCTTAAATTGTTCCAACAATTCAATCACAACATTAGATTTTTCAGCAAATGTAAATATGTGGAATATGTTAGAGGTTGGAAGTAACCCTTTAACAAGCTTAATTCTTCCTCCAAATATTGAATCACTAAAATGTCAATATACGCAACTTACTAGCTTGGACTTATCGACCGCACCAAACCTTACGCACGTATGGTCAATGTGGGCCCCATTGACGTCTATTAATTTTTCAAACAGTTCAGGATTAATCGGACTCAATATCGACGGAAATGCAATGTCCACTATTGATTTGAGCAATCTTACAAGTCTGGAATGGTTGAATGTTACACAATCGGCTTTAACAGCATTAGACATAAGTCCTTGCCCATCAGTAGTAAGTTTGAACTGTAGCATGAGCGATTATTTAACGGAGTTGAATGTAGCCAATGGCAACAATATGAGCTTTGCTCCTGGTAATTTTAATGCAACTTATTCTCCAAATTTAACCTGCGTTACAGTTGATAATGTATCTTTTGCTAATGCTGTTTGGACAAGTGCAGTAGATCCAGGAGTAACATTTTCACTAGATTGTTCATCTGTTGTTCCTCTTGCAACTTCATTAACAATAGAAGGACAAGGTGGAGTCTCAACAATAACTGCACCAGGAGGAACACTTCAAATGGTGCCTACAATTCTACCTATTGAAGCACAGGGACAGAATGTTATTTGGGGAATCGCTGTTGGAGCTTCGTTAGCAACAATTGATGCAAATGGTCTCCTTACAGCCATTGACAACGGTGTAGTTACGGTTGGTGCGTTAACAAGTGACGGGTCGAACATTCAAGCGAGTGATGATATCACAATTTCAAATCAAGTAGTTGGATTGGAAACATTGGTAGATTCGAAGTTTACCGTGCATCCAAATCCTGCAATGACACACATTATGATTCAAACATCAGATGAAATTGAAATGATCAAAATCTATTCATCGCAAGGTAAACTGGTACAAACGGAAAGAGAAAAAGTTTTTTCAGTTTCTCAACTGGATCAAGGAATTTATACCATTGTACTACAGACAACAAATGATATTTCAGCGACTCGTTTTATAAAAATGTAGGAAGCCATAATAACCATTTTCACTTGAAAGGGAGGTCGAAAGATCTCCCTTTTTTAGTTTAGAAGCTCAATCCGTTCAAAATTGCCTCATCGACTAACTCTGGAACAGTTACCTTCAGATTTGGTTCTATTTCCATAGCACGTTTGATGGCGAAAATTGCACCTTCGTTGCGTGCCCAATTTCGTCTAGAAATTCCATTGTTCACATCCCAGTGCAGCATCGATTTTAGTCTGCGCTCAGCATCAGAAGTTCCGTCGAGGAGCATTCCGAATCCACCATTAATGACTTCGCCCCAGCCTACTCCACCTCCGTTGTGAATGGAAACCCATGTCGCACCGCGGAAACTATCCCCAATGACGTTTTGAATCGCCATGTCAGCTGTAAAACGCGAACCATCGTAAATGTTTGACGTCTCTCTGTAAGGCGAATCGGTCCCTGAAACATCGTGGTGATCTCTACCCAACACGACTGGCCCAATGATTCCTGCCGCAATTGCATCGTTAAATGCTTTCGCTATTTTCATTCTACCTTCTGCATCTGCATACAGAATTCTAGCCTGCGATCCAACCACTAATTTATTCTCTTGTGCACCTTTGATCCATTGGATGTTATCCGCCATCTGCTGCTGAATTTCGGTTGGACTATTCAACATGATTTCTTCCAAAACAGCACAAGCTAGTTCGTCTGTTTTTGCTAAATCTTCAGGATTTCCTGACGCACAAACCCATCGGAACGGTCCAAATCCATAATCAAAACACATCGGTCCCATGATGTCTTGCACGTATGACGGGTACTTGAAATCAATGCCGTTATCTGCCATGACATCCGCTCCCGCGCGTGAAGCTTCCAATAAGAATGCATTTCCATAATCAAAGAAGTAAGTGCCTTTCGCTGTATGTTTATTGATGGCTTCTGCGTGGCGCACCAATGATGACTGAACTTTGCGTTTAAATTCTGCTGGATCGTTTGCCATCAAGTCATTCGCAGCTTCAAACGTCATATCTGCTGGGTAATATCCACCCGCCCATGGATTGTGTAAGGAAGTTTGGTCGGATCCTAAATCGATCTTCAAGTTTGCTTCATCAAATTTTTCCCAGACATCAATGATGTTTCCGAGATATGCTAATGAAACCACTTCTTTGTTTGTTTGCGCGATTTTCACACGTTCCACCAATTCTCCTAGATCTTCAATGATTTCGTTCACCCAGCCTTGCTCGTGGCGAATGCGTGTAATTTTCGGGTTGACATCAGCACAAACCGTAATACAGCCGGCGATTGTCCCCGCTTTTGGTTGCGCTCCACTCATTCCACCTAATCCAGATGTGACAAACAATGAACCTTCTGGTTGTTTACCTATTTTTCTGAATCCATTAAGTACAGTAATCGTTGTTCCGTGTACAATTCCTTGCGGTCCAATGTACATGTAGGACCCAGCCGTCATTTGCCCGTATTGAGTCACGCCAAGTGCATTGAATTTCTCCCAATCGTCCGGTTGAGAATAGTTAGGAATCATCATACCGTTCGTCACCACTACTCTAGGAGCATCTTTATGTGAAGGAAACAAGCCCATTGGGTGACCTGAATACATGACTAGTGTTTGTTCGTCTGACATTTCCGCCAAATACTTCATGGTCAAACGGTATTGAATCCAGTTTTGAAAAACAGCACCATTTCCACCGTAGGTGATCAACTCGTGAGGATGTTGTGCAACCGCATAATCCAAATTATTTTGAATCATCAACATGATTGCCTTGGCCTGTTCACATTTTCCAGGATAGTCGGAAATAGGTCGTGCGAACATTTTATAATCTGGTCGGTACCTGTACATATAGATACGACCAAATGTATTGAGTTCCTCTAAAAACTCCTTTGCCAGTTCCGCATGTTGCTGTTTTGGAAAGTAGCGCAGTGCGTTCTGAAGTGCCATTTTTTTTTCTTCTGATGATAAAAGTTGCTTTCGTTTAGGTGCGTTGTTTATTCCCTTTTCAGGTTGTTTCATCGCCGGGATTTGAGCCGGAACTCCTTCTAAAATCTCACTTCTAAACGTAGCTATATCCATACCAACTAATTTTGAGCAAAGATAATTAAAAAAGCGTCTACCTTATTTAGATAGACGCTTCAACTTTTTTTGTTAGTTCGGGATTTACCTCAGAATGGTCACATGTCCTTCAAAGTTATGCTTACCATCATTCAACGAATCTTTCGTCCTTATCGTCCAGATGTATGTCCCTGTTTCTACTGGTTTCCCATTGTACATTCCGTCCCATCCAACGGTGATGTCATGTGATTCCCAAATAACTTCTCCCCAACGATCATAAATCAGAAGTTCAAAGTCATAAATATCGATCCCTTCCATGTGCACTTTCCATGTCTGATTAAATGCATCTCCATCTGGAGTAAAGGCATTCGGTGCAAAAATAATCACCTCTGGGAAAACGATTAATGTCTGAATAGCAGTGTCTCTACATCCCAAATCAGAATGTGCAATCAACATCACCTCATACTCACCTACTTCTCCTTCAGGATACTGAACATGCACATTTGTCTGTGCCGATGTACCAGGATAACCTCCTTCAAAATACCACTCGTAAAAATCAGCATTTGAAGAATGATTTTGGAAAAGTACATTCGTGTTAAACATAGTTACTGGATTCGGGGAATACTTGAAATCTGCATGTGGTTGATACTTTACATTCAAGGCATCTTCAAAGGTAAGTGAATCGACGCATCCTTCGTACGAAGTAACAATCATTTGAATATCATAACTTCCACCCCATAACTCAACTGTAGTAATTGTATCTTGATTGAGGTACTGCTCATCGTTATTTACCAGCCAGTAGACATACTGACTCATCGTTGGATCAGTTGTGTTTACAATATCAAAAATTGCTGGTTCACACTGTATTGGATTCAGCACCATATAGTCAGGTACTGGAAGTGGTGAAACACGTACGTTGGTTGTCATTACCAAAGGTGTTGACTCGCATTCGTCTGTAATAGTTACAGTATAGTTTTGAGTAGCTGGAGGAGTAACATTTATCATGTGATTATTTACTCCCGTGTACGTCGCTCCATTTGACCAAACAAAGGTATATGGTTCACCTAATCCACCTGTCACAGTTGCAAACAAATCTGTATCATATGTTGGACATACAGTGTCCCATGGTGAAATAGTTCCTGTTAAAGGATCTCTAAGTGTAACTTCAATATCTTGAGGCGCAGAAACGCATCCGTTTACGCTTTCCACATAGACAGTATACGTTGTTGAAACAGTTGGATTCTCTGCCTGATTAGCTAGTGTACTTGGTGTATGATCCCAGTGGTACGTATAAGGACCACCGCCACCACCAATTCCTGTTGCAACTAAGTAAGCCGTTCCATTTTCACAAATCGTTGTATCATTACTTACCGTAAGTGAGGGATCTCTCAATACTGTTATAACAAATGTTTCTGGATCACCCACGCAACCGTTATTAGTTGGTGTTACAGTAATCGTTCCCATTTGATCATTGGCTACAGCTGTTCCATAAAAAGCAACAATGTTACCATTTCCAGATAATCCCATACCGATTCCATTGGATGTATTGGTCCAAGCATACGTTGCCGTTGGGCTATTTCCTGTAAAGCTTCCTGGGCTAACTATCTCTCCGTTACATACCGTAATGTCTGGCATCGGATTAACTGTAGGTGTTAAGTTAACTACTACATCCGTGGAAGCAAAAACTGTATCGGGACATGCAGGATCTGTTACCATAACAGTATATGTACCTGCCATCGCCTGTGTTGCATTAGGAATCGTTGGATTTTGAACGTTAGAAGTAAAACCATTTGGTCCAGTCCATGAGAAATTTACACCTCCGCCACCAAACAATTCGATGGTCTCACCTGTACAAAATGGTCCAGGGTTCGTTGCTGTTGGATTTAAACCACCAATAAATGAGATAGAAATATTACCGTTACCTGTATTTCCTCCAGCTGCACATCCTGCACCTGCTGGAACTAGGCTTGAACCGCCACCGCCGCCACCGCCGCCGTTTGCGCCAGTACAACATCCATCGTTTCCGCCGCCGCCGCCGCCATAATAGCCACCGCCACCGCCACCGCCTGAAGCAGTTTGCCATGGACCTCCATTACCGCCTTGACCAAAAGATCCTGCTTGACCACCTGGAGGTGTTCCTGCCCACGGAACACCACCGTTTCCGCCTGCTACTTGCGATCCACCGCCACCACCAAGACCAAATGTACTCGCTCCAGTAGCTCCAGTTGCACAACCGCCATTTCCACCAGCGACATTGTTGGAACCACCACCAGTACCACCACCACCAGCGGCAATGATGTATGGCGAACCACCTATAGTTACAGTGGAAGCACCACCTCCACCATAGGAAGCATAACCTGCTACTCCATTGTTAGACAAATGACCTGTTCCACCACCACCGTAACCAGTAGTTCCAGCTCCTCCTTGTCCACCAACATTCAAACCAATAACTTGACCTGGTGTAACAGTAATAGTCGACGTAACAACAGCGCCATTACCAGCAGCGGAACCTCCACCCTCTGCACCAGCAACAGTAACCGTTATACTTGTTACGCAATCTGGCACTGTCCAGCTTTGAGATCCACCAGTATATGTAAATGTTTCTACAGTTTGAGCTGTCAATTGAGTCGCAAAAAAGCAAACTATTGAAGCAATAACCAACTTAGTTATGAATGAAATTCTATTATTTTTAAATGTAATAGTCATTTAGCGATTGTTAATTAATTTATAGTATTGTATTATCAAATATCATCTCATAGACGATATCCTGACTGTAAAGTTGTCTCAAAGATAAAACTTTTTATCCTTTAGGACAAAATCTAAGGTTTATTGTAAATTTTAAGGGGTGGTTAGGATTTCAACATTTGGTTTTATAATCCACGCGTAAATTTGAATGATTTCCCTGGATATACTGCTGTTTGACCTAGTTCCTCCTCAATACGCAATAGCTGGTTGTATTTTGACATCCTATCACTTCTTGATGCTGAACCTGTTTTTATCTGTCCACAGTTAAGTGCAACCGCTAGATCAGCGATGGTATTATCTTCTGTTTCACCACTTCTGTGACTCATAACTGAGGTATATCCATTTCGCACCGCCATGTTAACTGCCTCGATTGTCTCCGTTAGGGTTCCAATTTGGTTGACTTTTATTAATATTGAGTTAGCAATGTTTTCATCTATTCCACGCGACAGACGTTTTGTGTTGGTAACAAATAAATCATCTCCCACTAATTGTACTTTATCTCCCAGTTTCCTTGTTACAAGCTCCCATCCTTTCCAATCATCTTCATCGAAACCGTCTTCAATTGAAATAATTGGGTATTTCTGACACCAGTCCGACCAAAAATCGACCATTTGTTCTGATGAGAAGCGTTCTCCAGTAGATTCAAACACATATTCACCAGTAGCTTTGTCGTAAAACTCAGAAGCAGCTGCGTCTAAAGCGATATAAACGTCTTTTCCAGGTACAAATCCTGCTTTTTCAATTGCCTCGATAACGACTTGAATTGCCTCTTCATTGGAACCTAAACTTGGTGCAAAACCTCCTTCATCTCCAACGTTTGTTGACATCCCTCTACTCTTAAGGACATTTTTCAAATGATGAAAAATTTCCGTCCCCCAACGCAATCCTTCAGAAAACGATTCTGCTCCAAACGGCATCACCATAAATTCTTGAATGTCTATTTTATTGTCGGCATGAGAACCACCGTTCAAAATATTCATCATAGGAACTGGCATTGTCACTGCACCTACTCCACCTATGTATTTAAACAAGCTCAATCCTGTTTCGTCTGCTGCTGCTCTTGCCGCTGCCAAAGAAACTCCTAAGATGGCGTTTGCTCCTAAATTTGATTTATTCTCAGTACCATCTAATTCAATCAATTTCTGATCAATTGCCTTTTGATCACATACGTCAAAACCTTTTAAAGCTTGGTCAATAATTGAGTTTACATTTGCCACTGCCTTCAAAACTCCTTTGCCCAAATAGGCAGACCCACCATCTCTCAACTCTACAGCTTCGTGAACACCAGTCGATGCTCCAGAAGGAACAGCAGCTCTTCCAAGCGCACCAGAAGTAGTAATTACATCAACTTCAACAGTTGGATTTCCACGTGAATCTAAAATTTGACGGGCAACAATTTTGGCAATAAAACTCATTATTTATGATTTTTCATGTTGGTAATAAACTGATCAAAAAGATATCTTGAATCGTGCGGTCCTGCGGACGCCTCCGGGTGATATTGTACAGAAAAAACTGGCTCATTCTTAAACTCAATTCCAGCAACGGTTTCATCATTTAAGTGAACATGCGTTACCACGATATTATCGTTGTTTGCAACGCTGTCTTTTGAAATAACAAATCCGTGATTTTGCGACGTAATTTCGCCTTTACCAGTCTTCAAGTTCTTAACTGGGTGATTAATTCCCCTATGTCCGTTGAACATCTTTTCGGTTTTCAATCCTTGAGACAATCCCAAAATCTGATGTCCGAGACAAATTCCAAACACAGGTTTCCCTTGTGCTAATACTTTTGTTACCAAATTGATAGAATCAGGCATGGCAGAAGGATCACCAGGACCGTTGGACAACATGTATCCATCAGGATTAAATGCTTTCAAATCATCAATGGTTGCACTAAGTGGAAATACTTTTACATGACAACCTCGTTCTACAAGACAGTTAATGATATTTCTCTTTACACCAAAATCAAGCAAGGAAACTTTGTACTGTGCGTTTTCTGCTTTCACTTCAAACGCTTCTTTTGTCGCAACTTTTGATGAAAGCTCAAGTCCATCCATGGATGGGACTTTGCTTAATTGTTCTTTTAAAGCGGTTATATCTTCTGTTTCTGAGGAAATGATGACATTCATAGCGCCCTTACTTCTGATATGTCTCACAAGCGCTCTCGTGTCAATGTCTGAAATTCCCACTTTTTCGTTTTCTAGCATGAAGTCGTTCAGCGACATTTGACCTGAAGGCCTTGAATAGCCGTCAGAAAATTTCTTTACGATTAATCCTGCGATTTTCATTCCATCTGACTCATTTTCATCTTTATGCACGCCATAGTTACCAATGTGCGCTGTGTTCATGATGAGTACTTGTCCGTAATAAGATGGGTCGGTAAAAACTTCTTGATATCCAGTCATTCCCGTATTGAAGGCAATTTCACCAGTTGTAGTTCCAATCTTTCCGATTGCTAACCCTTTAAAAACGGTTCCGTCTTCGAGTAATAAAATCGCAGTTTTTTTATCCTCCATGCTGAAAATTTTTTACAAAGTTACTAATCCAATTTTACTTTTAGAGTGAAAATTGGATATAAACCTGAGTTCTATTTAAATTTAGTCTCAGAATTATAATAAGGAAATGAATTTAAAGGCGTTGCGAGGGGTAAGAGCATAATTGTTTATAAGAGAAAAAAACGAAAAAGATCCTTGTTCCATATAAATAATCCTGTCTATGTTTCGCCTATAAAACTCATCTTTTTCGTGAAACTTCTTCAAAATAGCCCGCTATATCTTCATCAGCTTAACTCAAATCTGAGGATTTCTAGGCGATCTGAGACTAAATTTAAATAGAACTCAGGTCATAAAAAAAGGGCAATGTCACCATTGCCCTTTCTATCAAGAAATAATCGCTTATTTCTCTTTTTCTTCTTCTTCAGAATCATCTGCTTTCGCTTCTGGTTCAGAAGATGTTTCTTCTTTTTCTTCAACTACTTCTTCAGCAGCAGCTTCTTCTTTTGCTTCAACTTCAGTAACTTCTTCTACCGGTGCTTCAACAACTTCTTCCGCTTTCACCTCTTCAGCTTTCACTTCTTCTACAACTTCTGCTGTAGTTTCTGCTTTAACCTCTTCAGTTGAACCTTCTACATTTCCTTCAGCAGGAGCTGCAGCTGATTTAGCTGATCCACCTCTACGTGAACGACGTGTAGTTGATTTTGCTTTTTCATTTGTGTAGATCTCGTTGAAATCAACAAGTTCAATCATACACATTTCAGCATTATCACCTAATCTGTATCCTGTACGAATGATACGTGTGTATCCTCCTGGACGGTCTGCAACTTTAGGAGCAATTTCTCTGAACAATTCAGTAACTGCCTCTTTGTTTTGCAATTGACTAAACACAAGTCTTCTTGAGTGTGTTGAATCGGCTTTAGATTTAGTAATCAATGGCTCAACGTATCCTCTCAACGCTTTTGCTTTTGCAAGAGTTGTGTTGATTGATTTGTGCTCAATAAGTGAACATGCCATGTTAGATAACATTGCTTTTCTGTGCGCTGTTTTTCTACCTAAATGATTGAATTTTTTTCCGTGTCTCATAACTTTAAATTTCGTAAGTAACGGTTAACTAAGATGTTTTCTGTATCGCGTCATCTTAATCACCTATTACGCCATTATTAATTTAATTTGCGATACTAATCTTTATCTAATTTATATTTTGAAACGTTCATTCCAAAAGAAAGACCTTTGTTATCTACTAAATCTTCCAACTCAGTAAGAGATTTCTTACCAAAGTTTCTGAATTTCAATAAGTCATTCTTGTTGTAAGAAACTAAGTCTCCTAATGTTTCAACATCTGCAGCTTTCAAACAATTCAATGCACGTACGGATAAATCCATGTCCACTAATTTTGTTTTCAACAACTGACGCATGTGCAATGAAGTTTCATCGAACTCTTCAGTTTCAGATTTCACTTCACTATCCAAAGTAATTCTTTCATCAGAGAACAACATGAAGTGGTGAATTAAAATTTTCGCAGCTTCTTTCAATGCTTCTTTTGGGTGAATTGATCCGTCCGTTTTAATGTCAAAAATTAACTTCTCGTAATCTGTTTTTTGCTCTACACGGAAATTTTCAACTGTATATTTTACATTCTTGATAGGTGTAAAAATAGAGTCAATTGAAATTGTACCGAATGGTGCACCAGTAATATTGTTTTCATCAGCTGGAAGGTAACCACGACCTTTTTTGATCGTTAATTCCATTTCCAACTTCACTGAAGGTTCCATGTTACAGATAACCAAATCAGAATTCAATACTTGAAATGCTGATGTGAATTTACCTAAATCTCCTGCTGTCAATTGATTTTGACCTGCGATAGAAACAACTACTGTTTCTTCATCAGTTCCATCAATTTGTTGCTTGAAACGAACTTGTTTCAAATTCAAGATAATTTCCGTAACATCTTCAACGATTCCTTTGATTGTAGAAAATTCGTGGTCTGCTCCTTCTATACGAATGGAAGAAATCGCAAATCCTTCCAATGAAGAAAGAAGTATACGTCTCAACGCATTACCTACAGTAATTCCATATCCAGGCTCTAAAGGACGAAATTCGAATTGTCCTTCGTGCTCGTCAGATTGGATCATGATAACCTTGTCAGGTTTTTGAAAATCTAAAATTGCCATTTGTTTTTCTTCTTTTTAATTGTGTATCGGTTGCGCGGTTCTGAAAGTTTGAAGAAGTACCATCAAACCCTTTGGCCAACACCCAATATGATTAATTATTACTTAGAATATAATTCGACGATAAGTTGTTCCTTGATGTTCTCAGGGATCATTTCGCGTGAAGGCGTAGCTAACATCTTACCTTCCATTGCTGAAGGATTCCAATCTAACCAGTCAAAACTATTTGTTTTAGCTGCTAGTGAAGATGCAATCGCTTCCAACGATTTAGATTTCTCTCTAACTCCAACAACATCACCAACTTGTACAATGTAAGAAGGTATGTTTACCAACTCACCATTTACAGTGATGTGTTTATGAGAAACCAATTGACGAGCACCGCGACGTGTAGGAGCAACTCCTAAACGGTAAACAGTGTTGTCTAAACGTGCTTCACATAATTGCAATAAGTTCTCACCAGTAATGCCTTTCATTCGAGAAGCTTTCTCAAACATGTTAGAGAATTGACGCTCAAGAATACCATACGTATACTTTGCTTTTTGCTTTTCTCCTAACTGAATTGCATACTCCGATTGCTTACCTCTACGCTTGTTTGGACCATGTTGTCCTGGACCGTAAGCTCTTTTTTCCAACGCTTTATCTGGACCAAAGATTGGATCTTTGAAACGACGTGCGATTTTTGATTTTGGACCTGTGTATCTTGCCATTTTTGTTTTATTTTGGGGTAGTTATGAATTAAGGCTTTCCTTCGATAACCCGATTCCCCTGTTTAATTTAAATTATACTCTTCTACGTTTCGGTGGACGACATCCGTTATGTGGCATTGGAGTAACATCAACTATTTCTGTCACTTCAATTCCTGCGTTGTGTAATGATCTGATTGCAGACTCACGTCCTGAACCAGGTCCTTTCACATACACCTTAACTTTACGTAATCCGAAGTCATGAGCTTCTTTCGCTGCATCTTCTGCCGCAACTTGTGCAGCATAAGGCGTGTTCTTTTTAGAACCACGAAAGCCCATTTTTCCCGCAGATGACCAAGAAATAACTTGACCAGCATTGTTAGTCAAAGAAATAATGACATTGTTGAAGGTAGCTTGAATATGCGCTTCACCCAATGCATCTACTTTGACATTCTTCTTCTTTTTTTGATTCGACTTTGCCATTTTTATTTAGCTATTTATTATTCTTTTCTTTTGTTGCTTTAGAGAAATCGTTAGCTGTTAACTTTTCACACTGTTTTCTGATCTAAGCACATCTTAACAGATTTCTAAACGAAAAGCACATCTCCATTGGAGCCGCACTACCGTTTGCTCTATCAGAAATAACAGGGTTATTTCTTTTTATTAGCAACTGTTTTTCTTCTACCTTTTCTAGTACGAGAATTGTTCTTAGTACGTTGACCTCTCAACGGCAATCCAGCTCTGTGGCGAATTCCTCGTTGACAACCGATATCCATTAAGCGTTTAATGTTCAATTGAGTTTCAGAACGCAATGCTCCTTCCACTTTAATTTCATTCATCGCATTACGAATAGCAGCTAGTTGATCGTCCGTCCAATCTTGAACTTTCGTGTTTTCATCAACACCAGCATCACTTAAAATAGTGCTTGCTTTGCTTCTTCCTATACCGTAGATGTAAGTTAAACCTATTACACCTCTTTTGTTTTTTGGTAAATCAATACCTGAAATACGTGCCATATTCTATTCTTTTTACCCTTGTCTTTGTTTGAATTTAGGATTCTTTTTATTAATCACATAAACTCTACCTTTTCTCTTAACGATCTTACAATCTGCAGAACGTTTTTTTACTGATGCTCTTGTTTTCATTGTTTCAGTTTTTATTAATCCGTAATCGACTTTCCTTCAATTTTCCAGCTTCAATGATTAAATCAAGTAGCCTAAATTAAATTCTGCAAACTTACCGTTTGCGTATCGAAAACTTCCTTTTCTTGTTTTCTCTTTACTTATATCTAAATGTGATACGTCCCTTTGATAAATCGTATGGAGACATTTCCACTTTCACTTTATCTCCAGGAAGAATTTTAATGTAGTACATTCTCATTTTCCCAGAAATATGCGCGGTAATCACGTGACCGTTTTCTAACTCAACTCTAAACATTGCATTAGATAAGGCTTCAATGATTACACCATCTTGTTCAATCGATGCTTGTTTTGCCATGATTAAAATCCTGATAATTCGTTCGCACCTCTTCTTCCCTTCACACGTGTTCCTTCCATCAAGCCATCCATTTGACGATTCAATAAGTAAGATTCGATTTGTTGCAACGTATCAAGAACAACTCCCACCATGATTAAAAGTGAAGTTCCTCCGAAAAACATGGCAAAAGCATCATTTACTCCTGCTAATTTTGCAATTGCTGGAATAATAGCAATGAATGCTAAAAACAACGAACCTGGAAACGTGATTCTAGAAACAAGTGAATCAATGTATCCTGATGTCTCCTCTCCTGGTCGAATACCTGGAATGAATCCACCACTTCGCTTTAGTTCATCGGCAATCTTACGAGGATTAATCATAATAGCCGTATAGAAATAAGTGAACACGATAATTAGCACTGCTAACAAGGCGTTATACCCAAATCCATAAATATCACTAAAGTGTTTCGCTACAAAACCTCCTTCTGTACCACTGGTGAAGATCATCATTGGTACCGTCATGATCGCTTGCGCAAAGATAATCGGCATTACTCCAGACGCATTTACCTTGATTGGCAAATAACTTCTAGCACCTTGATCTTCTGCAGCTCTTGATCCTACAACTCTCTTAGCTGTATTCAACGGAACCTTTCGAACTCCTTGTACAATTAGGATTGTTGCTAAAACGACCACCATAAAAATAATGATCTCTAGAACGATCTTAATCAAGTTTCCAGATTCTACAGCGAAACCAAATTCAGCCATAAACGCCTCTGGAAGCTTTGCAAGGATACCCACAGTAATCAATAAAGAAATACCATTTCCTACACCTTTTTCTGTGATTCTTTCTCCTAACCAAACTGCAAACATTGCACCTGCGACTAACACGATGATGGACTGAGTCCACCAGAAAGTTCCACCGTCTTCCGGTAAAGCTCCTTTGTTAGCAACATACAATGTCAAATAACTTGGTGCTTGCAGTGCACAGATCACAATCGTTAAGATCCGCGTATAATTATTGATACGCTTTCTTCCCGATTCACCTTCCTGCTGCATCTTCTGAACAGCCGGAACTGCCATTCCTAACAGCTGCATGATAATCGACGCACTAATGTATGGCATAATACCTAACGCCATAATAGATGCATTCGAAAAACCACCACCTGAGAAAAGGGATAGAAGTGTCTCTAACATATTCTGACCTCCAGCAGCTTGCGCCTCAGCCAATGCGGTGTAATTCACCCCTGGCAGAATGATGAAGGATCCGATACGATAAATAAGTATAAGTCCGAGCGTCAATAAGATTCTCTTTCTTAATTCTTCTACCTTCCAGATATTCTTTAAACTAGTTATAAATCTTTTCATTTGTAAAAAATGTTGGCAAAGTTAATTAGATTTCTGAACAATTCCCACCTTGTCCCTCAATTGCAGCTTTTGCAGTTGCCGAGAATTTGTGAGCAATCACATTGATCTTCGTTTTTAACTCTCCTCTACCAAGTATTTTAACTAACTCGTTTCTAGAAACTAATCCATTTTCTTGAAGCACTTCTAGGTTGATTTCTTTCACCCCTTTTCGCTCAATTAATGACTGGATAATATCCAAATTAATTCCTTTGTATTCAACGCGGTTGATATTTTTGAAACCAAATTTAGGAACTCGTCTTTGAAGTGGCATTTGTCCACCTTCAAAACCTACCTTTTTCGAGTATCCTGATCTTGATTTTGCTCCTTTATGTCCACGTGTAGAAGTCCCACCGTGTCCAGATCCCTGTCCACGAGCTATTCTCTTTCTATTTTTTGTAGCCCCGTTTGCAGGAGTTAAATTATGTAAATTCATCTCTTAATGTTTTAACGTTTATTCAACCACTTTTACGAGGTGTTGAACTTTATCAATCATTCCTAGAATTTGAGGAGTTGCCTCTTTTTCTATTGTCTGATTTAATCTTTTAAACCCTAATGCTTGGATCGTTGCTTTTTGACGTGCCGTACGATTGATAGCACTTCTAACTTGTTTAATTTTAATTGTCGCCATAGTTGCTCTCTTTATCCGTTAAACACTTTATCAAGCTCAATACCTCTTTGTCTCGCTACTGTAACAGCATCTCTCATTTGAGACAATGCATCAATAGTTGCTTTAACAACGTTGTGAGGGTTTGATGATCCTTGAGATTTAGCCAAGACATTGTGAACACCTACGCTCTCCAATACAGCACGCATCGCACCACCGGCGATAACTCCTGTACCTTCTGAGGCTGGTCTCAACAAAACTCTTGCTCCACTGAATTTACCTTTTTGAATATGAGGAACTGTTCCGTGCAATAAAGGAACTTTGATCAAGTTCTTTTTCGCATCATCGATTCCTTTCGAAATCGCTTCAGTTACCTCTTTAGCTTTTCCAAGACCATGACCAACGATACCGTTTTCATCACCTACAACAACAATTGCAGAAAAACTAAATGTACGTCCACCTTTCGTAACTTTCGTTACGCGGTTTACGGCAACCAACTTATCTTTCAGTTCGGTTTCTACCGATTTAACTCTGTTTAATACTTGTGCCATTATTACAATTTTAGTCCGCCTTCTCTTGCCGAGTCAGCTAATGATTTAACTCTACCGTGGTATAAGTATCCGTTACGATCAAACACAACCGATACTATTCCAGCTTTTTTCGCCTTTTCTGCTACTTCTTTTCCAACAAGTGCAGCTTGCTCTACTTTGTTGCCTTTTGCTTTACTCTTATATGATGACGCTGATACAAGTGTTAAACCTGTAGAGTCATCAATAATTTGCGCATACATTTGCTTGTTACTTCTGAACACAGACAAACGAGGCATCGCAGAAGTACCAGTAATTTTCTTTCTGATTCTTCTTTTGATTTTTGCTCTTCTATTTACTTTACTAAATGCCATAACTCAATTAATGATATCTAATTATTACTTCGCTGCTGTTTTACCAGCTTTTCTTCTGATTTCTTCACCTAAGAATCGAACACCTTTACCTTTGTAAGGTTCTGGTTTACGAAGGGAACGAATTTTGGCAGCGACTTGTCCTACTAGCTGTTTATCGAATGATTCCAATGTTACCAATGGAGCCTTTCCTTTTTCAGACACTGCAGATACCTTAATTTCTTTAGGAAGCTCGAAAACAAATGGGTGAGAAAATCCAAGAGAAAGCTCTAACGTTTGACCGTTTGCACTTGCTCTGTATCCTACACCAATTACTTCTAACTCCTTTTTGAACCCTTCCGAAACACCGATGATCATGTTTTGTACTAATGAACGGTATAAACCGTGCTTAGCTCTATGATCTGGTGCCTCTGATTCGCGGGTGAAAGTTATTACTCCATCCTCAATGCTAATTGAAACACAAGAATCAAATTCTTGCGTCAATTCGCCTTTGGATCCCTTAACAGTAATTACATTACCGTCAACTTTCACTTCTACTCCACTCGGGATTGTTACTGGGGATTTACCTATCCTTGACATTTTGACTTAAACTTAAAAATTAATATACGTAGCAAAGAACTTCTCCTCCTACGTTTTCTTTTGTTGCTTCTTTACCTGTGATAACACCTTTTGACGTAGAAACAATTGCAACTCCAAGTCCGTTCAATACACGTGGCATTTCTGTCGCGCCAGTATATTTACGTAAACCTGGTCTAGAAGCTCTTTGCAATTTAGTAATTGCTGGAACTTTAGTTGATGCATTGTATTTCAACGCAATTTTGATGGTACCTTGCTTATTATCATCCTCAAATTTGAAATCTGTGATGTATCCTTGATCAAACAAAATTTGCGTAATCGCTTTTTTTACGTTTGAAGCTGGAATTTCAACTGTTTTCAATTTCGCAGCGCTAGCGTTACGAATTCGAGTTAAATAATCTGCTATTGGATCTGTATTCATACTTTTAATTTACGGTTACGGTTTTCAATTATATTGAACCTGTAACCCATTTATAATTTTACCAACTTGCTTTTTTAATACCTGGGATTTTCCCGTCCAATGCCATTTCACGGAATGTTACCCTTGAAATACCAAACTGACGCATATATCCTCTTGGTCGTCCAGTTAATCCACATCTGTTGTGAACGCGAACTTTTGATGAATTTGCTGGCAACTTTTGAAGTGCGATCATCGCATTCCATTTAGCATCTTGCATTTCATCAGAATTGTCGCTAGACTTTAAAATCTTAGTCAACTCTGCACGTTTTTCTGCGTAACGAGCTGCTAATTTTTCTCTTTTGCGCTCACGCGCTTTCATTGATTCTTTTGCCATGTCTTCTTATTTTTTTGTAAATGGAAATCCGAAAGCATCTAGAAGGGCCTTTCCTTCTTCATCGCTTTGCGCAGTTGTTACAAACGTAATGTCCATTCCCATAATACGACTTACTTTATCGATATCAATCTCCGGGAAAATGATGTGTTCTTTAACTCCCATGTTGAAGTTACCACGTCCATCAAATCCTTTTGCTGGGATACCTCTAAAATCTCTAGTTCTTGGCAAAGCTACCGAAATTAATCGATCTAAGAAATCGTACATTTTTGCACCTCTTAGTGTTACTTTGGTTCCAATTGGCATTCCTTTTCTCAATTTGAAATTAGAAATATCCTTTTTAGAGATTGTTGCTACTGCTCTTTGTCCCGCAATACGAGTCAAATCTTCAACAGCGTTGTCGATTAATTTTTTATCACCTACGGCATCACCGACACCTTGGCTTAAAATTATCTTTTGCAGTTTCGGTACTTGCATAACCGTCTTGTAACCGAACTGTTCAGTAAGCCCTGAAATAATTTCAGTGCTGTACTTTTCCTGAAGTCTTGGTGTATAACTCATTATTTAATTTCCTCCCCTGACTTTTTTGAATAACGTACTAATTTTCCTTCTTTGTTCAATTTACGACCAAGACGAGATGCCTGACCTTTATGAACAACCATAAGGTTGGAAATGTGGATTCCTGCTTCTTTCTCCACGATACCACCTTGAGGGTCTGCAGCACTTGGTTTGGTATGGCGTTTTGCCAAATTAATTCCTTCTACCAATGCACGCATTTTCTTTCTGTCGATCGAAAGGATCTTACCTTCCTGACCGTTAGATTCTCCTGCTAAAATCTTAACAGTGTCACCTACTTTAATGTGTAATTTCTGTTGCATAACTTCAATTCAATTTAAAGTACCTCAGGAGCCAATGATACTACTTTCATGTAGTTTGCATCACGCAACTCTCGGGCAACTGGTCCAAAGATACGGGTTCCTCTCATTTCACCTGCAGCGTTTAAGATAACGCATGCGTTATCATCAAAACGAATGTAGGATCCATCTGGACGACGTACTTCCTTTTTTGTTCTTACTATTACCGCAGTGGCAACTGATCCTTTTTTCACAGCTCCGTTCGGCATTGCGCTTTTCACAGTAACGACGATCTTATCTCCAACTGAAGCATATCGACGTCTAGTACCTCCTAAAACACGGATAACTAAAACCTCCTTTGCTCCGGAGTTATCTGCTACTTTGAGTCTTGATTCACTTTGTATCATTACTAAAAATTATTTCGCTCGTTCAATTACTTCTACTAATCTCCAGTTCTTCGACTTCGACAATGGTCTCGTCTCCATGATTCTAACTGTATCACCTTCGTTACAGTCATTTTTCTCATCGTGGGCTACAAACTTAGTAGTGTTCTTTACGAACTTACCATACTTAGGGTGTTTTACCTTTCTTTCTACTGAAACGACGATAGACTTATCCATCTTGTCGCTAGTAACTATCCCTATACGTTCTTTTCTTAAATTTCGCTTTTCCATTTCAAACTACTTTTGAATTTAACAAGCACTAAGCCTGCGCTTCACGCTTTGTTAACTCAGTTTTCAATCTTGCGATTGTTCTTCTCATGTCACGAATTTGTATAGGGTTCTCCATTGGAGCAACCGTATGCGCCAATTTCATTTTTGCTAATCTCTCAGACAAATTTGAAACTTGGTTCTTTACGTCTTCTATTGACATTTTTGTGATTTCTTGCTGCTTCATAATAAATTACTATTTTCCTGGTATTACAAAGTCGTTACGCGTAACAAATTTACACTTAACTGGCAACTTTTGCGCAGCTAATCTCATAGCTTCCTTTGCTGTCTCATACGGTACACCGTCTGCTTCAAACAAAATACGCCCTGGTCTAACAACTGCAACCCAGTGACTTGGAGCACCTTTACCTTTACCCATAC
>CAZXRU010000025.1:0-44566 GCA_964643345.1 uncultured Fluviicola sp.
GTAACTCAATACTCGCTCTCTTCTCTCACTCTGAATCTGTGGTCCCAGCTGGGCTTACCGATGGTCATTTTCTACGTCATCCTTCCTTGAAAATTTGACCTCGGCATCTTACTTCTCGCCCAGAATAACGCACAAAAAAAGAGCAAGTAACTCAATACTCGCTCTCTTCTCTCACTCTGAATCTGTGGTCCCAGCTGGGCTCGAACCAGCGACCACCTGATTATGAGTCAGGTGCTCTAACCAACTGAGCTATAGGACCTTTAATTTTTGTTCCTTATTTTCAAATGACACTTGTCCTATGGCGAAGTGCCTGTCCCGATTTAGTCGAGTTGCGCAGCAATACGAAACTCTATCGGGAAGCTATAGGACCAGTGAATTCTAAAAATTCAGGTGTGCAAATATAGTATTCAAAAACTGAATGTCAAGATGGAATAGGATTTTATTTCTCAAATATAAACTCGAGGGTGATTCCTAACGCAACAACGATTAGCAAGGCGCTAAACACTTTTCGTAGAACTTTCCCCGTAAAAATATTCTGCAGGTACGTCCCAATAAACACACCAACCATAGTTATTGCTGTGAGTATGCTTAGCAAATTCCAATTGATAGCGTGTACAATGTCAAGTTCAGGATTTAAGAAATCTCCGCCTAAAGCAACGAACGACTGAACACAAATTATAAGCATGGACGTTCCAATTGCTTTTTTCATCTCCAGTCCTAAACGCAATAAGATGGGAACAATAATAAATCCACCGCCAGCGCCAATAAATCCGCTCAGGATTCCAGTTAATATACCGAAGAAAATTATCGTTGGTAGCGCAATGCGTTCAGGTGGAATTCTATCCTTCTTCTGCAGCGTTCTAAATGCAGTGAAAAACATTACTAATATCAGAAGAACCGAGATCAGTGTGTCACGCGATAACTGCCAGTCGCTCAATGCAAAATTCAATGGGAACATTGGCATAACGAACGCGCGAATTGCAAATGCTGTTAGCATACTTGGAATCAGAAAAACGATTCCATTCTTAAAATCAATGACATCGTGTTTAAGGCGCTGAATGACACCAACACCAGAGGCAATGGCGACAATGAACAGAGAGTAGCTGGTCGCAATCAACATGCTTTCACCATAGAAATAATGCACCAAAGGAACGGTAAGAATTGATCCACCTCCACCGACAAGTCCCAAAACAGTACCAATCAACAATGCGAGAAATAGACCAATTATATACATAGCTACAAATCTAAGTTAGAAATTAAATCTACAACGTAACTTGAGTTGCACTTCGACTTCTAAAAACAAGCATGGTTAAAATCCCAAAAAGAACGGTGGCAAACACCAAGTGACTAGTTTGAATTAACCCAGGCATATCAAAGTAGGCCAGAAGAACGCCTGAAAGTAGCTCAATGATTAAAACTACGAAGACCGCTCGTATCGCATTGTACTTTTGCAATTGCTCATTTTTCCATGCCATTAGCACGATAATGACCAGCACGAACCAAGAAAAACTCCTATGAATGTAAAATGACCAACCCAGTTTTTCCGTCCAAGAAGTTCGATCGAAGCCCATTTTTGTCAGCTCGTCAATAGATTCTCTCACCTGTGTTCCCAAGAACATTTGGTAAAAAGTGATGAGAAAAGTCACCCAGAGCACAATCAACATCCATCGTGGTTGTTGTAAATTCTGACTATAAACAGGACTAATCAAACGAATAACATAGAGTTGAATTCCGATAATCACAAGGGCTAAAAACAGATGTATCGTAATCGTCCAGGGAACTAAGTTTGAAGCGACCACTATTGATCCGAACCACGCTTCGATTGCCATCAAGACGAGGTTAAATGCGGCAAGAAGGACAATCTTTCGTTTTCGATACTTCAGCAACAACCAGAAAAACGCCACTAGCATGGCGTTTCCAGCTAAAAACCCAAACAAACGATTGGCGTACTCCGTCCACGTTTTTGTACTATTAAAATCTTCTTCGACTAACAATAGTGGATCATTCTTGAGTTGCTCACCAGTTTCATTCATTCCTATTGAGGACAAAAAATTAGCAAACTTCTCAATCTTTTGAGCGCGTTTTTCCGAATAAATCTCCTTGTAATTCGCTGGAATTTCAGAAATATCCGTTGGTGGAACCCACTGACCGAAACATTTTGGCCAATCGGGACATCCCATTCCGCTTCCTGTAATTCGCACAAAACTACCTGCGACAACAACGAGGTAAATCAGAACGAGTGTTATCCAATTGAACCGAATAAATGCTTTTGAAAAAATCATATGTATCTAATTTATTTTTAAGGGTCATATGCCTGCCTTGTCGTCAGACAGGGAATCGCCATAAGATATTCATCGATCCTTATCTCGATTTTGTTATGGCTTATTTCATGATTCAAAAATAATCATTCGTACCTTTCACATCTAAAAATAATGCAATTGAATTGGACAATAATTGGATGTGGTTGGTTGGGAGGTACATTAGCTGAAGAACTGATTAAAAATGGTCATACCGTTTTTGGATCAACGACTTCAGAAGCAAAACTGACGATGTTAAACAAGAAAGGAATCAACGCCTTTGTTCTAAAGGAATATGCAACGATTCAACCCAAAATAATTGAAGCTACTGACATCGTTGTGCTTTCCATTCCGCCAATCAAAAGAGAAGAACCTAGTTTATACGGTAGTTATTTGTGTTCCATCGCCAATCAATTTAAACCAGAAACGCGTTTTATCTTTTTAGGTTCGACGGGGATTTATCCTCAGAAATCTGGAGTGTATACTGAAAATTATGTGTTTGAGGCGGACGAAAAAACAACAGTTCTGCATCAAGCAGAAGAACAATTGAATCATCTCCTTGGGACAAACCTTACCAGATTGCGACTTGGAGGATTAATAGGTAACGACAGACATCCTGTGCATTCATTAAGTGGAAAAGTCAACGTAAAAAATCCAAAAGGCATAATTAACTTTGTTGATAAACGCGATGTTATTCAAGTTGTCCTAAAGGTTTCAGAAACGGATACATATGGGCACGTTTTTAATGTCGTTTATCCATTGCATCCAACGCGAGAAAAATACTATTCAGAAGTTGCCGATAATCTAGGTATTCCGACGCCAAACTTTGATTCAACTCCTTCTGTTATTCGAGAAATATCCTCTACAAAGTTGATGACAAATCTTGGCTTTATTTTTGAACATTCTATTCAATAGAAGTTGAAGTTAAAATGTAATTAATTACCGATAAATCAATAAGATGGTATTTTCTTTCAAAAGGACAACATTTCCATTAAATTTACGTCTAGGAACAGAATGCGTTATTTAATCATCATACTAATTTCATTGAATTTCTTCAATGTGCAAGCCTCTCACATTGTAGGTGGCGAGATTTATTATGATTATTTAGGCAATAATAACTATCAGTTTTACATTTCGGTTTACCGCGATTGTAACTCCACTGGAGCAGGATTTGATAGTCCTTTGGGGCTAGGAGTCTTTAACGAAAGTAATCAGCTAATTAATAACGTACAGGTTCAGTACACTGGTCTCACAAATGTCCCTGTAGTTTTTAATAATCCTTGTGTAACTCCACCGAACAATATTTGTACGCAGCACTCCCTTTATACGGTGATTCTAAATTTACCTCCTTCAAATGGCGGCTATACTATTTCCTACCAACGTTGCTGTCGAGGTCCAAATATTACGAACATTGTAAATCCTGACGACACTGGATTTACATTAACGTGCAGAGTACCTGGGAGTGCCAATAATTTTCATATCAACAGCAGTCCACGATTTAACGATTACCCACCGCTGCTTTTGTGCAATAATGAAGATTTAGTTTTTGATCACAGTGCAACAGATCCTGACGGGGACGAGCTAGTGTATTCCTTTGTGACACCATTCGCTGGTGGTACAGCATTCGCTCCAGCTCCAAATCCTCCTCCTCCTCCAAATTATCCCAACGTAATATGGTCTGGCGGTAATTCGGCAAATAACCCGCTAGGTCCAGGGTCGACAATTAACATTGATCCAGCAACAGGATTATTGACTGCATCTCCCAATTTAACAGGCTTGTATGTCGTTGGAATTCGCGTACAGGAAATACGCAACGGAGTTGTCATAAATCAAACCATGCGTGATTTTCTTTTCCGAGTTTTTAACTGCCAACTTCAAATTGAAGCCATATTGCCAACACAACCGCAATTATCGACATTTACTTCATACTGTGATGGTTTTGAAATTCATTTTGAAAATAACTCCAATACATCGAACAGTCCTTTCCCTCCAACCTATTCGTGGGATTTTGGAGTTCCTGGTATTACCACTGATGTAAGCACAGATTTCGAACCTTCTTACACGTATCCTTCAGCCGGTCAGTATTTTGCAACATTAGTTGTTAATCCTGGACTGCCTTGTACCGATACAGCCATAATGGAAATCGTTGTGGGTCCGCCATTTGATGTGGAGTATACTTCAGAAGACTCCCTTTGTTTCGATGGAAATAGCTTCAATTTTCAAGGAATTACGGATGGACCTGTCGGCACAGAACTTTTCTGGGAGTTTGGAGGAGGCGCAAACCCACCCATCGCTACAGGAATGAATGTCAATAACGTTAATTTTGCTACCACTGGATTTATTCCCGTAGAAGTTTATGCGGAGTTTTTTCATTGTGAAGCGACATATATAGATTCGGTCTACATCTTCCCCGAACCCATTGCAGGAATGATTTACCCCGATACTGTTGAATGCAAAGGATTGGTCATCGATTTTATTAATGATTCTCAAAATGGAATTAATTATCTGTGGGATTTTGGTTTAGCGGGAACAAGCGCCGAGGTAAATCCAACAGTAACTTTTCCTGGTCCTGGAACTTACGACATCCAACTAATAACCAATTCCTCCCCTGCTTGTGGTGACACGATCACCGAAACAATTGTCATTAATTACAAACTCGAAGTAGATTTTACCTCCGAAGATTCACTCTGCATTACGGATAACAGCTTTAATTTTATTGGCGAAGTTGATGGTCCTGTCGGTGCGACATACACATGGGATTTCGGTGGAAATTCAACACCGCAAACCTCGACCAATGTTATTGAGAACAATGTGGTTTTCTCAACAACAGGAGCCGTACCTATTTCACTGACTGGATCTTTTGAAATTTGTCAGGAAATTGCTAGAGATACAATCTACATCTATCAAGAACCTGTTATCGATTTCCGCTTGGAACCTGGATTACAATGTGTACCCTTTTCAGCGCAGTTCACTGATTTGAGTTTTGCTGAAACTGGAATAACCTACCTGTGGGATTTTGGTGACGGAGCAACCTCTGCAGCCCAGCACCCAAATCACATTTATGAAAATGTAGGGCCATTTCCAGTGACACTAACCATTTCGACAACGTCTGGATGTATTGATACGCTAACGATGTTCGAACCAGATATTGTCCATGTGCGCCCAATCCCTCATGCACAGTTTTCGGTGACACCAGAAGAAACCGACATCTGTCATTCGGATATTACATTTATTAATGAATCCATAGACGGCGCGACCTATTTCTATTGGTTTGATGATGATTCTTCGATTAGTAACGAAGAGCATCCCTACCATACCTATCTAAATCATGGGAGCAGAAATCCCTATTTGATCGTAACGAGCGATTATGGTTGCAAAGATACTGCGTACAACTATCTTTATATTGAGCCGTATACGATTTATGCTCCAAATACATTTACACCTGATGGTGATGAATTTAATAACGAGTTTTTACCAATTGTTTATTTAGGTGCTGTCGATTGGAATCTACAAATTTACAATCGATGGGGTCAATTGATCTTTGAAACCAACGACGTAAATGAAGGATGGAATGGCACCAACCAAGCAGGAAATATAGCACCAGATGGAATGTACGTGTGGCGATTGAAATACACGTCCTGTGAACCACGTCATCCGAATAAATTAGCGACGGGACACATTACCATCATGCGTTAATTGTATCACTAAATTATATAAAGCGATTTCAACCTATCGAGATAATATCAATATACTAAAGCATCTTACTTTTTATCGAGTATGGAATCTGATGCGATTGAAATCCAGTTATATTTTCTCACGGTTGACAAAAAAAGCCGTTCATAAAGGACTTCCGTTTTCTGTAAGTATAGAACCAACAACAGCATGTAATTTAGGTTGCCCAGAATGTCCAAGTGGTTTGAAACAATTCACACGTCCAACAGGAAAACTGGATCTGAATCTTCATCAGGAAATGATTCACCAGTTGAAGAAATCGGTTTTCTATATCAACTATTATTTTCAGGGAGAACCCTTTTTGCACCCTCAGTTTTTAGCACTAATTCGCGAAGCAAAAAAGGAGAAAATATATACGGCGACTTCAACCAACGCGCATTTTATTGATGAAGAAAAGGCGCTGGATATCGTCAATTCGGGACTTGATCGTCTTATTATTTCTATTGACGGATTAACGCAAGCAACGTATGAAAATTACAGGGTTCACGGCTCTCTAGCCAAAGTTATCGAGGGGACAAACCATCTGCTCAAAGCAAAAAAAGAACTGAATTCCAAAACACCACACCTCATCTTCCAATTTTTGGCTGTAAAACAGAATGAACATGAAATTTCAAAGGTTTTCAGTTTAGGTAAGGAAATGGGAATTGATGAAGTTCGAATCAAATCTGCACAATTTTACGACTATCAACATGGAAATCCATTGATGCCCGAAAACGAGAAGTATTCGCGCTACAAGTTGCAGTCCGATGGCAGCTATAAACTAAAGTATAAAACAGGAAACCATTGCTGGAGAATGTGGTCTTCAAGTGTATTGACCTGGGACGGCAAAGTGGTTCCCTGCTGTTTTGATAAAGATGCCAAACATGTGCTTGGCTCAATTTCTGACATGTCTTTTCAAAGCATTTGGAATCATCCCAAATACACTTCTTTTCGTCAATCCGTTTTGTCGCACCGGAACCAAATTGACATTTGCCAAAATTGCTCTGAAGGATCGAAGGTTTGGGTGTAATTTGTTTAAACTTAAACTGTTCTGTTGTAATATAAACGCTTTGTAGGTTTACTTGTTCAAATTTCTATATTTTTCTAGCCCAAATATTCGTTCGCTGGTTCAAAATATTAAGTGGGATTATCACTTTGGTAACATGACTACGATGTTACCCCACCATTAACAGAAAGTTTTCGTTATTTGGGAGTAGATGGTCTATTGCCATCCGCTTACTAACAAGACTAAAATGAAAATAATTCTCTCAATTTTTGCCACAGGAATTCTCTCCATGGCATGTTATTCGCAGCAAAGTGAAATTGCAGACTGGCAGAAGAAACATCCACACATCTTATTTGTAGAACAGGCGGATTACACTCCTGAATTCAAAGCCCAACTGGAATCACTAAATCGTGAGGTTATTGTCTACACCGACGAAATCACAATGGATGTTATTAATTCCTATACGTCAGTATTTCAAGAAAAAACAACGCTATCTAATGCTGTACGCATAGAGGATTTAGATGCGATTAAAGTGTGGCTAAGCCAAAATCAGGATTTAAAAATTGTACCTAGAAGTGTTTTTATTGCGCAGTCAGAGTCCGACCAAGAGGAACTAATTGAATCCAACGCACTGGTATTACAAGGAGAAAAAATCACATTACAAGATATAGAGAATTATGAAGCTACACATTAACACTATGTTCGTAAAAAAATCAAGTATTCTATTCATTGCACTAACCGTAAGTGTTGTTGGCTTTGGACAATCTGATGCACCATGTGGAGCTCCAGCACTACCGGTAAACGCAGGCTGTGTTAACACGGCTGGAACTACAGCTGGTGCAACATACCAAAACAATGCTGCGAACGGTGGAACACCATCGTGCGCTTCTCCAGGTGCACCTGATGTATGGTATTCCTTTGTTGCTCCGGCCTCTGGAAATGTAAATATCACAACCTCAGCTGGTGATATGGATACTGGAATGGGACTTTATAACGGACCATGTGGATCACCAACGCAAATTGCGTGTGATGACGATGGTGGAGTAGGAACTTATTCTTCTATTACAAATGGGACATTAACTCCAGGCGTAACATATTACATTAGAGTTTGGCGTTACTCTTCGGGGACAGGAAATTTTAATATTTGTGTGACTTCTTTGGCTGCACCACCACCTCCTCCGACAAACATAAGTTGCGCTATACCTGATCCTATTTGCTCTGGAAGTCCAGTTACTTTTACAGCGCAAGCGAACAATACACAAGCAGATGAGGTTGATCCTGGAAATGATTATGATTGTTTATTTTCTCAACCCAATCCAAGCTGGTATTACCTAGAAATTGCCACAAGTGGAAACCTAGTTATTGATATTACTGCCGGTTCTGATGTAGATTATGCCATATGGGGGCCCTTTACAGATTTAACAAATGCCGTAGCCAATTGTAATTCTTACGCTGTACCAAATGACTGTAGCTTCTCAGCCTCCCCTATTGAGCAAGCAGTTGTAAACGGCGTTACTGCAGGCCAAGTGTACGTGCTACTTGTGACCAATTACGCCAACACGGTACAAACGATTACAGTTACGGATGCACCTAGTAATACGGCCACTACAGATTGTTCCATTGTACCGTTATCTGTCGAGCTAACCGACTTTAATGGGGTCAACGTAGATAATGAAATTCTACTTTCTTGGACCACAGTTTCTGAGCAAAACAACAGTCACTTTGTGGTAGAACGTTCAGTAGATGCTAGCGTTTGGACGGCAATTGCCGTTGAAAATGGTGCTGGAACAACGACTTCAACACAGCACTACTCAAGTATAGATAGAAATCCTTCAAGTGGAGATAACTACTACCGTTTAAAGCAATTTGATTTTGATGGAAAAATGACCATCTCTGATATTATCAGTGTTTCAAGTAGCTCATTGAATAAAGTTATTGTGTATCCAAACCCATCCAACGATAGAATTTCAGTGATCTCTAACCATGAAATTATCTCGATTTCCATTGTAGATATTCGCGGAACGGTGGTTTACTCTGGTAATTTTGACAAGGTAAATTCAACCACCATCGAATTGTCTGACTTGAACAGCGGATTGTACTATTTGCAAACGCAAACGACTTCAGGTACAATGACTGAACGCATTGTAGTTCAGCATTAATTTTAACCAAAACTAATATGAAAGCATCCGTCTAAAGCGGGTGCTTTTTTAGTTCAATGTAAATTTCACACTGATTTTCGGAACGATGTTCTTTTTCCAATCAGTATCAGCGTAATAGCCGTAACGGTAAAATCCACCTATTCCTAAGCTGGTCGTATTCTGTGTGAGAATACCACTAATTATTAGTCCAGCTTCGTATAAACCCTTATCCATAGATCTAAACGCGTACGCATGCTCTAGTCGATTGGCAAAATCGCCATACCCTATTCCATGATGAAGAATAAACTGTGGTTCGTTCCATTTTGCCTTGGTCTTTATTGTTGGAAAATCATAGCGCAAAAATAAAGATGCCTGACGGTCGTGGAAAAACTCTCCAGGATATACTGTTTCAAAGGTATTCGCCGCTGAAACATTCCAATCGTGGCGTGTACCAATTGCATTCTGCTTTAAAAACAACGGAACATCTCCCACGGTTTGTGAAGCCATCAATGTCCAGTTAATGTTTCCAAAGCGCATGGAAGAAATTGTTTGATTCACTCGGAAATTAAGACGCAAATAATCCAATTGCGACTCGGCAATTCCTTTCCATCCCTTCGTGATTTTCACCGAAATTTTCGGAAACTTAGTCCCTTCAGAAACTCTTAAGTCACCCAAAAGCATTACACGCTCTCGGATGTTCCATTGCATCTCGAGTGACGTTTCAGCCACATCAACATGGTCACCTGAAAAGTAGTTCGGATCGTTTGGGAAATAGCCATAACCTTGCGTAAATTCCACGCGCTGGTAATTTCCAGCGGCAAACAAATTCAAATTACCAAGGGGAGAATACGATAGTTTTACCTCGGCTAAACGTTGTTTATCAAAATAGGTTCTAAAGATTCGGCTATAGGTTTCTGTATCATTCAGACTCAACCCTCTTTTCTGAAAGGCATTCCCTCCACGGTGCACGATGTCCTGCTGATAATTCAACGTAAGCTCAATCCCTTTCCGCTTGTTAATGTGAAATGTTGTATAACCGCCGTACTTCCAATCTTTGTCACCTGTTGCCCACGCAAAATAACCACCGATCGCTATGTTTTTCATCAGCAGTTCCGAAGTTTCAATTCCCGCTCCAAGTCGCAAATCCTCGTAAAAGTTGTAATCAATAAAACGCCCTAAGAGTAAATTGATTTTATTGATTCGAATTTTTCCTGTTGAAAGCGCCATAAGAGCCGTTAACTTTCTATCCAGGTTTGTTGCTTCTCCAAGACTATCAATCACATGATAGGTTTTCTTTTCCTTATCCGTCAGTTCGTCTGAACGGTATCCGTTCCATACGTCATCATCAGCATCCTTCGCATCTGGATCGGTCGCAATGGAAATATTTCCAAAGCCTCGCTTCTTTAAATCTTCTGGATTGAGCACAACGTCTTTGATGTACGTGTTTCCTTTACCCGTTATAAAACCTGCTTCATCCCCAACTGTAATGGCCAAACCGTGAAGTTCTACCTGTGTGCTTAGGTTGTACGGAAACCACTTGTGTCCATCAATGAGATGATAGTCCTGAACAATTTTAGCTTTAAATGTGACGGTGGTGTCACGCGAGTATGGCGAAGCAATGACCTTTTCAATGGCATAACCGTTTGTATTGATATACATTGTTCCTTCCATGCCTTTGAAGTTCTTGTCGATTCTAGGACGGTAGGTAATTGTAAACGTGGTATCATTGCCAATCACCGTTGTATCCTGAAGGATAAATAAATACCGTCTTGTACCTCCTTCGGCAATTGGATTGATGTATGTCGCTCCCAATAGCTGAAACTCGTTGTCATAAAAGTTAAATGATTGCAAACTCTGCGCAAATGTGGAGAAAATCGGAAGAGACAAGCCCGAAACCTTATACGCTGTGATGTTTTCTCTGTCTTTTGCGGCAGGGATGAATTTTCTTTCTGAGGCACTTTCCAGCATAAAAAGATGTTGCTCATTTAAGAACTTTAAATCTGCTGTCAGCGAATCGTCTTCTGGCGCTTCCATCACTCTCTCCTTCAGCCCTTCATTCGCATCAAAAATGAATTTACTGTAACTTTTATAAGTAAACGCATCGTTTGATAGGGGGTGATTTTTCTTTCTGTTCTCGATGACCAAATCCATGATTCTATGGGCTGGATTTTCTCCCGCAACAGCGGTGACTTCTCCAATTTCTTGCAAACTACTCCACATGAAAATGACGTTCGTGTCCAATTTCGCCACCTCAATCAACGTATCTTTATAAGTGTTGAACCTTAACTGAATCGAAGTTGCCTCGTTATTCAGCAAAAACCGTCCGTCTATGTCTGTAAACGATGGCGTACCAGCGTTTGGAATCACTTTGACAAAAGGCATCGGCTCTAACGTTACACCATCTCGAACGGTATACTTGGTCTGTGCAAAGGAAGAATAGGCGATGACGGCAATAAAAATTACCAAAAACTGTCTCATGGGAGTTGATTTGAACGCTAAAATAGGGAAAAATGCTATTCAAGGGTGAATTCAGCATGGAGATAACCACTCCTACCCTCTTGGTCAATTGAACGGCACTTGAATTCTATTTTCGTTCCAGACGGCAATTCAGCCAAAATAGAACGTGCGTAATCATTGATTTCATCGCCATCACCGTACACGATTTGTTCATCAATAATCATTTGCCAATTGTCTATATCACTGAACATACGAATAGGTGCCTCTGCTGGGAGTTCTGTAGTGAATTTTTTTGGTGTACGACTGCATTTTCCCCCTGATTCAATCCCATCCAAATGTACTAAAGGTACAGGAGGGTTCACGACTTTAAAACTAAAGGTTTTTAGCACCACATCGGGCTTGGATAGATCCCATAGTTCAAGCTCCAAAGAATTTCCCTCGAACTCCCAGCCGAACGTAAGCATGAAATTATTTGGTGCTAGCTTTTCACCATTCTTATCTTCTACTATTACTTCACAATGTTCACATGAAATCATGTATTCATTATAATCGTACGGATCCAGTTTCAGTTGCACTAGATTACCATACCATCGATATAGGGTTGAACCAGGGGGCTCACTAATTTTAGGCAGTTCTTGAGCAAATAAGTTTGACGTAACAACCAGAAAAAAATGCAGTGTGTATATTGTTCTCATAAATCTTCGTTTCGTTTACATATAAGTAAGTAAACCCAAAAAATTACATCAATACACCATTACTTTTTGTGTAGATCGCTCGCCATTCGAGTGAATGTAAGATACAAAGTAGATGCCTTTCAAAGGGTTCACGATTTCTAACTCCAGACCGGTGTTATCTGCTGACGTTGAAAATTCAACCTTTGCTCCTAAGGCATTGGTCACAGAAACTACACTTTCAACCTCTTGAAAACGCACGAACCCATCTGCCGTTGGATTTGGGTAAATGGCATCTTCTTTTGTTAGTTCCGAAACCGAAAGTAAGGAATTAATGACACCCCTGCGGTAGATTACATCACCCGAAAATTTGTCAGAATAAAACAAATGCACAAACCCATTCTTAAAAATAACTTCTGGGTTTGTCTGCACTCCAGTTGTCGTAAGGTTGGCCTTCCATTTATTGCCGGTAAGGCTGTCCACAGCGTTTTCCGCAGTTAATGCTAAGGAATAAAAAATTTCTGTGTTCCCAGATTCTCGTTCTGCCCAAACCATAACAGTCGTGTCATTCGACGTCGAGATTCGCGGGTAATTTTGAGTATCACTTGCCAGTTGCGCAGGTGCCATTGCTGTTCTGCTGTTGTATGTTAAACCTGTCGTTACATCTGATTGAGAAAGATACAACTTGTACACTCCTTCAGCTCCGCTCACATAAGCAGTGATCAACTCATCTCCAATAAAAACACCGTGAGGTCCCGTAGATGGGCACCCGGCAATACTCCAGTTGGACTGATCCAAGTTCTCCTGAAATGGATAGGTTAACCCAGCATCTTGAGAAAGTACACCGTGAATATCACGTATATTTCCCTCATTATTTCTAAACAACAAAAGACGTCGTTGGTCATCCACTACCATTTCTGCTGGACAACAATCGCACGCTTCACCTGGGAGGTTGATAATTTCCATTTGATTTGTGTAAGATACTCCAGCATCGACTGAGTTAACAATCACATACCTGGGATTTGTCCAGGAACCATCGTGCGTCATGTGGGCAACCACAGGGTTTCCATTTTGATCGATGGACATAGACGGTAACCATGGATTTCCAGTTTCATCACTATTTACGCGAATGGTATCCGAAAAGGTAATACCGCCATCTACGGATTGAACGGAATAAATATTCCCTGATTCCATCGGGTTTAGTTTAAACACAGCAATCACCGTGTCTCCTTTCGATGCAATATCGGGACCTGTCCAGTCTGCGATGTATGCGGAAGTACCAGCTGGTAAAACGGGCATCGGCGCATCAAATCCACTTCCATTCCATCGAGAAATAAATAAATTATCACTTCCCGATTTGCCGTAAATCACCAAGGGAATATCTCCATCAACAAGGGTTGCTCGAGGTCTAAAATTTCCGTAGATAGAACCATCTGAAACTGCAATTTCAGGATCCCAAAATATGACGCTCTGTGCAAATGAATGCGCTGAAATTGTCAGTACTAGTGCTAAAATTGCTGTTTTCATAGTTTATTGATTTTAAGTAGACTGATCCAGCTTCTTTACCATCGTCAAAATGGTCGCCAGTGCTACTGTTTCTCCAGTTTCGTCGTAAACATCCACCAAAAATTTGACAATGCCTTTGGCGATATCGTTTTCGTCTTTTTTCTCCTGATCGATTTTTTCTCTTACAGTAAAACGAACGCCAATCGTCGCTCCTGGATAAACAGGCTTCGTAAAACGTGCTTCCTCCACTCCATAGTTCAATAAAACGGGACCTTTCTTTGGATCGACAAACAATCCCGCTGCTTTCGATAATAGGAAGTAACCGTGAGCAACGCGTTGTTCGAAAATGGTTCCGTCCAAAGAGGTCGCATCCATGTGTGCATAGAAATTATCGCCTGAAACGTTTGCAAAATTGACAATGTCCGCTTCTGTCACGGTATGCTTGTGCGTGAAAACTGTATCTCCAATTCGCAATTCTTCGAAATGCTGTCTAAATACATGTGGATTCGCTTCTGGCATTTCCGCTCCGACTTGAAATTGCTCTGTGATCCTCGTAATGGTCGTTGGGTGACCTTGAATCGCTGTTCGTTGCATATAATGCAAAACACCTCGCTTTCCACCCATTTCTTCTCCACCACCGGCGCGACCTGGTCCACCGTGCGTCAATAACGGCATTGGAGAACCGTGACCTGTACTTTCCTTCGCGCAATCTTTGTTGAGCACCAAAATTCGACCATGCATACTCGCTGCGCCAATTACGTATTCCTTTGCTTCATCGTCGTTCGGGGTGACAATGGACGAAACCAACGAACCTTTCCCCATGCGGGATAATTCAATCGCATCATCTAAATTCTTGTAAGGCATAATCGTGGAAACGGGTCCGAATGCTTCGATGTTATGCACATCTGTTTTGGTAAACGGATCGTCGTTTCTAAACAAAATAGGCGAAAAGAATGCTCCTTTGTTTTTATCTGCTCCGATGACGTCAAACTCGTCCAAGTTACCGTACACAATCGCTTGTGATTTCGCCAAGGTCTCAACGCTTTCTCTCACACGATCAACTTGCAAACGTGTCGCCAATGCACCCATTCGCACTCCTTCTTGACTTGGATCACCAATCACCGTTGAAGCCAATCGTGCAGCAATGCCTTCTTGTACTTCACCAATTAAATTTTCTGGGACAATAATTCTTCGTACCGCTGTACATTTCTGACCTGCCTTGATCGTAATTTCTTTCACTGTTTCCTTGATGAATAAATCAAACTCTACCGTTCCAGGGACAGCGTGTTGACCTAAAATCGTTGCGTTCAATGAATCAGCTTCCAAATTAAATGGGACACTTTCTTGAACGATGCGCGGCAATCCTTTCAAAATCTTTCCTGTGTGTGCAGAACCCGTGAAAGTCACTACATCTTCTGATGTTACATGGTCAATAATTCCACGTCCAAGTCCACAAATCAGCTGCAACGAACCTTCTGGTAAAATTTTCGAATCGATGATATCGCGCACCATCACTTCCGTTAGGTAACACGTATATTCAGATGGCTTCACCACGGCAGGAACTCCCGCCATAAGATTCACCGCAATTTTTTCAAGCATTCCCCAAATCGGGAAGTTAAATGCGTTGATGTGAACAGCTACACCTCGTTTTGGCACCATGATGTGATGACCAATAAACGATCCTTCTTTTGAAAGTGGCGCTGCAACACCGTCCACGTTGTACGGCAAATCAGGGAATTGTCTTCGCAGTGAAGCATTGGCAAACAAGTTTCCAATTCCTCCTTCAATATCGATCCATGAATCAACTTTGGTGGCACCCGACCACGCACTAACTTGATAGTATTTATTTTTATTTTCCAATAAATGAAAGGCCAACGCTTTTAACATACGTCCACGTTCCTGAAATGTCATTTTTCGCAACTTCGCTCCTCCAATCGTTCGACCATAGTCAAGCACAGCCTCGTAATCGATGCCAGCACTAGAGGTTTCTCCAAACTGCTCACCCGTGATGGCGTTGTATAAATTTGTTTCAACTCCTTGACCGTCAAACCATTTTCCTTGAATATAACTTTGATATCGTTGCATTTTTTGTATATTTATGATTGCTAATATAGCCATTATTCCATGATTCTTAAAAAGGACAATCACGACTTATTTGATGCTCTCTTAATTGGGGAGGAAAATCACGACGGTGTACTTTTTAGGCTTTACGACAATCGCATTTTTCATGTGATCATACCACAAGATACAAGACTGGGGAAGGAAATTACTCAGGTAGGGTATGATTTTTTAAACAACTACGGCGGTGGCAAATTTTACAACATTTTTCAATTCGGTTCCTTTTCAGATGTCGATCCAGAGTTACGCGAATGGGCAGCAGATCCAAATGGTAATCATTACACCCATTGCGATGCAATCGTAATTGGAAATTGGGCACAGAAGATTATCGCTGATTTCTACATGACCTTCAATCGCCCCAAAAAGCCAACAAAAATTTTTAATTCGTTAGAAAAGGCGGTGGAGTGGATTAAGAAAATTCAAACAACTACTTCGACTTAATCCTGCAGACTTAGTTCACCCAATTCTTGAATGAGCGGTTCCACTTTTTCGATGGATACATGATCCATAACGACAATTTTGTACCAGTCTGGATTGTTATGATTATCAGGAACTAATCCATATCGCTGCGCTACATCCGGAGAAATAAACGCGCTTTTGATGGCGATGATGTTACTGAATGGATTTCTGTAATAATCAATTGCCAATTCATCCAGTTGCTTGCACAACCACGACGTTCTGTTTTGCAAAACAACGATTTTTTCAAACCATTCGTGCGGTCCGTATTTTGAGAGAATCATCCAGACAGCAACTGCGTTTGCGCCAGAGCGACTTCCAATCAATGTACTGTCGTCGCCTTTGACATAACTTGCTTCTTTGGTCGTTGCATAACCCATAAACCCTTTTCGAATGAGGAAAATTCCCGTTCCGTAGGGAGCTTGCGCCATTTTATGTGCGTCCAGTGTGATGGAAGTGATATGCTCGTTGGCAAAATTCAACTCATTGTCTGGGTTCGAAAACGGATAATAAAAACCGCCGTATGCCGCATCGACATGGAGTCGAAAGTGGCAATTTCTTGCAATTAAAGTATCCGAATAAACATTGTAATCGTCGACAGAGCCAAACATGGTCGTCATCATATTCGCAACGACAATGAAGTATTTCACACCTTCATCCAAGGCAGTTTCCACGGTCAATTCAACATCAACTGCCGATAACGCACGCGTATTCGCATCAACAGCTGCTTTGTAAATCCGCACATTCAATAAATTGGCTGCTTTGTCCATCGAGTAATGTGAATCCTCACTGCACAAAATGCAAATCTGGTCATGTCGCGCATTGTAACGTTGAATGAAGTAATTGCGGTAAATCCAAATGGCTTGAATGTTCGCTTCCGTTCCACCTGAGGCAATGTAACCGTCAAAATCACCTTCACCTTTAAGAATGTCGTTGGCGGTGAATGAGATCACTTCCCGCTCTATGGCTTGCGTTCCCGAAAAGAAACTTTCGGAGGCATCCAAGGTGTGACATCCAATATGATTTGGGTTGTTGACCATCACCGATAAAAATGGAGCATCTTTCAAAATAGCGTTATCCTGAGAAAAAACTTTTGAATCTAGGTAAGACGCAGGAATTCCAAGCACTTTCTCCTTGACATAATTTTTGTTGTTGTCCAACGCATTAAAAATGTACGATTTGATTTCGTCCTGTTCCTTTTTTACCCAACGCATAGTACTACCATTTTAAGGTACAAAGTTCGGTAGGTTTCAGCCCAACTTCTATGACGAAAGTCAGTTAATGCGAAAATTTACACGAAATAATATTCGCTTGCGTTTTCTTTGATTTTTAGGAGAATTTCGCGCACTTCTTGAAGATCAAACGAGGTGACCAGTTTCATGCGTTGCTCTTTAAAATGTCCAATTCCCTTGAAATAATTGGTGTAGTGACGTTTCATTTCAACAACGCCCAAGGTTTCTCCTTTCCACTTTACGCTCATTTCCAAATGTTGTAAAGCTGCGTCGACACGGTCTTGTACGTTCGGTTTCTCAAGATGTTCTCCTGTTTTAACAAAATGCTTAATCTCGTTAAACACCCACGGATAACCAATACTAGCGCGACCGATCATAATGCCGTCTACCCCGTACGTGTTTTTGTATTCAACCGCTTTTTCAGGTGTGTCAATGTCGCCATTTCCAAAAACGGGAATGTGCATGCGTGGATTGTTCTTGATCTCTGCAATCAACGTCCAATCGGCTACCCCTTTGTACATTTGCTTTCGGGTTCGTCCGTGAATGGAAATTCCTTCAATTCCGACGTCTTGCAATCGCTCAGCGACTTCCACCACGTATTTCGTGTCATCGTCCCAACCCAAGCGCGTTTTTACGGTCACAGGTAACTTTGTCGCCTTGACAATTTCGGCGGTCATTGCAACCATTTTGGGAATATCTTGGAGAATTCCAGCACCTGCACCTTTGCACGCTACCTTTTTTACAGGACAGCCGTAGTTGATATCAATGATATCTGGATTTGCTTGTTCGGTCAATTGCGTCGCCTGAATCATACTGTCGATATCAGAACCAAAAATTTGAATTCCAACTGGGCGTTCGTACTCAAAAATGTCTAATTTCTGAACGCTTTTCGCCGCATCGCGAATCAATCCTTCCGATGAAATAAATTCCGTATACATGAGGTCAGCGCCGTGTTGCTTGCACAACGCACGAAAAGGTGGATCGCTTACATCCTCCATCGGAGCGAGCAACAGCGGGAAGTCCCCCAATTCTATATCACGTATTTTTGCCAAAATCTTCTTGTTGCTTATTTCAAAGTCGTTGGACAGACAAAGTTTGTCTTTTCTATCCCTGTATTCTTTATCGCTCCGTAACCACCTTCGACATCGATCAGTTTGGTAAATCCCTGTTGCATCAGTATAGAAATTGCTATGACAGAACGGTAACCACCTGCACAATGAATATGGTATTCAGTGTTCTTGTCGAGTTTATCGAAATTATCTTCTAAGAAATCCAACGGTAAATTTTCAGCGTTCACAACGTGTTCGGAAGAATATTCTCCCGGTTTTCTCACGTCGATGATCGTTGCGTTATTCGCTACTTCAGCCAACGCATCTGCACTGATCGAAGTAATGGTGTTCAATTGATTTCCACTTTTTGCATAGGTTTCAATGCCGCCTTTCAAATAGCCAATCGTATTGTCGTAACCAACCCGTGACAAACGCGTCACCGCTTCTTCCTCTTGTCCTTCTGGAACGATTAATACAATTTTTTGGTGGATGTCTGTCACCAGCGCACCGACCCACATGGCAAATGTCCCGTTCAATCCGATAAACAAGGAGTTTGGAATAAATCCTTTGATGAAATCTGCCTGTGTGCGTACGTCCAAAATTAATGCACCATCTTTTACCGCTTGATTAAACTCTTCCAAACTAAGCGGCGTATTTCCTTGCTCCAACACCTCATCGAAGGAATCGTACCCTTGTTTGTTCAGTTGGGCATTTTTCGGGAAATACTGTGGCGGCGGTGGAATGTCCGTTGTGACTTCTTTGATGAACTCTTCTTTGGTCATGTCAGCACGCAACGCATAATTCGTTTTCTTCTGTTCACCCAAAGTTCCAACCGTTTCAGAACTCATGTTCTTTCCACATGCAGAACCGGCACCATGCGCTGGATACACGGTAATTTCATCGTGCAAGGGCATAATTTTATTTCGAAGAGAATCAAACAGCATTCCAGCCAAATCTTCTTGCGTCAAGTCGGATTTAATCGCCAAATCTGGTCGACCGACATCGCCTAAAAACAAGGTGTCACCTGTAAAAATAGCTGTTTCCTTCCCGTTTTCATCTATTAACAAATATGTCGCTGATTCAGGTGTATGTCCCGGTGTGTGCAACACTTTTAACGTCACATCACCAATTTTAAATTCTTGATTGTCTTCAGCGATGATTGCATCAAATCCCGTTACAGCCGTTGGACCATAAACAATTGCAGCACCAGTTTTCTTCGCTAAATCGATATGTCCCGAAACGAAATCTGCATGAAAATGCGTTTCAAAAATATACTTGATTTTTGCGCCATTCGCTTGTGCCATTTCAATGTACGGAGCAGTCTCTCTCAATGGGTCAATTATCGCCACTTCTCCCTTGCTCTCGATGTAATATGCTGCCTCTGCCAGGCATTTTGTATAGAGTTGTTCTACAATCATGTGCTTCTTTCTTAGTACAAATATCGGCTATATTTTAGTTATAGCCCAAAATCGTTGGCAAAGATACTACAATATTGGGGGAGATGCAATTAGGTTCTGTAGCAATCACTGGTGTTGGTTTTTGTATTGTTATAGCTGGAATAACAATCTGAGGCAAGGATATGAGAAAAATAACAGACAACTAAAACTTGGACATATCATACCCGATTAGGATGTATATAGGAAGTTTTTGTTTAAATTGTTGCCGTTATAAGTGAGTTATGGGTAACAATTACACACTAGATAGTGTTCTTTACATGTCTTAGAATAAAAGAATCAAATTACCTAGATTTGAGAGTTAAATAAAACGTGATGGCTAAACTATTTTTTTTCAGATGCACCATTTTTCTAATTTTATTGTGTTGCATTTCTGCATGTAATAAAATAGCTGTTCACAAAGTTAATTCAAGTTTTATCGGCAATTGGAAACATCAAGAAAACAGCAATGAAAAATGGTATTTAGAAATAAATGACGATAGCTATGGTAACATAACACTTTATGATTCTACAGGCAATCATATTATCGCATATGGTGAAAACCCTAAAAAATGGCGAATCAATGAATCTAAACAAACACTATATCATGGCACTAAAAATAAGAAATTCCATATAGATAAATATCCTACAATTGCTTCACAAGATATTTACAACGGAATAGACACTATTACTCTTGGTAAAACGTATATAATATTGGATGGGGATTATTTTGTTAAACTTTAACTCATCAAAAATTTAAGAAATTAAATAATTATACGCATAACAGCCGTCTATCACCAACCCTCCAATCTTACTTCGAAAGATCAATCAATTTGAAAGAAAATAATTTTAACTTCGATTCAACGATTTATTTAAAAAGTTGGGCCGCGCGCCTAGGCATAAACCGTGATGGTGTAATAAACGAATAATATATGTCAAAACTAGGATGCCAATGTGGTAACATTATTTCAGATAACACAGACTTTATTCCTTACAAAGCAAGATTCATTCGTGATGAGGATTCTAGAGTGTTAGATAAAACAATTGAAGATATCTGCTCATTAATGGAGGCATATAAAAGTGGTAAAAAAGAAGAATGGGTAAAAAACCGATTCGGGAATAATGGAGATGGAGACTTAAGAAATGATTGGTTGATTATGAAAATTCAGCTTGACAACGAATTAAATGTTGAAGGGACAATATATCAATGTGAAAGATGTGGGAGAATTAAGATTGAGACACCAGTTATGAATAAATACGCTTCTTTTGTTCCTGAAGAAGAGAATTGGAAAAACATACTAAATGGAATTAAAACGCACCATAATAACAAATAAGCGTCACTATCGCGAGCGCCATTTACCAAACCGTCAAACTGTCTAAAAACACTTAACCAGAATTAAATATTAGAATAGTGATCCACTAGAATTTTCATATATTCGATTCTCAGGAGACAGAATTTGGTTTTTAAACCGGCTACCGTTATCCTCAATAGACCATGATCACCAGATTGATAATCGTATTCATAATAAGCCTTCCAACTTTCTTAGTCGGTCAAAATAACTTTAACTTAAACTCTGAAGTTGGTGATAGTCTATGGGTCGAAGTAAATGGACAAAAATTCTGTTTGACTAAAGAAGAAATCAATATAAGAACTCATTATCCGCAATTCGACACTCTGAGGTTTATAAGTGAAGCTTCCAATTCAAACGACAAAATAATTTGCAACTTCAAGCCGGATTCATCCTATAGTATTGCGGGAGCTTGTTGCGCAAGTTTGGACATCATTCCTTCCTCAAAATTGAAAAATGATAGCCTTAAAATTTGGTTTGAGGAATATGAAACGAATTTTCCGAAAATTCAAAAATTGCTTCTTGATAGACCCTTTGTTTCCATGAAAATTGGTGCCGAAAACAGTGAAACCATCTATGGGTGGTACGTTGACTTGGCTTGTTTCCCTCAATTCAAAAGGCTTAGTACTGAAAAATGGGAATATGGCGTACCTCAGAAGTGTTTTTACTGGAACAATATTAGTCCATTTATTTTCTTTAAGAGTTCGGTAAATTATGAATCAAACGAAAACGGTGTTGTTGAAGACATTTATCCAGAAAACGAAGAAATAGAAATTTTAGCAGAGATTCAGGTACGACTTTTTGATAATGAACGTTTTATTTTGACGTACGACCCTGAAGCTAAGAAAGTGAAGTTAGAATATGAATACTAAGCCTAACAGCTACTCAGGCGCCAGCATTGCCTTCGCAAAGCTATGGCGAAGCAAGGCTCAAAATCTTACTTTGGAGAAACGGTGAAATTGAGAGAAAAGGTTTTATCTTCGGCTTTGCTTCGCTGAAGCTACGTGAAAGCAAGAACCAATGAATTAAAAAAGTTGGCCGTTAGTAGCAATTCATAAACCATGCAAATTAAATTCAAAAACATAGCCCATTTAAGTCAACTTTCTAAGGACAAATTCGCAATGGATTTAACTTCTGAGATATATGGTTTACTTCAAATTTACTCAGTAGAAAAGTATGGTCTATTAAGCACAATTGAGATCTTTAGTACCCATCATAAAATTCAAACGGAAGTAACGAATAGTAACGCGGCAGAAGGTTATGATGAGCTTTTGGAATCTTTGGCGAATGAAGTACAACAAGAAGATTTTGAAATCTATCAAATCAATATTGTATCAGAAAATTCAGGATATATGTTCTTTGCCGACTTAACACTTACACAGCTTTTCGGGGTGCTTAAAATGAATAAACAACGAATTCACAGAAACGTTGAACTAACCGAAAAGAATGAGCTGCGCGGAACCTGGACAAATCGAAAGTTTTACTTGAATGGAACTGCATTAAATTAACAGTTTTCAGCATCAAAATTCATGTACTAGTGCGAAATCTCTCTGCTAAATTATGGAAATCCGAGTGTTTTCTCATCTACATGACTACGAAGCAACTACTTCTCTAGGCACAAAATTAAAATGTCGGTTTTACGTTTATGTAGTGAAAGTCGATGCGACACGTCGCCTGAAAAGTAATGTTCAACACTAAAAAACGACTACCATGAGAAATTTGATAACCCTCGTAGCTGGATTGTTCTTAACGATTTCAGTTTACAGCCAAGAAGGCGAATTTAAAGTTTATTCCAACGGTTTAATTTATAGCGAACAAACAATGACCAAACTAAGTCATATTGTCGACTCACTGAACCTGAAGTTTAAAACGTGTGACTTTGATAAATCCTATTATTCAATCCAACAATCCATCGGACATCTTGTTAAACTGGACGCTGGGGATATAAAGTCGGCTAAAAAAGATTTGGAACAAAATATATCCTTTGAGGATTTTGGCTCGAAGTATCCAGATGCAAAAATTGAAAAGAACATTCTTATCATTCGAATGAAATATACGAATTACGAAGACAAGGAAATTGTAAGGATTCAGCATTTTGATTTAAAGAGTGATTATGGATTTGACATTGAGTCCGAAGACCTTCTTTTATACAAAAAAGACGTGAAAGACAATTGGTTGTTTGAGTATACTAAGAAATCAGACTATTCAACAGAAAACATCAGCGCATTTTTCTTTCCTGAAAATTTTCAGAGTTCGGAGTTGCCGAAAAAGTATTCTTTAATGGTTGGTTACACCGACTGTCTGATTGATACGACGACTGCTAAATTTAAAGATGATTTAACAAGTGGATGGGTCGATCTCCCTAAAAATTGGACTTCACTATCTGACAAAAAGAAAGCGAAACTTCTAGACGAAATGAGAAGTACGCAGGTAATTGGTTATTGCAGTATGGACAGTCGACCAAGAGAACACGCCATCAATATCGCATTATTATCTGCGGAAACTTATAACTGGGAAGTTTTTCTTAAAGCACATTTGGACATTATGAATGACCGTTTTGATCGAATGTCAGACGGTAGCTATGCTTGGGCGCAAAGAAACACCTACATAAAGGAACTGGAAGAACTGAACATTAATGTGTCCGACCTAATTTTAGGAATCTCATTCAGGATTGAAAATGCGGCGTCCAATCATTATTACGGTAGCATTGGCCGTTTGGGAAGGGCGTTGTCGGAGACCAAAAACAGAACTGAAATTGAAAATGAGATGTTATCAATCATACAGGACACAGAATTGGACTATTACAACAGACTATTATTTTACTTCCTTTTCAAAAATTACAACTACTATACAGAGGACGAAGCGGTGAAAGAGGAAAACAACGAAAAATTGGCAGTTGCAGTCCAGTCACTACCTGAGTTTTTCTAGATAGACTAAGCAAAACAAATAATAGTGTCATTTAGTCTCCCAGTACTTCTTGGATATAGGAAGATTTTGTTTAATTTGTTGATTTATAAGAAAACTTTGGGGTACGACTGACTTTTTATACTTATGGAAAGAAAGCAAATTGTATGGAAAACAGGATTCGCCTAACAACTGATAACTAAACATGTTTAAAAAAGTTAGTACCAATGAAATATAGTTTGCTCGTAATAATACCAACACTTTTAATTTCTTGCTTCCCCCTCGAAAAGACAATCAAAGAATCGTATCGCTCTGAGTTATACATTGATTTCAAAATGGTAGCGTTCGAAGGAAGGAATTCAACTCAGACTCTGATTTTCATGATTGACTCAACAAGTAGTCTAAGATACTACGGAAAGTTGATAATAAATTCGATGGATACACTACAAATTGCTGGATTCGAAAAGGGAAGTTTTTACCCGTCTTGGTATCAAAATAAAATTACTGGTGAAAAGAAAATGATAGGAATTTGGTGCAGTGTTAAGCAAGCTCAAATTCCCGATAGCTTAGAAATTTCAGAGCAAGACACGGTTGGTGGGGTAATAAATGAAAAAACTATTTTATACAGACAACCAAGAAATTTATGCAATTAAAAGTTGTTCAAAATAAAATGTAACGCTGCAAAAACGACAAGTTAAAAGCAAGAAATAAGATTGAAAAAACTCATCTTTATATTAATCGTTTATAGTAACAATGTAGTTGCTCAGGATGCAACAAATAATGAAGCTCCGAAAGACACTCTCAAAGAGTCATTCATGTGCGGAAGACACTCTGTAAGCGGCGGATTTGGAAAATATGCTCTTTACTACCTGAACTACGAATACAAACTGATTGAAAACAAGTGGTCTAAGACCACTGCAAGTTTTGGATATGGCGGAGCTCCTGGAGATGCTGAAGGAGGGATGCCATCTTACAACACTCTATCTCTTGGTATTAATCAATATGTAGGTTTTCGCCCATTGTTAGTTTCAGTGGGGTTGATTCCAACATTGAATTTTTATGGTAAATTAACCTATATCGAGCTAAATGGTAAACTAGGACTGCAGTATGCATTTAAAAATTGTGATAATCCAATACTTATTGAAGCTGGAAGCCTCGTTCGACTATATCGCACCCATTTCAATGATGTAGCACCTGCTTTTTACATAGGCTTTGGGGTAACTATAGACTAGATACTGTCGACAGCTGATGCAAAACATTGAATGATAACTAATAAAATAAGAGTCACTATGAATAATAATATCTTAAATAAAAAAACTACGATTGGACTGGTTATACTCATAATCGTATACCTAATTGTTAAAATTGCTAATCCATTAATTTTCCCACTCTATATTAAAAGTATCGATCCATCACTTTATACAAAAACGTTAGTGTACGGATCCTGGATAGAATTACTTCATAATATATTCATGAGGGGATTTAGTTTAGCTGTAGGCATATTACTGATATTCGAAGCTAAACGGGCAAATTACAATAAGCTATTGTGGTTTTGCCTTGGAGCAGCTTTCGGAATCATTTCATTAATCCTGTTTTACATCTACAGAATTTATGAAAATACGAAGCCCAAAAGTGATGAAACAATTTGAGGACATGTTAAAAGGTGGCGATTTGCGTTCCATTGGTGAAGCCAACAAAGTAATGAAAGAAGTCACTAATCAGGGCGATTTTGACATCTTATTCAAAGGACTTTTTCACTCAGACAGAAAAATAGTGATGCGAACGGCAGATGCTATAGAAAAAATCACCCTGACAAATCAAGCTTTTTTAAAGAAGCACAAACTGGAAATTTTAGCGTTAAGCGCTAATGCGCAGCACATCGAATTAAAATGGCATTTGGCGTTGCTTGTTTCGCGACTTAATTTGACGCAGAAGGAATTTCAAAACACCTGGGACTTGCTGACAAAATGGGCAACGGACAAAAACGAAAGCAAAATTGTGCGGGTCAATTCAGTTCAAGGACTATTCAATTTGTTACAACAAAATCAGGCACTTTTAGACGAATTTAATCGAACTCTATCTGAAATAAAAAAGGAAAATATAGCATCATTAAATGCACGAATCAAGAAGCTTCAAAAGCATTAAATCTTATTTATGAATGTAAATTTTAAATTCGTTGAACACGGAAGTATCGATTGGGAAAAGGCTGTCCTACTTCGAGAGGAAGTGCTGAGAAAACCTCTTGGAAGTGTATTTACCGTTGATGAGCTAGAGGAAGAAAAAGATCATTTTCATGTTGCTGGATTTATCGAAAAGGAACTAGTCGCCACTGCGGTTCTAGTCCCAGAAAAACACAAAATGAAGATGCAACGCGTTGCAGTAGCAGAAAATTACAGAAATACGACTATCGGATCTCTCATGATGGTATTCTGTGCCAATTTTGCGCAAGCCAAGAACGTGGAAATACTCTATTGCCATGCCCGAAATACAGCGGTGAATTTCTACTTAAAAAACGGTTATGAGCAAATAGGTGATTACTTCGATGAAGATGGAATTCCTCACCTAAAAATGCAAAAAGTACTGTAGCCTAATTTATAACGGAAAAAGGTATGTTCACCTTAAACGAGAGAATTTGGTACATTTAACGCTTAGAATACCGCAGCAGCATATAACAACCTTAAAACAAACAGTTTGACTATAATTGACAAACATATTTTTTCTCATTACCCGATCGACTTTGAAGGTGCAATTTGGGATAGACTTAAGCGGCTGGACTTTTCAAAACAGTCCGAACTGCCCAAAGACATCCTTTGTTTTCTTGTAAAAGGAACTGTTAGAAAATTTGTTCTTGATACAGATTACGAATTACCACGAGAAATATCTGTGGATTTCTATTTTACTGGTGATATTTTTACTGCAAAGGCAGACAATGAAATTGAAAAGCAATTTATTTACAAACCAATAGGCAAAGGAACATTGTGGTATGGCGGAAGTACGTAAAATGTTTTTTGCATCCGAGTTGTGCGCTGCCACTCAAAAAGTTTTTATTGAAGAACGCTTGCGGGAAAAAGCACTAAGAGAAATACAGTTGCTCAAATCTTCACCGCTTGAGTTGTACAAGTTCATTCTGGAAAACGAACCCAAGATCATTCAATCCGTTCCCTTGAAGCACCTCGCTTCTTATATCGGCGTTACCCCCCAAGCACTGAGTCGAATTCGCAAACGCATTAGTTAACCAAGGTTCATTGTTTAAATGCGCTAGGTTGTATTCCTTTGTTAAATCATTGTTTAATAGCCAAAATTAAAAGCAACCCAAATGACAAAGCAAGAACTAATCAACGCATTTCAAACCAATCACAAGGAGTTGGTTGACTTTGTAAACTCATTGACAGACGATCAATTTATTTACCGCCATAACGAGAAATGGACAGCGGGACAACAACTACAGCACATTTATCTGACCTTGCTACCATTCCCCAAAGCGCTCTCATCAAAGGAGTATCTTTTGCATAAATTCGGGAAAATTAATCGCCCAATCTGGAATTATGACACGGTCATTGAAAACTACTTAAAGTCAACACTTCAAGCGCCACAAACCTTTTTGCCTGAGCATATCAACCCTGACGAGAAAGCAAAAATAGCTTCCGACATACTAGAACTTTTATCAAGCATTCAGCAATTGCTAAACGAGTACTCAGACGAAGAACTTGATACATTAGTTCTACCCCACCCTTTGCTTGGCAATCTAACATTGCGAGAAATGTTTTATCTGATGACTTATCACGCAACACATCACACTAAACAGACGAAGCAAAACTTGACGAATTTTGCCAATAAAACTTAAGCCTGTGCGCCATTCAACAACCGCTGATTAAGACAACAATGGAATGTAAAATGTTGCATTTCTTTTGGCGGTTTTTCTTAAATTTAGCAGACGACAATAAACGTAAAGAATTAAACCTAGAATTTAACAAACAACTACAATGACCGCAATCTTAGGTGTTATCAGTTTGATATTAAGCATTTTAAGTGCACTATACTTGCAGCTACCAACTTTCATCCTAGCTGTCGGTTACAGCTGGTCGCATAATTATCCTATAAAGCGATGGATATTCCGAATTACTGCTTTAATCCTTTTCCTTCTTTTCCTAAACGGTGACCCCATGCTATGGGCTATTCTTTTAATCGGGATTCCCTTCTTATTCTTTTGGATTTTTTCACTGTTCAATGCCAATCCTAACCTGTTTATTGCCTTGAACGAACATCAAATAATCAAACAAAAGGAACGAATTTATCCTAAGGACACAGAAGTCGTGGGATACATTGACCCGAATGGAAATGCAATTTGTTATCCTGTTGACGAAATGGTAATGCCAAGACATTTGCTGAATGACGTTTTTTGTGATCAACCACTTTTCATTTCCTTTTGTGCCGCCTGCCGAAGTACAATGATCTATAATCCTATTGTTGACGGACAACGATTGACTTTCGAAGTACTAGGTGTGCACAGACGAAATATGGTTATCAGAGATCTGCAAACCGGAACAGTTTGGCAACAGAGCATAGGGGAAGCAATGTATGGAGAACTTAAAGGGAAGCAACTAGAATTTTATCCTTATCAGCAAACGACATTAGCAGACTGGATCAATCAGTACCCAAACACGTTTATCGCAAAGGAAAGTAACAACGTTCGAAAAAGCTTCGTTCCAAAAGACAAGTTGATGAAAATTCTAAAAAAAGTAACTGCGACATTTATTGCACCAGGTAAAACAAATCTGGCAGGGTTACCTCCAAGAGAAAAAATATGGGGTGTGCAACTAAATGGACAAAGCAAAGCATATCCAATTTCCGAGTTGAAAAAAGTAACAGCAATAACAGACAGTATCGGAGGAATGGAAATACGAATCCATTATAACCAGAACGACAACCTGATTAACGGGATAGTAGCCTTAACGAATGAACCGCTGAAGTTCCAAAGTCATTGGTGGTTCGGATGGAAAGAGTTTCATCCTGATACTGAGATCTGGAAAGCAAAATAGATGAGTCAGATCAATCGATTTGTTTGAAGTTGAATGAAGTTCTCGCTGTAGCCTTTTTTTCGTTTTAACGAACTCATGGTTCGCTGTAACAATTGTATTTCCAGTTACGCCTGATTATCGAACCTTTACCTTATAAAGAATCACCTGAATAAAATCCAGCAAATTCAGTTACAGTAGAAGATTTTACTACATTTAACAATTAAACTTCAGCATAAATTAAAATAACTGAATACCTGATTTTACACATCACCATTGCAGTATTGGAGATTGGAATTTTTCCATAAATCAAAGGTGGTGGCTAGTGATAAGTTGACAATAAAATGAACTAGACAAAAAACTAAATGGAAATAGTCATTATATCATTCGCAGCGTTTGTTGTAGCCATTCTCACCTTCTTTTCGGGATTTGGACTTGGCACAATTTTGACACCTGTGTTTATGCTATTCTTTCCCATCGACCTTGCTATTGGTTTGACAGGAATCGTACATTTCTTTAATAACATTTTCAAATTGATTTTAGTCGGTAAAAATGCCGATAAAGCCGTTCTGCTTCGATTTGGAGTTCCTGCGGTGATTGCCGCAATAATTGGGTCTTGGTTACTTCTCACTATTTCAGATTCGGCACCATTATTTTCCTACGAAATGTTTGGTAAAACGTTTGAAGTGTTTCCTGTGAAGCTAATTATTTCCGTACTGCTGATCATTTTCGCTAGTATTGACCTTATTCCCTATTTCAAAAAACTACAGTTTGGTAGAGATAAATTACCCATTGGGGGCGCATTAAGTGGTTTTTTTGGCGGACTTTCAGGAAATCAAGGTGCTTTGCGCAGTGCATTCCTAATAAAGGCGGGACTTTCCAAAGAAGCATTCATCGGAACTGCTGTTGTGGTATCAACATTTGTGGATTTCACACGACTAAGTGTTTATACTACCCAATTTACAAAAACGGGGTTATATGAAAATTTGACCTTAGTTATATGCGCAACACTTGCAGGAATTGCTGGTGCATTTATAGGCAACAAATTATTGAAAAAAGTAACGCTCCATTTCCTTCAAGTAACAGTGGCAATAATGCTTATACTAATTTCAATTGCGCTGGGAGCTGGACTTGTCTAAAAACACCTCAACAAAATCCAGTAAATTCAGTTACAGTAGAAGATTTTATTACATTTAACAATTAAATTATAACTTCGACTTAAAACAACTGAATAAATGGATTTATACATCACCATAGGTATTATTGGGATTGGTATTTTTTTGTTTATCAAAGATGTCTTTAGTATTGATACCACGTCAATACTCATCATGGCGTTGTTCATTGTTTCGGGTGTACTCAACCCCGAAGAAGGTTTTTCAGGCTTCAACCACCCTGCTACCATTACCTTAGGGTGCATGTTTGTGGTCAGCGGTGCCATTTTTAGATCAGGACTTATCGACGGATTGAGCTCACACATCATCCGAATTGCCAAAATCCACTTCATGTTCGCGTTGATTGTGTTCTGTTTTATTTCCGCTTTATTCTCTGCCTTTGTCAATGATTCCGCCGTCGTGGCCATCTTGATTCCCATCGCGCTTTCTGTGTGTCGAGATACGGGAATTGCGCCATCACGACTCCTCATCCCGATTTCCTTTGCAGCACTGTTTGGTGGGACGTGTACGCTGATTGGAACTTCAACAAACATCTTGGTCAGCAGTATTGCCCAAAAGAATGGGTACGCACCCTTCAGCATGTTCGAATTCTCACTGGCGGCGCTGTGTCTCTTAGTGATAGGATTCGTCTACCTCATAGTCATTGCACCCTTGTTGCTCCCAAAAAGAAAGAATGAAAATGAAAAAGTGTCGACACCTGAACAATACATTGCTGAAGTAGTTTTACTCAAAGGAAATCAAAACATCAATAAAACCGTCATTGCCGCTGAGATTTCACAAAAATATGCCGCGAATATTGTTGCCATCATACGCAACGGAGAAGCTATTTCAACCTTTGACAGCGATACCAAACTCGAAGAAAATGATCGGCTTAAAATTATCATAGGTCCCAATAGGCTGAGTATGTTAAAATCAGATCGAACGTATGCCATTTCAGGAGATATGCAGGTCGACAACCAAGATTTCACGCTTAAGCACATGTACGAAACGCTCATTCCCGCAGGTTCATCACTCGCAGGAAGTACATTAAAGGAAGTTAGTTTTAGAAATGTCTATAGTTGTACCGTGCTTGCCATTCGACAAAGAAATGAGATGGTGGAAAACAACATTTCGGAAGTGACTTTAAAAGAGGGTGATTTATTGATGATTTACGCCTCTGAGGATGAAATCAGTGAATTAGTAGATACGAAACTGATCATTGTCCTATCCGAACACCAAGAAAAGAAAGTCAACTACAAAAAAGCGATTCCTGCATTGATTATTGCTGTTGGCGTTGTGACTGCAGCCGCTTTGGGAATCACCTCGATCTTGATTAGCAGTATGGTAGGCTGTTTGTTATTGGTCACCACCACGATCATCAAACCCAAAGAAGCCTACGACGCCATTGAATGGAAAGTGATTTTCATGTTGGCAGGAGTCCTCTCCATGGGGACAGCATTGGAAAAAACGGGCGGTGCTGAACTCATTTCCGAATTTGCGTTTAGTAATCTGGGCGACCTGGACCCTAGAATTACGCTCAGTCTCATTTTCTTAATTACGTTTTTGTCAACCAATGTCTTATCCAGCAAAGCAACCGCAGCACTAATGGTTCCGATTGTACTGAGTCTAGCTACAACTATGGAAATCAGCGAAAAACCGTTTTTAATTGCGGTAATGTTCGCTTGTTCCCTTACCTTTATGACTCCGGTGAGTTACCCAACCAATACCATGGTCTACGCTCCTGGCAATTACAAATTCAACGATTATTTAAAAGTCGGCACACCTCTGAACATTATAATCTGGATTGCCGCTTCGTTCATTATTCCACTCTTTTTTCCCTTTTAGATTATGAAAAAGATGCTTAAAAAATTGACAACGTTCACTGAGGACTATAAGAACAAGGAAGATCTCATTCTGCGCGACCACTTAGCCATGGAGCGCACGAAACTTGCCAATGAACGCACCTTGCTTTCCTACATTCGATCATCGCTGTACCTTGTCTTAGGAGGCATTGCCTTTTTGGGCATGAAAGATTTTGAAGAAATCCGTTCCATGGGTTATTTCTCACTTTGCCTAAGTGTAATTCTTCTGATCATCGGTGTATTTCGCTTTCTTCAGTTAAAAAAGCACATTCAACAAATTTACGAGCCGTATTTTCGGGATGAAGTGAAGGGAGAGGCACAGGAATAAAGGGATTTTGTTTAATTCTTAGGATACAGGTAAGCACTATGGAACTGACTACTCTAATACCATACTCAAAATTAAATTTGGAATAAATACCAATAATAGGTACTTTTATGAAAACACGTTGTTATGAGTAAAAACACATCAATTACTTTAGGTAGCTACTTTGATCAATTTATTCAAAGTATTCTAAGAGAAGGCCGTTATAAAAATGCAAGCGAAGTCGTACGAGCAGGGTTGAGATTACTGGAAGAGGAGGAACAAAAAGTTATTGCCTTACGTCACGCAATAGAAGATGGCATCAATAGTGGCATTGCAGAAGAATTTAATCCAGAAGAGCATCTTAAAATGTTGAAGTCAAAAAAGAAATAAGTGGCAAAGTATAGGTTCACAAACAATGCCGTTAACGACTTAACCGAGATATGGGAATACACCGATGAAATATGGTCTGAAAAACAAGCTGAAAAATATTACCTATTCATACTAGACGCTTGTTCAGAAATTGCCAAAACACCTCAAAAAGGAAAAGAATACAGCGAGATCTATCCAGAACTAAAAGGAAAGCATGCTTCAAAGCATATAATTTTCTATCGTGTACTGGAGGACAAAACAATTGAGATAACAAGAATCCTGCACGAAAGAATGGATCTTGCAAATAAATTAACTCGGTAGCTACTGGAAGTAGCTACGCTGCTTGCGTTGGGGCTGAAGAAACAAACCTAGTATCCCCACTCCGCCGAGTTAAGTCCAAAAACCTGTGAATCTTACAAATCATTTAAACAATCCTACAACGCTTATTGCCTTCTTTCAGTGTACGTTTGGTTTGCACTAAAGTGCTTAAGCAGCACAATAAATATGACCTAAAAATGAAAGCAATTAAAAATCTAGCAGCCATCGGAGTTGTTGCATTAATGACCTCTTGTGCTAGCAGTATCGAGTTTCCAGTTTCAGAGGCAACACCAGCGGCAGACATTACTGTTCAGACTAGAAAGCAAGGAAAGACAAATTACCTTGTCACAATTACAGCAAAGAATCTTGCAGCGAGTGAACGTTTAAACCCATCGAAAAAGAATTATGTCATCTGGGCAATTTCAGAAGCGGGCGTTATCAGAAATGTAGGCCATTTTACCCAAGTAAATGCAGAAAAGGCTGTCTACAATGCTTCTTTCCCTTACCAACCTGTTGAAGTGTTTATTACAGCACAAGACGAAGAAGGATCGTGTTTTCCTGAAGGTACTGAGATTTCACGGGTGAAGCTTTAATGAATAGTTGATTGCTAAACTGCTGCTCCGCCGGATTTGTAATCCTGCGGAATAGAATTCTACGTAAAATCCCAGCAATATTAAGGACTAAAAACGTTTACGGTAAACCGCAGGATTGTAAATCCAGCGGAGCAATCGGAACAATCAAACCTCCTTCAACGCCTCGTTAATCCGTTCAATATAATTCAGCAGCTTCTCGCGCCCAAATTTCGATTCTGCGGAAGTAGTGAACACTGGAGGCAATTCCTCCCAATATTTAAGCATTTCCTTTTTGTACTTCGCTAAGTTTTTTTGCAAAACCGTGCTTGATAATTTATCAATCTTCGTGAAGACCATCGAAAAGGCAATACCTTTCTCACCGCACCAGTTCATGAATTCGAGGTCAATTTGCTGGGGTTCCAAGCGTGCGTCAATCAGTACGAAAACATTCAACAATTCTTCGCGTTTGGTCAAGTATTCGGAGATGAATTTTTCCCATTTCGCACGTGAGGTTTTCGATGCTTTCGCATAACCGTATCCTGGCAAATCGACCAAATACCATTCTTCGTTGATCAAAAAATGATTGATCAATTGTGTTTTTCCTGGTCGCCCAGAAGTCTTCGCAAGCTTGTTACGCTCGGTGATCATGTTAATCAACGATGACTTCCCAACATTCGATCGACCAATAAATGCGTATTCTGGTTTGCCATCTTTTGGACATTTGGAAATGTCATCATTTGAAATGACGAATGCTGCGGATTTAATCTTCACGGGACTTTAATTTTGCACAAAGATAGAGTTTTAACATTTTTTCCAAGTATTTTAAAGCTGTTTCGCTTACATTTGTTTTTACGTCAGTAAATCAAAGACCATGAAAAAATTCATTTTCGTCGCTTCCCTCGGAGTTATTCTTAGTGCTTGCAGTACAGATGTTGCTCCTGAAAACACTCCAGAAACAGAAGAAATTGCAGCAGCCGAAGTACATCCAAACCAAGTTTTAACGATGGAAATTGACGGAATGGTGTGTCAAATGGGTTGTGGTGGATCGATTCGAAAAGGATTGAAAGGTACGAACGGTGTCGCATCAGTTGAATTTGACTTTGAAGAAGAACGAAAAACAAACATCGCTAAAATCGCTTTTGATAAATCCATCGTAACGAGCGAAGAATTGATAAAAGTCGTTGCTGACTTAAACGACGGTCAATTTTTAGTGGGAACAGTTTCTTTTGAAGATGTTGCCGTCTCAGTAAAATCAAACAAAACGAAGAAATTAAAAGACGGAGATAATTCGTCTAAAGTTGATGTTTCAAGCTCAACAATTAAGTTCCCAAATCTATTGGACGTCTTTTCAGGATTGTTGAAATAATTTAGTTTTTATTGCTCATCTATCTGGCGTAAGTCACATAGAATTCCATTTTACATGAAAATCCATTACCGCGAATTAGGAGAAGGAAAACCATTGGTCATTCTGCATGGCTTATTTGGCTATTCGGACAATTGGCAAACGCACGCCAAAAAACTGGCAGATTATTACCGCGTTATTCTTGTTGATTTAAGAAATCACGGTCACTCTGACTGGTCGGATGAAAATTCGTACGAACTCATGGCAGCGGATGTTTTTGAACTTTGTCGCGATTTACAGTTGCACAATTTCATTCTTCTCGGTCACTCCATGGGAGGAAAGGTCGCAATGCATTTTGCTCAGGAGCATGAAAACTTGATCGAAAAATTGGTCATTGTTGACATAGGAATGAAGGAATACCCTATGCACCACGAGCACATTCTCGCTGGAATTCATTCGGTGGATTTGCCCAACATAAAAGCACGAAGCGAAGCCGAAGCACAAATGAGTGCCCATATCAACTCAGAAGGCGTGAAGCAATTTCTCTTGAAAAATTTGTACTGGAAAGAAAAAGGCGTGTTGGCTTGGCGCATGAATGTCGATGTATTGGAAAAAACAATGCCGAATATTCTAGCTGCGGTTCCAAACAAAGTGGTGACAATCCCTACCTTATTTATCCGTGGAGAATTGTCGAACTACATTCTAGACGAAGACATTCCAGCCATTGAAGATGTGTTTATCGACAGTGAGGTGGTAACCATTGCAGACGCGGGACATTGGGTACACGCGGAGGCACCTGCTGAGTTCTTGGAAACGCTCTTGGCGTTCTGTCTTAGGTGAAAAACGCTGATATATGGATTGCTGTCGGTAATTCACAAAAGAGTGAACAAAGTTGGGGTAATTTTAACCGCAAAGGCGCAATAAAAAAATGGAAAACGTCGACTGGAAATTAAGAGCGACATGCGAACCCAACGATTGTGAAACTGGCAAAATAAGGACGCAACGTATCAAAAGTCGTCTTTTAGACGACTCCTTTGTGTACTTTTTTCGCCAACTCCATTTCAATATCGTTGCGCCCTTTGTGGTAAAATCAACCGCAAAGGCGCAATAAAAAAATGGAAAACGTCGACTGGAAATTAAGAGCGACATGCGAACCCAACGATTGTGAAACTGGCAAAATAAGGACGCAACGTATCAAAAGTCGTCTTTTAGACGACTCCTTTGTGTACTTTTTTCGCCAACTCCATTTCAATATCGTTGCGCCCTTTGTGGTAAAATCAACCGCAAAGGCACAATAAAAAAATAGAAAACGTCGACTGGAAATTAACAGCAACATCCGAACCCAACAATTGTGAAACTGGCAAAATAAGGACGCAATACATCAAAAGTCGTCTTTTAGACGACTCCCCTAACGTACTTTTTTCGCCAGCCCCTTCACTTTAACTCAGCGCCTCTGCGGTTAAACTTACTCCACCCACACCACACTAAATCGTATAGCGTCTAAAAAGCGTAACAAATTTTGGTTCGGCGCGTTTTTTGATTAGGTTTGATCATGCGCATTCTAACATCCATATTTCTTTTCATTGCTGTTGCTTTTCAAAGTAACGGTCAAGTCGTATTTGATAAAACCAGCTTCGATTTCGGCGATTTAGAATCTTACTCCAATCGTTTTGTCGATATCGTGGTGACCAACAAAGGAAACAAGCAAGAATGGCTGTTGAGCGTCAAAAAACCGATGGAAGTGGTCTACATTACCTCCAAACCCATCATCGAAAAGGATAGTTCGGTTATTGTCCGTTTGCAAGTCAACCCCAAGCAAAAAGGTCGATTTAACTACGAAGTAAACATTTTCACCAGTGATCGCGGCGAAGCGACTACGATTAAGTTAACAGGAAACCTGCGTGAAGTTGAACAAGACAATACCAGCGCTTTTACAGACTGTCCCGATTTCTCGGAGCGACCTGGAGGAGTTAATCCCAACAATTTCGATTTGACGGTTGTCACCATCGACAAAGAAACCCGAGAAGAATTGAGCAATTCATCTGTCACCATGATTCAAAACGGGCAGGCAGTTTGGGAGAAGAAAACGGATAAAAAAGGAAAAATCAAAGCAGCTTCTACCTTGGGATTAAGCTACTTCTATGCAACACATCACGGCTATATTCCAGAAGAACTTGGCGCATACGTTAACTTCAAACGCAATTTTATCGTCGTTGAATTGTCGAAAGACCCACGAGTTGGACAGCCAGTTCCCGTGCCTGTGATTACAGATACCTTGGTCGTTGAAGTCGTTCCAGAACCCGAGATCATTATTGAAATCGAAGAAAAACTAGAAGATATATTAGAATCATCGATTGACACTTCTTATTTGGCTGAATTGCCACCAGCGTTTACTGATTTGGACAAAGACAATTTTGACGAACAGTATTTTAAACCTGTCAACGTGGTTTTTGTGTTAGATGTTTCTTCTTCGATGAACAATGCTGATAAAGTGGAATTGATGAAATATGCGCTGTTCCAATTGACCGAAATGTTACGTCCACAAGATAAAATGGGAATCGTGACTTATGCGGATGAATCGCGCGTACTGCTTCAATCGACTTCAGGTGGGAACAAAGACGAAATTAAAACAGAAGTGTCTGCACTCAAGGCCTTTGGCTACACTGCAGGTGGAGAAGGAATTAAACTGGGGTTCAAGGAAGCATCTAAAAATCATATTTCAGATGGAACGAATCACGTCATCATCATCACGGATGGTGCGTTTAACAGAAATTCCGACGACTACTTAAAAACCGTGAAGAAATACTCCAAAAAGGGCATACAGCTGTCAGTGGTTGGGATCAAAAACAAAGACGTTGATGAAGCAAAAATGCGCGAAGCCGCTGAACTAGGTGGTGGACATTACGTACCGATTTTCAAGTTAGCCGATGCACAAAACAATCTTCGTCAAGAAATAAGACGCTTGAGTTTTATTGGGAAATAATCACATCTGTCCAACACATATTTACATAATTCACTGAATTACGCTCAGATACGTTATTAGGGCGTTGAAAACCGTATATTTGTTAAGGAAGGCGTTCGATCTGCAATTTCATTTTTCACTTGCATAGTGCAAGTTGCGATCAGTTTCTTGTAAACATATTTTCATTCTTACAATTTTCTTTAAGCATATTAACCCCCAATAAAATGAAAAAAGAAATCCGTAAAAATAAACCGAAGATAGAGCCTTTTCCCATCGTTGCGATTGGAGCCTCTGCTGGGGGGTTGGAAGCGATGACCGCTTTGTTGAAAGTCCTACCGGCGAACACAGGAATGGCGTACATTTACGTACAACACTTAAGTCCCGATCATAAAAGTTTACTTACTTCTATCCTATCCAAGATCACAAAGATGAAGGTGCAGGAAGTAGAGGATATGGATCATATGGAGCCGAATAATGTCTACGTTATCCCTCCGAATAAAGGAATTAAAGTCACAAATGGACATATTCGACTGCTTCCGCATTCGACAAAAGTCCCTGCCGTCTCTATTGATGTTCTTTTTTCTTCCTTGGCACAAACGCACAAAGAAAATGTCATTGGAATTATACTTTCTGGCTACGCAAGTGACGGTGTGGCTGGACTAAAAGCAATCAAAGATGCAGGTGGGGTGACCTTTGCGCAGGATAATTCTGCACAGGCCGAAAGCATGCCGAAAGCCGCTATCGCATCTGGGAATGTAGATTTTGTGCTTTCACCAGAAGAAATTGCAGTTGAACTTACACGTTTCAAATCATCTGATCTTAAAAAAGTTCAACCGGCAGAAAACAGGATTCCCAATCTAGAGAATACCAACTACGATATCTATACGATTTTCGAACTTCTCTTAAAAAGATACAATGTTGATTTTAGCCATTACAAAATTGCAACCATTCAAAGACGTTTGGATCATCAATTACAAGAACATGGCATTAAGAACTTAAAAGAATACGTTGAACTTTTGGTAAAAGACACTAAAGAGTTGGAAATTGTATACAATGACTTTTTAATCAATGTAACGAGTTTCTTTCGCGATAAGGAAGCCTTTCAGTACCTAAAAACCACCCTTTTTCCAAAAATATTAGATCAAAAAACTCAGAAAGAAACATTTCGGATCTGGGTTCCAGCGTGCTCCACTGGGCAAGAAGCTTATACGATAGCAATCATTCTAGCCGAGTTACAGGAAGTGAGTAAATCAAGAATTCCTGTCAAAATTTTCGCGACTGACCTAAGTGCGAAGGCCATTAAACATGCGCGCACGGGAGCCTATTCTGCCGACGATGTAAAGAACCTTCCCAAAAAGTGTTTGGAAAAGTACTTTAAGTTAAAAGGAGAAACTTATTATGTCGAAAAGGAACTGCGGGAAATGTGTGTTTTTGCCCCTCATAACGTTTTGCGAGATCCTCCATTTTCTAAATTGGATTTTATAAGTTGTCGCAATGTATTAATCTACTTTGACACCTTAGCTCAGAAAAAAGTATTTGCAACACTTCACTTCGCCCTGAACGAAAATGGCTACATCATGCTCGGTAAAGCAGAAACAGTCGGCACATCTTCTCTGTTGTTCACTCAAGTGAATACAAAATTTAAAATTTATTCCCGCACCAAAAATACAAGTACAAGAAGGTTCAACGATCTTATACCACGCTTTCCGCTTACCAACTTGTCCGACGAAAAAATGACTCAACCCATCAAAAACTTAAATGTCTATCCCGCTGGAATAGACGCTGCAATTGATTCCGTTCTATTGACGAAGCACATGCCTGCATGCGTTGTCATCAATAAGGAAATGGAAATACTACAGTTCCGAGGCGCAGTTTCAACATTTCTCACACATCCTTCAGGTAAAGCAAGTTTGAATGTGCTAAAAATGACCCGCTCAGAATTTACGTTTGAATTGCGCAATGCCATACAAAAGGTCATAAAAACAAGTCAGGCGATAAAAATAACCGACATAGAAATTCACGTCGATGGCTTTCAAAAAAAGATGGCCTTCGAAGTCTCACCCCTGAAAATTGACAAAGAAGAGCCCTTATTGCTCATTGTTTTCACCATTCTTGAACAAACCATTACCTATTCGGATGACAAGGATTCGGAAACCGATATAGGCTCACAAAAAGACGCAAGGATTAAATCCTTGGTAGAGGAATTGAATAAATTGCGCTTAGAAGTCAATTCTATTTTGGAGTCACAGGAGAAAACCTACGAAGAATTGCAGGCGGCAAATGAGGAAATTGTTTCCACCAATGAAGAGTTCCAAACACTCAACGAAGAATTAGAAACTTCGAAAGAGGAGATTGAAGCAACAAACGAAGAACTCATTACAACCAATCAGGAATTGCAGGTTCGAAATGAACGTGTGACTGAACTGAACGAATACTCCAAGGCCGTCCTCGCGACGATCCATGAACCAATGTTGGTGTTGACAGATAAACTGCATGTATGTTCAGCAAATGATGCCTTTTACACGACTTTCAATGTTTCCAAGGAAGAAACAATAGGTAAATCCCTCTTCCAATTAGGAAACAAGCAGTGGAATATTGAAAAACTCAAAAAAATTCTGACGAGTATTCTTTCAAAAGACACATGTCTTGACAATTTTGAGGTAATTCATACGTTCCCTGGCATAGGTGAAAAAGTAATGTTGTTGAATGCGCATTTAATCGTGCAGAAAGCGAAAAGTGAAAAGCTAATTCTTCTTGCCATTGCAGACATTACCGACCGAGCGAAATACTACATCAAGGAAATGTATGCGAATAGTTTGATTGAAGCAAGTCTGGATCCACTGATTGTGATTGATACCACAGGTAAAATAACGGATATGAACAAGGCGACATCCGACATTATGGGAGTGCCGCGTGAAAATATAAAGAACTCCAAGTTTTTCAATTATTTCACTGAACCCAAAAAAGCGAGTGAATTTTACAAAAAAGTGTTTTCAAACGGTTCCATCACCAATGCACCTTTGACCATTCGCCATAAAAACGGTAGGCTCACGGATGTGACATTTAACGGATCGGTATACAAAGATTCACATGATGCAGTGCATGGAATTGTAATGGTCGGAAGGGATGTCACCGAGCAAAAAAGAATTACAGCTGCTTTAGCAGAGGCTAATGTCTTCGCTGAAAAAGCGAAAGTACAAGCAGAAAAAAACACCAGCATTGCAGAAAAAGCAATGAAATCTAAGCAGTTTTTCTTGTCGAACATGAGTCACGAAATACGCACACCGATGAACGCCATTGTTGGATTTACCAACGTATTAGAAAAAACGAGTCTCTCACCAAAACAACAAGAATACATCGAAGCGATTAAAGTAAGTAGTGACACCCTTATCGTGCTGATTAATGATATTTTGGATTTGGCAAAGGTCGATGCCGGTAAAATGTCCTTTGAAAAAATTCCATTCAATCTAACGGAGTCACTGACAGCCCTCAATCCGATTTTTGAGAGCAAAATGTCAGAAAATGACTTAAAACTGATAAAAGAATACGACAGTAACATTCCAGAAATCATTGTTGGTGATCAAGTTCGATTACGTCAGATTCTCCTAAATTTGATGAGTAACGCGATTAAGTTTACCTCAAAAGGTGAAGTGAAAATTAGCACACTATTAAAAGAAGAAGATGCTAAAAATGTTACCATTGAATTCTCTGTTTCGGATACGGGAATTGGTATTCAAGAAGCGGAATTAAAAAACATCTTCAACCATTTTGAACAAGCCTCGAATGATACTGCACGGATTTATGGTGGAACCGGATTAGGATTGGCAATTGTGAAGCAATTGGTCGAAAGTCAAGGGGGTAGTGTTGCAGTGAAAAGTACAGTAAATAAAGGTTCAACCTTCAGTTTTAGTCTGAAATTTAAAAAATCTACTGCGAAAGTTATGAAAAAGCAAAAAGTGACTCCTTTGAAAATACAAACGAGAAACATTAACATTCTGGTTGCTGAGGATGTGGCGCTTAATCAGCTCTTAATAAAAACAATTTTAGAGGAATTCAAATTTCAGTACGACATCGTTTCGAATGGTAAGGAGGCAGTAGATCAACTGAAAAATAATCAGTACGATCTTATTCTAATGGATTTACAAATGCCTGTAATGAATGGATTTGAAGCCACGGAGCATATCCGTAAGGTGTTGAAGTCTAAGATTCCTATCATTGCTTTATCGGCTGATGTCACAACGGTTGGTGTAGAAATCTGCAAAGATGCTGGTATGGACGATTATTTAGCCAAACCAATTGATGAAAAATTGTTGTACGCGAAGATTTTAGAAACCGTGGAAAAAGAAAAATCGGTGAAATAGGATTAGACGAATTGAACGGTAGATTCCAGTAATCTAAGCGTTCCACTTTCTGCATTCATTTCTGCTACTGCGCCAATGGGAACGGTAAACTTATTTTTTGTGTGACCAATTTGAGCACCGTAAAAAACAGGTTTCTCGAAGGTCGAAAAATGCTGTTCAAAGACTTCTTCGAGCGTAAACGATCGGTCGGGTTCTTCGGCGATGCACTTTCTAAAAGTTCCTAAAATTAAACCGCTGACTCTATCAAAAACGCCTGCCAGTTTCAATTGGGTCAACATGCGATCAACGCGGTAAGGCTCCTCGGCGACTTCTTCCAAAAACATGATCTTTCCTTCGTAGTTTGGCGCATATTGCGTGCCGATCATACTACATACAATGCTTAAATTCCCTCCGACGAGTTCACCTTCTGCTCTTCCTGATTGATACGTAATAATCGGCAAATCACCTTCTATGTTTTGATAATGCACTAATTCTCCATTCATCAACAAGCGCTGAATGTAATCGATGCTGTACTCATTCCAAGTTGAATTTCCTCCAGGGCCGTGAAACGTAATCAAGCCCGTTTTTGCTGTAATCGCATTTAGGAGCGACGTCGGATCGCTGAATCCCATGATGATTTTTGAATGCTGACGAATAGTTTCAAAATCTAAGAATTCCAATATGCGTGCACATCCCCATCCTCCTCTCAAGAAGAAAATCGCTTTGACCTCGTCATTTCTGACTAAATCCATAAAATCTTTTGCCCGTTGTTGATCAGTACCTGAAAAATAGCCGACATTTTTCGCGATGTTCTCCGAGAAAAGTGTGTTGAACCCCAATCCTTCGAGTACACTTTTAAACTCTGAAACTTCATAAGCTGAAACCATTCCACCTGCAGGGGCGCAAACACCAATTGTATCACCTAAACGGAGTGCATTCGGCTTAATTTTCGTTGGAATTTCTCTATCAGAAAGTATGGAAAAAGAGACAGCGGAAGCTCCTGCCACCGCTGTGCCTAATAATGGTATAAAACTCCTTCGACTGATCTTGTTCATCGTCAAAAGATAAGGATAAAATTGAATTTATTGTACCACTGGTTTCAATCCTCTCAATCCCATGTCGACAGGATAATCGCCGTCTGTTGGTTCGTAAAATCCATCTTGGTTGTTATCGAACCACTCAAAACTCTGGTTCGTAGAAAGATTTAACACGACAGTAATGTCAGACGTTTCGTTACCTGTGATTGTAAATGGTGTATCAAAATCTCCTGTCACAACACATGAACCCGCAGGAACAGGGGATGTTGCCGACAATGGATTAGGAACTGTAGTTGCTGGTGCTTGTCCCTCATAAACGAATCCCAGTGTTTCAAACGCCCAGTATCCTTGCAATTTGTTTCCATTGATTGCCACTGATTCATTTTGGATCATGTAATTGGTGATAAACGTATTAAATCCAACAAAGGATGCGAGACGACCTGTGTAATTAACTCCTGAATAGCGGTAATCCAGATCAAAGTTTTGATACGTCAATGAAACACGCATCCAGTTGTAAGTATCCGCAGAAATTGAACTCAAAGGAATTTCAACAAATACTTCATTGTCACCTTTCACAATTGCTTGACTAAAGTTGACCGCGTTTGATCCACCAGCCGTTGTTTCTGGTCCATGGTAAATTATTTCACCATCTCCTAACTGAGTCCACTGTGTTTGCGCCAACTCGATGTAATGTGCGCTCATTTTATGAAATGTAGGTGTCTGAGCTGAATTTTGAGCAGGGACTGTTGCTGGATTTCCAAAGTTATCCAAACGTGGCATTGTGGGGTCAAAATGAAGTTTGATGATTAATTTTGGACCATTGTCCACTTCTTCTGGAAAGGTGCAACTTCCATCGTCTTTTTTTGCTTCGGCATTATAGTTTGTTGCTAAAGGATCTGTACACCCTTTCTTTTTACAGCTGACCATTCCAATAGGAATAATTGCTAGTAGGATAACTAATTTGTTC
>CAZXRU010000026.1:0-29908 GCA_964643345.1 uncultured Fluviicola sp.
ACAGTCCACAGAACTGCTAAAAAGAAAACTGCACCACCTAGATAAAATGAGAATACCAAATAGTAGTTGTAACATGGAAATAGATGAACCAAACATGTCGGGGGAAACTAAAAAATTAACTTTTATTCGTCAAATTTGGTTTTTGTCGACGAAAATAGTTTCTTTGTCGACGAAAACTACCATTTGGTATTGGGGAACAAACGGATTTTATCCAAACTACACACTACTTATCAACCCTAAACCATATTTAACCTACAACAAAAAAAGGATGTTGAGCCGACTCAACATCCTTTTTTAATGCACTTATTTTCAGTACTAGATGATCAACATGGCATCTCCGTACGAGTAGAATTTATATTTCTCTTTCACTGCTTCTTGGTATGCTTCGATCATTAAATCATGTCCGCAGAATGCAGAAATCATCATAAGCAAAGTCGATAGCGGTGTGTGGAAATTTGTAATCAATCCATCTGCAATACTAAAATCATAAGGAGGGAAAATGAATTTATTGGTCCAACCGTCAAATGGTTTAAGCATTCCATCCGTAGAAACTGAAGTTTCAATTGCACGCATCGATGTTGTTCCAACAGCAATGACACGTTTTTTGTTCTGCTTCGCTTCGTTGACCAAGTTCACGCACTTTTCAGGAATAATGACTTGCTCAGAATCCATTTTGTGCTTGGTTAAATCTTCTACTTCCACTGGACGAAATGTTCCCAGTCCAATGTGTAAAGTGATTTCTGCAAAATCAACCCCTTTCAATTCAAGGCGTTTTAACAGCTGACGCGAAAAGTGCAATCCAGCAGTTGGTGCAGCTACAGCTCCTTCTTCTTTCGCATAAATCGTTTGGTAACGGTCTTCATCCGTTGATTCAACTTTACGCTTGATGTATTTTGGAAGAGGCGTCTCTCCTAATTCTGTAATCGTTTTCTTAAATTCTTCGTAGGGTCCATCAAACAAGAAACGCAATGTTCTACCGCGCGATGTCGTATTGTCAATTACCTCAGCAACCAACGAATCGTCTTCGCCAAAATAAAGTTTGTTTCCAATTCTTATTTTTCGTGCTGGATCAACTAAAACATCCCACAATAAACTCTCTCTGTTCAATTCTCTCAAAAGAAAAACTTCGATCTTCGCTCCCGTTTTTTCTTTATTCCCATACATACGTGCTGGGAATACTTTTGTGTTGTTCATGACCATTACATCTCCTTCGTCGACATAATCAATCACATCCTTAAACATTTTATGCTCAATTTTTCCAGAATCACGGTGGATAACCATTAAACGCGACTCATCACGATTTTCACTTGGGTATTCTGCAATCAGTTCTTCCGGTAGGTCGAAACTAAATTGCGATAACTTCATTTTGTTCATAATAACGATACCGTTTTTAATCTTCTCAATTTTGAGGGATGCAAAGATACAATAATTAACATTTTACAAGGGTGAATTGCGAATAAATTCTATCCACTCATCCACTGACTTACTATTCTCAATAGTTTGATCTCCAGATTTAGTACGTCTCAATGCAATTAAAGTTCCGCCTGAGTTCAATTTCTTTCCAAAATCATGTGCAATTGATCGAATATATGTGCCTTTACTGCATTCAATTTCAAAGTGAATTTCTGGAAAATTCGAAGCATCAAACGACAATTGGTCAATTACAACCGTGCTTGCTTTCAATTCAACTTCTTTTCCGGCACGTGCTAAATCATAAGCTCTTTGTCCATCGACTTGCTTTGCAGAAAAAATAGGTGGTACTTGTTGCTGTTCTCCTAAAAATGAAACGCGCGCTGCTTCTATTAACTCAGCAGTGATGTGTTCCGTTGGGTATTCTTGATCGTAACTGGTCTCCAAATCGTAGGATGGTGTTGTTTTTCCCAACAAAATAGTTCCAGTATAGGTTTTCTTTCCTGCCATCAGTACATCGATGAGCTTTGTATTTTTCCCTACGCAGAGAACGAGTACGCCTGTTGCTAGTGGATCTAATGTCCCAGCGTGACCAACCTTGATTTTTTTAATTCCTAACTTCTGTTTGAGGTTCCATCGAATTTTGTTCACCACATCGAAGGACGTCCAACCCAACGGTTTATCGACCACAATTGTACTTCCTTCGGAAAACGCTTTGATCATAATTAACTAAATAGTGTCCAGCCCATGGCTACGATTCCGATGACAAAACAATAATAAGAGAAATAGGACAATTTACTTTTTTTCACGAGTGAGATCATCCACTTACAGGCGAAAATCCCTGTGACAAATGCTGCAACGAATCCAACGGATAATGCAAAAAAGGAAACTGTAGATTCGGAACCTCCAGCCATGACCTCTTTAAATTCAGGACTCATCATGTCCTTCGCCATTTTTCCAAAAATCAAAGGTACGACCATCAAAAACGAAAACCGTGCAGCACGTTCGCGATCAATTCCTAGGATTACGGAAGTCCCAATTGTTGCTCCGGAGCGCGAAATTCCTGGTAAAATAGCAATGGCTTGTGCAATACCGATGATGATGGCATTCCCAACGCTTACTTTTTTTGTCGTGTTTTTTGCTCTATCTGCTAAGAATAATAAAAGTCCCGTTACGATAAGCATCATTCCAACGATGAGTAATTGTCCGTCAAAAAAACTTTCAATTTCCTCGCTAAACACGACGCCAACAACTGCTGCGGGAATCATAGATATAACGATTTTTACTGCAAACATGAATTCTTCATTGACTTTAAACTGAAAAAGTCCACGAAAAATTTCTAAAATATCCTTTCGGAAAACGATAACGGTACTGAGTGCGGTTGCGAAGTGAACAACAACCGTCATCAACATGCTTGATTCACCTGATAATTCTTGACCTTGGAGCGCCTTTACGATTTCCAAATGCCCACTACTGCTAACGGGCAAAAACTCTGTTAATCCTTGAATAATTCCTAGAATTAACGCTTCAAGAAAGCTCATACGGTATTATTTTGTAGTGGATTTTTGCTTTTTCATGATCGAATACATGATGATAATGTATCCTAAAACAATCAACATTGGAGCGATCGTAATTCGTCGATGTCCAAACAATTCATCCTTATTAAAATCATTGAGGTTCTCTGCAGCTCCTCCAATCATTAAAAGAAATCCTAGGATATTTACTGCCAATCCAATAAATAGGAGTTTATAATTCTTTGCATTAAAAGCGAAAGGACCAGTCTTGCTGAATTCCTTTAATCCACCTTCTCCACGCTTAGAAGTAGCTGTTGAAGTAGATGTTACGGTTTGTTCTACAGCGATATCATCTAATACATCTGCCGATTTTGCCGATTTTTGTGTTTTGTTTTTTGCGCTCATGCTTCAAATTTAATACAAATCATCCAATTTCATTCTCAAATATTTGTTAAGAGCGAACCAGGTTGACACTAACGTGATCACCACTCCCAGACTCAGCAAGGAAAGTAGCAACATCAAAAAGGTTTTAATATCGTAGGTAATTTCAATAGAATCGACCACATTATTTAGCGCGTAGAACAATACAAACAACAGCGCCATTGCAATTACACCACTAACAACACCCATTCCGATTGATTGCCACAAAAATGGTTTGCGAATGTATCCAGATGTTGCTCCAACCAACTGCATCGTCTTTATGGAGAATCGTTTCGAGTATAACGCGAGACGAATCGTGTTGTTGATCATCGCCACAGCGACAATAATTAAAAGCAAAGCGACCACACCAAACAGGTAAACAAATTGCTTAAATCCAAGATTGACATCTTGCACGCTGCCTTCGTCGTAATTTACATCCTCGACAGAATCACCATAAGCAGCAAGAATGTCTTCTTCGATTTTTTTCATCCCTTCGAGCGTAGCGTGTTCCTCTTTTGGTTTAAAACCAATCGTAGGAGGTAACGGGTTTTCTCCTGCGAAAATTTCAAGTATGTTTTCTTTGTTTTGATCTTCTCCGCTGAATTCTTCAATTGCTCTTTCTGGTGAGACAAAAAATACGTCGTGGAATTGGGGCCATGTTTTTAGCTCTTGCTCAATTTGTTTAATGTCCGCTGAATTCAGTTCTGGACTAAAAAATAAATCTCCTTGAAGGCTTTCCTTTGCTTGCTTCTGGATGTTTTCCAATCCAAAAATTCCGCCCAATACAATACCAATCATGAAGAGCACTAGTGAAATACCAATGATCGTTGAGGCGTAGCTTGTTTTTACCCCTCGTTTGTTTAATTTATCAATGCCTGAACTCATAGGTGGTGAAATTAGCTAATTCGGTGAAATATTGTTTCAAAAAGTGGAAAGAGTTTTGAATGATAGATTGTTGAAGAAAGGATATAGACGTTAAGACTTCAAGAGCTAAGACGTTAAGACTGGTTTTGTCGAAACGTCTTAGTCCCTTCATTAAATCGTAACCCTTTGAACTTTGTGACGCATTCCATGCATAACATATAATTCATCTAAAAAGATAACAATTCTCCAAAATCTCACGTATATTGTGCGACGACAAGACGTAAAACAGTAACTATTATGACAACAAAAGTACTTTCCGATATTGAAATTGCGCAGGCAGCGACCATGCAACACATTAATGCAATTGCAAAAAAACTTTCCATTGATGAAGATGAACTAGAGCTTTACGGTAAATACAAAGCAAAATTACCCTTGCATTTAATTGACGAAGAAAAAATAAAACAAAATCACCTCATTTTAGTCACTGCGATGACGCCAACACCAGCAGGTGAGGGAAAAACGACCACGTCCATTGGTTTGACGGAAGGGTTGAATAAAATTGGAAAGCAAGCGACTGTTGTATTGCGCGAACCATCGTTGGGACCGGTTTTTGGAATCAAAGGTGGGGCCGCAGGAGGTGGTTATTCGCAAGTATTGCCGATGGAAGACATCAATCTTCATTTTACAGGTGATTTCTCAGCGATTGAAAAAGCGAACAATTTGCTATCTGCGTTGATCGATAATAATTTACAAAACAAGACTGGAAACTTAGGAATCGACCCACGTACTATTGCATGGAAACGAGTAATGGACATGAATGACAGAGCATTGAGAGATGTGGTCATTGGTTTAGGTGGAACAGGAAACGGTATTCCAAGAGAAGACGGTTTTAACATTACTCCTGCATCTGAGGTCATGGCGATTTTGTGCATGTCGGAAAACTTTGAAGATTTAAAAAAGCGTTTAGGATCGATCTATGTAGGTTCGACATTTGACAGAAAACCAGTCTACGCAAGAGATTTAAAAGCAGAGAATGCGATGGCTATTCTTTTAAAAGATGCTGTAAAACCGAATTTAGTGCAAACCATTGAAGGAAATCCAGCGATTATTCATGGAGGTCCTTTTGCAAACATAGCGCAGGGAACGAACACTATTTTTGCTACGAAAATGGGCTTATCATTGTCAAAGCATGTCGTGACAGAAGCTGGATTTGGTGCCGATCTAGGCGCGGAAAAGTTCTTGGATATCAAATGTGTTTCTGGTGGATTAAACCCTGAGGCAGTTGTCGTAGTTGCTACGATTCGTGCATTGCGTCATCATGGTGGAGCGACCAAAGAAGAGTACAATACTGCGAGTTTGGAACGTGTAATGAAAGGATTCAGCAACCTCGAAAAACACATTGAAAACGTAAAGAAGTTTGGTTTAAATCCTGTTGTTGCAATTAATTCCTTCTTTTCTGATTCCCAGGAAGAAATTGATTTCATTCAACAAAAATGTGCGGAATTGAATGTGCAGGCAATTGTCGCGAAAGGTTGGGCTGACGGTGGAAATGGAATGACTGATCTTGCCCAAGCGGTTGTAAAGGAAATTGAATCGGGGAAAAATAAATTCAAGCCCTTGTACGATTGGAACAGCTCCATCACTTCTAAAATTGAAACAATTGCGAAAGAAATCTACGGTGCAGATGGCGTTGATTACTCCAAACAAGCGTTGACAGATTTAGCAAAAATTGATCAACTCGGATTGAACGCGCTTCCGATTTGTATGGCGAAGACGCAGAAATCGTTTTCAGACAATGATAATTTATTGGGAAGACCAACAGGATTTAGAATTACTGTGCGTGAATTTGAATTTGCTGCAGGTGCTGGTTTTGTCATTCCGATCTTAGGAAAAATGATGCGTATGCCAGGTCTTCCTGTCGTTCCAGCATCAGAAAATATGTTCATCGATAACGACGGAAAAATTTCAGGACTGTCCTAAGCGCAAATAAACTACGGCTGTTTCATGCAAACGACAATCGTTTCTTATTGGAATTTCATCAAGAACATTGGTATTGCTCCCAATACCCGACCGTATGAATTAAAAATAAGGCAGTTTTACAATTTGGTCAGCTTTTTAGGCGCATTCACAGGAGTGACGCACGTGATACTAGCTGCTCCGTATGATCTGATAGCAACAATTCTGCATGCAATATGGACCTGCTTGTGCTTTGTTGGATTGTTCGTTCATCGCTATTTCAACTTTAAGGCCGCTCGGTTTATTACCTTCACTTCCGTTTTTGTTTTTGCGGGATTAGCCTCAGCTCGACTTGGTTTTGAGCTCAATACTCACTTTGCCTCATTTGGTATTGTCGTTGCCTGTTTCATTATGCATGACCTAAAAAAAGAATGGGGTTGGCTCATTTTTTATATGTCGCTGGAGACAATAACTATCATTCTCACCGAAAGTAATTACATTAAATCTGAAGAATTGGCAGCGGTGGCAAGTGGATCTCCCGTATTCACCCGCACGTTTACTCTACTTGGAACCATGGGTTTTGTGATGTTTCAGTTCATTTTCTTCATAGGACTCAGTGTAAAAAACGAACGTAAAATTATTGATCAACTGCGGATCTCCAACAAGGAATTGATGGAACTGAATAATGAAAAGGAAGTGCTACTAAAAGAAGTGCATCACCGTGTAAAAAACAACCTGCAAATTATTTCTAGTCTACTGAGTCTTCAGTCCAACGAAATTAAGGACAATGCCTCCAAAGAAAAGTTCATTGATGCGGTGAATCGTGTCCAATCCATTTCCGCCTTGCATAAGGTTATTTACAATTCGGACAATCTGTTAAAGATTAATTTGGAAACGTACTTGCATGAAATCGCTGAGAACATTATTCAATCGTATGGGTTGAAAAAGAAAATCAATTATACGATTTCATCGGAGTTGACAAGTATTCAAAATGATTCAATTGTTCCAATTTCGCTTATATTGAACGAATTGATGTCGAACTCACTGAAGCACGGTTTTGCGAATCAGCAAGTCTGTGAGATAACTGTTGCAATTGTTGCGTTGGGCGAAAACAAATACCAGCTAAGTTATAGCGATAACGGCACCTGGAAAACCGCTGAACCTGCAAATACATCATTTGGTATTGAGCTCATAGAGTCTCTAACAGAACAACTAGACGGAAAAATTGTGCAGACACCGAATGAAAAAGAAAGTCTCTACGTAATTGACTTTTACGTGGAAACATTTTAATTGTCACTCTCTCCGCTTTAGCAACCAGTATTGATCTTCGAACTTAAGCACAGGCGCAAATTCTGCTTCAACCAATGGATATTCTTCTTTTAGTAAATAATAATAATTGGCATTTGTTGTTTCAATCTCCTTGTTATAAGTTCCTAAGTCCAACCAGCTATATTCATGTGCATAAAACAAGAACGATGGATTAAAGATCCAATGTGTATTTAAACTCACATGATTTCCATTTCGGTGATCGTCTAGATATTGAATGACTTTCAACGTGTGTGCATCGTAGGCCCATTCTCTGACACTTTTCGGTTGAGCGGTGTGGATGACATGATGTAAAAGAAAAGCAGTCAGTACGATGGAAATTCCCAGTTTGGTTTTGTCGCCAACCCGATGTGCGAACACCTGAGTTGATGCAACTAGCGCAATCATGAATAGTGGAAAAAAGAACAAGGCTGCTCTATCATTTAGACTTGGTGTGTCCAAAAATACTGTTTGAACTAGGTTGATTCCAGCCGTCAGCAAAATAGCCAATGTTGCGATCGTTATTGGGGCAGTTAACATTGCTCGTCGTTGCTCTTTACTTATTAACTTGCGCACAATATAGATGCTATTCAGAAGAAGAATAAAAAAGACGAAGCCTATAAAAAATTCAACCGTCAAAAAAACTTTTGATCCGTACTTTGAATTCATAATCAATGATTTCATCGTTGTTTCAATGAATCCCATCGATTTCCAATCTGCCCATTGATAAACCGTTTGCATGTGATGAATCGGGTAAATTATCAAAGCTAGATATCCAATGTTTATTAAAACAAGGAACATGACTGGTAGCATAACTCGCGTTTTCTTCTGTTTATACTCGACAAAGAAAAAGTATACAACCAGTATCGATATTGCCGCCCAAAACACAAGCAATGTGAAACTGGCATAACTCGCCAAAACAGCTGTGATCAGACTTATCCAAATGTGCTTTCGATTCATTGTGCGAAACGCTGAGAGCAAGTAGCTCATCGCGAAAGTACACAGTGCTAATGAAATGCCGTAACCTCTGCAGAGACCGAAAAAATCAAGTGCGTAAGGACTAGAAATAAAGAGCAGCGCAGCCGGAATAAAGAATAACGAATTTTTGGTTAGCAGTCCGGTAAGAATCCGATACACCCCAATTGAATAAAGAATGAACGAGACTAGATTTGGCAAGCGAACCGCCCATTGTTCTTGACCAAAGAAGAAGATACTCATCTTGGTGAGTAGTGTATTGAGCACGTGATTGCTTGGGAACGTTTCAGGACTCCACATAATCTCACCAATACCAAGCTCACTAAACATCAATATTGTTAACGCTTCATCGTGTGTGATGGGAACATTGATGACTTTATACAGAATATAGAAAAATGTCGAAGCAAAGAGAATTATGAATACAATAGGGTTTACTTTTTCAAGAATTGTTCTCATCGATTTCACTTCTGCTTTCAAATGTCAATTAAAGATAGATGAATTTTCTTAATTTTCCCCTGTGAACGAATTTACGGAGATCATTTCAATTATACTGCCTGTTAAAGATACAGCGATTTACCTAGAAGCGTGTCTGGATTCAATCATAGCACAAACATTTTCTGATTGGGAGGTAATTGCCGTGGATGATGCTTCGTCCGATCATTCTTTGTCCATACTTCAGGAATACGCTCAGTGTGATAATCGGATTCGCGTTTTCTCAAACCCAGATCCAGGCTTACTTGAAGCGCTACGTTTTGGATATTCAAAATCCACAGGGTCACTCATTCACCGCATGGATTCAGACGATATCATGCCCACAACCAAATTACGGCTCATGTATGATGCATGGCAAGAAAAGGGAATGGGCAGTCTCATTACTGGTGGCACTGAATACTTCACAGATCATGGAGAAGTAGGTGATGGATTTAAACGCTACGATGCGTGGTTGATGGAAGTCGCCCGGAATCAATCACATCGCGCTGACATGTACCGAGAATGTGTAATTCCATCGAATTGTTGGTTGGTGCATCGCTCTGATTTTGATGCTTTAGGTGGATTTGGACCCAATACCTTTCCTGAAGATTACGATTTGTGCCTGCGTTTTATTACGCATCGGTTGACCATCATTGGGATTCCGCAAGTTTTGCATTATTGGAGAGATCGACCAGATCGGATTTCAAGAAATTGGGAAGTTTACCGTGATAATCGCTTTTTTGAGTTGAAAGTGGATTACTTCGTGCGATTTCAACGGGATTATCAACGTCCGCTCGTTGTTTGGGGAGCAGGGAAAAATGGAAAAGATTTAGTTCGATGCGTTCAGCAGCATACGAACGACTTAATTTGGATCTGTGAGAACGAAAAAAAAATTGGGAAGGACATTTATGGAATTCGTTTGGTAGACTCTAGTGCAATTAAAGCGCTCACTCAGCCACAGATAGCTATTGCCGTTGCCGGCCCAGATGATCAGCGCGACATTGAAATTCAACTGAAAAAACTCGGTTTAACGGCTGGCGAAGATTATTGGTTCTTTTCGTGATCCTTATTCCTTTAAAAATGCGTCCAATTTTGCTTGCCACTTTTTAACTGGAGTCAAATACCTCTTTTTTGAAGAGGCGGTCATGTTGTACTTCACATGGTAGGGAAACGGTTCTGCCAGTTCAACCAATTTGTAATCTCTAATAACAAGCGCATTGATTGTCATTTTTGTGGAGTATTGCTCTTCGGTGTCACTTGTGGACAATCCTTGATTAGCAAATCCAAACTCAGCGACAAAAAACGGTTGTTCTCTCAGATTGATTGTAGTGTCTTTGATCCCAAAAGCGTTCAATAAGTGAATTTCATCGTATTCTTCATCCAGCAGTTTACGGGAATCTTCGACAGAGAAATAATAAACGGGCGAGAACGAGTAATAGATTTGAAATGCATTCATTATTTCCTTGTTTACCGCTTCTTGTTTCGCTCTAATTTTATTGGCTTCGGCGATATTGTTGTGCTTCTCGTAATAGGCTATTTCTTTCGTTTTAAAATCCAGTCGCACCAACAGAATTCCGTTTTTCAGTTCGTTGATTTGCTTTTTGGCTGTCTCGAATGCATTTTTCTGTACGAGAACTTTCTCCTCATTCTGGGCGAGAAGCGAAAAGGAGGAAACTAGAATAATACTTAAGAATAACTTCATCTGACTAAGGTACAAAAAATAGCTAATTAGATGTTAAGACCAGTCGCAAGCTCCTTAAAAGAAGAAAGACCGTTCGTACCTCACTAAAAGACTTAATCTTTCGAGTAGAAATTAAGTCTTTTAGCAAAGCGGTCTTGACTAGCTGCGCTGCTGACTGCGTCGGTCTTGTAGTCTTTAAATCTCTCTCACGTCACAATCAATTTAACCGCTGCGAGAAGCAACACAAAAGCTAGTAGATACCGTACTGCCCGATTGTTCATTTTCGAACTTCCGATGTAGCCACCGAAAAATCCTCCGACAACGGCTAATCCAACGAACAGCCAGCTGTAATTGCCAAACTCTATTCCAGTTTCCAGCTGTCCCGCCATTCCAGCTGCAGAATTGACCCAAATAAATAATGCAGAAACAGCCGCCGCTTCCTTGGCTTTTCCCCAATTGAGTAAAAGAATAACGGGACTTAGAATAATTCCTCCGCCGATTCCAATGAGACCAGAGAAAAAACCAATTGCCGCGCCAACTGTTATTGCAAAAAGCCAGCTTACTTTGTTCAATTCCTCCTTCTCTTTTCTAAATACATTCAACATTTTAAGAATCGCGAAAATCAGTAGCACGCCCAAAATGATTTTGTAAATTTTTGGGTCAACGTCCATTCTTCCACCGAAATACGAAAGTGGAATTGACCCAACTGCAAAAGCTAGAAACAATCGCCAATTAAAATAACCTGCTCTCCAGTAGTGCAAAAACGAAATTGCTGCAACAAATAAATTCAAGAGTAGAGCTGTCGGCTTCATTTGTTCTGGTGCAAACGAAAACAAGGCCATTAGTGCAAGGTATCCACTTGCACCTCCATGTCCCACTGCGGCGTACAAAAACGCGACCACTGGCAGACAGGCTAGAAAGATCCAATAGGTTTCCATGAGTGCAATTGTAAGCTAATTTTAAGTGAAGAACAAACGGATTTATATTAATTAATTTTCTGGGGGTTATTCAAGTTATTCTTAAGTCCTCCCCCTGCACCCCCTCCAAAAGGGGGAGTTTAAATCTCACTTTGATGAATTGATCGTGCAGCACCTTTTATGCCAATACTTGAAATAACTAAAAGAAAAATTAGCTTAAGTTCGGTTTCCCCCTTTTGGAGGGGGTGCAGGGGGAGGACAGCCAAAATTATTCTAAAACAAAAAACCCTTCGTTCTCACGAAGGGTTTCCTATAAGTTCTTATTGATCTAATTGTTCAAAGCTTCTGCTCCACCAACAATCTCTAAAATTTCGTTGGTAATAGCTGCTTGACGTGCTTTGTTGTATGAAAGTGTTAAGTCACGTTTCAAGTCACTTGCGTTGTCTGTAGCTTTATGCATTGCTGTCATACGCGCACCGTGTTCAGATGCTGATGAATCCAGTAATGATTTAAACAATTGAATTTTCAATGATTTAGGAATCAACTCCTCTACAATTTCTACTTTACTTGGTTCAAAGAAATAATCTCCAGCGCCTGTCGCATCACCTTCCTGAACAGTAGGAACGATTGGTAAAAACTGCTCTGTTTTAACTAATTGTGCTCCAGCGTTAATAAAGCTGTTGTACACAATCACTACCTTGTCAAACTCTTTCGAAGTAAACAAGTCCATCAAGTTTGCAGCGATCACACCAGCATTTTCAAAAGTCAACTCAGCAAAAATATCCTCTACTTTTGCTAGCTCAGCGTTGGAATAGTTACGATCAGTTTTTTTGATAACGTCACGGATTTTCTTTCCAAGACAAAATACTTTTGGATTGGCGTCTTTGTATTCTCCTTCGATCAACTGATTAACACGCTTGATAATGTTGTTGTTGAAACCACCGCACAGACCTCTGTTTGATGTAATTCCAACGATCAATACGTTTTTCACTTCGCGTTGCTCAGAGTAAGCGTTTTCAGAAAGATCAAGTGTTGCACTCAAGTTTTCAAGAATTTCTTGCAACTTCCCAGCATAAGGACGCATTTGAGTTACAGCATCCTGCGCTCTCTTCAATTTTGCGGCAGAAACCATCTTCATCGCCGATGTGATTTGCATCGTCGAGCTAATTGAAGTAATCCTGTTTCTTATTTCCTTTAAGTTTGCCATTTTATTTTGATTGCAAATTACAGATTACAGATTGGCAGATTAATTTGCAATTTGCCAATCTGTAATCTGTCAATTTTTAATATTTCGCTGCTAAATCTTTTGCTACAGCTGTCAACGTATCTGTGATTTCATCTGAGTATTTCCCAGCTTTCAATTCTGCCAATACTCCAGCGTGTTTCGCGTCTAAGTAGTTCAAGAAATCTTTTTCAAATTCTTTTACTTTGTCAACAGGAACATTTTGAATCAATCCTTTCGTACCTACGTAGATGATTGCAATTTGCTTCTCAACTGGGTAAGGATCTCCTTCCTTTTGTTTCAATATTTCCACGTTACGTGCACCTTTGTCCAACACTGATTTCGTTGCAGCATCTAAATCCGAACCGAACTTAGCAAATGCTTCCAACTCACGGTATTGAGCTTGATCCAATTTCAACGTACCAGCAACTTTCTTCATTGATTTAATTTGCGCCGATCCACCTACACGAGATACCGAGATACCAACGTTAATTGCTGGACGGATACCTGCGTTAAATAAATCAGACTCCAAGAAAATTTGACCATCTGTAATCGAAATTACGTTGGTTGGGATGTATGCCGAAACGTCACCTGCCTGTGTTTCAATGATTGGTAGGGCAGTTAAAGATCCTCCTCCTTTCACTTTTCCTTTCAAACTCTCTGGCAAATCGTTCATTTGTGAAGCAATACTATCATCGTTGATAATCTTTGCGGCACGCTCTAACAATCTTGAGTGAAGGTAGAAAACGTCTCCTGGGTAAGCCTCACGACCTGGAGGACGACGCAATAACAACGACACCTCACGGTATGCAACGGCTTGTTTTGATAAATCATCAAATACAATTAACGCTGGACGACCAGTATCTCTAAAGTACTCCCCAATTGCAGCACCTGTCATTGGCGCGTAGAATTGCATTGGAGCTGGGTCAGCAGCATTTGATGCAACAACAACTGTATAAGCCATTGCTCCAGCATCCGTCAATTTCTTAACGATTCCAGCAACTGTTGAACCTTTTTGTCCAATCGCTACATAGATACAGAATACAGGTTGACCTGCATCGTAAAATTCTTTTTGGTTAATGATCGTGTCAATCGCAACAGTTGTTTTTCCTGTTTGACGGTCACCAATGATTAACTCACGTTGTCCACGTCCGATTGGAATCATCGCATCTACCGACTTAATTCCTGTTTGAAGAGGTTCTGTTACCGGCTGACGGAAAATAACACCTGGTGCTTTACGCTCGATAGGCATTTCAAATAATTCTCCTTCAATTGGACCTTTACCATCGATTGGGTTTCCTAACGTATCAACAACACGTCCAACCAATCCTTCACCAACATTCACAGAAGCAATACGACCAAGACGTTTTACAGTGTCTCCTTCTTTTACTTGCGTTGAACGTCCCAAAAGAACGGCTCCTACGTTATCTTCTTCTAAGTTCAATGCGATTCCTTGTAGTCCACCATCGAACTCAATCAATTCACCGTATTGTACTCCATTTAGACCATAAATACGAGCGATACCATCACCAATTTGTAGTACGGTACCTACTTCTTGCAATTCAGACTCTGAACGAAATCCTGATAATTGCTCTCTTAATATTGCAGAAACTTCTGCTGGTTTTACATCTGCCATCTTGTATAGTTTTACTATTGACTTACTTTCGTAGGTCAACCAAAATTATCGTGTTAAACGTTGTTTTAAATTATTAAATTGGTTCGCTATCGAGGCATCTATTTGCATATCGCCCATTCTCACCACAAATCCTCCAATCAAGGAAGCGTCTATTTTCTCTTCAATTTCCAATTCACCTTTTACAGTTTCTTGCACTTTAGCAACAATTTTTGCTCTTGTTGCGCTGTCTAGCGTCGATGCTGTAATAATTGTAATTGGAACAATTCCTTTGTATTCTTTTACTTGAGCTTCAAAAGAACGTGCAATTTCTGGAAGAAACTCTTCACGTCCATTTTTGATAATCAACTTTACAAAATTCATTGAAACGGCTTCAAACTGATCAAAAATCTTTTCGAAGATATCAATCTTTTTGTCTGCATTAATGATTGGACTTGCGATGAGCAATTCAAAATCACGCGTTTCAACACTTGTTTGTAATAAGAATTTCATATCGCCCAAAACAGAATCAACGTTCTTTTGTTCTAAGGCAATTTCGAGAAGAGATTTTGCATACCTGGATGCTACTTTCGTGCTTTTCATTTTGAAATCTTAATTCATGTTAATATCCTCAACAAGCTTATCAGCCAGTGCTTTTTGTTTATCATCAGAAGACAATTCTTGACGAACGATCTTTTCAGCAATTTCGATAGAGAAAGCCGCCATTTGCGTTTTCAATTCTGCAATTGCTCCTGCTTTTTCTGATTGAATTGCTTCACGCGCTGCAGTCATTTGCTTTTCAGCTTCAACTTTTGCAGTTCCTTTCGCATCTTCGATCATTTTAGAGGCTACTTCTTTTGCATCTTTGATCATGCTATCTCTCTCCGCGCGCGCTTCTTTCAAAAGATTTTCATTCTGCGCTTGCAACGCTTTCATTTCTTCTTTTGTTTTCTCCGCTAATTCCAGTGCATTTGCAATGTTCTCTTCACGTGCATTTACCGCTCCTAAAATTGGTTTCCATGCAAATTTCACTAAAAGGAAAAGAAGGCATAAAAATACCAATCCTGTCCAAAATAAAAGACCTAAGTCTGGAGTAACTAATTCCATTTTTTATTTTTTAATTTAAGTTAATTCCTCTGCTAACTTTTAAAAAATCGTGTTGCAACCAACCGTTACAACACGATTTACAATTCTTATGCAGCTGGGTTAAGTCCCAAAAGACCAACTACTACTCCAAAAAGAGCAACACCCTCGATTAACGCTGCTGCGATAATCATTGCTGTTTGAATTTTTCCTGAAGCTTCAGGTTGACGAGCGATAGCGTCCATTGCTGAACCACCAACTCTTCCAATCCCTAATCCTGCACCTAATACTGCAAGACCTGCTCCAATTGCCGCGATACTTCCGACCATAACTATATTTATTTAAAAGTTACTAATTAATTAATGGTGTGCTTCTTCCACTGCCGCACCGATAAACAATGCCGATAACATTGCAAATAGATACGCTTGTAAGAAAGCTACCAATATTTCTAACACCGAAATGAACAATGCCATTGGGACAGATAATGCACCCCAAGCAGCGGACTGATTCAAGAAGATGATAGATATTAAAGCCAAAATAATGATGTGACCTGCTGTAATGTTCGCAAACAAACGAATCATTAACGCGAAAGGCTTCGTCAAAACTCCAACTATTTCAATAGGCACCATGATGATCAAAAGTGCTTTTGGTACACCCGGTGTCGCGAAAATATGTCCCCAGTAATTTTTGTTTCCTGAAAAAACCGTTACTAATAAAACACACACCGCTAAAAACAATGTTACTGTAATATTCCCTGTTACGTTCGCTTGAACCAATGGAATTAATCCAGTTAAGTTACTCACGAGTATAAAGAAGAAAATCGTTAATAAGAAAGGCACGTATCTTTTGTATTTGTGGTGATCGATATTTGCTTTAGCGATATCGTCACGAACAAAAACGATCAATGGTTCCATGAACTTTGCGATTCCTTTTGGAGCAACAGCGCCATTTTTCTTGTAGAATTTAGCAACTGAAAACATCACTAAAATCAAGATTAAAAATGTCATGAACATCGATACTACATTCTTCGTGATAGAAAAATCTAAAGGAGCAGCGTTGTGAGGGTGACCCTTTTCAAAGTGAAGCGTACCATGATCCATTTTGTAGATCGTTTCGTGGTACATCGCATACCCTTCAGCTGGACCTACACCTGCAATAAATTCGTATTCTTTTCCAGTTCCTTCTTCTACCGCGACCATTGGCGTACCATGGTAAAAGTGAGTAGACGAAAATGTTTTGATTCCTCCATCCATTAAGATAATTGGAAGGTAGATCGAAGTACCATCGTGACCACCCCATAAATGCCATTCGTGTGCATCTTGAATGTGGTGCATGATCATTTCGTTCACATTGAATTTGTGTTCCGTCTCACCTTCCGTTTTGTGGGTTTCTCCACCAAACAAAGATGATGACATCAAAATTGCAGTAATTACCGCTAACATTCTATTCATTGCACTCTTAATTGCCATTGTCTTTTAATTTAAAACAGCTCGAAATTTGGCGCAAAGGTAGATAAACTTTTAGAAGTTACCATAGTAAATTGCTAACAAAGATGTATAAATTGAAAAAAAAATAATTGTTACTAAACTCGGTCGTGAAATTTGTTTCCTTCAGCGCCTCATTCTGTCTTATTTACCAGCGTAATTAGAAGGTAGGATTGAATTCCAAGCGCAACGACAAAAGCGCTGATAAAATGTAGACTCAACTCGCGCATTTCTGGAACTTTTACGTATGCCAATGCTGCTAATACTGACATGGCTGCCAATAACTGTACTGTTGTCAGCACCAAAAATCTGCCGACAAAATTTTCTGGTTTCTTATCTAATCCCGGAGCTATAACAACAATTCCTAACACATAGATGACAAATAAGGTGATTTCCAGTGTGATGAATTTCGAAAAGTTTACTGAGAAAACTTCCAGAAACACCAAGATGCTATGAACCAATAGAATGAGCGCAAGTAAGGATACAAATCTCAAGGAAAACTGTTTACTCTTCATCTTTTCCCATTTTTATTACTTCGCGAATAACAAGGTACAAACCAGCGGAGACTCCAAACAGGGAAAGTCCAATTGTCCACCAAGGTGTTTTTGATTGATATCTATCGTCTAAATAGACCCCGAGCCATGAAAAAAATCCGATAATTACTCCCATTTGAATTCCGAGAGCAGAGAATCGAGCGTACTTGGAGTACGGGTTTGGTTTTTTCTCCATTAATACACTAAATCTTCTTGTAGATTTGAAGCTGTTGTTTTTGTAGGCGCAACGAAGTTGCTCATTTTACAATTACCAGAAAACTGCGCACCTTCTTCAATCTGAAGTTTGGCTGTTGATATTTCACCTTCAATTACCGCAGATGATCTCAATACCGTCAGAGAATCGGTAGAAATCATACCTTTCACAGTGCCCTCAATATCCGTATCGCCACAAATAAGATTTCCGAGAATGATACCATTTTTTCCAATTACTACTTTTGAAGCAGAAGTCACATTCCCTTTCACTTCTCCATCAATCCTCAAGTTTGATTCCGTAATCATATCGCCGAGGACTCTTGATCCCTCAACGATCACATTTAAGCGATCTGGACTATCAAACTGTGTGTTTACTTTCTTCTTCATGCTAATAATATTCTTCGTAAAACTTCTCGTAAACGCTCAAATTTTGCTTTTCAAAGAGTACTTGCATATTTGCCCTTGTAATCATGAAAATTTTTGCATTCTGAAGGTCTAACAAATACTTTCTAGTCTTTTTATACACCCGAATGTATTCTCCTCCTTCTGCTTCTGTAGCGAATTCATTTACTAAGATAACACTTTCTTCGCCAAAAACCTTAGAAGTAACCTTTAATTTACTTCGACTAAAAAACTCACGATGAAAATCTACAACCCTGGTTTTAGCCGAACTTGAACTTTCATTTGGTGGTAAAAACACGATGATCCAAACTGATTCTCTATCATTGTATTCGAAGGGATACTTGTTGCCAAAATCCACCGCAATGTTCTCAGAGTAACCGTTTGCAATTACCGTTAGCATTTCATTTGCCTTCTCAGCCTCTGGTGTTTCTGGGTACTCTTCAATAACTGCGGTTAACACGGGAATTAGTTCTTGCTTGTCGTTGCTTATTTGTCCCATTGACATTGCTTTCAATAACATGTACTTCGCTCTGAACACATTGTCCTTTTCATCTGCAATAACGAGATCTGCCTTAGAGATAACTGGATAATACAGACCTCTGTTGTATCTTTCCAAAACAGTCACATATTCCTGTTCTGCAAGGGCATCACGCTCTTTCTTTTTGACAAAATAGTCAGGATCTCTTAAATAATTGGCAAAGTCACTATTGGGGTAGTAATTAAGTATATAATCCTTGTGTTTTTGCGCTTCATTGGGGTTCGACTGCTCTAGGATCTTATACAATTGAAAGGCTGCTAGCAAGTTGTGTGGATCTTCTATCTCTTTAAGAAGGATGGACTCAAATTCACCTTGTGCAATTTTCTCTTCATTTAATTGCTCTTTGTAGATTATACCTGCATCATAATGTGCCGCTAATAAGCGTTCGTTCGACTGTGCAACAGCGGAATCGGATAAAGGTAGTTTACTCGATAAATATGCTACGGTTAAGGTGTCAGTTACTACAGCTGCTGTATCAACAAATTCTTCCCCCTCTTCAATTTCAATGTCATCGAAATTAGCAACGGCTATTTTTTCCGATCTTCTCCAGTTATCTTCATTCTCTCGGGTACCCCACAATTTTTTAAACTCATCAAATCCCTCGGCTCTGGTTTTTGCATTGTTCCAATACCATTTTGATCCACCAGCATTCTGAGCGAACATGTTTTCATTGCCTTGCAGTTCTCTTAAACGTTCTGCATCACGTTCCTTTTTTCGTTGATAATCTTCTTTTGTTTGTTTTATATAATCCTTTAAGAATTTCTCTCGATCACCTTCGGAAAGTGCTGCAATCCGTTGTACACTGTCTTCATAATTAATTGTCTCAACAGCAACTACCAAATCCGCTAACTTGATGGCCTTGTTTCTGATACCCTCCGCATTAGGATAAGTATCCGAAATTACGTTCGCACATGAATCATAATATTTCTGAGCATTGACATAATTTCTTTTAGAAAAACTCAGATCTCCTAGTTGTTCATAAGCCATCCCCTTTTGACGAGTGTTCTTAACTGAGTAAAAGGCAGATTGATGTAAATACTCAATTCCTTTGGGCTCATTTCCTTCCTGAAACTCAATTCCAGCGAGTGCATAATAAATTTGATCTTTGAACTCTGCGTTTTTCGCATCGCGCAGCATTTTTTTCAAATCCTTTTTCTTTTTGCTACTGTTCCCCAAAAATGCTTTCTTCAAACGTGCATTAAAACTCATCTGAAAAGAAGCGTTCTTCTTAATTACTTTTGCATAGTGCTCACTTGCTTCTTGACGACTTCCTTGTGTCTCATACAACTGCCCCAAAATAAAATGCACCCGAGCTTTGTCTTTTGATGCTTTAGCAAACCTCAAGGACTCCTCTAAGTATTTAATTGCATCTTCCTTATTGTCCTTTTTTAAAGCGAGGTCGGCTTTCGTTTTTTCCAGATCAAATCTAATTTTCTTAGGAAACTTGGCTATTTTATCTTCCTTTTTGTCCTTCTTACCTAGTTTCCTGCTGATTTTAGATCTGGACTTTTTTGTCTTTTCATTCTTGCGCGCTTCTTCATCCTTGATCGCTGCGTCTAAGTTATCTAAGCTAAATTTGGCTTTTGTAAGATTACCTTGGGCAATGTATGTTTTTGCCATCCACAATTCACCAATATACAACGATGGATCATTCGAATAGAATTTTTTGATGAACGTGAAATTCTTCATAGCACCCTCGTAGTCTCTTCTTAAATAAAAGGCTTGACCTACGGTTGTCCAGTTTTCATCAATCCATGGGTTGTGCTCGCTTTTCTTCTTAGAAGGCTTATCGTTTCCAGGCATACTGTGGTCGCGAATGACCTTTGTACATTTTGCGATCGCAGTATCAATTGCTGGGTACATTCCAATGACTTCTTCATCGTTTGGAACAGGATCGATTGGCAAAACTTCATAGAAATCCTCTACAAGAGAACTTTCATAGGTTTCCATCGACTGACGGAGCAATTCATTGGCATTAAAATAACCATTGTAATGGGCATTCATGCCATGGAACGAACGATTCAAAAGACTGTTTTTTTCAGTCGAGCAGGCATAAACAAACACTAGTAGCAGCATGTATCCAGCTACATATTTCAGCCCTTTATTTATCGTTCTATTCATTAATTATTCTTTGTCAGGTAGATGAACTCAATTTTTTCCTTTTTATTATATTTTCAGGAAAGAATTATTCAATATTCGTAAATACTTGCTGAATATCGTCATCATCCTCTATTTTGTCTAACATTTTCTCAATGTCTACCAATTGCTCCTCTGTAAATGAAACAGGTTGTGTTGCAATTCGTTCCAAACTAGATTTAGTGACGTCTATATTTAAATTTTCCAATGCTGCGGACAGTGATCCAAACGCGGTATAATCACCATAAACAAACACCTTATCTTCAACCACTTCAATTTCATCGAGTCCAGCGTCAATTAGCTCTAACTCCAATTCTTCGACATCTATTGCGTCCGTTTTGTCAAATTCAAATACTGACTTTCTGTTGAACATAAATTCAAACGAGCCATTTGGAACAACTCCACCTCCAGCTTTATTAAAGTAGGATTTTACATTTGCGACTGTTCTAGTTGGATTGTCCGTTGCACATTCCACATACACCAAAACGCCATGAGGACCTTTTCCTTCATAGTTCATTTCTGAGAAACTCTCCCCATCCTTGGCATTTGCCCGTTTAATAGCAGCTTCAATGTTGTCTTTGGGCATGTTCTGCCCCTTCGCATTCTTAATAGCTGTTCGCAATGAAGAATTGGTGTCTGGATCCAGTCCACCTTCCTTGGCAGCCATTGTAATGGCCTTTCCCAATTTAGGAAACAATTTTGACATTTTGTCCCAGCGTTTTTCCTTCGCTGCTCTTCTGTATTCAAATGCTCTACCCATTTCTATTGATTAATCTATTCTGTGTAAATAGCAAAAATAGAAAATTTGCCGTTGATTTAGCACGATAGTTATATATTTAGAATTCAATAATTCTCTGGTGAAAACAATTCAATCAATCCATTTTGTGCGTTAAAAAGAACTGTCACGCAAATCGAACTAACATGATGATGTTTAATATTTCAACATGGGCAACAGAAAAAGTTATCTATTTAACACTTTGAATCGTCGATAGCATTCTATACATTTGATGATTGAAGTAGAGAAGTATGAAAAACATTTTGGTTCTTGGTGCCGGACTTTCAGCATCGTCGTTAATACGTTACCTTCTAGCAAATTCGGAACAATACAATTGGCAAGTCCGCATTGTCGATCAGGACCTTGATTTGGTTAAACGAAAAATAAACGGTCACCCAAACGGTGTTGCACTTTCATTCAATGCGCTTTCACCCGATGAAAGAAAACCAGAAATTGAAAAAGCAGATCTAGTTATTTCCATGCTTCCTGCACGTTTTCACATTGATGTTGCTCGTGATTGTGTAGAACTTAAAACAAATTTGATCACACCTTCTTACATTTCACCAGAACTAAAAGCGTTGGACGCTGAGGCTAAAAACGCTGGTATAATTATCATGAACGAAATTGGTGTCGATCCAGGAATTGACCACATGAGCGCCATGAAAATCATTCACGCCATCCAAAAAAAAGGTGGAAAAGTTGAAAGCTTTAAATCGTACTGTGGTGGATTAATCGCTCCTGAATCAGACGACAATCCATGGAATTATAAATTTACTTGGAATCCTCGCAACGTTGTTCTTGCTGGACAAGGAGGTGCAGCGTGCTTCATTCGAAACGGTCAATACAAATACATTCCTTACAATCGCTTATTTTCTAGGTTAGACAAACTTTCCATTCCTGGTTACGGCGATTTCATGGGATACCCGAACCGCGATTCATTGTCCTACAGAGCGATTTATGGACTAGAAAATATTCCAACGATTTTCAGAGGTACACTTCGACGACCTGATTATTGTGAAGCATGGAACGTGTTCATTGAATTAGGAATGACAGATGACACATATACGATGGTCGACACGGAAGGAATGACGCCTCGGAAATTTTTGAATGCTTATTTACCTTATCATCCTACAAAAACTGTCGAAGTTAAGTTCAAGGAGTTTTTGCGTGAAGACCGTATGTACCTGTATTCAAAATTTGAATGGCTTGGTTTATTTGAAGAACGACCATTGTTGCAAGCTACATCACCAACACCTGCACAATTGTTACAAGAAATACTTGTAGCGAAGTTGTCACTCAACGAAGGAGACAAAGATATGCTCGTCATGATTCACGAGTTCGAATATTCGCTTAACAACGAACGTTTCAAAATCACCTCAAGTATGGTAAACATTGGTGAAGATCAAATGTACACCTCCATGTCAAACACAGTAGGGTTGCCCACAGCCATTTGCGCTAAAATGATTCTGAACGGTGAATTGAAAACTACGGGTGTCACACTACCAGTGTATCCGGAAGTCTATACGCCAATCCTCGATGAATTAGAAGAATTTAATATTCGCTTCGAAGAAGAGGAGGTTAGACTTTAAGACTACAAGAGTCAAGACCGCTTCGCTAAAAGACTTAATTTCTACTCGAAAGATTAAGTCTTTTAGTGAGGTACGAACGGTCTTTCTTCTTTTAAGGAGCTTGCGACTGGTCTTAAAGTCTAATTAACTACTTTTGTACCTTAACAATTCTATCATTTCAGAATGACCAAAGATAAATTCACAGTTACCGCTGCATTGCCTTATGCCAACGGACCCCTTCATTTAGGACACGTGGCCGGTGTTTACCTTCCATCCGATATTTTTGTGCGCTTTTTAAGAATGAATCACCACGACGTCGCTTTTATTTGTGGAAGTGATGAACACGGTGCTGCAATCACGCTTCGTGCAAAAAAAGAAGGTATTTCTCCGCAAGAGATCGTCGATAAATACGACGGAATAATTGGAAAAGCATTTCAGGATTTTGACATTTCGTTTGATATTTATCACCGTACTTCTTCCCAAATTCACCACGAAACGGCGCAAGATTTTTTCAAAGTACTGGAAGAAAAAGGTCATTTCACCAAAGAAACAAGCGAACAGTACTACGACGAAGAATTTGAACAATTCTTAGCGGATCGGTATATTACAGGAATTTGTCCAAACTGTAAAACTGAAAATGCTTATGGCGATCAATGTGAAAGCTGCGGTTCCGCGCTAAGTCCAACAGATTTAATTGACCCAAAATCGACATTAAGCGGAAAAACACCTGTGATGAAATCCACTTCTCATTGGTATTTACCAATGGAGCGCCATGAAGATTGGTTAAAACCGTGGATCAAAGAAGGAAAATTGGACGGCGTTCAACAACACGATGCTTCAAAATGGAGAAACCAAGTTGTTGGGCAGTGCATGTCATGGATCGATAGTGGATTGCGTCCACGCGCGATGACCAGAGATTTGGATTGGGGCGTAAAAGTTCCAGTGGAAGGAGCTGATGGAAAAGTATTGTATGTGTGGCTGGATGCACCAATTGGCTATATTTCAGCAACAAAACAATGGGCACTTGATACAGGAAAAGATTGGAAAGACTATTGGACAGGCGACAGAAAATTAGTTCACTTTATTGGAAAAGACAACATTGTTTTTCATGCAATTATCTTCCCAATTCTACTGAAATCGCATGAAGGACTAATTCTTCCCGACAACGTTCCTGCCTATGAGTTTTTGAATTTAGAAGGCGATAAAATTTCGACTTCTCGCAATTGGGCAGTTTGGTTGCACGAATACATTGCAGCGTATCCTGATAAACTAGATGAGCTGAAATACGTGTTGACGTCAATTGCACCAGAAACAAAAGACAGTGAATTTACTTGGAAAGAATACCAAGTCCGTATTAACAGTGAACTGGCAGATATCTTAGGAAATTTCATCAATCGTGCGTTGGTGTTGACACAAAAATACTACGAGGGAATTGTCCCAAAATTGGGAGAATTGACTGATTACGATCAAACTGTATTGAAAGAGATCAAAGAGATTCCAGAGCGTATTTCAAAATTAGTTTACGCGTACAAATTGCGTGAAGCACAAGCTGAAGCAATGAATTTAGCGCGATTAGGAAATAAATATTTGGCAGATCAGGAACCTTGGAAGTTGATTAAAACGGATCCTATCCGTGTTGAAACCATCATGAACATTGCACTGCAGATCACTGCTAACCTAAGCATCGTTTTACAACCATTTTTACCAGCAACTGCGAGCAAACTCTCTTCGTTCTTAAATTTTACTACGAACGACTGGAACGATGCTGGAAATGGAGCCATCATCTCAGCAGGACATCAAACCAATGCTCCAACCATTCTTTTTCAAAAAATTGAAGACGAAATGGTCGAAGCTGAAGTTCAAAAACTGCATGCTGCTAAACAACTCAATATTTCTGAAGCAAAAAACAACGCAAGACCCATGTTCGACCCTCAAAAAGCAGAAACTTCTTTCGATGATTTCCAAAAAATGGACATCCGTTTAGGAACGATTTTAGAAGCCGAGAAAGTTAAAAAAGCAGATAAACTCCTAAAACTTTTAGTCGATACAGGATTGGACAAACGTATAATTGTTTCAGGAATTGCAGAACATTACACACCCGAAGAAGTCATTGGTAAAACGGTGACGGTTCTGATGAACCTCGCTCCACGAACGATCAAAGGAATTGAGTCGCAAGGAATGATTTTGATGGCAGAAAATGAGAACAATGAATTGAGTTTTATGTCACCTGAAAAAGCCTTTAAAGCGGGCTGTGGCATTCATTAATTCACTCGACTGTTCAAAATATATCCTTTTCTTAACAATTAATTCTCATTATACCGGTCAAAATAGTCTAATTTTGTCCCAAGATTGTTATTGAAATCCTTGATGTAAGTCCTAAATTACAGAAACCAATGGCGATTGAATTGACTTTTGTTACACATGTTCGTTTTAAAATCATTACGCTTTGTATTAGTTTTAATCAGTTTTAGTTCCCTTTCACAACAACTTCTTATCAATGAAATTTCTCAAGGTTCTGGCGCGAAAGAATACGTTGAGCTCGTTGTAGTTGGAACACCCACCTGTCAAGTTCCTGTCCCTTGTATGGATTTGCGAGGAATCATTTTAGACGATAACAACGGTTACTTTGCCAATGGAAGTGGAACAGGTATAGCGCCAGGAGCCGTTCGATTCGCAGATAATCCATTTTGGAGTTGCATTCCACAAGGCACGCTGATTGTAATTTTTAACGATGCAGATGTGAATCCAGCGCTCCCTCCAATCGATGAAAGCATGAACGATGGAAATTGTCGTTTAATCATCCCAATTAATTCACTATTGTTTGAAGGACAAGGCACAGGCCCAACAAGTGCTAATACAGATTATCCAACTTCTATCAACTGGATTGCAGGTGGGGGAAATTGGTCGCAAATTGCCATGTCAAACACCAACGATTCATTTCAAGTAATTCCAAGTCTATCCAATTTAAATCCAGTTCACGGAGTAAGTTGGGGAAATAATACGACCAATTCATTTATTTACTTCAATACTGCCTCTGGAAATGTTTTTTCGATGATGAATACCGTCGATAATGATGCTTTCGATCAAGCCAATTGGTCGCTTGGAGCTGTTGGAGTCAACGAAACTCCGGGTGTTGCAAACAGTCCACAAAATGACGCATGGATTGGAAGCATGAACCCAGATTGTGGAATTTCAAATGCAGTACAGTTAACCGTTTCTTCTACACAAACAGGATGCGGTGCTACGTGCACGGGAACTGCAACGGTCAACATTTCTGGTGGTGTCTCACCCTACATAATTGACTGGTCGAATGGTGGCAGTACAACTACCATTTCTAATTTATGCGCTGGAAATTACACTGTTGAAGTGACGGATGCGGGCGGTTGTTCGACAACCGAGCAAGTAACGGTATCAACGACGGTAAGTACACTCTCAGTTCAAGTAAACGCTACAGCAGAAACATGTACTGGAGACTGCGACGGTGCTGTTTCAACAAGTGTTTCGGGTGGAACTTCTCCTTATTCGTATGCATGGAATACTGGAGATTTTTCTTCCGGCTTAGCTGGAGTTTGTCCCAACAATTATAGCGTCACAGTTACAGATCAAAATGGATGTTCAGCAGCTGGAAATGCGACAGTCAATGCAGGGACAACAATTCAAGATGCAACAATTAGTACAACGGGGCCATTCACGACAAATGATACGCCGGTTCAATTTAGCGCAGCAGCAGGAGGTGGAACGTGGAGTGCAGATTGCGGAACGTGCATCACATCAGCAGGAGTTTTTAGTCCACAAAACGTAACTGCTGGAACGTATGAAATTTGCTACACAATCGGAAGTGGAGCATGCACTAGCAGCGACTGCCAAACCATTGTTGTGACTGACGATTGTACGCCTCAATTTACAAGCGAAGACCTTTCTGTTTGTCCAGGAACAGTTGTGGACTATAACGGACAACAATACACGCAAACTGGAGTTTACACAGCTATTTTTACTGACATTAACGGTTGCGATAGCACCCATACACTTTACTTGAATTATTATACCGTTAACCCTCAACATAACAGTTTTACCGTTTGTTTTGGCGACTCCATCGAAGTCAATGGTACGTGGTACGATTTCCCTGATTTCGTTTCAGTGAATGAAATTGACAACAACGGCTGTTCGGTGACCAACACAACGCTCATCACTTTTGACGCGTGCATCTTGGAAGATTTCAATGTGTTTATTCCCAACGTTTTTACGCCAAACGGAGATGAAGTCAATAACCTTTTTGAAATTTCCATTACTGGTGGAATGCTCGAAAGAGGATTTGTTGTCAACCGCTGGGGGAATGTGGTACACGAGTTTCACGCCGATGATTTAATCTGGGACGGAACATCCAATCAAGGAATGCCTGTTCAAGATGGCGTCTATTCGTACGTTGTTTACATTCGTGCAACCGGCTCTGCGGTTTCAGAGCAATACCATGGATTTGTAACACTAATTCGTTAGATTTACGGAAGTAAACCTTCCTGTATGCATCAAAACTCAGCACACCATTCTTGGATCGAAGCCACAAAATCTACGCTCCAACAGGAATGGAATAAACTCGATTTTATTCAAAAGACAATCGCTCAAATCGATAAGGATTTTTCTGGATTTACAAACGCGCACATTGGAGAAAACATTGATTTAAGCGAAGAGGTTTCCGCCGAAATCATCCAGCATATCAAAGGAAATCTTATCGCCATGGAACGTGAAAACCCAGCTTCCATTCCACAACTCATTTACCTCATCGATCTTCCAGAAGAAATTTTTGAGTCGATTTACCAGCACTCTTCCTCCATTCACCACGATCTGGCACAGTGTATCTTGTTGCGTGAAGCATATAAGGTTTGGATGAGGGGGAGGTATTAGAGACAATTTACGCGGTTATTCTTCCAGTTGGTTAAAATAATCGTCCACTCCCTCTTCGACGATAGACAAAATGAATGAATCAGTATTCAATTCGTTAAAAGAAAGTATGTATTCCACACGGTTCACCAATTCCGTTTTGGGCAACGTGGGTTGCTTTAACTTTTCTTTGAATAGAAGCAAAGAATAATCAGGATGTGAGGAAGTAAATGTGTTCATCTTATTAAGTATGATACAAAAATAGAAAAATATCTTAAAACCCTTATTATTAGTAGCTTGAAAAGCGTATAGAGATTTTCTTTTTTACTATAAACCGCATTGTTTTGCAGCACTATGTAACTGAATGTCAATTGATCCGTAGAAGGTAGTGATCCGTTTTGCTAATTAGATTATTAAGAAAAATAACCCTAACATGCTAAAAAGATCGATTCTAATTGAGAACAAGGCATCCGTCTCCAGTAAAAACCTTCAACTGGTGCTAAAAACTGAACTTCGTGAAACAACAATACCAATTGAAGATATTGGATTTTTGGTAGTTGACAATTCAGAAGTTTATTTGAGTATGAATGCCATGAACCTGTTGGTTGAAAACAACGTGGCATTGATTATTTGTGGAAATAATCATTTACCGAATGGCATGTTTTTGAACTTAAATAGCCATCATATTCAACAGGAAGTTTTTAAACATCAACTTGAGGCGAGTGTACCATTAAAAAAACAATTGTGGCAACAAACAGTTGTGGAGAAGATAAAAAATCAAGGTTATTTGTTAAAGCTGATTACGAGCGACAATAATCCACTGGATCATTTTGCTTCACGCGTTGTAAGCGGTGACACTACCAATATGGAGGCGGCGGCAGCTTCACATTATTGGAAGGCATTTTTTGATTTTAACTTTAAACGAGAACGCTTTGGCGATTATCCAAATAATTTTTTGAACTATGGTTATGCAATTTTGAGAGCCGCGACAGCAAGAGCACTTGCTGGAAGTGGATTGCTGAATACATTGGGAATTCATCACAAAAGTAAATACAACGCTTTCGCTTTGGCGGATGACATTATGGAACCATTTAGACCAATTGTGGATGAAAAGGTCTATGAAATTATGATGCATTATGAAGAACAAGAATTAAACACAGAATTGAAAGCTGAAATGCTGAAAATTTTGACACGAACCGTTTACTTTAAAGATGAGAAAAGTACGTTAATGGTCGCTTTACAAAAAACAGCAAGTTCTCTTCAGCAGTGTTTTTATGGCGATAGAAAAAAAATAAAGTACCCAAAGTTATGGAACTAAATGGTTATCGTATTATGTGGTTATTTGTATTTTTTGATTTACCAACCGAAACGAAGAAAGATCGTAGAAATGCATCACAGTTTAGAAAAAACTTGCTGAAGGATGGATTTACTATGATGCAATTTTCTGTTTACGTGAGACATTGTGCAAGTAGCGAAAGTGCAGATGTGCATGAAAAAAGAATCTACAAGCTTTTGCCTCCATTGGGGAAAGTCAGTTTGCTAAGAATTACAGACAAGCAGTTTGGCAATATTGCCAATTTTTGGGGGAAAACTGAAGAACCCAAGGCACCACAACCAGCACAATTGGAGTTGTTTTAACGTTAAAATTGAGAGGTACAAATAAAAAAATGCTCCAATTTAGCTTTATCAGGACTAAAAAGGAGCATTTTTTATAACGATATTTTCTTTGTTTTGTAGTGGTATTAGAAGGTTCAGCGCCAACTAAATATCGTTTTTTCTAATCTTTAATCAAACCACAACGTCGTAACGCCACTTCCAGTTGTAAAAAGAAATATCGTTTTTTCTAATCTTTAATCAAACCACAACACATCTACGAAAGGTTGCGGATCTATCACTAATATCGTTTTTTCTAATCTTTAATCAAACCACAACATATGCTTCTGCGTATGCCTCT
>CAZXRU010000027.1:0-27803 GCA_964643345.1 uncultured Fluviicola sp.
AGAAGTAATAAAGAGCCAACTAGCAGTATATTTTCAATCGTTAAATTCATTCTTTAGATGTGCGCTTTTTTAATCATTTTCTTAGTTAGAAACTATCTTTAATCCAATAATCGAAGCAATTAGTGTTGATATAAAAAATAGTCTTAAAAAGGTTGCTGGTTCTTTAAATATTAGAATTCCCACTAATACTGTTCCCACTGCACCAATACCCGTCCAAACAGCATAGGCAGTTCCAACTGGTAAGGTTTGTATCGCTTTTATTAGAAGTCCCATACTTATGCTTACTGTAACTACAAATCCGACATACCACAAGTACATTTCATTCCCTGTGGTCATTTTTGCCTTGCCCAAGCAAAACGCAAAAGCAACCTCAAATAATCCTGCAAAAATCAATACTATCCAGCTCATTGAAGTTTATTATTTATCGGTTATTAGCCTTATGAAAAGTCCTCACAACTGTAGTCAATATTTGATGTTTTTTCTACTGCTGATTTTACAAAACTACGTTAAAAATCAGATTTTGCTCCAACTGCTCACAAGCGTTTGATTTATTTTTTGAGTGTTTTACTCTTTATGGGTTGCAATTGTGGTAAATGGATATGGAATTTCACTGCAACTAGTCGGATTACGATGACTGTTAATACCGCTATGATTTCTGTTACACCTGTTGGAAGACCAAAGAACTTACAACTAAAATATACGCCACCACCTGCTACACAAGCAATCGCGTAAATGTCTTTTCTAAAAAGTAGGGGCACATCGTTTAGAAGGACGTCCCTGAATACCCCGCCGACTGTTCCAGTAATTGTTCCCATCACAATACACACCCAAAAAGGTAATCCAGCATTCACACTTACCGTGATACCCACAACTGTAAATAAGCCAAGTCCAATTGTATCAAACAAAAACAACGTGCTTCCCCATTTGAAGAGTTTATCCTTGAACAACAAAGTAGCAATTAGGGCAACTCCGGTTGTTAGGAAATACTTAGGGTCAAGTATCCAGAAGGGTGTTACATCGAGCAACAAATCTCGTGTAGTTCCTCCACCGATGGCCGTTACCAATCCAATGATATATGCTCCGAACCAGTCCATTTGTTTACCTGATGCAAGTCGGATACCACTGATCGCAAATGCAAATGTGCCTAGCAGATCCAAAACGATGGTGAAATTTATGTGTAACATATTCCTTTTGTGGGTTTAACCAATTTTTACTGAGGTCATGGTAAGTGAACCAGCGACCGCTTTATCGTTAAATAGATGCAAGCTATCATTTTCGTCTTTCAATGCCAACGAGTAGAGCAAAGGTAAATAATGTTCAGGTGTTGGAATGGCTAAATCAAATGCTTTTCCTTGCGAACGAAAATTGACCAATGCTTTGTGATTGTCTTCGAGAATGAAATTTTTCATTTTTTCGTTTGCTTCAATTGCCCAATCAAAGCCAAACCCAGAAGTATTGAGTTTGTCCCAAGCTACCAGCCCTAGGTTGTGAACGATGTTTCCACTGCCAATAATAAGCACACCTTTCTCGCGAAGTGATTTTATTTCCTGTGCCAGCTCGTAGTGATATTGTGGAGTTTGACTAAAGTCTAGACTCATCTGAATAACAGGAATATCGGCGTTGGGATATAAATGTTTAATTACACTCCATGCACCGTGGTCAAGCCCCCATTTGTCGTCTAAACCTACAACGGTTTTTGTGACAAGAGATTTTGTTTCTTGTGCTAAGTCGGGACTTCCAGGTGCAGGATATTGAACCTCGAATAATTCCTTCGGAAATCCACCAAAGTCATGAATAGTCGTTGGGTTTTCCATCGCTGTGACAAACGTTCCCTTTGTTTCCCAATGGGCTGAGATACACAAGATGGCATTGGGTTTAGGTATTTGTTGTGCGATATTTCTAAATCCAGTTACAAACTCATTTTCCTCAATGGCATTCATCGGACTGCCGTGACCAAGAAATAGAACTGGCATCTTGGCTGTACTGTTCAAAGGTGCTGTCAATTTATTTAATTCATTCAATTTCATTGCTGCTACTGTTAACGGTCCCACTGCTAAAAGCGGAGCCAAGGTTCTTATAAATGTTTTTCTGTCCATTGTCCTTTATTTATTTGTGGTACACTGTCAGATGCACCTCTAAGTCCTGCGGAAAGCAAAATAACGTCTTTAGTTAAGTTGACGATTATTAAATATAACAAAAATACCGAGAGCAATTTAAGCAAGAAGAACTAGCAGGTGTAACTGCTAAATTCATTTGAATGTCACTTTGGAATAGATGAATTGAGCGCTTCTAACCACCCTTCAGAACAAAAGTGGAGTTTACTCATACTCCGAATGATTTACATTAATTATTTTAATTTGTTGCTCACCGTTTGGAAAATACCAGGTTACCTTGTCGCCCGTTGAATAGCCGAATAGGGCAGAGCCCATGGGTGTCAGAATTGAAATTCTTTTCTGAATTGAATTACTATTACCAGGAAGAACCAATTGCATTTTGAGCTCACCAAAAGGAGTTTCTATGTCTACAATGCTATTTAATCGAACAACAGAATCAGGAATCTCCGTGGCTTTATAGATTGCGGCTTCTACCAGTTCCTGTTTTAACTTCATGATACATTTTGTTATCAAGCTATCCGAAGGTTTAACGGGTTGGATTAACTCCTGAATTAGTTGATACTCTGTATCGACTACTTGAAGTTGTTTACTTTCATTTTTCATGTCTATTCTTTCTAATTATGAAATTCTTTTCAATTCACTGTTGATGTCATTTAATGCAGCTTTTGCATCAGCGAAGAGCATGCGACAATTTGGAACTCCAAACAAGAAATTTTCAACTCCCGCATAACCTTTGTTCATCCCACGTTTTATTACAACAACTTGACTTGCCTCGTATGCTTTAATAATTGGCATTCCGTAAATTGGACTTGAACTGTCATTTTCCGCAGCGGGATTAACGACATCGTTTGCGCCGATCACGATTGCCAGATCATAACTTTTCATTGAGTCGTTTACTTCATCCATTTCTTTTAATTTGTCATACGAGACATCAGCTTCTGCCAACAAGACATTCATGTGACCAGGCATTCTTCCAGCGACAGGGTGAATAATGTAATGAACTTCAACATCCTTTTGTTCTAACAATGCATCCAGTTGTGCACATAAATGTTGAGCTTGAGCTACAGCTAATCCATATCCTGGAATGATTGCAACTTTAGTGGCAAAGGCAAGTTGTGTGCTCAATTCTCCGATTGTAATCGTTTTAATATCTAACTCTTCACCGCTTGCAGTGCTCAATGCACGTGATTTTTTAAATTTTCCAGAAAGAACATTCCAAAGAGAGCGATTCATTGCTTTACACATTAATAATGTCAGTAGAATACCTGCCGAACCAACAAGGATTCCACCTGAAATCATCAATAAGTTATGGAACATGATTCCAGCCAAAGCAGTGGCAATTCCTGTTAAAGAGTTGAGCAGGGAAATTACTACGGGCATGTCGGCACCACCAATTGGAATAACGAATACAACTCCATAAATCAGTGCAACTGATGCTAATATCAAGGCTTCTTGCGCTAAACTCAATTCTAGGAATGAATAGGAAACAAGCACAGGAATTAAAATCAAAAAGAGCAACGTAACCCGTGAGATTATGAGCACCAATGATCGATTTCCAGGCACTTCTTTTCCTCCTAGTTTAAAGTAGGCAATAAAACTTCCTGTAAAAGAAACGGCACCGATGATCATTGCTGTAATCAACACAACCTCCGCAATTCGATTGTTGGTTTCATGGAATTGTTGTGCTTCGATGATTCCGAGTAATAATGCACATCCACCACCCATCGCGTTAAAAAAGGAAACTAACTGAGGCATTTTTGTCATTTCAGCTCGTTTCGCCATTATTTGACCAATAAATGTTCCCAAAACCACGGCAATTAAGATCAAAACTAGGTTTGTATTGATTGCCTGCTGGTAGAAACTTGTAACGATCGTTAGAATTATTGCCAATGTCATTCCAGCACCGGCGATTATATTCCCAAGCTTCGCCTTTTGAGGAAAGCTCAAGTATTTAAGTCCAATGATAAAGGAGAGAATGGCAATGAAGTAACTTATGTCAAGGATTGTTGTCATGAGTATATTTAATGATGATTTGACTAATTGTTAAGAAGAATCACGGTTGTTAAACTGATAAATCGATCTATTTGGAGGCTTTTTTAGCTGAGAACATGGAAAGAATTCGTCCTGTGACAAAAAATCCTCCTGAAATATTGAGTGTTCCCATGAGTACTGCAATAAATCCTAATGTCAGATTGAGATAATCATCGCTCGGGACTTGTTGCATAACAATAATGGCTCCCGCCAAAATTACCCCGTGGATTGCATTTGCTCCAGACATCAGTGGTGTGTGCAAAATTGCAGGTACATTTGAAATGATTTCGATGCCCAAAAAGATGGACAAGATTATGAAATAGAGGGACGCTTGGTTCCCTTGAATAAATTCTAACATGATTAATTAATTTGTGCTCTTACGCGTTCATTGACAATTTCCCCATCCTTTAAAATCAAACACCCCTCAACAATTGGATCATTGGAAACGTTATTTTGCTCGACTTCAAGAAGATGCTTAATGAAGTTGAAATAGTTGGTTGAAAGTAACTGTGATGCTGTAAATGCGGTTTCTCGCACAAGAAATGAGTCGCCTACAATAAGGATCCCACCGTGATTGATCGTTTCCCCATTTTTCGTCAATTCACAGTTCCCACCTTGATCCGCTGCGAGGTCGATAATCACAGAGCCTTTTTTCATCTTTTCAACACTGGATTTGTCGATTAACCTCGGAGCCATTTGTCCCGGGATATTTGCCGTGGAAATGACAATGGAAGATTCGGCAATGTGCTTGTCGATGAGCTCTTTTTGCAACTGGATATATTCTGCACTTTGTTCAACGGCATAGCCGCCCGAATTAGCATTTTCTGCAGCACCTTCCACTTCAATAAACTTAGCTCCTAAACTGCGTACCTCTTCACCAGATGCGGTTCGTACGTCAAAAGCACTAACAATTGCTCCCAACCTCTTTGCAGTGGCAATCGCTTGTAATCCGGCAACGCCAGCTCCGAGTACTAATACTTTTGCAGGACGAATAGTCCCAGCAGCAGTTGTCAGCATAGGCAAAACAGAGTTGTACAGCTCAGCCCCTTTGATGACAGCTTTGTAGCCAGACAGCGATGCCATGGAAGACAATAAATCCATTGATTGCGCCTTTGAAGTTCTTGGAATCAAATCTAAACTGTACAAATCCAAGTTATTCTTGAGCAACGGAAGCAACTGAATGTAGTGAAAGAGTGGATTTGAAAAACAAATCACAGTCTTCTTCTGCAGTTCATCATGGAGTCCTTCAAACGAATTGATGCAAATCAATAAATTTGCTTTTTCGATGACTTGAGCACGAGAATCAATTTGTGCACCAGCGTTTTTATATTCCTCATCGCTAAATCCAGCGCCGTTTCCAGCGCTAGATTCAACAATTACCTTTAACTGGAATTTTTCAACGATTTCCTTTACTGTATTAGGAACCAAGGATACCCGAGGCTCACCAACAGCTTCTTTTAAAATTCCGATTGTAGAATTCATAGTTACTTAATTTAAAATCGATTAAGGGAAAACTCCTCTCTCACGATATGTTAATTCAATCCTACGTATCGCTGCGATGTAAGCTGCGGTGCGTAAATCCGTTTCAAATTCATCGGCTACACCAACTACTTTCTTGAAGGAAACAATAAGCTTTCGTTCCAGTTTTTCAATAACATCTTCCATCTGCCAGATTTCACCGTTACGATTTTGCAACCATTCGAAATAACTTCCGATCACCCCACCTGAGTTACACAGAATATCGGGAATTATGTTAATCCCTTTTGCCAATAGAATTGCTTCTCCTTCAGGGTTGATTGGACCGTTGGCACCTTCGGCAATCACCATCGCTTTGACTTGATCCGCATTTTCTTCTGTAATTTGATTGCCAAGTGCTGCTGGGATACATATATCACACTCAATTCCAAAGAATTCTTTTGCGTCTAATTCTACTGCATCTTTAAAACCTTGAACGTTTCCTCCGTTTCCCCGCGTATATGTTAGAAGTTCGGATGGGTTGATTCCATCTGCATTGTAGATCGTACCTGATGCATCTTGAACCGCAACCAACACTGCTCCGAGTTCAGCCATGAATAGCGAAGCCCAGTGTCCAACATTTCCAAATCCTTGAACAATGTATTTTTTACCAGCAAGGTCAATCCCTTTCCATTCCGCCCAAGCTTTAAGCGTTGAAACTACACCATATCCCGTAGCGCGATCTCTTCCTTCCAAACCACCTGAACCAACAGGTTTTCCTGTAACGATGTGCGCATATTTTGAGCGTTCTGCAGGAGGTTTTGTCGACATATAGGTGTCCGCCATCCACGCCATGATCTGTGCGTTTGTGTTCACGTCTGGTGCAGGAATATCGTGTTCTGGACCGATGTTATCTCCCAACGCATAAGTGAATCGACGTGTAATTCGTTCCAATTCACCTTCAGAATAGAGTGACGGGTCTATCATAATTCCTCCTTTTCCACCTCCGTAAGGAAGTCCAGCGAGTGAAGTTTTCCACGTCATCCAGATGGCAAGCGCTTTTGCAGCGTCAATATCTACTGTTGGATGATAGCGCAATCCTCCTTTGTATGGACCAAGTGCATTGTTATGCTGAACTCTATATCCAGTAAAAATTTTCATGTTACCATTGTCCAACTTCACTGGGAAGTGCACGACGATCTCATTGTTCGTTGATCTCAATATCTCTCGGATATTCGGATTCAAATTCATTTTGTCGGCAGCTTTATCGAATTGTTGCATCACGCTGTCGAGCATTCCTTTTTTGTTTTTTTCTTTTGTTACCATTTTATCTATCTATTTATTGATACTGTTCACAATTAAATACCACTGTTCCAAATTCATTTAAAGAACAGCTGTTTTCAAAATCACAATCCTTACATAATCCGCTGGATGTTTCTGTATGAGAATATGAATGTTGAATATTCGCAGATTGCGAAATGTCTGTAAATATGAGAGTCCCGGCATACTCGGAACAATCGTAAATTTCCTTTTTTGTTGTTGTAAGGGAGCAGCTAGGTTGGTACTTACAATAATCACATAAACTTTTCATTTGCCAGTCAATTAAACTTATTTGATAAGTCATTGACACAATCCATTCCAGTTTATGGCACGAAAAAATAGTTCACATGTATAGAATTGATTATCAATAATATGTGAGAGATGTAAAAAAATCAGTAAAATGGGGGAGTGGGGAATAATTCCCCAGTTGGGGAGATTTGACTCGAAAAAGCAGGTGCCGCTATTCCAGTTTTTGTCGCAAGGTTTTACGATCGATTCCTAATATTTCAGCTGCCTTCGTTTTATTGTTGTTGACAAACTTCAGGACTTTAAGAATGTGTTCTTTCTCAATTTCTTTAAGTGTCTTTTTTAATAGAGATTGACTATCAACGGTTGGTTCAGCAATTTTCATGGAATCTGGTAAATGTTGAACATCAATGATGGTATCGCACATCAAGATGGCACGTTGAATCACATTTTCAAGTTCTCGGATATTTCCTATCCATGCGTAACGCAGCATTATCTCCATGGCTTTTTCAGAAATGCTGATCTTCGATTTATTAAACTCACTCGAGTATTTCCGAATGAAAAAGCGCACGAGTAAGGGAATGTCGTCTTTTCGTTCCCGAAGAGGAGGCATTTCAATATTAATGACATTCAAGCGATAATATAGATCCTCTCTAAAACTACCTTTTGCGACCATGTCCAGCAAGTCTGAATTGGTCGCTGCAACAATTCTCACATCGACTTTTTGAACTTTGGTTGAGCCAATCATCGTAATTTCTTTTTCCTGAATTACGCGCAACAATCGAGATTGAACGGTGAGGGAAGCATTTCCAATTTCATCCAAAAAAATAGTTCCTCCATCTGCAGCTTGAAAAAATCCAGCGCGGGTTTCATTTGCTCCAGTAAAGGATCCTTTCACGAAACCAAAGAGTTCACTTTCTAAGAGACTCTCAGGGATTCCTCCACAATTCACAGTTATGAATGGTTTGTTTGCGAACTTACTTGAATAGTGAATCGCCCTTGCAACTAGTTCTTTTCCCGTTCCGCTTTCTCCCTGAACCAGCACTGTTGCTTTTGTGTCTTTGACGCGGTGAACTATTTCGGTCAATTTTTGAATTTTATCCGAGTGACCAATAATACCAATGTTGGGGTTAATTGATTGACTTACGCCAATTTTTGTGTCGATTTTATTCCGATTTTGATTCCGAACCGTCGTAAGTACTTTACTAACTGCCACTTGTAATTCTTGTTGCGTGAACGGTTTTACGAGGTAATCCAGCACACCCGATTGAATAGCTTCAATGGCGCCTGAAACAGAAGGATAGCCCGTAATTACCAATATTGGCGTCTCAGGAAAATGTTCTGAGGCATACTGAACCAATTTCATGCCGTCAATTTCTGGCATTTGAAGATCAGTGATCAATAAATCAACCGTGGAGATTTTTAAAATTTCTATGGCATCGTTGACGTTTGTTGCTTGAAAAGTATAGTAATTGAGTGTATTCAATTGCCGTTTAATGACTTCTAGCATTTCTAACGAATCATCAACAATCAATATATTTTCTTTTTGCATAGCTATTTTGTAATAGGTAAACGTACCGTAAATGTTGTTTGAACAGAAGGTTCTGACTCCACAGAAATTGAACCACGGTGTGCACGGACAATCCCATGCACAACACTTAATCCCAAACCAGTTCCATTTGTTGATTTTTTAGTGCTGAAAAATGGTTCAAAAATTTTATCAATAATGGATTCCTCAATCCCTTTTCCGTGATCGGTAATTTTCAAGACAGCATGCCCATCTATGGAATTTAAAACGACCTGAATTTTTCCATTCGGACTCGAAGCTTGAATTGCGTTGATGATTAAATTGAAGACAACTTGAGAAATTTGAATCGGATCCAGTTTGATCGGTTGTTCCAACTCGTCTTTTTTGAACTGGATTTGCACCTGTGCATTAATTAAATTGGGCTGAAGTAAACGAATCGCATTCTCCACCAAGTTGTTTAAGGAGGTGAATTCATATTTCTGTGGTAAATCGCACGAGAACAGCATTAATTTCTTTACGATTTCACTTGCATGCTTCGCTGCATCAAATATTTTCTGTGCATCAGCAACGGTTTGTTCATTTTTTTCAGAAGAAATGATAAATTGTGAAAAGCCAAAGATGGTCCCCAGTGGGGTATTTAACTCATGCGCAATTCCTGCTGTTATTTCGGAAAGAATATTTAGTCGATCTTGCCGCTGCATATTTTGAATATAATTGACTTCTCGTTTTCGTGTTTCATGGCGTTCGATGACCAATCCAATTTCGACCGCAATTTTCTCCAATAACAATGTTTCTTCTTCTAAAAAATCTTCTGCGCAACGGTCTTTGTCAGAATAGTGAATTTTAATACTTCCGATGGGTTCATTATCTAATAGAATGGCTTGTGATTGTGAGCAGTATACTTCCGTGATTTCATGAGAATGATAGGTGGTTTCTTTAATTTTTAATTCACAGATCGCGCAATCGGAATACTTCCATGCACTTGGAATTCTTTCAACGGATGCTTGCAGAATTTCGGTAAAAGATAAGTCAGGATTTTGAGCAATTTTGGAAAGATCATACAAGCACGACAGTTCTTTTACCCGTTCTAGCAGAAGATCATCTTTCTCGTTGTTTTGCATAATTGTGCTTTTAGCAAAGTTAGAGATTATATTGATGTGAATTTCGAAATTCAATTAGTCGCAAGTGCCAAAAGAGAATTGGTTGAATTTCGGACAGAACCAAAAACGGATACATTTTTGTCTCCTACTGTCTCTTTTGAGGCGAAGTTAGTTTAAAATCTTTCCCCAATAGGTTTAACCTATCATCAATCCACTCTATGCTGACGATTTACAATAGTGAGGGTTTTAAGCTTTTATCTTATTTTGGGGATGATGTATCGTCATTTTTCTTGTTTCGCTTTCTTATTTTTTGTAATTTTCTAGCCAGCACATAAAAACTACTGATATGGGAAATTATACTTTTAAACGTTATACACTGCTTTTTACTCTTTCATTTTTGACTTTACTTTCAGTAAATGCACAAGTAAATATTGCAGTAATTCAATCACCTTATGTTCTATTACTTGATGAGACCGATGGAACGATAGTCGACGCTACTTTCATCGATCTTACTCCTTTAGATCCTGGCACACCGAAAGCGATTAAGCAAGTTGGGGGTGAATTGTGGATTACGGACCAGATCAGAGATAGAATAGACCGATTTGACCTAGATGGTAACTACATCAGTTCTATTGGTGGACAAGTTGTCAACGGTGGATTAGATAACATTAAAGGACTTTCAGTTATAAATGATAGTGAAGTATGGGTCACAAATGCGGGCACAAACAACGGTGCGCCGGGCAATTCTATTGTTCGTTTTGATTTTAATGGTAACAACTTAGGCAATTTCCTCACAGGTTCAGATTCTTCTTTTGATATTGTGGATACCGGTGATGGAGAGGTTTACATCTCTTACATTGGAACATCGTCGAGAATCGAACGTAGAGATTATAGTGGAAATGTATTAGGGAATGTTGTAGGAACTGGAGTGGTAACGTTTATTCAACAAATTAATTTAACTGCTGCTGACAATGTTTTAGCCGCTGTATTTAGTAACACAACCAGTAGTGGTAACAATGCAGGAATTTATCATTTTTCTTCCGTAAATGGGAGTGTTTTAAATTATTGGGCAAATAGTGGAATGAGAGGTGTAGCGGAATTAGGAAATGGTCAGGTTGTTTGGACGAATAGTTCAGGATTATCGCTTTTAGACCCTACGACAGGGATTAGTACTTTGCTTTCATCCGGTGCAGGTCAGTACTTTGGGACAATTACTAATGTGGATTGTCCTACACTTGCACTTGAGGCGCCAACTGGGAATGCGATCCAGGAATTTTGCAATAGCGCAACAGTCGCCGATTTAGTCGCAACTGGTAGTAATATTCAATGGTATGAAGACGAATTGAGTGTGACACCTCTAAATTCTAGTGATGTACTGATTGATAATGAATCTTATTATGCCACACAAACTCAATTTGGCTGTGAAAGTGAAACAAGATTGACTGTCGACGTTTCAATTATTGTTCCACCAACTCCAACAGGTAGCACAGCACTAACATTTTGTAATGCAGCAACAGTTTCTGATTTAACCGCTACAGGAGTTGATATCTTATGGTACGAAAATGGAGTAGGAGGAACGGCACTTGGAGGCTCGGTCGTTTTGACAGATAACACGACGTATTACGCCTCGCAAACTATATCTGGGTGCGAAAGCGAAACTAGACTTGGTGTAACGGTAACTATTGATGTGACTGATGCTCCTGTAGGTGATGTCGAGCAAACCTATTGCGAAGCAGATGGGGCGACAGTAGCAGATTTGATGGCAACAGGAGATAATATTCAATGGTATGCAAGTTCTGTAGGTGGTACGGCTTTGGATGAAATTACCTTATTGACAGATAATACTACGTATTACGCATCACAAACAATTTCTGGGTGTGAAAGTGAAATGCGATTAGAAGTTCAGGTTTCCATAATTTCCCCTAGCACACCGTCAGGTGATGCTAATCAAACTGTTTCTGTTATTGACGCAAATGACGCAACATTGGCTGATTTAACTATTGTACCGACTAATGTGCTTTGGTATGCATCTGAATCTGATGCAATTAATGGAATAAACCCTTTACCGTTGAGTACAGTTTTAAGTAGTGGAATGACATATTACGCAGTGAACGAAGAAGAAGGTTGTTACAGTGACCCTTTTGCCGTTACAGTGACTGTTGAAGTGACTGCTGGTATTAATGAAAATGATCTTATTGATGTCCAGTTTTACCCAAATCCGACAACAGGGGCACTGACCATTAGTCATTCAACTATAATCTCGGAAGTGATTATACACGATTTGTTAGGTCAGCAGGTTCAGTCAGAACAGTTTAATGATTCTGAAGTTAAGATGGATTTGTCTCCCCTTCCTGCTTCAACCTATTTTGTTGACGTGATATTGCCAAATGGTGTAACTAAAACGCTTAAAGTCGTGAAGAAAAACTAGACTTACAAAGTTACGGTTGGTTCTTGTAAATGGAATGCAAATGGCTGTGACTGTTATGTATAGAAAGTCAAAACCCCTAAGAAATTTAGCTTACCTGTCTATCGACAGATAGCGCTGCTACCTTCGGTGGTGATACTTCTTAGTGGTTTCTTGTAAATGGAATGTAAATGGCTGTGGCTGTTATGTATAGAAAGTCAAAACCCCTAAGAAATTTAGCTTACCTGTCTATCGACAGATAGCGCTGCTACCTTCGGTGGTGATACTTCTTAGTGGTTTCTTGTAAATGGAATGTAAATGGCTGTGGCTGTTATGTATAGAAAGTCAAAACCCCTAAGAAATTTGATGCTTCTTAGGGGTTTCTAGGTCTACAGCCATATAGACTTGTCTTAAATGCTTTCTCTAATTGCTTAGAACGGTACAAAGATAGACATTTTTTTATGAATTAACACTATTTATAAAATAACTACTATCGTGTGTATTTTTGCTTTAGATAGCATAGTTACCTTTATTTATGATGTTAAATAACTACTATTATGTTTATTTAGCATTTCCAGAATCGCGTATAGAGAAGTTATTGATTCCTTTTTGTGAACGAAATGCTTTGGTCGATGAAATGATTCAACGCTCTTTTTTAAGTGAAGCTTCGCAACTTGGTTATCTTTTAGGGTATAACGGACGTAGAAATCAGTTGATGAAATAATACCTATTGCAATTTTAAATTAGTTCAACTAAGTTAAAATTTTACAACGGTTAATGCCGAACTATTTTTTGAACTTATTTAACATCCTCTCAATACAAGCCAGCCATATTTCATGACCTGATTACAAGAAAATAAACGTAACTGAAAAAGAAAAAATAGTTATGTTAACACATGCAAAAACAACTTCTACTTCTTTTTTTGATCGTAACTTGTCAAATTCAGGCACAGAAGGAATATGCGTTGTACCCTTTCGAAGATTATAGGAATTGCACATCAGGCTTGCTTAACGAAGAAGGTGATACCATCTGGCCAGCACAATTCGACAAGGTAATTAAACCACTAACCAACGATGGATTTCCAGCCCAATGCTGGATTGCAGAGTACCACGGTAATTGGGGCTTACTTTCATCTGAAGGAACCATCGTACTGCCTTTTGAATTTTCGGATATCAAGATGAGTTTTGAAAAGGATGTTTATCAAGTAACCAAAAACCAAAAAATTGGGATCTACAACAAAGAAGGTAAAGAATTGTATCCACTAACGATCGACGAGATTGAAGTAGAATATGGGCATGCCCTAGTATTTGTACAGGATGGTAAATTTGGATTATTCGGTACTGGAATGACGCTTACCTTGAAGCCCATTTATGATTTTATTGAGCAGACAGAATTCTACAATTACGACAAGGATGGATATCATATAAGTATCTATTACTTGCTTGAAAAAGAGGGAATGTTTGGATTGAGTGGTTCCAACGGGGAACTCATGTTCGATGATGCCTGTTGTCCTTTCGATTTTTTAAACGATCCCGAGTATTCGAAAATTCCATTGCTTCGAATCCACGATTCGGATCACGGTGCAGGACTCATTACCCTCAAGAACGAACTGCTATTGGCACCGGAGTATCGGGATCTGAATCTATTTTCGTTGCAAGAAGAAAATGGAGACACCGTGCTTTTTGCCGCTGTGGAGACTAAAGAGGAAAGAAAAATGGCATTTCGGATTGATCGAAAACAGAAAAGCATCGTGTACGATGAGCTCCTAGTTGGAACTCATGCACTTATTTTCAACGGAAAGCGTAGAAAAGGGATCCTCAATGCACAGCTGGAAGAGCAGCTCATCACGACACCTTATGAATTACGTTTTGGGGCTCACGAATACTATTTCAGTGAAGAAATGAATTATTCCCCAGATTTACCATTCATTCCGGGATCGAAGGAGCGTTGTGTTCTTGTTTTGGCAGATATAGCAGTAGAGAAGAAATCTCATAGCAAACACGATAAAAGCTATGGTTTAATCAACGTAAACACCGGTGCAAAGGTAAAACCTCAATTCCAGTCTATATGGTCAAAGACCATTGGAAATGAAGTCTATTATTTTGCTTTTGAACAATGGTTTGAAAGGGATGTAAACTCAATTTTCAAGGTCTACAACAGTGAATTGGAGGTCATTGATGCCTTCGAAATGAACTATCAGCACATGATTAATTTCAATGAATTTTTCCGACCAGAGAATGATCATCCTGCCTTAGTATTTATGAACGAAAAAGGGAAAATGGGCGCGGTAGGTCCGAATGGAGATATTGTTATTCCATTCATTTACGATGAGCTTAGTCCACAATATTTTGACATGTATGATCGAAAGCGCACTCTGCATCTGGCTGCCAGGATAGATAAGAAGTCGGGCACGATCGACTGGCAAGGCAAAGAACTTATCCCTGTGGAATTTGATTTTGTGCAAGCCTTTCCTTACAATTTTCAGATTGCAGCCAAACCGAACGGCTATGTTCTTTACGATTCACTGTATCGAAAGGTCATTCAGGATTGTCAGTACATTACCTATGCTAGATCGTCCTCATTGAAGCATTACCATTATCAAATGAACCCCAAGTTAAGGGATCATGCATTCTATGCTGTTAAGAACGATACCGCATTTGCCTATTTCAAGGATGGATTTAAGGTATTGAATGAGCAACACATCAACCATGACGTGAACAGCACGGGTTTGACCCTTATGGGCGGCCGCTTACTGATTGAAAAAAGCGGAAAATGCATCTTGTTTAAGGATCACCTGTTGTGGGCATCTCCTACTGTTTACTACTTTCAACAACTCGATTCTATTTGTATTTTTCACATCGATAAAGGTGTTACAGTCTGCGTAAAACGTGCTTCCGTCAGTACGAGCATTGACAGCTATATTCATGTCAAGCAACACCCAAACAAGGAAGGCTTGATCTCCAAAGTAACTGGCGAATGGGTCCTTGAACCGAACGATTATTTCCAGATTCTGACGGACGGTAAAAAGGGGATACACTCCACAACGGATCATTTCTGGTATGTGATGAAAGGTAATGAGGGGTTGTCGAATTCCATGTGGATCTACGACCGACAGGAGAAAGGAAAACTGGATAGAAAATTTGACGTCCCCATGATGAATCTATGTGGTGAATACAGCATTGCCAGGAGCGGAGGGAAATTTGGGATGCTGGATAAAGATTATTTAGAAGCGCTCCCTTTTGAATACAAGAACATTATCTACAGTCACAAGCAGTTCTTCGTGAAAGGCTTCAACAACCGATGGTCGGCCTGGACCCCGGAAAACGGTCTTATCCCATTGAACTGCAATGATGTCAGCCTAAGCAAGTTTACCAATGGAAGGTTGATCTTTGACGGGGAGCGAGTTGCCATCATCTCCAATTCTTTTGAGTACTTGATGCCCTTCACCGGAATCACAGATTTGCCTGACACCCTATCATTGACAAAGCTTTTAGGACCGATGAACTATTCTTCCGAGATCACCGATTGGAACAGAAGTTTCACGGAAGAACACGAAGCGATCGGACGCATCTACAACAACATTACGATCATCGATTTAAGTTTAATTTTCAGTACACGGTATCAGTTAACAGAGATTCCTTACCTGCAAAACAAGACAAACTCACTTCAACCGGTTTTGATAGATGAAATCAGTTATCAGAAATATGAAAAAAGGACACTTAGTTTCATTGGTAAGCGCTTGTGTTCCTATGTGGAAAAATCAACACGACGCAACAAGTCAAGATACCTTCCATACAATAACTACAAAAATTACACGATGAGTGACGAGGTAACCATTAATCGAACGATGGTACTTGAAGGTAAGCTTTTACGACCAGCAACACTGCAAGATCTGTTCCTTGAAAACTTTAACTATATAAGCTGGCTAGATGAATATCTCACCCAGGTGATCAATCAAAAGCAACTCTTCGGTCTACAATGCATGAACCTCCCTGCCATACTTGACGAATATAAGCAGAACTTCTATCTGGAAAGAGCAGGTATTTCCTTTAGTCTCAAGAACGATAACAAAGCGATACTCATCCCCTGGGTTGATCTGAAAGGCAAGATTAAAACGATGTGATTGTTTGTAAGTTGAACAAATAACTATCCCTCCGAGGCTATTCATTTCCAAGCACAAAATAAGTTAAAGCAAAAGCCCCACGTGGAAACAGGTTGTGTTATGTGGGTCGATCAAGATTGGAGATTCATCTCTCAACCTGATATTTATCCTTATTGATTAATGAGAAGCATTCATCCTTTTTTAATTTGAGTAGATCAAAATATTCTTTGTTTTTTGAGTCAATTTCTAGCATTTCAAATAATTCTTCAAATTCAATTAAATCGCTTTTCCTTTCCTTCATTTAATTAGATTTTATTCTATATTTAACCGATGGCAACAGATTTGGATGGGATTTTTAACGTTGGACTTAAAGGGATTAGAGATAAGAAGGTCTTTGATCAGTGGCTCGCTGAATTAAAGAAGCTTGATCTAACAATTGCTAGATACCCTGATGCCGAAGGGAATTATCATGATGAAGTAGGGGAATGGGAGTATGAGACCAGTGGTTTCGGTGGAGATGATCCAATTGATGCTGATGACCCAAGTGTACCGTTCCAAGTTTTGTTTGAGGGACCATACATGTATAAAATAGTTTTGTCTGATGATATCGCACAAATACCAACGTTTTACCGTTTGAAAATTTTGTTTGAACAACCTGATTTTTTCGATAAGTTCATTGATGAAGTACATCGAGTTGTTAAGGTTTTTGGAGCTACTGAAATTACTTGGTTATCTTCTTTAGGCAGCGCGAGTTATTCTGGTATTTATCAATCTGAGGTTTGGGAGAATGTTCCATACGAAGAAGTGAAGAAATCTCTTATTAAGGAATATGGTCAGCCTATAAACTATGAGGAAGCCAAAAAGTATGGAGATGATTTTTTCAAGGCATATGAGGATCTCGATCGATTCGTTGTTGATAGTTTTGGGTAGAATGAACGATATCATGTCTAGGGAGGTCATCGTTTTATTCTCTCTTGGATAAGGTTGAAATAAGAAAAATCAAGCCTGTGAAAAAGAATACTAACCCAAGGATAAGTGATATAGAGCTGATGGGATGTCCTACTGTTGTTGTCCATGCAAAAGCATTCAAACTCCAACTTATAATGATTGCTGCGATGGAGAAGAATATTTTGTGTTTCATCTTCCATGGTTTTTTCATGAACCTTAATCAAATCCAGTTTCTTCATGGTACCAACGCTCGCTGATTTGAATTCTTTCGTAGGATGCTGGCTCATGTTTTACTGAACCGCTGTTTTTTGGTTTTGACGCAAAGTCGTATAGAAAATTTTCATGGTTTGGACCAAAAATCATTACACCTTTGGTCAATTGAATTGCGACCGTACTATCGTATTCACTTTGGCTGTTGTCGTTAAGATGGAATGTAGCATCGATATAACCCAAGTCCTTTATTTGATTTTCGGCATCTTCAACGGTTATTTGTTTGGCTAAAACTAAATCAACAATCTGTTCAATATCTTCCTGATGCTTTATAGATGGGACTCCACCGCAGGACACTATCAGTATTAACAGACTAGAAAGGATAAAGGTTTTCATACTATATTGGTTGCAGCTTGTTTATATCGTTGGGAGAACCTGATCTCGAATTATAAAGAGTATTTAATTATTTGCTCAGTTGTGTTTCTATCATCCTCACATCTTGTTTTAATTTTTGTAAGTAATTGAAATTGCCTATCGTTTTTATTAAGTGTAATGTACTCATACTCGATCGTTGCGTATAATTTTTCGTCATGGAAGATTTTCTTTTGCTTCAAAAGTTCACCTTCAGTAGTGTGTTCATATTTTATATTCTCAGGAATTCTCTTAACTATAAACACTCCATCTTCAATTCGGACTGAACGTTCTATTTCAACATTTTTTAACCCACTACCTTCGTAACGATAGATATTGATCCATGAGCTGAATGGAATTGTATCGTTTGCATATTTCAATGTGTGTAAGAATTTACTGTCGGTTTTGGGTGTAATCCAAACTGTTTTTCCGTCGGGTAATAGTTCATAATCCTGCAGTCTTCTGAAGTTGTAATTGATACTTCTAAGTTGGTTAACCGAGTCATATTTAATTAAATAATCCATGTAGATCACGGAAATGTTTCTGTTTTCTGTCTCAGAAGTGTCATCTTTTAAAACGATGCGGAAAATTTCGATTTCTTTCACCTCTAAATGCTCTAAGCTATAGTCAAGAGGGTCAATTGGAAGATCTTCGGGAAACCAAAATGAGTTATTTTGCGAATAAAAATTACTCACTGAAAGTAGTATCAATATGGTTATTATGCTTTTCAATTCTCTACCTTTTTATTTTCACCGTTAACATATTCATATCCCTTCTTGGGCTCAACACCTAAATCATCAACGCAAAATGCTTTTTCTCGACGAGCGTATCGATGGATGGGTCTATCTAAATGCGGAGCACGAAGTACATGAAACCCTTATAAACACTGAAAAACGATACTTTTGGGCATAAAAAAAGCCTCCCAAAAGGAGGCTTTCGCTTTAAACTTAGCGGTCTGGACGGGACTCGAACCCGCGACCCTCGCCGTGACAGGGCGATATTCTAACCAACTGAACTACCAAACCAATTTCTCTGCTCTTTCAAACCTCGACAACAGTCGAATTATGAGAATTGTGTAATGCTTTTCGTTTAAAGCGTTGGCAAATGTAATACAAAATTTCTTTTCGACACAAGAAAAGAGCTAAAAAAAGTACAAAAAAAAGAGCCAATTGGAATAATTGACTCTTTCAATGAGGATTAGCATTTATTTTTTTACAAAACGGATCGTCTCTGCACCTGTGCTGCTCGTTACATTCACAAAGTAAACCCCGTTTTCTAGGTTATTTACGTCGATCGTTTGCACTGTTGCTAGGGGAGTGGTAGAGTAGACCGTGTTTCCATTTAGACTTCTTACTGTTATTTCTTCCATTTGAATACCGTTGCTCGAAGTAAGGGTGATTGCCTCGTTTGCTGGATTTGGGAAAAGTTTGAAGTTAGAAATCAAGTATTCTTCGATTCCAGCATCGTTTACCACAAAATCAGAGGATGTACCACAGCTTCCTTCAACCGCATACGTACCATTTACGACAGGCTCATGGTCTTGCCCTGTTGCTCCGCCGATTGGTGACCCATCCAAGTACCATTGATTGTTATTTGGCATACTCGAAGTTAATGTATAGCCATCTGTAGAAATTGTTGGTACATCTTCTATTTCGATGAAATACCAGTCAATGACTTGCGTTCCTTGTGAAGTGCTAGCGCCACCCGCATAGACATCAACGGTAATGACTAAGTTGTGAATTCCAACATCACCTGCGGTTGGGGTCCCTGTTATAACAGCGCAACCAGTCGTTCCTCCTTCGTAGGTACATTGGTCGGGTGGACTATTTGTGTTTCCTGCATCATAGCATGAATAGGAGAGACTAGCGGGTAAACCAGTAAAGCTAATGATTTTAATACTGTCGATAGATACTGTTTGGCATGGTAGCCATGTCACAAAAATGACGCAAGTATCTGCTGGAACTACGTTAGTGATTAATTGATTGTAAGGCACACCAACACATCCACTATTAAGTCCTGTGGCGCTATCTGGATAAATACCAGAAGAGGTATACTGTGGATCAGGAACGCATTGCGCACTCGCCATTGAAATTGCCACTATAGAAAATGACATAAAAAGTAATAGTTTTTTCATAGGTATTTTTTTAGTTTAAATTCAGCAGCCAAATTACAACATTTTCTTTAAATGTTCTTTAAATATTATTAACACACGACTGGGTGAAAAAAAACGCCATCCACCTGAGGCGGACGACGTTAGCGCTATAATAGAGTTGAATGTAATTTACTTTTTGACTGCGTCAACTACGGCTTTAAAAGCCTCTGGGTGATTCATTGCTAAATCCGCAAGTACTTTACGGTTCAGTTCCATGTCACTTTTGTTAACAAGTCCAATGAATTGAGAATAGCTCATTCCATGTTCACGGGCACCAGCGTTAATACGCATGATCCACAATGAACGGAAGTTTCTTTTCTTTTGTTTTCGTCCAGTGTATGCGTACAACATACCTTTTTCCACTGCATTTTTAGCAACAGTCCAGACATTTTTTCTTCTTCCAAAGTAACCTTTGGCGTGCTTCATTACGTTCTTACGACGCGCTTTTGAAGCAACATGATTTACCGATCTTGGCATAATTTTGAGTTTTTTGATAAGAAGTGCATCTCTATTTGCGCCTTCGCTAAAGGTTTAGCGGCATGCGATCAGATGGCTTTGTTACTTATTACCGGGTTAAACAATTAATAAACCTGTGCTGAAACTATTTCATGCACAATTGTTGCTTGATGTTTGCTTCGTCGGCTTTATTCACCAATCCAGCATGTGTCAAGTTACGTTTTTGCTTTTTCGTCTTCTTTGTTAAGATGTGACTTTTAAAAGCATGCTTTCTTTTAATTTTACCGCTTCCAGTGATTGTGAATCTCTTCTTTGCACTGGATTTAGTTTTCATTTTTGGCATCTCTCTTCGTTTTTTTAGTTACCTCTATCTAGCTTCTTATATGTAGAACTTGGATGGTTAACTGCGCTACCGCTTGTTTCATCAAAAGCTCTGCTTTTTCTTATTTCTTTTTCGAGTTGATCATCATAATCATTCGTTTCCCTTCTAATTTTGGCAATTGTTCAATTACACCGTAATCTGCTAATTCTTGCGCCAATCTTAATAAAAGAATCTCTCCTCTGTCTTTAAATACAATTGTACGTCCTCTAAAGAAAACATACGCTTTCACTTTATTTCCTTCGCTTAGGAACTTCTTCGCATGCGCCAATTTGAAGTCAAAATCGTGATCGTCCGTGTTAGGACCAAAACGAATTTCTTTCAATTCAACCTTGCTTTGTTTCGCTTTTAATTCTTTCTCCTTTTTCTTCTGGTTGTATAAGAACTTACGGTAATCCATAATCTTACACACCGGAGGCTCAGCTTTTGGTGAAATTTCAACTAAATCGAGTTCTTGTTCGTCAGCTAATTTAATCGCTTCAGATGTTGCCATGACAACAGGCTCTTGTCCGTCTCGTACCAATCGAATTTGACGTGCAAAAATCTTATCGTTGATTCTATGCTGGTCTACTTCTTCTCTTTTTACGAAATTTCTTTTGTTACTCGGTCTTCTCATTCAGTTATTTAATCATTTAAAGCTAATTCCTCAACTATCGCATTGTTCACTATTTCGGCAAACGCTTCAGCTGTCATTACTCCTACATCTCCGGCACTACGTTGTCGGACAGAAACCTTGTTACCCTCAGCTTCTTGTTCTCCAATGATCAACATAAACGGAATTTTGTTGAGTTCTGACTCGCGTATCTTCTTACCTATCTTTTCATTACGATCGTCAACGAAACCGCGAATATCGTAATTATTTAGCAATTGCAAAACATTTTCTGCGTATTCGTTGTATTTATCACTAATTGGCAAGATCGCAACTTGGTCTGTTGTCAACCATAACGGGAAGTCACCACCACAGTGTTCCAACAATACCGCGACAAAACGCTCCATCGAACCAAAAGGTGCACGGTGAATCATGACTGGGCGGTGTTTTTGGTTGTCAGCACCTGTGTATTCTAGTTCAAATCGCTCTGGTAAGTTGTAATCGACTTGAATTGTTCCCAATTGCCATTCACGTCCCAATGCATCTTCGACCATGAAATCTAGTTTTGGGCCGTAGAACGCTGCTTCGCCGTATTCAATAAAAGTCGACAAGTTTTTCTCTGCCGCCGCTTCAATGATGGCGTTTTCTGCTTTGTCCCAATTTTCGTCCGAACCAATGTATTTTTCTGGTGTTTCTGGATCGCGCAAGGAGATTTGAGCCTTGAATTTTTCAAATTTCAACGTTTTGAAAATGTACAATACTAAATCAATTACCTTTTTAAATTCATCCTTCACCTGATCTTGCATACAGAAAATGTGCGCATCATCTTGCGTAAATCCACGCACACGTGTCAATCCGTGTAATTCACCTGATTGCTCGTAACGGTAAACAGTTCCAAATTCTGCAAAACGAATCGGAAGATCTTTGTACGAACGTGGTCGTGCTTTGAAAATCTCGCAGTGGTGCGGACAGTTCATCGGTTTCAACAAGAACTCCTCGTCTTCATCAGGCGTATTGATCGGTTGAAAGGAATCCTTTCCGTATTTCGCGTAGTGTCCAGAACATACATACAATTCCTTGCTTCCAATGTGTGGAGTAATGACTTGATCGTATCCTGCTTTTCGCTGTGCCTTCTTTAAAAAGTTTTCCAAACGCTCACGTAATGCAGCACCTTTCGGTAACCACAAGGGGAGACCTTGACCGACGCGTTGAGAGAAAGTGAATAAATCCATTTCCTTCCCTAACTTTCGATGGTCACGTGCTTTTGCCTGTTCAACGTTCTCCAGGTATTCCGTCAGCTCGCTACTTTTAGGGAAAGTGATGCCGTAAATCCGTGTTAATTGTTTACGTGTTTCATCACCACGCCAGTAAGCACCAGCGATGGAAGTCAATTTCACCGCTTTGATAAATCCAGTGTTTGGAATGTGTGGCCCACGACAAAGATCTGTAAATGCTCCTTGTGTATAGAACGTGATAGAACCATCTTCCAATCCTTCCAACAATTCCAATTTATATTCATCGCCTTTTTCTTTGAAATAGGCAATCGCTTCATCTTTTGAGATCTCTTTTCGAACAAATTCGCTTTTTTCTTTCGCCAATTCCTTCATTTTCTGCTCAATCTTCTCCAAATCAGCCTCAACAATGGAGTACTCCATGAAATCGACATCGTAGTAAAATCCGTTTTTTACAGGAGGTCCGATCGCCAATTTAATTCCAGGATAATAGAACTCCAACGCTTCCGCCATCAGGTGAGCAGAAGAGTGCCACATAGTCGATTTTCCATCCGTATCATTCCACGTCAGTAACTGCAAGGTAGCATCATTTTCAATTGGACGATTGGCGTCAATTACCTCGTCGTTTACCTTTGCTGCAAGTACATTGCGCGCTAAACCTTCTGAGATGCTCAATGCAACATCCATGGCAGAAGTTCCTGCGTCTACTTGTCTTACCGATCCGTCTGGTAACGTAATTTTTATCATTCTATGTTTCTAAAATTAGAGGGCAAATGTAATGAAATCCTATGAGAATAGTCGCTGGCAGAGTGAATTAAAAATAAAATATCTATGAATATTTGGTGAAGTGTTTTATTCATCGTAATATTGCAATGTAACAATTAATTATGGGACTTACACGAACAGATTTATTTACCGAAGAACAAAACACCATCGCCTTGATGGCAAAAGCGTTTAATCACCCAGCACGTGTGGCAATTTTGCAACATTTACTGAAGAGAAACGAATGCATCAATTCCGATTTAATGAGTGAATTGGGGTTGGCACAAGCGACCATCAGTCAACATTTAAAGGAGTTGAAAGCGATTGGGATTATTCAAGGAACGGTTGAAGGAACGGCGATGAATTACTGCATTCACCCTGCGACATGGTTGAAAATTAAAGAAACGTTTAACGCCCTGTTCGATCAACATGCGTGTTGTGGCGGATCAAGTTGTTGCTAGAAGAAAAATAAAAATCATTAAAAAAACAGATTATGAACTTAGTAGAATTTAAAGAGATTTTAAAAGGCAAAGTGACGATTGGATTTCAATTGCCAAACGGAGAATTAGTGCCAAGTCACTTTCACGTGACAGAAGTAGGACAGGTGACAAAGAAGTTCATCGATTGCGGTGGAACGATTCGCGATGAAAAGGTGGTGAATTTTCAATTGTGGGAAGCAAATGATTTCGATCACCGCCTACACCCAGAAAAATTGGTCAACATCATTGAATTGTCTGAGAAATTGTTGGGATTGGAGAATGCAGAAATTGAAGTCGAATACCAAGGAAACACAATAGGAAAATACGGACTTGACTATCAAGGAGAGCATTTTTTGTTAACTTCAAAGACAACGGACTGCCTAGCGAAAGATAAATGCGGAATTCCAGTTGAAAAACAAAAAATTCAGTTATCTTCAGTAGGAAAATCAGAAAGCTGTTGTACCCCAGGTGGTGGATGCTGTTAACAAAAGAAGTATGTTGGAAAAAGTAAAAGAAGTTGTCGAGAAATTGGATGTTGATTCAATTGTGTACGAACGTAAATTAGAACTGGAAAGTGTAGTTGAATACATTCAGTCGAAGATCAACGCTGAGGAAGAGGTCAAACTCAATTTTATTTGCACGCATAATTCACGTCGAAGCCAGTTTGCACAAGTGTGGTCAGAAGTCGCTGCAGATTTTTACAACGTACCCATGACAGCATTTTCGGGTGGAGTAGAGGTGACTGCTTGTAATGAGCGCACGATCGCTTCCTTGAAACGTTCGGGATTTGAAATTAAATCTGAAGGTGAGAAAAATCCTAGGTATGTGGTCAATTACGATGACTTAGAGAAGAATCTTGTGCTGTTTTCTAAGTTGTATGACGATATCACCAATCCAGCAGACGATTTTGCCGCAATTATGACGTGTTCCGATGCGGATGACAATTGTCCATTTATTCCTGGAGCTGATGTCCGGATTCCGCTGCGCTATGAAGATCCAAAGTCTGCGGATGATACGCCCGAAGAAGCAGAAAGATACGATGCTTGTTCATTGAAAATTGCAAGTGAAATGTTGTATATATTTTCAAAAGTGCGCGTAAAATGAGTGGCGAAGGTAAGATAGGTTTTTTCGAAAAATATCTAACCGTTTGGGTGATCCTCTGCATGATAGCAGGAATTGTACTTGGCTTTGTTTCAGGTGATGCGGTGCATGTATTGAGTGATTGGAACATTGGGACTGTCAACCTTCCGGTAGCGATATTGGTGTGGTTCATGATTTACCCAATGATGGTTCAGATTGATTTTTCATCTATTCGAGACGTTTCAAAAAACATGACGGGACTGAGTTTAACTGTCGTGGTGAATTGGTTAATAAAACCGTTCACCATGGCAATTTTTGGCTATGTCTTTTTCTACTTCGTGTACGAAGCTTGGATCACGCCTGAAGATGCAGAACAATACCTAGCCGGAGCAATTTTACTCGGTGCAGCGCCGTGCACGGCAATGGTGTTTGTGTGGTCGTATTTGACAAAAGGCGATGCGAATTACACGCTGGTGCAGGTCTCGGTCAATGATCTGATTTTACTCGTCGCTTTCATTCCAATCGTTGGATTTTTATTCTCTTGGTTTGGAATTTCCTTTTCAGGGGAAGATGGACAAATTGGAATTCCATACGAAACGTTGATTACTTCGGTGGTCGTTTTTGTGGTTATTCCGCTTATCGCTGGGTACTTGTCGAATAAAATCTTGAGAAAAGTCAAAGGTGAAGCGTGGTTTCACAATACCTTTTTACGCAGGCTGAAACCGATCTCCATCATTGCTTTGTTGTCGACCTTGGTATTGATCTTTGCCTTTCAAGGTGAGAAAATCATATCTAATCCATTAGCGATTTTGTTGATTGCAATTCCACTGACTTTGCAAACGTATTTCATCTTTTTCATCTCTTGGTTTGCAGGAAAGCGACTCAAATTGAAACACAGCATTTGTGCACCGTCCGCAATGATTGGAGCAAGTAACTTCTTTGAATTAGCCGTGGCAGTTGCAATTGCCCTCTTTGGATTGAATTCAGGTGCCTCACTGGCAACCGTGGTCGGCGTGTTGATTGAAGTTCCGATCATGCTTTCACTGGTGTACTTTGCTAATAAAAACAGGTATTCATGATGAAAATCATGTATCAACGTAACATAGATTACAATTCGTTTTGGAGCGCTGATGTATCTTTGTTGGGAAATTAAAAGTTAGAAATATGAAAGTAGAACAAATTTATACTGGATGCATTGCACATGCAGCGTATTATATAGAAAGTAAGGGTGAAGTAGCGATTTTCGACCCCTTGAGAGAAGTACAGCCTTACATTGATCGAGCAAATGCAGACAACGCCAAAGTGAAGTATGTTTTCGAAACGCATTTTCACGCGGATTTTGTCAGTGGTCACTTGGATTTAGCAAAGAAAACTGGAGCCAAAATCGTCTACGGACCAACAGCAAAACCTGGATTTGAGGCAATCGTTGCTGAAGACAATCAGGTATTTGAATTGGGTGATTACAAAATCAAGGTAATCCACACGCCAGGTCACACAATGGAAAGTACAACGTATTTGTTAATCGACGAAAACGGAAAAGAACATGGAATCATCACGGGTGACACTTTGTTTATTGGCGATGTCGGTCGACCTGATTTAGCTCAACACGTCATTGCTGATTTAACCCAAGAAAAATTGGCAAGTCACTTGTTCGATTCACTCCGAAACAGAATCATGCCTTTGTCGGATGACTTAATTGTTTACCCGAATCACGGTGCTGGAAGTGCTTGTGGGAAGAAAATGAGCAAGGAAACGACCGATACGTTGGGAAATCAAAAGAAGACCAATTATGCGTTGCGTGCGGACATGACGCGTGAGGAGTTTATAGAAGAACTACTCACAGGTTTGACAACACCCCCAGGTTATTTCCCGAAAAATGTGTTGATGAATATCCAAGGATACGAAAGTCTCGATACAGTTTTGGATCGAGGTAAAAATGGATTATCTCCAAATGCATTTGAACTGCTGGCAAATGAAACAGGTGCTTTGGTGCTTGATACGAGAGCTCCAGAAGTTTTTGCGAAGGGATTTATTCCAAACTCCATTAACATTGGACTCGAAGGAAATTTTGCGATGTGGGTAGGGGAGATGATCCCAGATATTAAGCAGCAAATCTTATTGGTGACAGACGAAGGCAAAGAGGAAGAAGCAATCATCAGATTATCTAGAGTAGGCTACGACAATTCTATTGGTTACCTTGAAGGAGGATTTAAATCGTGGAAGGAAGCCGGTAAGGAAACAGATGCAGTCGAGCGATTGACAGCAACTGATGTTGAAGCAATGTACTCAGATGAACCAATCATCATTGACGTCCGTAGAAAGAGCGAGTTTGATTCAGAACACGTAGTGAATGCAATCAATATTCCTTTAAACGAAATAAACCAACACTTAAGCGAAATTCCAAAGGAAAAGCAATTTGTAATGCACTGTGCAGGCGGATACCGAAGTATGATTGCCGCTTCCATTTTAAAATCACGTGGCTACCACAATTTTAAAGATGTCGAAGGCGGAATGACAGAATTATTAAAAACAGACATTCCAAAAACGGAGTATGTCTGTCCGACGACGTTGTTGTAAACGTTCGCTGATAAAAGTAATTAGGGAGAAACATTGTTTCTCCTTTTTTTTATGTAAACTACAAACAAGATGCACGGTGATTTGAAAGGAAACCTCGCAATTTCGAGGCACGAACCAGAGTCGCTGGACATTAAAATCTTAGAAACAAAAAAAGATCGTCATTTCTGACAATACTTTTGGGTGGAAGAAGAGAAAGCACTGCTTTCGAAGGCGCAGCGACTTGAACGG
>CAZXRU010000028.1:0-27295 GCA_964643345.1 uncultured Fluviicola sp.
ATAATCTCACGAAAGAAGGGTATACGGTTTTAACAGCTAAGAATGGTGAGGAAGGACTGAGGCAAGCGAAAAAACACATTCCTCATCTAATTTTGCTGGATGTAATGATGCCAGAAATGGATGGTATTGAAGTGTGTGAGTTGTTACGAAATGATGATTCGACAAAGGACATTAAAGTATGTTTTCTGACTGCAAGGAGTGAAGACTACAGTCAAATAGCCGGATTTGATGCTGGAGCTGATGACTACGTCACCAAACCTGTAAAACCAAAAGTATTGGCAAGTAGAATCAAAGCAATACTGCGACGAAAAGGTTCTTCCAAGGATAATGGAAATGATTCTACGGAAGGAATTTTTATTAATCGTGAGAAATATGAAGTGTTAAAAGACGGTGAACCTATTCATTTACCTAAAAAAGAGTTCGAATTACTGGCATTACTTGCGTCACAGCCAGAAAATGTATTCGAGCGGGATGTGATACTGGAAACTGTTTGGGGTTCAGACATTGTTGTGGGCGACAGAACCATTGATGTGCACATCAGAAAATTGCGTGAAAAAATCGGTAACGACTACATAAAGACAGTTAAAGGAATTGGGTACAAGTTTACACAGTAAACCTTGTACCCTTCCTTCTCTATCAGTTTCTTTTCTACTTCTATTTAATAATGTTCACGTGTCCCACGTACTGGTGGCGTTGATTTCTCATTCCGTCCGTCACCTGAATTTTCCACGTATACGTTCCATCCTGACATGCTCGTCCATTGTAGGTTCCATCCCATCCAAAATCGATGTCACGAGATTCAAAGATTACTTCGCCCCAACGATTAAAAATCATCATATTAAAGTCAGCAATCATATATCCAGGTGGGAACACAGGTTTGAAAATTTGATTGTACCCATTTCCGTCAGGAGTAAAGGTGTTCGGAACATACATCACGTAAGGTTCTACCATCACAATTGGGTGACAAATTTCGTCAACACATCCATAAATTGTTGAGACCTGTAAGCAAGCGAAAATTGTATCTCCTGCATTCGAATTGTTAAACACGACCATAGGATGTGTTTCCGTAGATGTTCCATATCCTGTAAATGTCCAATCAGAGAAATCTGCATTATTAGAATAATTGGTAAACTGAACCTGTGATTCTATGTAGCTTGGATTATCAGGATTAAACACGAAGTTTGCGACAGGATTTGGGTGTACGCAAAATACATCTTCCGCAAAGCCACTTAATGCACATCCATCAGTAGATGTCCCTGTAAACGTAACTTCATAACAACCAATTGTTGCAAATGTCCCTGTAACTCCACCACATCCTGCCAGTTGGGTTCCATCAGAGAATGTCCACAAGCAGTTGCCATTAAAGATGGATGGATCAATGGTAGGTTCTATTGTCACTGTCATTGGTGTACATCCATCTTGTTCAGATGCTGCAAATGTAACCTCAGGAGCAAAGAAAGTATTTACGATGATTGTTTCTGATACTGTTGTACAAAAATCCGTTACTTCGATAATATATGTCGTAGCTTCTGAAGGATTGACAACCACGGAGGAATCCGTACTTATACTATTACCTCCTGTTAACCAGTTATACGAATAACCAGGTTCTCCAAAGTCAATGATAGAGTTCAATGTCAGTGACGTACTAGGGCATATGATAGTGTCGTTGGTTACTGAAATTGCTAAATCATCGTACAACCTAAAAACCGTGGTATCAGCTTCACTGACACATCCATTTTCGTCTTCTACGGTTACAACATACGTAGTCGGAACACCTGGTGTGACTGTTTGATTTTGTCCGACCACACCATTGTCCCAATTATAAGTATGGTTACCTGTTCCTCCTGTAGCCACTGAATTTAGTATTCCACTTCCTCCTAAACAAAGCATGCTATCAGGTCCTGCCACGACAAGAAGTTCCGCAGGATTGAACATATCCACAGTTGTACTATCGTAAGCGATACATCCGTTTATATCCTGCACAAGAATGTAATAGGGTCCATCACACAAGCTATCAATAGTTGACGAAGGTCCAAGTAATGCTCCACCGTAAAAACTATACACAACAGCTGTTGATGCGAACACCTCTATTGTTCCATCGCAGGCATCAAAACATACAGGATCTGTATAATGGATAGAATCAATTACCATAGGTGCAGGTTCGAAAATCTCAAAATTCATGGAATGAAAACAACCATTGTCATCTGTTACTAAAATAGAATAGACATCTGGACAAAGGTCTTCTACCGCGTCTTCGTCTCCAATTATGATTCCACCTTGTGTCCATTCATAGCTGTAATCAAACGGTGCCGTTCCACCTTGAACTACAACATTTGCAGTTCCATCACAGTATCCAAAGCAGACAGCGTCCGTTGTTACCACATCAGTGATTTCTAACAACGGTGGCTCTACTATTGTAACGGCATCTGTAACTTGACAACCATTTGCGTCCATTACGACTAAATCGTATGTTGCCGCATCCAAAAACTCAAAAATTGGGTTCGTACCAAACGTAACTCCATTATCAATACTGTACTCGTAAGCTGGAGTTCCCTCACTCGCATTGAACACAATTGATCCTGTTCCATTCTGAAAACAAGTCAATTCTATCAAATCAGTGAAAAATTCCAATTGAGTTGGCTCAGTTATCTCTATAGGTCCAGCGCCATTCGTAATACATCCATTATCATCAATAACCGATAGGTTATAAATTCCAGCACAAAGTCCACTGAATACATTTGACAACTGGTATGCTCCGCCAATCGAGTATTGTACAACTCCTGTTCCTCCTGTTGATGTCATGGTAATTTCGCCATCACAAACGGCATTACATGAAGTATTTGCAATAGAAGTACCCGTAATTACAGGTGAAGGTTCTGTGTCAACGATTACGTCTACGCTGGCCACACAACCGTTGTCATCCATAGCATATATTGTATAGGAATTGGTAACTAATCCACCAAAAATGTTGTTTACGCCGTAGGTGATATCATCAATGCTGTATGTGTATCCTGGAATTCCACCAAGTGCACTTGCATCTATCTCGCCGTTGGCTAATCCACATGTGGAAGGTGTAGAAATTCCGAATGCTTCGACTTGTGTTGGCGTAGTCACGTCAATTATAGAAGTAACCATACAACCGTTATCGTCAATCACTTGTACATCGTAGGTGCCAGTGCACAATCCATTGACATCTGGATTAATAGAATACGTTACTCCATTATCTACCGAATACATATATACTGGTGTACCTCCTGCAGCAGTGAACGAAATTTCACCATCACACGTTCCAAAACACGTTACTGGCACAGACGCATACCCAGATGTCAACAGTGGTGGTTCAGTCACTGTAACGACTCCACTCGCTGTACAACCAGTTAGATCTTGCACAACAACATCGTAATCATCTGCTGGTAACCCGAAGAAGGTTGATCCAGGTTGAAATGCTCCTCCATTATCAATACTGTAGGTATAACCTCCGTTTCCACCAGATGCATCCAACTGAATTACACCTGTATTATTATTAAAACAAGTTAGGTTGATTACTGAAAAATCAAAATCTACAGGTGTTGGTTCTACCACTTCAATAGGTTGTGATAACACACATAAATTGGTATCAATCACATACGCGTCATACATCCCAGCCGTTAGACCTGTGAATATAGGTGACGCCTGATATGTAACTCCATCTATGCTGTATTCGTACGTTCCCACACCACCAGTAACATTTGCAATCGTAATTGTACCATCGCTTCCACCAAAACATGAAGTTTCAGTTGATGAAACCGTAAAATCAAGTTGATCTGGTTCATTAATGGTAAATGGTAATGTAAAAATACATGCACCATTGTCAGTAATTGTCACAATGTGACTTCCTAAAGAAACATCAAGAAAAATACCACTTGCTTGTGGGAAACCATTGTTATCCAACTCAAATGTAATTGGATTAATCCCGCTAGAATTGATCACCTCAATGTATCCATCAGCCCCACCAAAACACAATGCGTCAGTGATCTCTATAATGATCCCGTCCATTTCGACGTCGTTTACACCGAAGAATCCCTGCGCTTGACATCCCAACGCATCCGTAGCGACAAAACTATATGCTCCAGCAAACAGATTGGTGAACTCTCCGGTTAGTTGATCTGGACCACCGTCCATGCTGTATGTAAAAGGACCGTTCAAACCATCTGCGATTACCTCAATTGAACCATTGTTGAACCCGCAGAAAGAGGTAGCTGAATAGACTGTATCTATACTAAAATCAGCAGGATTCACTAGTATTTGCACTGAGCTGACCTGACAGCCATTTGCGTCTTGCACTACGATCGTATTATTACCTGAACAAAGTCCTGTTAAATCCAAACTGGCTTGAAATGCGCCGCCATTAGCAGAATACTCATAAACTGGAGTTCCTCCTGCTGCGTTTACGCTAACTTCACCATTACAGTCATCGTGACATACTGGATTAGTCAATGTGTATGTTGCAGTCAGTTGAGGTGGTTGCGTGACATTGACATTTAAATTCGTTAAACAACCGTTGGCATCTTGCACAACAACACCAGTAATTCCAGCGCAACGATTACTTAAAATATTCGATGCATTAAAAGTAGTTCCATTATTTCCTGAATACATGTATGGAAGTGTCCCTCCAGCAGCATTGACAGTTATCTCACCGTCACATAAACCGAAACAGCTGACATGTTGGGTAACTGGAACAAATGTCAGTTGTGGAGGCTGAGAAATTGTAAAGTTGACCTGACCTTGGCATCCCAAAGCGTCTGTAACTGTCACGGTATAAGCACCTGCAGCTAAACCATTGAATAGATTGGAAGCAACACCTGGTGCTCCATTTAATGAGTAGTTATAAGGTCCAACTCCACCTGTTGCACTAATTAGTGCACTACCACTTGCTCCACCAAAACAAGTGACATCACTTAAGGTTTGAAGAGATACGGATACTTCAGAAACCGTTATTGTAACTTGATCGGCATCCGATGGACAAGTACCATTATTCGTTGTTGTTAATGTTAATGTTACTGAACCAGCTAATATTTCTGCAGGAGAAAGTGTATACTCGAGTGATAAATCCGTAGTACTCGCGCTGTAAGTTCCAGTTCCACCTGACCAAATTCCTGTTGTTACTCCTGTAACAACACCGTTAATTTGAACATTAGAAGAAATGGCCTCACAGACCGTTAAATTAGGTCCTGCATTTGCCGTAATTGGGTCAACAAATTCGATGACATTCACATTATCAACCGCTGCAGGACATCCTGTTCCATCAGAAACGGTCAACGAATAATTCCCACCGCTGGTAGCGTTAATTGATGGCGTTGTTTGAGCGTTGCTCCACACATAACTGAGTGGTGCCAATCCTCCCACTACATTTGAGGTTAATGTCACGAAAGGCTGTCCAAAACACAAATAAGGTGTATCAGGATTAATCTCTACTGATAATAATGGAGCCACCGTCACTTCTACTTGATCTGTGTTTTGGCAACCATTGGCATCAGTACCTATTACGGTATAAGTGACTATTCCTGGTGGCTGCACAAATGGTACTCCATTCACCACTCCATTGTCCCACACATAATTTGTTGCACCAGCACCACTTAAGGTTACATTACCTACTCCACATATGACTTGGTCGGGTCCTGCTACTACTGCTGGTAAATTGTTAATCGTCAAAGGAATAGTCATCACATCTGAACAACCGTCTGCAGATTCTACATACAATTGAACATTGTAGTTACCAGCTGCTGCGTAAAGGTGAGTTGGCGCCATATATGTCCCTGTTGTGGCAGGAACACCACCAATTGCACCTAAGGATAATGGGGTACTTATCCCATCACCGAAGTTCCATTGATAACCGGTAATTGAACCTGGAGGAGGAATTGAAGATAAATTGGTGAAGTCAATTGGATCACCCAAACAACCAGAAACTGCACTAGCGTTAAAATTAGCAGTGGGTGTAGGGTTTTCAACTAATATGAACTCAAGCAATAAACTACATCCACCACCTTGATATGGAGTCAATTGGCACGTATATGTTCCACCTGCGGATACGGAAATTGATTGTGTTGTTTCTCCAGTACTCCATAGATAACTCTCAACTCCATCAGGTGCTGAAAGAATTGAAGTCTGCCCTGTACAAATGGTATCAAGTGTGGCAGTAATCGCATCAATTGTACAAGACGCATCCACGTAAGCATATCCATAGTGACCTGTCAATGAGCAATCTCCGGATGTAAACTCAATGGTAACATTCTGACCAATAAATGCGCTTAGATTTGTAAAAACAGTTTCCCAATTCTTGTACAGCACTGTCCCTACAGATTGATAGTCGGGTGTACTTGCAGCATCTGCAATTACAGAATATTCTCCGCAAGGAACACTGGTGCCAGATTCATCAAATACCCGAACTGTAAAATAGGGTAGCTCATTTAATGTATGGTTATTAGGTGATTGGAAAATTACTGCATAACTGTACTGAAATAAATAGTTTGTGGCATCGACCAAAAACGTTTGTCTCATTCGTGCACCTCTTGCACCAGTACCTGTACCATTTCCTAAACGAACAGAGAAATTACCCCCCATAGGATTTACACGAGGGATACCTACTACTGGGTCGTTTCCGCCACCCATAATACTGTGATAAGCGCCAGGTGCAACTACGAACTCACCTACATAACTATAAGGAACAGCTCCATTTACATTTCCTCTGGTTAGTTCCCATCCTGTAAAATCTCCTGTTTCAAAATCCATGTTTACACACGGTCCATCAATGATTTTAGGAGTTGGAAACGGTGCCGAAGGAGGAAATTTGGTTACTTCTCTTAACTGATTCGTTTCTAAAATGAAATTCGCATACTCAAGTTGAAATTGTTCGTCTGAAAGTTCTTCACCGTTGTCAATTCTCGCACGGATCTCTGAGTGAAACACTTGATATCTATCATCGATAAATTCAATAAGTGGTTGATTGTAATAATCGTTTTCGGAAAGTCCTAAATCTTGCTCAAAAACAGCCAATGTGATTGCTCCGAAGTAATGTTCAATTCCATCGTGATCATGATCGTGATTATGTTCCAGTTGCTGTCCAAATGATATGGCAGAAACAAACAAAAACAATGAGATTAGTTTAGCAGATGTTTTCATAAAGTAGAGTTTAAGCGATTTCAATAAATTATCTTGATACCAGCTAGCACTTTGTTACACTAAAATGTTAGTATTAGTAGCAGTACTAAATTTAACGAAAGTTTCTGAACATGGTTGCTCATAGTCGAATCTGGACATTTTAGTGAAAAAATACTTTATCCCATTTATGAGCTCATTCATAGGTAGCGATAATAGATTCATCGTTCTTTTTGCTATGCGTGTATAATATTATTTTGTCAAGGGAATTACCAAAACCCACTTCCCGTCGAACATTTTGACAATGGGAATGAACGACGACTTTATCATTGGCTAACTATTGTTCTGCAACGTGGCAGGTATCCCAGCTGGTGCTGGTGAGTGTACCAAATCGTTGGTAGTAAATCAAATAAATAATGAAAAAACGGTAGCTGAAATGCTTCTTAGGTTTTGGTTAAACCCTGAATTAGAAGTTGTTCCAATCAAACTAATAAGATGACAGATTATCGGATAATGTTCACGTGTCCAACATACTGATACTTCTGTTTTCCTTTAACATCTTCAGCACTAACTTTCCATGTATACGTTCCATCCTGACATTTCTGGCCTTTGTATGTACCATCCCATCCAAAATCAACATCACGTGATTCAAAAATCAATTGACCCCAACGATTGAATATTTGTAGACTATATCCTGATAATTCATAATTTGGAGGGAAGACTGGTCCAAATGTATTGTTGTGTGCATCCCCATCAGGTGTAAACGTGTTGGGCACATAAATAACATACGGTTCTACCATCACAATTGGTTGACAAATGTCATCAGTACAGCCATGGATGGTAGAGACTACCAGACATGCATAAATTGTATCTCCTGCATTCGAATTGTTAAATACAACATAAGGATTCGTTTCAGTCGATGTTCCGTAGCCCGTAAATGTCCAGTTGGAAAAATCTGCACCATTTGAATAGTTGGTGAACTCGACGTGTGATTCTATATAAGTTGGATCTTCAGGACTATAGGTGAAATTTGCAACAGGATCTGGATGCACACAAAATACATCTTCTCCATATCCTTCCAAATCACAACCATTTATTGATGTCCCCATGAAGGTAACTTCATAACATCCTGTATTCTCAAATGTTCCTGTAACGCTACCACATCCTGCCAGTTGCGTTCCATCGGAGAATGTCCAAATACAATCACCATTAAAGATGGACGGATCAATGGTCGGAGTAATTGTTACGGTCATTGGTGAACACCCATCTTGTTCAGATGCTGCAAATGTTACTTCTGGAGTAAAGAAGGTGTTTACTATTACAGTCTCTGTCACCGTTGTACAGAAATCGGTTACTTCAACACTATAAGACGTCGTTTCTGAAGGACTGACAACCGTAGAAGAGTTAGTGCTTATAGTACTTCCACTGGTCGACCAATTATAGGTGTAATCAGGTTCTCCAAAGTCAACGATAGAATTCAAAGTCACTGTACTTCCAGGACAAACAGTTGTGTCGTTCGATACTGTTATTGCTAGTGCGTCATGCAATCTTATAACTGTTGTATCGCCTACACTAATACACCCATTTTCATCCTCAGCTGTAACAATATAAACTGTATTCATTGCTGGTGAAACTGATTGGCTCTGTGCATCTATGCCATTATCCCAATGATAAATATAGGTCCCTGTACCACCATTAGCTTGAGCAAAAATATCAGTAACAGTTCCTGGGCAAATGGTACTATCTGGTCCAGCCACGACAGTCAATAAATCTGGGTGTATCAGAATAACACTTGAGCTATCATAAGCTAAACATCCATCAGCGTCCTGGACGGCGATATAATAGGGCCCTTCGCATAAATCCGTTGCTGTAGAAGATGCATTAAAAGTAGTTCCTCCGTCAAAACTATACTGTACGGCATTCGATGAGAAAACTTCAATTGTGCCATCGCACGATTCAAAACAAAGAGGATCGGTGTATTGAATTGAATCTATTACCATAGGTACTGGTTCATTTATTTGAAAATCCAACGCATCCCAACATCCGTTAGCATCAATAACTACGGCATTGTACAATTCTGCACATAAATCCGTTATTGGATTCACATCAACACCAATAGACATTGTATCGATATACCAATAATAATTGTAATCTGTGTCAATTGTCCCTCCTGTTGCAAAAGCTTCAGCCAAACCATCACAATAAGAAAAACAAACAGCATCAGTTGCTGAAATATCTGTTATCTCCATCAAAGGTGGTTGCCCCAATGTAACTTGAGCTATTGCCTGACATCCATTTGCGTCCTCAACGATGATATCATATGTTTGGGCCTCCAAGAAGTAAAATGCTGGATTTAACTGAATCGTATTTCCGTTATCATTACTGTAAAAATAATTCGGTGTTCCTCCATTAGCGCTTATTTCAATCAAGCCAGTTTCGTTTTCAAAACATAACAGGTCCCCAAATTGAGTCGAGAAAGCAATCGGTGTTGGTTCTGTAATCTCAATTTGACCAGCGGCGTTCGTCACACATCCATTATCATCAATTACAGAAAGATCATAGAATCCATCGCAAAGACCGCTAAATACATTTGACAGCTGGTATGCCCCACCAATGGAGTATTGCACAACCCCTGTTCCTCCGGCTGAATTAATAATGATCTCGCCATCGCATTCATCAAAGCATGTAGCATTTGCCGATGACGTACCAGTAATAACTGGTGAAGGCTCTGTATCAACAATTACGTCTGTACTCGCTACACAACCGTTGTCATCCATTGCATAAATCGTATAGGAATTGGTAAGTAAACCTCCAAAGATGTTGTTCATATCGTAGGTGATATCGTCAATGCTGTATGTGTATCCAGGAATTCCACCATTTGCACTTGCCTCTATCTCACCATTCGCCAGCCCACATGTTGAAGGAGATGAAACTCCAACTACTTCGACTTGTGTTGGTGTTGTCACATCAATTGTAGAAGTGATCAGACATCCGTTATCATCCACTACTTGCAAATCGTACGTTCCCGCACATAATCCACTTATATCTGGATTAATGGTAAAGTTCACACCATTGTTTACGGAATACATATAAATTGGTGTCCCTCCTGCTGCTGTGAAGGAAATCTCGCCATCACAGGTTCCAAAACAAGTAACTGGAACCGATGCATACCCAGATGTTAATAGTGGCGGTTCAGTAATAGTCACTAATCCACTTGCCGTACAGCCAGTTACATCCTGTACAACTATGTCGTAGTTTCCTGCTGGTAATCCAAAAAAGGTGGATCCAGGTTGAAATGATCCTCCATTATTATTGCTGTAGGTATAACCTCCATTTCCTCCTGAGGCAGCTAATTGAATTACACCAGTGCTATTATTAAAACACGTTAAGTCAATTACAGAAAATTCAAAATCAACTGGAGTTGGTTCGACTACTTCAATTGGAACAGAAATGACGCATGCGTTTGTATCCATTACATATGCATCGTACAATCCTGCTGGGAGTCCGGTAAAAGTTGGTGAAGCTTGGTATGCAACACCATCAATGCTGTATTCATAGGTTCCCACACCACCAGTCACATTTGCAATCGTAATTGTACCATCACTTCCACCAAAGCAGGAAGTTTCTGTGGACGAAACCGTAAATTGAATCTCATCTGGTTCATTAATGGTAAATGGTAATGTAAAAATACATGCACCATTGTCAGTAATTGTCACAATGTGACTTCCTAGAGAAACATCCATAAAAATACCACTAGCTTGTGGAGCTCCATTATTATCAAGTTCATAAGTAATTGGGTTGATACCACTGGAATTGATCACCTCAATATATCCATCAGCACCACCATAACATAAGGCATCGGTAATCTCAATAATGATACCATCCATTTCAATATCGTTGACACCAAAGAAACCTTGTGCTTGACATCCTAGTGCATCTGTAGCAACAAAACTGTACGCACCTGCAAATAAATTGGTGTATTCTCCTGTAAGTTGACTCGGCCCGCCATCCATGCTGTATGTAAATGGACCATTCAGTCCATCTGCAATAACTTCAAGTGAACCATTGTTGAATCCACAAAAAGAAGGCGCAGTGTACACTGTATCTATGTTGAAATCGGGTGGATTAACCAGATTTTGTACTGAGCTAACTTGACAACCATTTGCATCTTGCACAAGGATCGTATTATTACCCGAACAAAGTCCTGTTAAATCCAAACTGGGCTGAAATGCGCCACCGTTTGCCGAATATTCATAGGCTGGAGTTCCTCCTGCAGCGTTTACGCTAACTTCTCCATTGCAGTCGTCATGGCAAACTGGATTGGTCAAGGTGTATGAAGCCGTCAACTGAGCGGGCTGCGTTACATTGACATTCAAATTTGTTAAACAACCATTGGCATCTTGCACAACCACACCCGTAATTCCAGCACACAGATTGCTTATAATATTCGATGCATTAAAAGTAGTTCCATTATTTCCTGAATACATATAAGGAAGTGTACCTCCGGCTGCATTCACGGTAATTTCGCCATCACATAGACCAAAGCAACTGATATTTTGAGTAACAGGAACAAACGTCAATTGTGCAGGCTGAGAAATTACAAAATTAACTTCCGCAGAACAACCAACAGCATCTGAAATGATTACTGTATATGGTCCAGCAGTCAAACCTGTAAATGAATTAGAAGCAACTCCAGGTGCTCCGTTTAATGAATAACTATAAGGTGCAACTCCTCCTGTTGCATTAATTAAAGCACTTCCGCTGGCTCCGCCAAAACAGGTTACGTCCGCAAAGTTTTCTAAAAACGCAGACATTTCAGAAACTGTAATTGTTACCTCATCTGAGTCCGCTGGACAAGTTCCATTATTCGTTGTTGTTAAAGTCAGTGTCACAGAACCAGCTAGAATTTCAGCAGGAGAAAGCGTGTACTCCAGTGATAAATCTGTGGTACTTGTACTATACGTTCCCGTCCCACCAGACCAAATACCTGTGGTCACTCCTGTAACAACACCATTTATCTGAACATTTGAAGAAATAGCTTCACAGACAGTTAAGTCAGGCCCTGCATTTGCCGTAATGGGATTGACAAATTCTATCACAGTAGTTTGATCGAACGCGACTGGACAACCAGTGGCATCAGTAACAGTAACTGAATAATTCCCCAGACTTGTTACATTGATCGATGGAGTTGTTTCCCCATTACTCCAGAGATAAGAGTAGGGTGCTAAACCACCAACTACATTTGCAGTAAGCGTTTCAAAAGGCTGTCCAAAACACAAGTACGGAGGTGCGGGTGTTATATTCACAAAAAGTTCGGGCACGACGGTGACTGAAATAGTGTCGCAAAATGGATCCGTCATACAGGAACCTGTGACTATCGCACACACTTCATATTGAATCGTTGCAGGTGATCCTAGTGTAGGAGTCACCAATACATCTTCAAATCCTGTAAAAGGCACACCACTTGTCCCATTTACGGTTTGAGCTTGATTGCTTAATAAATTGTTGTATTGACCATAAGCACCAGGTGATATTGAATTCCATACTGCAGAACCTGCATCGGCTCCACCGATGCTTAAATCTTGTGAACACCCTTCAGCAGTAATGATATCATCTGAAACAAAAGGTCCTGGAACAGAAGTAATTGAATAGGTGTTGGTATTGTTTCCTACCTTACAATAGGAAATATAATGAGGCCCAGGTCCATCCAAGCAAACCACTGGGTCAAAACCCGAAGAAACAGGAATACCGTTGCAATTAACTTGATAAAACAGCGCACCACCTGGATTTGCTCCTGAAGCTACAGCAAAATTAATCCCTATCGCATTTGGATTAAGTATTATCGCAAACTCAATACAATTAACCTGATTAGCACCACCGCCACAGCACTCGCCATCTCGCACAACAGCGGGACTAATCCATTGCATTGTAGGGCTTGCCGATAGATCTACCACAAAAAAAGGAGTGTCGACATCGCAAAACACCTGGGCAATAGAAAGGTTTGGGCCTACTAAGAACAGTGTCACAGCAAACAATGCTGTAAGCTTACGGTTCAAATAATGATTTATAGATTTTCTCATAGTCTAGCATATGTGAGTAGGTTCCTGCATAAATTTAACGAAATAATTGAAAAAAGGTTGCTGTCGCATGGAATACTGACAAATGAAGAAACTATGGTAGTTTAGCGTTTGTCAGACAAACTAATAAGTTTATAGATATAATTCCCTGATTCATCGTAATTTTCGCCATTTACAAATAGCATTTTAACGATCTGAAAGATTATCAAAGATGTATTTTCATCGAATATTTGCCTCTCCAGAATGATTGAAAATTAATCCATCCTAAAATATTCAAGCACCCACACCTTTGAAGAATTGGTTTTTGAATATTCTTTTCGTGCGTTAATCGCTGCCTTGTCATCAGTTGAGTAGTAAATAATGACATAATAGAAACGATTTGTTTTGTTCAACAGTAGATACGAGTCAGGATACCCCACTTTCTTGGTGGCTTCCCAATGGTTTAGTGCATTCGAACGGCTTGAGAAAACTCCATTAATCACATAAAAACCGGATGGAGCGCTTAAGTTCTGCAGATCGACAAATTGATATCCAGCAGATCGAATGATTTTCTCGTCTTCTGGAATTTCGTCTTCTTCCACTTCATTATTTTCAACTACTGTATCTTCAGCTTCCAGTTGATTTAAAGTGGCTCTATACGTTTCGACTTCCGCGATGAGTTCTTCGTTTTGAACCAACAACATATTGTACAAGAAATTTAATCGGGTAAGTGAGTCCTCTAACATTATATTGCGCTCTATCAACTGAAGCTCATTATTCGTAATAATTTGTTCAAGATTACTTTTGTCTTTTAACAGTTCTTCGTTTTGCCTTTCCAGTTCTGCAATTCTGTCGTTCTGTTTATCGTTCTGTTTGTTATTCTTAAATGTATAACCCAGCATTATTTCATGATTCATACCAGACCTGTAGGCATTCATTGCCCCAATAACATATTCATACGAATAGCCAATTTGCAATCCATCCAATACCCTTACTCCTGCATTTATTTCAACGGCATAGTTCGATTTATACCCAGCTGCAAGCCATGCCCATTTCTTATGATCCGCCTTCACTAAAACATCATACTGTGGCATTAAACCCGGTAAATAACGCACTAGAATATTTGGAGTCAAGCTCCAATTCTTGTCTTTAGTAAGGTCAAACGGGTGAGAAACGTTCAGCATGTAATGTCTCTCTAATTGATAAAAACCTCTCGTGTCTCCAGTGCCATATTCAACTTTATTTCCAATCAGTTGAGGAACTGAGAAACCAATGCGAGTTGTTTTCCATGTATACAGCAAACCGAATGTTCCGTTGTAGGTTAGTTTGTTTCGACTCAACTCTTGCAAAAATGGATCATCTACCATTTCAACATTTATCGCTGTTGCATCCAACTGATTATCCAAAAATCCTACATGAACTCCTGCACGAATTGAATGGTTATCGTTAATTTTCAACAAATACGAGTAGCTTAATCCTGCTCCTAACTGTTGCTGAATTCCTTGTGTCTGATAGGCAACGCTCAATCCTAATCCATATTTCCCATCTTTTAGACCACCATCTACCGTTAAGTAATTGTTTATCACACCTCCATCAAACGATGAATTGCGGCTATTTCTCACAAGAAAGGTCGTAATATCTTCTTTGTATCCCGTATATGCAGGATTATAAATAAATGGATTTACAAAATGGTGATTGTAAAAGGGGATTTGTTGCGAAAAACTAGAGTTCGCAACTGCCAAAAAAAGAAGGAGTACGAGTCTATTCATTTCCCAAAATCATTAAGTTTCCCTTGATCACATCTTCTGCGTCTTTCAGCTTCACAACGTAATGATAAGTTCCATGTGGTAATTTGTTTCCCCGATATGTAGCGCCCCAATCATTCTGGTAGTCCATACTCTGATAGACTTCTTGACCGTATATATTAAAGACATGGACCTCCGTTTCAGGAAACTCCTCAATACCAGTAATCATCCAAAAGTCATTAAACCCGTCCCCATTTGGCGTAACAACATTTCTAATATTAATCGTCGCCTCAATAAAAGGATTGACTGTAACTATTACATCACTCCAGTTTACGCACCCATCAGCTGTTGTGACTTCATAAACATAGGTAGTCGTAACGGTAGGCCATACCAAAGGGTCAGAAATTGTTGGATCAGACATATTGTAGGCTGGTGACCAAAGCACATTTGCACCAGCGGAACCACTCAACTGTATAGTATCAAACTCAGTAATCGTGATGTCTGGTCCCGCATTTACGGCTGGCAATGGATTCACCGTAATCGCTACAACATTGGTAGTGTCTCCGCTACATAAATAGTTCTGTACAACCACTCGGTATGATGTTGTTGTAGTCGGAAAAACAGTTTGTCCAACCGTATCTGCCGCAAATAGATTCCATGTAGCAAGATCTTCAGAAGATTCCCAAAACAAGTTTGTCCCAACACTACCTAAGGTAGCCAAATTCACAGATTCCCCTTCGCAGATGGTAGCAGCAAAACCTAAAATTCCTGCATCAGAATCTTGCACGATTGCAATTACGGCTATGTCAGAGTACACATCGGGACAAGCGCCTCCTGGAATGAATACACGGTACCATGTAGTGTCAGTTAAACCCGTAAAAATTAGACTGTCATCTACTCCTGGTGCCGGAAGCCAGAATGCGCCTTCATTTGTTGATTGCTCCCAAGTTGTGGTTGAACCAACGTAATTAATTAAAACAAGTGTATCAGAAGCATTGGATTCACATAAAGTCATTGAACCATTTATGTTTCCACCGACAACTATATTATCAACGGTAATTGTTACAGTGTCCGAGTATTCATCTGGGCAAACTCCATTCTGAACGTGAACTCGGTAATATGTTGTTTGAGTAAGAGGTGACGAATCATACTCATCCGTAGTTTCACCAAGCGGCGTCCAAAGTGCTAAATCTTCAGAAGATTCCCAGTCCAATATACTTCCTGTATATCCTAGAAGTTCTAAAGAAACAACACTTCCTTCACAAATTGTCTCATCCGCCATTAGCGTACCTTTAACGGTGAGAGCGTCAATGGAAATAATTGCCGTGTCTGAATAAACATCCGCACAGGCTGCTCCTTCAATTTGAACTCGGTACCATGTTTCATTGGTTAAACCTGCGTAAGACTCTGAAGTGGTTGTGTTAGCTATCGGATTCCAGATTCCGCCACTATCATCTGAATACTCCCAAAAATTGATTGTTCCTGAAGAACCAACTAAGTTCAATGTCCCGACAACACTCGTTTCGCAGTGCGTTGCAGACGAATTAATAGTTCCACCCACTGGTTGAGGGTCTACTGTTATCGTAACTATATTGGAATACAGATCTGGGCATACGCCGTTTTGAAGATGAACGCGGTAATACGTAGTTTGAGTAAGTGGTGGAGAATCATAATCACCAGTTGTTTCACCTAGTGGTGTCCATACAGACAAATCTAGAGAGGACTCCCAATCTAGCACACTTCCCGTATATCCAAGAAGTTCTAAAGAAACGGTACTGCCTTCACAAATCGTTTCATCTGCCGATAGTGTGCCTGCTACAGTTACGTTATCTACGGAGATAACAGCGGTGTCAGAATAAACATCTGGACAAACTCCTCCTTCAATTTGTACTCTGTACCATGTTTCTGTTGTTAACCCAGCATATGGTTCTGCCGTTGTTGTATTGGCAATAGTGTTCCATATTCCACCCCCATCGTCTGAGTATTCCCAGAAATTAATTGTCCCTGCCGAACCAACTAAGTTCAATGTGCCTGCGACACTTGTTTCGCAATGGGTTTGAGATGAATTAATTGTGCCAGCAATTGGTTGAGGTTGAACGGTTATAGTCGCAATATCTGATATATCATCAGGACAAAATCCGCCGTCAATTACCACACGATAAAGGGTTGAAGTAATTAAATTATTATAAGCTTGTGAGGTTGTAGTATTGGCTATATTGGACCAGCTAGATCCAGCGTTTTCTGAAAATTCCCAATGGGTTATCGTACCGTTTGACCATCCGTTGAGATTCAGCAGACCTGTATTTGCTCCTTGGCAAACAGTTGCATCGTTTTGCACGATTCCAGGAACGATAATACAATCATTTTGAACAACCCATGTCAAGGTATCATTTAATGGGTTTGGATCGGCCGGTAAATCGACCCATACTTTCATATTGTATGTACCACATGCTGAAAGATTGGCATTGGTTCCAAATGTAAAATTCCATGACGCACCTGAACCAAGGTTTACACCCAGCATCTCGGACACGGGGACTCCAGCGTTAATTGAATAACTTACCGAAATAGAATTTGCAGGAATAAATGATCCGGAATTGTTGTTAATTAATACATTGACTGGCATTGCATTACTCAGCTCGCATCCGCTGTTTGGTGAAAAAAAGTTTTGCAACCACACATCTTGTGCATAGCATTGTTGATGAAGAAATCCAATCAACATTACACAGAGCAGCTTTGTTTTAATCACTTTCACCGGTCGATTTTCTAAGGTAGTTAACAGTATAGTACAAAATTAAAGATAATAAATTTAACTGTACTACCCAAATATTCATTATAAAATGGGGTTTGACAAGTGTAAACGCAAAAACGGTATACGTTGTTCCTGTATACCGTTTAAACTAGTGAATTGGTTTGGGGGTTAAACCAAATTGTTTTGTTCTGTTAAAAAGTCAAACCAAACTTCACTGAAAAAGTTGTTCCGATTGTCAAACGAGAAAAATATTGATCTTCTGCTCTAAAGGACTTATACACTTCTTCCTTTTTATCATTCAACAAGTTGGTGATTTTTACGCCTACAACCATTTTGTCATCCTTTCCAAACTTTTTATTTGTGTTGAAGTTTAAACTATGAAATGGAACCGTGTAAATATCAGGTCTATCAACAATTCCCGCATACTGGAGTGTTTGCCCCTGCATGTTATAGAACAATCCAACTTCTAGTCCTCTCCAAAATTTGTTCACACCACCGTTGTAAGCTAAACCAGTATTAATGATATACGGAGCTTGACCTGCCATTTGTCTATACGAATCAATGGTTTGTCCTTCGCGAGCATTTGTTACACGGCTATCGTATTCAGTTTTACTCAATTCTATTCTAGAATCGGTTACAGTAACATTCGCAATAAAAGAAAAGTCTTTTAACTTATCTGTCATCCACTGTAATCCTAAACGGATTTCCACCTCACCACCAACTATCTGTCCATCACCAACATTTCTTGGTTGGAATGATCCAGACTGAGAGGCAAACTGAATAATCTCAATTGGATTAATGAATTTCTTGTAAAATGCACTTACCGAGATTGTTTGATTATTCGTTGGGTAAATCTCCCATCTCAAGTCCAAGTTATGAATATCAGTACTTACCAAATCTCCATCCCAATAAACAATATCAGCTCCATCATCAGCATCTCTAAATAGTCCACCGATGAATGTACGTCCTGTCAAAGGATCTGCAATTTCAGCGTACGACATTTCTTTAAACGAAGGACGTGCAATTGTCTTTCCATATGAAAAGCGAAGATTCTGCTTTTCGGTCATCGCATATACGATATTTAACGAAGGGAAGATACCCAGCTCTTGGAGAACAACATCGTTATTTAAAACATTCATTCCCAACTGATCCTGTCCTGTATAGCGTTGCGTATAATACTCTGATCTCACACCAATAACAGTTTTAAACTTTTTAGTTGGTTGAATTTCAGCCGAAATAAATGCAGAAGAATTATTAATATTTGAATTGAACTGATTTGGATTACTTGGAACAAAAGTCGCCTCGTATGTCGTACCTTGAGAAGGATTGTCATTGTGTGGCCACAAGTTCTCTTCGCTAAACAGCTCATCTGGATTTCCAGTTAAATCATCTAAGTTACGCACGTTAATCATAAAAGTTCTTACGTTAAAATCGCGTTCTTTGTAAATATGTCCACCACCGAATTTAACCTCTCCTTTGTTTCCAAATAATTTAAACTCCCTAGCAATATTTGCCTTTCCTTCTAGATTCACCTCTTGCAGTTCTCTCCAAATTCTTTCTGGAAAACCTGATTCAGTGCTAATTGATAAAAACGTTCCACGATCCTCGTAACGTGTAAATCGAATGTCAGGATCTTCAATTTTTGAATACGTCGGGGATACTTTCCACTCTAAGGACCATGGTGAAGATTCAGACAATGTGTGTTTACCAATCAACTGTGCATTTGTCAACGATCGTTGACTGTACTCTAAGTTGTGCTGAAATCCTCCAAAGACAGCACCTTGATCACTATTCTGAAAATTAAAAATCCCTGCTTTAGACTCACCATTTTGCAAATGCAGCAGATTGAAGGTGATTTTTGAAAATTTGGTTTTCAAACCGACACCCGCCATTGCACTTAAGAAAACACTGTTAACGCCGTATTCCCCTTTTTGAAGTTCACGTGCATCCATTTCATAGATCGTTGGGTCTCCTTGCAGCCCATAACGTCCAAATTCGGCTTCTTGGTAAAACTCCGTGCTGTTGTTATACGAAAGCATAAAGTTATACCCCAACGAACTTTTCTTCAATTTCTTTTGATCTCCGATTGAAAAACCTAGGCCATAATCCATTAGACTTGATTGGCGGATTGCAGCCATGTTTGGGTTGAAACTTTTAAGGATTTGTTTGTATCTATCAGCGGCTTCTCCGTCTGGGTTTCCTATCACATTCGCATAAAACGGAATATTGTTTTCAGCAGGAATGTCTCTCGTTCCATCGTCAAATCCTAAGAAGTCTGTTTTTCCACCCGCATAGGTCAAATAATCTTTATTGAAGTGATAATTAGGATTGTACCCTAAACTCACCGAAACATTTGTGCTCTTCTTATCTGGAAACGCCTTCAGTCCAATATCAATAATTCCACCCGAGAAGTCAGCTCCCAAATCAGCGACAAATGATTTATTAACCACCATATTATCTATAATGCTCGTTGGAAAGATATCCATTTGTAGTGTGTTTCTGTCAGGATCCAGACCGGGGATATCCATTCCATTCACAACCGTTTTGTTGTATCTATCACCTAAACCACGAATAAATACATACTTCCCACCTGCTAATGAAACTCCTGGTACTCTTGTCATAGCCGATGCAGCATCTGAATCACCCGTTTTCCTGAAACTTGCAGCAGAAATACCATCGATCATGTTCAAGGATTTTCGCTTCAAGGTCATGACTGACAACTCGGTATTCATTTGCTTAGAAGCACTTACTGTCATTGTCGTGAATTCGGTAACAGGCTCTCCCAGCTTTACTTCATTCAATACTGTAACTTGATTTTCTATTACTCGTACCTCAGTCACCCGAACCGTATCAAACAACATCGCTGAAATAGTTAAGTTATATACACCTGGTGCAATTTCGATATCGTATTTTCCGTCGATATCGGTATGAGCCCCTTTATTCAATCCATCCACTAAAACTTTAACGCCAGGTAAATACTCACCAGTGGCATCATCAATAACAGCACCACGTATGTTACCGTTTTGAGCAGAAATGTTGTGTACACTATTTAAAAAGATAAGAACAAAAACAATTTTAATTTTAATTTTACTTTTCATTTCGATGTTATTTTCAATAATTCTATTTACGCAGTAAACCCGCAGCACAATGCTGCGAGTTTAACTTGACTTTTATATTTAATCTAGTTCTATTAGAATTCATCCAAAGCTCCTGCTACAGCAGCCCAAGACCAACCTGCAAACACTGAAACATCCGCTCCAACCGTGTTAGCTCCCATTGATACTTCAGAAGCATGTACATCAACACCATTTAAGAAAATAGTATTTAACGCTGCACCTCCGATATAAGGAGTAACTTGTAAGCCACTAAATATTAGAAAGCTATTTGCGAAATTATCTGTAGTTGCAGTTCCAGACAGTGCGAAATCACCTCTACCATTTGATGCTGGATCATCAAAACCAAACACATAAATATTAGAGAATGTTCCTCTCGCTCCATCTCTGAAATCTCCGATTTCTGCAGCTGTATGACCTTTAATTGAACCATTCGTTAAAGTATGACCATCCAATAAAGCTCCTTCTGGCCCATCGATTTCAAGCGCATGATCCGTAGTCGCACCGCAAATAATTGCAAAGTTGTTCATTGTACCTGCCCAAGCCTGATCTGTATCTAATGCATCATCACCAGCATTCCAAACAACTGCATTTGTTACGCTTACAGTACCACCAAACCACTCAATTCCGTCGTCTTGATTTCCAATAACCTCTACGTTCTCAATCACTGTTCCACTTCCTACTCCACCTAGTGTTAAACCGTTGATCTCATTACCTTCTCCGATGTTTGCTCCACCGTGACGAATTGAAATGTAACGTATAACTCCAGAGTTATCAGTAGCATCTGTACCACCATATAATCCGTTTGGATCTGATGCTGGAATTCCTTCAATTTGAACTGCTTGTGCATCTGCTGAAATTGGCGCATAACCAAGAACAATAACACCACCCCAAAGACCATCCATTGTAGGATCTAGGTTTGGACTTGCAATTTGTCCTGGTTGAATTTCATCAGCAATAGTTGTAAAAATGATTGGTTGAGTAGACGTTCCTTCTGCCATTAAATTTGCACCTCTAGCAATGATTAATGCAGTTGCATTCGCACCTGTTCCAACTTCTCCTTTAACAATAACACCTGGTTGAATTGTTAATGTTGCACCATTGGTAACTGCAATACGCGAAGCAAGTACATATACCTTACCTGTTTCCCAAGTAGTACTAGAGGTAATGTTTCCCGTTACCATAACAACATTCTCATCAGCTGGCTCTTCAGCATAAGTACATGACCCATCATCTTTTTTAGCATCCTCATTGTAATTGGTTGCTGTTTCATCTGTACAACCTTTCTTTTTACAAGAAACTGTTCCCAGTGTAAGTGAAGCTGCTAATAGCATAACTCCAAATTGTAAATTGTTAACTTTCATTTTTGTTCTTTTTTAGTTTAAATTTTTTCGTTGATGCAAATATCACTACAACTTGTGATTATGGATTTTCCTTAACCTTATCAATCAGATAAGTTTATGTTAACTTAATATTAAATCGTTACCAAAAGGTTTTGAAAAAACGTCGATTTCCCCTCAAATACAAGTGATTTATTAAAACTGAATTAATATTATTTTGCGTAATGTTAACGTAAGTGTAATCCTTCTATAACAGCACTCTCTAGCCCCAGAGCTATCTTTGTCTAAAAATTATTATACATGAGTCCTGTTCAGAAAAACCAAACAATATTGTTGGTAGACGATGAGAAAGATATTCTTGAATTTCTATCCTACAATCTGAAAAAAGAAGGTTACAAAGTTTACACAAGTGACAATGCCATCGACGGAATACAAATGGCAAAGGATTTCTCACCTTCTCTGATTATTTTGGATGTCATGATGCCTCAAATGGACGGGATAGAAGCTTGTCAAATAATTAGAAAAGATTTAAAAATTCAACAACCTATAATTGTTTTCTTGACTTCGCGAGCGGAAGATTACAGCCAAATTGCGGGTTTTGAGGCCGGAGCAGACGATTATATTTCTAAACCTATTCGTCCACGTTTGTTAGCAAGTAAAGTCGAATCATTGTTTCGAAGAGCAAACTCATTCGCAGAACAGGAATCTACAGCGTCAAGTTTAAATATTGATCGAGATAAATTCATTATCACCATTGCTGGTAAGAATTTGAATTTGCCGAAAAAGGAGTTTGAATTACTTGAGTTGCTTGCGACGCGACCAGGAAAAGTATACACCCGCGATCAAATATTAAAGGTGGTTTGGGGAGATGAAGCAATTGTCGGAGAACGAACCATTGATGTTCACATCAGAAAATTGAGAGAAAAAATTGGGAATGATTATATTCGTACGATAAAAGGTGTAGGATATACATTCGAAGAATTTTGAGAAACTTAAAACCGAGTTATGTTATTTTAGGCGGAAGTGCGACAATTGTCGTGCTTATGTTTATTCTTTTGGGTGTATTAAGCACGTATATTGAAATAGGCATCGCTATCTTTCTACTAGTTCCTTTCATTGTTGGACTATTTACCTTTCTCACATTTCATTTTTTTATCAAGATTTTTATTACTGAAAAACTGAAAATTTTGTACCGTTCCATTCGAAAGGGAAAATTTCAACCCAATGCTAATTTAACCTTCAATCTAAATGAAGACGTTATAGCACAAGCGGAAATCGAAACAAAAAAATGGACGGAAGAAAAAATAAGTGAGATTTCTAAGTTAAAGGAACAAGAAGAGTTTCGTCGCGAGTTTTTAGGAAATCTGGCGCATGAGTTAAAAACACCCGTTTTTTCCATTCAAGGCTATATTCTTACGCTATTGGAGGGAGGTTTAGAAGATGAAAGCGTAAATCGATTATTCCTGGAACGCGCATCAAAAGCTACGGATAGAATGACATTGTTGCTAGACGATTTAGACAACATTGCCAAAATGGAAGTGAATCAAATTGAGCTCGAGCTAAAGAATTTTGATATCGTGGAATTGGTAGAAGATATTTTTAAGGAACTTGAACTTAAGGCTGAATCAAAAGGTATTTCATTGGTCTTTTCGATGGACTATGACCGGATAGTTGTAAACGCCGACCGAAGAAAGATTGCTCAAGTACTGATGAATCTTATCGGAAATTCCATTGACTACGGAAAAGAAGGTGGGACAACAACAGTGCGGTTTTATTTAATGAACGATATCGTTACGATCGAAGTTTCGGACAACGGTCCTGGAATTGAAGAAGTAGAAATTCCCCGATTGTTTGAACGATTCTATCGCGTTGAAAAAAGCAGAAATAGAAACGAAGGCGGTTCTGGTTTAGGGCTTGCAATTGTGAAACACATCATTGAAGCGCACAATCAGACCATAAACGTTCGAAGTACAATTGACGTCGGCAGTACCTTCATTTTCAGTTTGGATAAAGCGAAAAAATAATTTCTCAACTTACCACGTTGCTTCCGGATACTTATTCGTCAAAAACTGAATGTCGGTTAGAATAAACCCCATGTGTTCTGAGTGAACTCCTTTTTTTCCTCCTGATAGTTGAAACTGGTTTTCAGGTTTTTTCAGATGAGCTAAGTAAAATATTTCATTCACTTTCTGGTTCCAATCATTCTGCACAACTTCCAAATCGATGCTAATCCCACTACTTCTTAAGTTCAAGTCTGACGGTGAAGCATTAAAAAGTTCATCGGTGTACCTCCAAAGATTATTAATCGCTTGTTGCGTTTTTTCACTAGAAGTGTCGGTTCCATTTCCTAGTCGAAGCATCCACTCAGAGCTTCTTCTAAGGTGATAACTCACTTCCTTGAGGGATTTAGCGGCAACGGCAGTCAGGAATTTATCTTTACTAGATGAAAGTGCCGTAAAGAAATAGTAATTGAACGTGTCCATGAAAAACTGACGCACCATGATGTGTGCAAAATCGGTGTTTGGTTGTTCAACAAGTAGTGAATTGTAATAATCCATTTCATCGCGACGATAGGCCAAATCATCTCCTGTTCTATCTTTATTCTCAATGTTTGCAGCTTCATTATAAACAGATTCTGCCAGACCAATTAAGTCCAATGCTGTATTCGTACACGCTAAATCCTCTTCCAAAAAAGGTCCTTTGCTTGAATTTTCAGCAAGACGATGACTCAAAACAAATGCGTTATCCGCAATCTCTAGGTAATATTTAACACGGTCTTCCATTGCAAATTACATTTGTTGAACTCCTTTTGGGAGATTATAAAAAGTCGGGTGACGATACACTTTGTCATCGGCTGGCTCGAAAAACGAACTTGCCTCAGAAACTGACACTGCAACAATTGCATCACTGGGAACTACCCAAAGAGCCGTTCCTTCGCTTCGGCGTGTGTAAATATCTCGTGCGTTTTCTATTGCCATTTCTTTGTCGTACGCATGAATGCTACCAGCGTGTTTAAACGGCTGTCCAGGTTTGGTTTGAACGAATACTTCCCAAAGTGGACCTTGATTTTCCTTACTCATTATTCGTAGATTAAAATATGCTATTTATAACGTAATCGTTTCCTCTAAAAGAAAACTTATCTCCTACTCTTCTGTGAGCGAGCAGTGCATAGATTGGTGATGCAGCCGAAACACCTATAATTCTTTCATTTTCCACTTCAAAAGGCAGTGTAGCCAGGCCGATAAAGAACGTGAATGAATCTGTTTTCACAATCGCACCAGGCGAAACGATTTGCTTGCTACCAAAATCTATTTGCTTCAAGTGCTCAAGATTTCTGAGCTGCTTCGCCAATTGTTCTGTAACCAACTCCTTCACTACTCCAGACTCATGTTGATGAGAAAAATCTTCGGGATCAATGGTATCTCCTTCGTCTATATCCACCATTGTATGAGTGGTTGCAATTTTGTCTCTCAAGGTTTCAATGATGCTTTCTTGAAGTTCAAATAATTTGTTCTTAACCCTTTCCTTGTTCATCCTTTAATGTTTTTAAGTAATATTCATGTGCGCACTCTCTGACCCAGTCTCCCTCTTCATGCGCTTTGATGTGATGTTCTAAACGTTGTTGATTACAAGGTCCGTTTCCATTCACCACCTCCCAGAATTCTGTCCAATCTATATCTCCATGTTTGTAATTGTTCTCGTCAATTTTTTGAATTTGAGGATCTGGAACGGTAAGTCCAATTAACTCTGCCTGCGGAATTGTTTTATTGATAAACTTCTCACGCAATCGATCATTTGATTCACGTTTTATCTTCCATTTAATGGCATTTCCCGTATTTGGCGAATCAGAATCATGTGGTCCAAACATCATAAGTGCAGGCCACCACCAACGGTTGAGTGCATCTTGTGCCATTCGTCGTTGATCTGAAGTCCCTTCCATCATTTTCCACATGATTTCATATCCTTGTCGCTGATGAAATGATTCTTCCTTACAAATTCTCACCATTGCTCTAGCGTAAGGTCCATAAGATGTTCGTTGCAAGGATACTTGATTGGTAATTGCCGCACCATCCACCAGCCAACCAATGGCTCCAATATCTGCCCAATTCAGTGCAGGGTAGTTAAAAACACTGGCATATTTTGCTTTTCCTTCGTGTAGCCATTGGATAAATTGATCTCGGCTCACCCCCAAGGTTTCTGCAGCACTGTACAGGTACAAGCCATGTCCACCTTCATCTTGGATTTTTGCAAGTAATATTTTCTTTGATCTCAGCGATGGAGCTCTGGAAATCCAGTTTCCTTCAGGCTGCATACCAATAACTTCGGAGTGCGCATGTTGCGATATTTGGCGAATTAAATGTTGACGGTACGCCTCTGGCATCCAATCTCTAGGTTCAATTTTGACTTCAGCCTCAATCTTATCTTCAAACTCCTTTAGAAGTTCTTCTTGGTTAATCATCGTTTCTTTCATATGCACAACTTAACTGTGCAAAGAAAGACGAAGCTTTAAACTTTGTAAATGATATGTGCTATTCAAAAAACTGATTTATGTCAGTTTTGGAAAGATGAGGTTTAGGTGAAATCTTGTTTTTGGGGGATTTATGGGCACAGAAAAAGCTCACTCCAATAGGAATGAGAGTTTTAAAAGTGGCGTCCCAGTCTGTCGACAGGCAGGGACTTACTCTCCCACCCTCAAAAGGGCAGTACCAGAGAAAGCGACAGCTTTCGAAGACGAGCACCCGATCGGGAAGATCGGTAAGTGCGAGGAGACAAAGCACTGCTTTGGAAGACGAAGGCTGGTTCTACAGAACCAAAAGCCTAAGGTACAACGCTACGCTGATGTGTACTGCCAAAACAAAAAAACCCTGACTCCATAGAGGAATCAGGGTTTCTTAAAAGTGGCGTCGACTTACTCTCCCACCCTCAAAAGGGCAGTACCATCAGCGCAAGCAGGCTTAACTTCTCTGTTCGGAATGGGAAGAGGTGGACCATGCTGCTATAAACACCTAAAACTTTAAATATTTTAGATTACAAATTGCAGATTGCAAATTACAGATTTGCGCAAAATTTGCAATCTGTAATCTGCCAATTTGCAATTGGCTAGATATATCGGATGATTGAAGTAATAACTCTGTAGAATTTGTAAACTATAAGTCTA
>CAZXRU010000029.1:0-1454 GCA_964643345.1 uncultured Fluviicola sp.
ATGAGAAGGGTGAAACAACCAACGTTACATTTAACGATGTCGCTGGATTACAAGGTGCAAAAGAGGAGATCGAAGAAATAGTAGAATTTCTAAAGAACCCAAAAAAATACACGGAGTTAGGAGCTAAAATCCCGAAAGGTGCATTGCTAGTTGGACCTCCAGGTACAGGTAAAACGTTACTCGCGAAAGCAGTTGCTGGTGAAGCAAAAGTGCCTTTCTTTTCATTGTCAGGTTCTGATTTTGTTGAGATGTTTGTCGGAGTTGGTGCATCAAGAGTACGTGATTTATTCAAACAAGCGAAGGAAAAAGCCCCAGCTATTATTTTTATTGATGAGATCGATGCGATCGGTCGAGCTAGAGGTAAAAACAATAGTTTTGGATCCAACGATGAACGCGAAAATACACTGAATCAGTTGTTGACTGAAATGGATGGATTTGGCACAAACTCAGGAGTTATTATACTCGCAGCAACAAACAGAGCAGACGTTCTAGATGATGCACTTATTAGAGCGGGACGTTTCGATCGTCAGATTTTTGTGGACATGCCAGATTTGAATGAACGTCGTGAAATTTTTGCGGTGCATTTGAAGCCATTAAAGCTGGAAGCGAATATTGATATTGATTTCTTAGCACGACAAACACCAGGTTTTTCTGGAGCCGACATTGCAAATCTTTGTAACGAAGCAGCGTTAATTGCGGCAAGAAATAATAAGAAACAAGTCGAAAAACAAGATTTCTTAGATGCAGTAGACAGAATTATTGGTGGACTTGAAAAGAAGAACAAAATCATTACACCTGAAGAGAAAAAGTCGATTGCTTATCACGAGGCAGGTCACGCGACCATCTCATGGTTATTGGAACATGCCAATCCTTTGGTGAAAGTTACCATTGTACCTAGAGGACGATCGTTGGGCGCTGCATGGTATTTACCGGAAGAACGAAGCATTACAACCACGGAGCAAATCCTAGATGACATGTGTAGTGCTTTGGGTGGTAGAGCTGCTGAGAAAGTAACGTTTGGTAAAATAAGTACAGGCGCGCTAAGCGATTTGGAGAAAGTCACCAAGCAAGCCTACGCAATGGTTTCCATTTATGGTTTGAACGATATCATTGGAAATATTTCGTACTACGATCCGCAAGGAAACCAGTTTACGAAGCCTTATTCAGACGACACTGCGCGAGTAATAGATGAAGAAGTAGGTAAATTGATTGAAAGTCAGTACCAACGTGCGTTGAAGTTGCTAGAAGATAACAGAGACAAGCTAGATCAATTGGCAGCGAAACTACTTGAAAAAGAAGTTATTTTTAAAGAAGATTTAATTGCTATTTTTGGTAAACGACCTTGGGATCGAGAAGAGGAAGTGATAAAAGAAACCTTCAAAGAAGAACTCATCATTGATGAAACTGTCAAAACAGATGATTCTGTAGAAAAGCAAAGTGATGAAACGAGCGAA
>CAZXRU010000029.1:1464-23180 GCA_964643345.1 uncultured Fluviicola sp.
CGAAGATGAGCTGGGCGAAACGACTTCAGACAACTTGGAAGAGTTGGACGACAAAACTAGTCAAGGAGCCTAGGTGGGTTCAGGTATACCAATCTTCAGATGAGTACATGATCACCATTCAAAAGTTAAAACTGGAAGATGCGGAGATTCCCTTCATGGTTTTCAATCAGCGCGATTCATCCTACAACGCTTTTGGATACATTTACATCAATGTTCCCAGTGAATTTCGAGTGGAAGCAGAAAAAATAGTAAATTCGGAAAATGAATAATATTCTTGTCCGCTCAATTACAGGTGCTGTATTTATTTCGCTCGTACTTTTTCCATTGTTTTGGTCAAAAGAGTTTACCACCATCGTTTTTGCATTCTTCATGGTTATTGGACTCATTGAGTTTTACCGTTTTTTTAACGAACGAACAATCGTAGATGTCCGATGGGAATTCGGTTTAGCATACGGCCTCATTTTTTACGGAATTATCACATTTATGTACTTGGGTTACCTGCCCTTTATTACACTGTTGTTATTGCTCCCACTGTTTTTTATTCTGTTGCTGACAGAGCTATGGAGAAATAAAGAAAATCCTTTGCTCAATGGGGCGGTCTACATGTTGGGTACTGTATATATCGCTGTACCATTTGTCCTTTTCACGACTTTTCACATTTCAGATAAAAACAATTTCCCACTGTTGGCTGGCATGTTCCTTTTGATTTGGATGAACGATACATTTGCATTTTTGAGCGGAAAGTTTTTCGGTAGAACGAAATTATTCGAACGGATTTCCCCAAAAAAAACATGGGAAGGAATGATTGGTGGACTAGTCTTTACCGTATTGGCAGCAATTGCTATTAATTATTTGTTTGATGAAGGGAATTTGGTGTATTGGATAGTGACAGCGTTAATCATTGCGCCAATCGCTGTGCTGGGTGATTTGTTAGAGTCGCTTTTTAAACGGAACATGAAGGTGAAAGATTCAGGAAAGATCTTACCGGGACATGGTGGAATTTTAGATCGATTTGATGCGGCGCTATTCGCAATTCCTGTGTTTATCGCATGGACCTATTTTTATATGTATTTTTAGAAAAAAGTAAATAATGACATTACACAGAGAAGGATATGTAATCATGCTGGTTTCCTTGTTGATTCTATCAGCGATCCAAGTAGGTAATTTCTTTTTGTTTCAATGGTTAGGATGGCTGTGGTTGTTTTTACTGTTAACGTTAGGTGTGTTAGTGATGGCGTACTTGATAATTCAGTTTTTTAGAATTCCGTACCGTACTTTTTCTGCAACAGAAAATGATATTTTATGTCCAGCTGACGGTAAAATTGTCGTAATTGAAGAAGTAGAAGAAACGGAGTATTTCAACGATCGACGCATTCAGATTTCAATTTTCATGTCCCCAATGAATGTCCATGCGAATTATAATCCTATTGGTGGAATTGTAAAGTATGTCAAGTATCACCCAGGATTGTTTTTAGTCGCTTGGCACCCTAAGAGCAGCACAGATAATGAACGAACAACGATTGTAACCGAACATTCAAACGGCAAGGAAGTCTTGTTTCGTCAAGTTGCAGGCGCGGTAGCAAGAAGGATTTGTTATTACGTACAGCCGAATCAGAAAGTGGAGATTGGAGAAGAGTTTGGATTCATTAAGTTTGGTTCACGTATTGATGTATACCTTCCTCTTGAAACTGAAATAAATGTTAAAATTGGTGATATAGTGAAATCTAAGCTGACAAAACTAGGACGCTTTAAGGATTAATTCGTATATTTCGAAAAAAAATTAACGATTATGAAAAAAGTATTTTTAGCTCTTTCTTTGATGTTGTTTGTTGGAACGGTAGGTACTACTGTTTACGCTGCATCTAACGATGTGAATACAGAGATTACAAAGAACGACGACGATAAGAAGAAAAAGAAGAAAAAGAAAGCTTGTACAGCTGAGAAGGCTGCGTGCTCTACAACAGAGAAAGCTGCATGTTCTTCTAAAGCTGCAACAACTGAAACTAAAGCTTGTTGCGCAAAAAAGAACTAATCTTCTTTTAAGAAATTAAAAAAGCCTATCCGTCTCAGACGGATAGGCTTTTTTATTGAACTTACTTTTTAATTTATTGCACCGATTTTGCTAGTGCGATTAATTGATCCGCAGATTGCATTCCTATTGCTCGTTTAACTAGATTTCCTTTTCCATCAATCATCAGTAATGTAGGATACGCCTTAATTTGGTACAATCGCGCCATTTCTGGTCCATCGGCATCCTTTTCCATTTCTATTTTTAGATTAATAAATGAGGAATTGTAAAGTTTTGCGACACGATCGTCTTTAAAAGCCGTTGCAGCCATTCGTTTACAAGGCCCGCACCAGTCCGTATAGCAATCAATGAAAATAATTTTACCCGTTTCAATCGCTTTCTTTTTCGCTTGAGCAAGGGTCATTTTTTCAAAACGAATACCTGTGTCTCCATCGTTCTTGCTTTCTTTACTTTCTGTGAAAGACGTTGCAAGAAGAGTCACTAGTAATCCGACACTGAGTATTCCGAGAATTTTTTTCATAGCACCTTTTGTTTAATTGATGTTAATTTAAGAATTAACATCGATATTTCTGAATTGTTTTTTGTTTATTCTTGTTTTTTAAAGTTGTTACCTTTAAAGCAAATTCCATTCCAAAGAAGTATGAAGATTCGTTTTGAGACAAACAATCCTGAGTTAATTGAAGCTGTACAGGCTTTTATGGTGGAGTGGAACAATAATTCCGAAGTCATTGTTGTGCAAACCTCTGGATCTACTGGAATTCCAAAGACAATCGAGATTGAGAAAAAATACATGATTGCTTCTGCAAATATGACGGGTGAATTCTTGAAGTTAAAGGCTGGAGACACTGCGTTGTTGTGTCTTTCACCTTCAACGATTGCTGGGAAAATGATGATCGTTAGGTCGATCGTGCTTGGACTAGATCTAGTCGTTACTGACGTGAGCGGAAGAGCATTGAAAAAGCTAACTGAGGAAGTTGATTTTACAGCAATGGTACCGTTTCAAGTCGAACAGTCGTTGAAAGATTTGAAAAAGGTTAAGAAACTTATCATTGGCGGAGCACCAATTTCACTGGCGTTATGGAAGAGAATCGCAGAAAGTAATGTGGAAGCATTTCAAACATTTGGAATGACAGAGACTATTTCACACATCGCTCTACGAAAAATCGAGCTTCCAGAAAGTGGTTACATTCCGCTTAACGGTGTTGAAATTGATAGCCAAAATGATTGCCTTGTGATAACGGCTCCCCAACTTCGGGTGCATCAACTTATTACTAACGATATTGTCAACATAAATAAAGATGGATCCTTTATTTGGCTGGGAAGAGCTGATTTTGTAATCAACAGTGGGGGAGTTAAAATTCATCCAGAACAAGTTGAAAAACAACTAAGTCAACTAATTGCCCAACCATTTTTTTCCTTCGGAATAGAGGATGATTCCTTAGGTCAGAAACATGTGCTTTGTATTGAGGGGAACTTCCAAATTGACAAGGACAAGATGATGCGTGTTCTTGAGAACTATCACGTTCCTAAGGAAGTGTATTTTTTTGATACCTTCGAATACACGACAAGTGGTAAAATTAACCGTTTAAAAACGATAGAGCGTAGAGCAAATGCCAAAAAGCAGGTACTATAAAATTCTTGGATTGCCTAATACAGCGTCGGAGGAGGATGTACGAAAAAAGTACCGCCTCTTGGCAATGAAGTACCATCCTGACAAAAATCCAACCGATTCAGCACAAGAGCGATTCATAGAAATTACAGAGGCATACGAGATATTGACAGGAAAACGACCGTTTAAAAGCGACGTTTCTATCAATCTTAAAACCGAACAACAGGATAAAGAAGAGCGTGTCAAAGCAGCACAGCAGCGATACAGGGATCAACTATTGCGTGAGCACCTTGAGAACGAGCGTTACTATCAAACGTTAATTTCAGGTCGAAGATGGAAAACCATTAGATTCTCAGCCGCTTTTGGCGCATTGTTATCGTTGTTTCTTATTTTAGATTATTTTCTGCCTCATCATCTTGAACAGGATGAAGTCACGCATTACAAACGAAATGTCACTTCACAGTCGGGAATGGGGTCCATTGGATTAGTGAAAACCAGAAAGGATAATTACTATTGGCTAAGTGGAATTAATTATACGTTATACGGAGAAGTCCGAAAAGTCTATGTGGAAACAAGCTGGATTTTCCACAATCCCATTGCACTCCATGCGCAAAGTAAGTTTGGGTACCACCATTACAAAGTCAGATTTAACTTCTATTCCCTTAGTTGGCTGTTGATAATTCTGTTTTTGATTCCCTTATTCACGGTCTGGTATAAGCGAAAGGAAGTAAGCTTCACATTTTTCTACATGCTGTCCTATTATGGAATAAATGCGTTGATGTTGATCTACTTGGTGACAGGGAACCGCTGGGCGCATATTGTCACCCTTGGTTTTATTTAAAGGTCTTCATCGCTCGATCCATGTCACGCTTATCGTCCTTTTCCTTTAAATCTTGGCGCTTGTCATGCGTTTTCTTACCCTGAGCGGTTGCAATGTCAATTTTTGCCCAGCCTTTGTCAGATAAGAATACTTTTAATGGAACAATCGTGTTTCCTTTAACTTTTAGAAATTTCTCAATTTTCTGAATCTCCTTCTTGTTGAGCAATAATTTTCTGTCGTTGCGTGGTTTATGGTTATAGAACGAACCGTTTTCATACGCCGTGATGTGCATGTTTCGAATAAAAACTTCACCATCGACATAAACGCAATACGCTTCTAGAATACTCGCTTTACTGTTGCGAATACTCTTTATTTCAGTGCCTGTTAGGATAATACCAGCCGTGAAAGTATCAATGAGATGATACTCAAACTTTGCCTTCTTATTCTTTATGTTGATTTGTTTTTGCACTATTAAAAATGTAGAGTGCAAAAGTAATACTTCTGATGGATTTGCTTGTTGTAATATTCAATACATTTGTTCTGTGAAAATACCATCAAAATATATTGAAAACGCTGTCGATCAAATTGCATCCTTGCCAGGAATTGGTAGAAGAACTGCGCTTAGACTGGTGTTGCAATTATTGAATCGTTCGAAGGAAGAGATTGATGATTTTTCCAATGCCTTTCAGCTCATGAAAGATAACGTTGTCAAATGTACGAGCTGCGGAAATGTATCTGATTTTCCTATCTGTGAGATCTGCAATAACCAAAACCGAGATCACGGACTGGTTTGTGTAGTAGAAGATATCCGCGATGTTCTTGCCATTGAAGCTACTGAGACGTACAAAGGTGTGTATCATGTGCTGGGAGGGATTATCTCCCCAATGGATGGTGTAGGTCCAAGTGACTTAAACATCAACAACTTGATTGATCGTGTTCAACAGGGTACTATTCGCGAAGTTATTTTTGCACTGAGTGCAACCATGGAAGGCGATACTACAAACTTCTATTTATATCGAAAATTGAAAGATAGTAATGTGATTGTATCAAGTCTTTCGCGAGGTGTTGCCGTCGGTGCAGAACTTCAGTATGCCGATGAAATCACCTTGGGGCGATCTATTGCGAACAGACAACCGTTTTCTGTATAGTCCTTATTCAATATTCAATGTTGATAATTAGGACTCATCCTTCATTGAGTCGATCCATGAATTGGTTACTTTTATAGGGTAAACTTAAAACTATTTCAGATGTTAAAAGATTTTAAAGCATTTGCCATGCGCGGGAATGTTGTTGATTTGGCCGTAGCCGTAATCATCGGTGGTGCGTTTGGTAAAATTATTACATCGCTGGTAAACGACATTATCATGCCTATTTTGGGTACAGTCGTTGGCGATAATTTCGCAGCGCTTACGTTTCGAATCAACGGTGTGGCGGTAAAATACGGCGCTTTCATTCAATCCATAGTTGACTTCATAATTATCGCATTTTGCATTTTTATGGCAATAAAGGGGATTGAACGCATGAAAAAGAAGAAGGAAGAGGAACCGATAGCACCAGCAGGTCCTACTCAAGAAGAGTTATTAACTGAGATCAGAGATTTACTTAAAAAGTAATTTTTTACCTTAAATATTGGATTTTTTAAAATGACCCCCTAAAATCTAGGGGGTTGTTAATAAATAATTGCATTTTTTTTGATTGACCCCTTATTTTTTGATGTAGATTTGCAAAAAAAAGTATTTCTATGTCAAATCAACGAATGCAAGCATACTACGATGTGCTCCACAGAACTCCAAAAGTGAGTTCATTCAACGGAAAGAATTCTGAAATTTTTGGTGAAAACGTGTTCCATACGGATGTAATGCGTGAGTATTTGCCAAGTGAAGCCTACAAATCGATGTTGAAGTCAATTGACAGCGGTGATCGTTTGGATAGAGCTATGGCAGATCAAGTGGCATCAGCAATGAAAGATTGGGCAATTACCAAAGGAGCTACGCATTATACACACTGGTTTCAGCCATTGACAGGAGCGACTGCAGAAAAACACGATGCTTTTTTTAAGCCAGTTGGACCAGGTCGCGCCATTGAGCGTTTTGATGGAGATTTATTGGTGCAACAAGAACCGGATGCTTCGTCTTTTCCAAATGGTGGTATTAGAAACACATTCGAAGCGCGTGGTTACACAGCGTGGGATCCTTCGTCGCCAGCATTCGTAATTGATAAGACATTGTGTATTCCAACGATTTTTATCGCGTACACAGGAGAAGCGTTAGATTATAAAATGCCATTATTGAAAGCATTACACGCGGTCAACGAAGCTGCCGTAGATGTTTGCCAGTACTTTGATAAGAACGTAACAAAAACAATCGCTACCTTAGGTTGGGAGCAAGAATATTTTTTGGTCGATAAAGCACTTTACAATGCACGTCCAGATTTAATGATGACAGGACGAACGTTGTTTGGTCACGCTTCAGCAAAGGGGCAGCAATTGGATGATCATTATTTTGGTTCAATTACTGCACGTGTAACTGCGTTTATGCGCGAATTTGAAACTGAATCACTCCGATTGGGGATTCCAGTTACGACGCGACACAATGAAGTAGCACCGAATCAGTTTGAGTGCGCACCAATTTTTGAAGAGTGTAATTTAGCGAATGATCACAACCTTTTATTAATGGATGTGATGGAAAAAGTGGCACGTAAGCACGATTTCCGTGTGTTGTTCCATGAAAAACCGTTTGCTGGAGTAAATGGTTCAGGAAAACACAACAACTGGTCGCTTAGTACAAATACAGGAGTAAATTTATTAGCGCCAGGAAAGAATCCTAAGAGCAATCTGCAGTTTTTGACCTTTTTCGTGAATACCATAAAAGCAATTCACGACAATGCAGATTTACTTCGCGCGTGTATCGCGGGAGCTGGAAATGATCACCGATTAGGAGCAAACGAAGCGCCACCTGCCATTATTTCTGCGTTTATTGGTTCTCAGTTAACTACTTTACTTGATGATATTGAGAAGAATGTGAAGGCGGGTAAAATGACGCCAGAGGATAAAACAGAATTGAAATTGAACATCGGTAAGATTCCACAAATTTTGTTGGACAATACGGATAGAAATAGAACTTCACCATTTGCGTTTACGGGAAATAAATTTGAGTTTAGAGCCGTAGGTTCTTCAGCAAACTGTTCTTCAGCAATGATTGTTCTAAATACCATCATGGCGAATCAATTGAAAATTTTCAAGAAAAGTGTTGATGCACGTATTGCGAAAGGAGATGCGAAAGATGAAGCAATTTTGAAAGAGTTGCAACAATTGATCAAAGATTCGAAGAAAATTCGCTTTGAAGGAAATGGTTACGGCGATGAATGGGTGAAAGAAGCAGAGAAAAGAGGTTTGTCCAATCTTAAAGATACGCCGCGTGCGTTAAAAGTATGGTCAGACAAAAAAGTAACCAAGCTTTTCGACGATTTGAATGTCTTAACACCACGGGAATTGCATGCACGACAAGAAATTGAATTTGAAAGTTACGTTTATAAAATTCAAATTGAGGCACGTGTGATTGGTGACATGGTACAGAATTACATTGTTCCGGCCGCAGTTTCTTATCAAAATAAATTGATTGCCAACGTGCAAGGACTAATGGATGTGCTAGGTGCAAAAGCAGGAAAAGATGCAGCCAAAGGTCAAGTCGAGTTGATTTCAAAAATTTCTGAACACCTCAACAAAATGATGGATGTCAACAGTAAAATGCTTGAAGCACGCAAGAAAGCAAACAAACTAGAAGGACACGAAGAAAAATCAATTGCGTATTGCGATACTGTAAAAGTACATTTTGATGAAATTCGTTACCATGTGGACAAACTTGAATTAATCATCGACGACGAAGAATGGCGCTTACCGAAATTTAGAGAGATGCTGTTTACGAGATAGTAGATCTCAATACATTTTACCGAAGCCTGTTCGCGATTGTGGACAGGCTTTTGTGTTTCAATCAATACTCATACGCCCCTTTATCAGGACTTGCGCCGCGCGGTTTTAGCTCAATATCGAAGAACAAAGTAGTAGCGGGGTTAGCAGTGTTAATCATAGGTGAATTACTGTAGAGTTTAAAATCATAAAGCTCAACATTGACGAAACTTGGGTGCGTGTTAAAAGAGTTATTGGTAAAAAATGGATCATTCGGAATTGGTGTACAGCGAATATGATTGTGACTAAATTCAAAATTCAACGGCGCTCCGGAAAGCGTGTCTATCACATATTCCTTGTCATAATCTCCGAAAATAACACTGTTGATAATCCGTCCTTCATCGATAGCACCAATAAAGGTGGTTGGAATGCCATTTCCATCTGGTCGTGTAAAGTAATTTTTAATTCCCACTGCAGGAGTTTGACCATCACTAGTACCATAGCCGAGCAAATTACAGTGATTAAAAAAGAAATCGCCACCTTCTAGACAAAATAAGGCGTGATATCCATTTTTCGCAATCACACAGTTTTCAGCTCTGACGCGACCACCTGAATAAATAAAAATACCATAGGAAGAGTTGTTGTAAATCTTTGTATTCGTTACAGTTACGGTGTAATCGGTGTTTCCTGCATTTTCGCTAAAAACGTGAATTCCAGAAGTTCCATTTTTAATAATCGCATAGTCGATTTCTGAAGGACGCGCTTCATGAAAGTAAATTCCGTAATACTGTCCAGCGACATCATCGTAAGCCGCTTCTAGGCGAGTTCCTTGAAAAGTAACTTCGTTGTTTAGAGCTCCGTAGATGTTCAATGTTCCCTTGTAATTGTAGAGCACCGCATTTTTGTGTAAATAGATCTGCGTTCCGGCTAGAATATTCAATGTTTTTGCCGAGTCAATAAATGCGCCACCGTAAATCACGTGGGGTTTATCATTGGGCCAGGTTCCTTCGTTTGTGTCCAGAATTCCCTCTGAGATGTAAGAATAGTGAAAATAGGCATCTTGTCCCCATGCAGCCAACTGGACAAATTGATCGGTTCCATTTGTGCTAAAGCGAATTTGATCTTCGATAATCATTGGGTTCGTACCGTTGTTGGGATCAAGCGTAACCTCTACAAATATGAATAAGCTGTCTTCCGCATCTAAATCAATGTCCGCAAAACTTGTCCCTGGAGATCCATCGACATTGATACGAAAAGGTGAATTTGCCCCTCTAACAAGCACAATTTGATCTATTTTAAGCGTTTTATTTGAATTATTGTAGATTTTCAAGCGTTTCGTCACCGAGCCAACGGTCGTAAATACGGTGTCAAAAACGAGCGTGTCCGTACTAAAATCGAGATTTCCTTTGGAATAGGACAACGGCTTTTTACAGCTTGTTACACTTAGGATTGCTCCTAAGACAAATAAGTAGACAATTAAATAAGCTATTTTCATCGGTATGTTTGAATCTATGCCCAAAAATAACGTAATTTGTAGTACTTTTATTTTATTGAATAAATTTTAGGGAGATTTAAAAAGTTTATTTATCTTTGCGCTCCCTACAGAGAAATTTAGAAATTATTATATATCAGCAATGAGAAAAGACATACACCCAGAGGACTATAGATTGGTTGTTTTTAAAGACATGACAAATGACTACGCTTTTGTTTGCCCATCATGTGCAGCATCAAGTGAAACAATTAAGTGGGAAGATGGAAATGAATATCCTTTGATTAAATTGGATATCTCGCACAAATCACACCCATTTTTTACTGGAATTGTTCAGTTTGTGGATACTGCGGGTCGTATTGATAAATTTAATACGCGTTTCGGTCAACGTAAAAAATAATTGCAACATAATTGCAACTAAAACCTCTCGAGTTTTCGAGGGGTTTTTTTTATGGTTTAAAATTTGCTCCATCCTTTACATCAGTTATCTTTACTTTATGAAATGTTTGCATGCCTTGATTCTTTTGGGATTTCTGTTCGTAGTGAACGTGAATTCTGCCATGGCATTTCGCATTAAATCAGGCTACGATGCGTTAGAACAATACGATTATTTTAAAGCGAAGAATCTTTTTACCAAAAGTCTCAAATCGAACCCTTCGGCAGCGGCATTTGGACTTTCGATCATCTACTCCCGCAACGACAATCCTTTCTTCAATAGAGATTCTGCCTATCGCTACATTTTACTGGCCGATACTACATTTGAAAAAGCGAAACTTAGTAAAAAAGAACGATGGAAGGTCTACGGTTGGACTAGAAACGGGATCGATTCATTGAGACAGATAATCAGTACACAGTTTTATGCAGCAGCGCAAGAGGAACATTCAATTCCTAGCTATACGGAATTTGTAGCGAAACATCCTTGGGCAGAACAATGCGAGCAAGCGACAAATACGAGAGATTCATTGGCATTTTTAAACGTGGTTCAGGAGAATACATCCGAAGCGTATGATGCTTTTTTGGCACAATATCCCACGAGTCGATATGCTGATCTCGCTCAAGACAATTTTCATTACGTACATTACTTGGAGTTTACTAAGACAGATGATTTAAAGGCATACAACGACTATTTACTCAGTTTTCCTGACAGTCCAATGAAAGGTTCAGCTGAATTGCGCGTGTATGAAATTGCAACCGCACCAAACACGGAAGAGGCCTATGAGTTTTTTGTCAACCGATACCCGAACAATTCGTACATCGACGAAGCGTGGAAGGAATTTTTTCAGGTCTATCTAAGTGATTACTCCAAAGAAAGAATTCAGAGTTTCCTCGATACTTATCCGAACGCTGGGAATAGATCCATGATTGAACAAGAATTGCTCTTGGCGGATTCGTTGTTTCTCCCAGTGAAGGTAAACGGACTGTTTGGATACATGAACACCGATGGTGTGCTGACAATTAAACCTGAATTTCAGTCGGCAGAACGTTTTCACAATGGATTAGCAATCGTTGGGTATAACAATGCTTATGGAGTAATTGACAAGCACGGAAAAGTGAAAATTCCCTTCAACTTTGATGCGGTTTCTAATTTTGAAAGTGGCAGAGCAATTGTTGAAAAGGAAGAGAAATTGGGAATGATTGATCGCAACAACAAGGAAATTCTTCCAACGGAATATGAGGACATCGGAGAAGTGTCGGAAGAGTTGGTTTATTTTCTAAAAGAGGAGAAGTACGGTTATTGCAATCGCATGGGTGAAGTTGTCATCGGTGAACATTTCAATGAAGCATATAGTTTTTCGAAAGGAAACGCCCTTGTTGAAGTGGATGGAAATCAAGCAATTATTGACACAAAGGGAAATTACATTTTTGAACCTCGCTTCGAAAAGTTGCATCAGTTGACGGATTCGTTGTATTCCTTTTCGCAAGATGATTTGAAAGGAATCATTTCCGTGAATGGGAAAATTATCGTTGAACCTATATACGATGAAATTGGAACATTTAACGCTGGTTTGGCACTGGTTGCTAGCGGAGATACCGTTCGATACATTAATCAATTGGGTCAAGTAATTATCGATAAAAACTTTAAAACTTTTGCGAACTATTTGTTTAAGGGAGAATTTAATGACGGCAAGGCGATTGTTTTTAGAAAGGGGAAGTACGGGAAAATTAATGCGAAGGGTGAAATAGTTACTGAAATTGAACATGATAATTTGGGTGTAGGAGAAAAATACACGCCATTTATGAAAAAAGAATTGTGGGGATTACTGAACGAGGCGAACAAAGTAGTTATTCCTCCAACGTACAGTTCCCTTGATGTAATTGACAATCGTTTTGTTGTTGCTGGGGAAGAAGATTCGCTTGGTTTGCTTGATCTTAAGGGAAACAAATTACTTCCTTTTGCGTTTCAAGATATAAGCGTTTTAAAGGATAATTTTGTGAAAGTTAAGCAAGATGGAATGTATGGGATTTATAAACTCGATAAACTACTGCTAGAAATCAATTATTATCAAATTCGCTTATTTAACGATGATTTCGTACTTTTAATAAATGAAGAGGAAGTGGATTATTTTGACCTCAAGAAGGAACAAATAATCGAAGTAAAGAGAAACGATGAGTAAGTTTTTAAATGCGATAGATAAATACAAGTTTGGTTTGTTAGCGGTGCTAGCGACCTACATTGTGATTTTTATGTATCTGCAAATGGAATCCTACACACAATACACACCATTCGAACCCTTCCACGATGGATCGTATGTTCAAGTCCCAGATGAGGATATCAAACTGAAACCAGAGAACATTGACGTACCAAGTGATTATAGTTCTGATGTTAAGAACATGGCGCGCGATGCAAATGACGACCGTGAAAGATCTACCGAGAAGTATTACCAGAACAAATCTTCTGACCAAGTAATGGCGGAATACAAAGCGCTTGAAAAACAAATGTACGACGAAGCGGGTGGTGACAAAACGCGAGCGCAGATTCAAGCGGAAATGGAACAAAAGCGCAAGGAACTTGATGCAAAAAAAACGAGTGAAAGCAAGAAACCATCGAAAGAAGGAGGAGATGTAGCCTATGGTGGAAATGTGATGGTGGACTGGAGTTTACCTTCTCGAAATGCACATCAAAAGAACAATTGGTACGTCAGAAATCCTGGCTATACATGCGGGTATGGTTCTGCAGGTCGAGTTACCGTGATGATAAAAGTGAATCAAAATGGAAGCGTAACAATTGCCGAATACGATCCTTCCCAAAGCTCAGGTGCAAATGCCTGTATGATTGAACAAGCGATCAAGTACGCAAAGCTCTCACGCTTTGATTATTCAGGTTCCGCACCTAAAATTCAACAAGGAAGAATTACTTATACCTTTGTCGCACAGTGATAAGCAGTATATGAAAATTGTAGAACGGAAGGACATCGATGACAAAAAATGGAATAGAACGGTAGAAAAAGCATCGGTTCAAAATCCGCTTCTGTATTCGTGGGCTATGGACGCCACTTCCTACAATTGGTGCGCTATAATTGCTGGGAATTACGATTTTATTTTTCCCATCCCATATGAGTTAAAATTGGGCGTTAAACGAGCGCGACAACAACCATTTTCACGTCAAGTCGATTTTATTGGAGATGAAACTTATTTTCCTCAAGCGCTTGAACTAGCCAAACAGGAATTTCATACCTTCGATGTACGCATTTCTGAAAGTCAATGGGGCGAAGCAGACCAAGAGTTTCAACACCTTGATTTAAGCAATCCAACCGAATACAAAACGAACGCTAAGCGCAAGATTAAAAAATCGGACGAGGCGTATACGTATGAAGTATCAAGTGATCCACATGCACTGTTAGCAATGTATGCCGAAAACTCATTTTTGAAATTTAAACAGCCATTATCGAACATAGATCGATTAGACCAACTAATGCTAGCTTATTTATCGAATCAAAAGGGATACATACTAAATGCTGTTGCTGACGGTGAAGTTCATGGTGCTATTTTTATCATTGAAGATAAGTCAACTGCGTACTATTTGATTGGTGATGCACCAGAATCCGCCAAAAAGAAAGGTGTCATTTATGGTTTAATGCATCAAACAATTGAACGAGCGCAAGCAAAAAAAATGCGTTGTTTCGACTTTGGTGGATCCAATGTCGGTTCTGTTGCGGCGTTTTATAAAAAATTTGGAGCGGAGGATTGTGTTTATTCCCGAATCCATTGGGACAGAGCACCTGCTTGGTTTAAGCTCATTCAAAAGGTAAAGAAATGGGCGTAAGAATTCCAGATGCTGAGAGTTTTTTAGATTTTTTCAAATCGCTTGAATTGAAAAAGGCCGATGTCGTTTTTATTTCCTCAGATCTTGGGAAATTGGCGAAATCCTGTCGTGCGAACAACGAACGTCTCGACCTCAACCTTCTCATTGAAACACTCCAAACGATTTTATCAGAAGGAACGCTCGTAATTCCAGCTTACACAGATAATTTACTCGATGGCGATACATTTGATTGGATCAAGTCAAAACCAACAACGGGTGCATTGTCCAACAAAGTCCAGCAGCGCAGTGATTTCAAGCGTACACGTGATCCACTGCATTCGGTTTTTGTATGGGGAAAACACCAAGAAGAAGTACTAGAATTAGAAGATAACAGTACGTTTGGAAAAAAATCAATTTTTGAATTTTTGAAGAACGTCAATGCGAAGTTCATTTTTATTGACATCCATATTCAAGAGTGTTTCACCTACATCCACTACATTGAAGAGCAACAAAAAGTGCCCTATCGAAAAAATTATACGTATTCGATTCAATGCATTTACCCAGAGGGAATTGAACAACGTGCCGTGAATTTTTACAGTAAGAAACTGGGTATTATGTCCGATATCAACGATTTACACGACGTGTTGATGAAAGATAACATTTACAAAATTTTTCAATTTAGAGACAGTACGATTCACATCCTTGAAGCGCAAACAACGTGGGATTATGCCGTGAAATCCATCAAGACCGGACCAAAATTGTATAAATATTCCATCGTAAAGCATGTCAAGGACTTTGTAAAGCGATACTTATTAAGAAGAAAGGGGATTTTCTAACGATCTTTCAAAAACAAAAGGAGTTCGTGCTCGATTTGCGCGCAATATCCTATTTTTACCTATCAAAACTTAGATTATGCAAAGCATCAACTGGACAACAATTAAGGAATACGAAGACATCACCTTTAAAATGGCGGATGGAGTGGCGCGAATTGCCTTCAATCGACCTGAGTGTAGAAACGCATTCCGACCGAAAACAGTTGCCGAGTTGTCAGAAGCGTTGGCTATATGTCACGAACATCAGGAAATTGGCGTTGTTTTGATCACAGGAGAAGGACCTTCACCCAAAGACGGTGGTTGGGCATTTTGTTCTGGTGGCGATCAACGTGTGCGCTCAACGACAGGTTACAAAGGCGAAGATGGCATCAATCGTTTCAATATTTTGGACGTACAACGCCAAATTCGTTTTATGAACAAGGTTGTCATTGCTGTTGTTCCTGGTTGGGCTGTTGGTGGTGGACATAGTTTGCACGTGGTCTGTGATTTAACCCTTGCAAGTAAAGAACACGCTATATTTAAACAAACCGATGCCGATGTTGCAAGTTTTGATGGTGGATTTGGTTCAGCGTATTTAGCGCGACAAGTCGGACAGAAGCGAGCAAGAGAAATCTTTTTCCTAGGTGCGGATTACACAGCACAGGAAGCATTTGAAATGGGCATGGTCAATAAAGTCGTTCCGCACGCTGAGTTAGAACAAACAGCTTATGAGTGGGCGCAAGAAATAATGACTAAAAGTCCAACAGCGATAAAAATGCTTAAATTCTCTTTCAACCTGATCGACGATGGATTAGTGGGACAACAAGTTTTTGCTGGAGAAGCAACCCGACTTGCGTATACAACCGATGAAGCCGTGGAAGGAAGAAATGCATTCTTAGAAAAACGACCACGTGATTTCTCGAAATTCCCGAAATTCCCGTAGATAAAAGTTCTGAGTTTTGAGTTTAGAATTTAGAGTTAGGGAATTCTAAACTCTAAATTCTACATTCTAAACTTATTTCTTCCTCTTCAAGCTTTGATAATCCAACCAATAAAGCACTTTGATAGAAAAACTGTTCAAAGGAGCATTTTCGAACATGGTTGAAAGATTATACACGTAGGATTCAGCAACTTCTTTGTCACTTGAGAAAATGGAGTTTTTCCAAACAATGTTGATTTCACTTCCGGGCAAGAACACCCAGCGGTAGACAAAATCAATGGTAAATGCGTTGAAGTTGGTATTGTACACAGATTCACCTTCAGCATCCAGTCCATCTAAATCGTTCGGGGTGAGTCTTCCATCTTCATTGAGGTAGTAGAATCGGTCGTATTGCAATGCAGAACGGTAGTGACGTAATCGAAACGTAACACCCATTTTATTCGTCAATGTGTAGCGTAAATCAATGGTATTGGTAGTTTCTACAACGTCTCGTGAACCAAAAATGATTTCATTTGAAGTTACTGCAGGCGTCCCGAAAGCAATAGCATACCCTTGTGCATTCCATCGGTAGGCTTGACTCCAATCGTAGACTAAAAATACCTTATCACTGATGCGGATGCGTGGACTGAAATTATAACTAAAGGTTGTCCAGTTATTGCGCGAACCAAGAGAGTATGTAATGCGTGAATCAATCGCCAGTCTTTTTTGGTAGTTAGAGGAGATCCATGGACTGACCTCAAACCAAGTTGGAGAAATGAAATATCTGCCAGGTGTGCGTGGTTCGAAATAATCGTATTCATCCGTAACGCCACAATTAAAATTGAATCCTGCTGCATGAAAGCGCTGGCTGTTCACGAAAAGATTGGCATTTATAAACGTACCTGTGTACACATTTGGATTGTACAACCGATTGTAAGAAACACCCACACTGCTCGATAATTGATTGAGCTTCCAAAAGGGATTGAAAACACGGTATCCCACTGAAGCGTTCAAATTGCGCTTGTTGTTATTGGCATTGAAGCCTAAGTCATTTGGGTCGTAGGTATCAGATTCTTCAAAGTAACTTGTGCTAAATACAAAGCTTCCTTTTTGTTTTCCCGTAGAAACACCCCAGTTATGTCCCGTAACTATTTGGTTGGCGGAAAATTTGTTAGACAGCGCAGTATTTGCACCGATAAAGTAGTTGTTTTCTTTTAGATTGATGCGTGTGTTCAACCCTGTTACATTCGCATCGTAGAAATGACCTTCTCTCATCACATTGGTGTTGGTTAGTGTGACGAAACTGTTGTTTTTCAAGTTTTGATCTAGCACTAATACATTATAATTAGTAAGTGGGGCAGCGGTAATTTTTCTTCGTGCCCCGGTCAAATTATTTACTGCAGTTGCACTCTGTTTTGCTGTAATACCGTTAAAAACGCCGATTCCAAGTCCAGATTTTGTTCTACCCGAGACTTTCGTCGCATTGTACAATTGTGCATTTGCAGGAACGTCTTCGAGTGATTCACCCTCATCTAAATTTGTGCTTAAAACGCTGTAGGGAGACTGAACTCCAATTCGTCGTGAGTAGAATAATCCTGCTTTCGTGAACAGTTCATTTCCTTCCGTGAAAAACTGCCGATTTTCGTTGAATTGAATTTCGAAGGGACTTAAGTTCAATACTTGGTTGTCAAAAACAACTTGTCCAAAATCAGGAACCAAGGTCATGTCCAACGTAAACGCCTCATTTAATCCTAGTTTAATATCCATTCCTCCATTAAATGATCCCTGCCAGTTACGAATGTCAGGGTCTGGATTGCGGTAGTGATCGGCGTATGCAGAAACATAAGGCATAAAGGCTAGTCGAACTGGTGGTTCAATTCCTTTTAGGTTAGTAAGCGAACCAGATTGTGCGATCCAATTGTCAAAATCGGGGCTAATAGGACTCCAAAGACTCTCTTCGCGATTTCTACTGATGTACCTGTAGAAGTTAATTCCCCAGTCCTGCACGTCGACCTTGGGGAATCGGAACGCAGAATAGGGAATACGAATTTCAATCTGCCAGCCCTGTTCAGTATGAATTACTTCGCTGTGCCAAATCATATTGAGTTCAACACTTTCTGTAGTCGCAGTGAGTTTTGAATCAAATTGCACCCCCATACTACTGACACCGAAGACAAATGCATTCTGGTCGTCGTTGTAGGTGTCCAAGGAAACCTGTACGTTATCCACATTGGCGTTAAAGTCGTCCCGAAGCGAAAGTATTTTTGAAACGAGCGACGGATCATCGTAGCATATTACACCAATATAAATAGCATCGTCATCGTACATCAGTTTTACTTCCGTGTTTTGAGTAGCTTGGTCTCCTGGTTTTGGTCTATACTGAATGAAATTGCCAACTGGTTGCGCATTTTTCCAGCTTTCTTCGAGAAATTCGCCGTCAATTGTGATTTGTTCCGTAATGGGGAATGCCTCCATCGTTTTTTGAGCGATAGGATTTCCAGCTAGGAGCATGAAAAAGAAGAGAAGCACCAACTTGAACATAGCCTGCAAAAATAAATGATTATTTCAGGTGAAATGTTAATATAGATAGAAATATACATCGACAGGACGTAGTGGGTTCTGCTAGGCACTTCGCTAAATAGTAGTTTGAAGAGTTTGAGGTTGGTCGCCATTTCGCCATTTCGCAATATTTCGATTTCATACCTAATCTAGCAAGTACCTCTACTAGACAATAATATCGGGTAAAGTAATATCGCAATATTTCGATATTACCGTCGGTGCTTGCTGCGCAGGTGCCATTTCACTCCTATCTAGCAAGTACCTCTACTAGACAATAATATTGGGTAAAGTAATATCGCAATATTTCGATATTACCGTCGGTGCTTGCTACGGAGGTGCGAAATTTAGAAATCACTATTTTAGACATTCTCTTCATCTACTATGATTGGTGATGGACTGGGAATGCAATATCGCAATATTGCGAAATGTAAGTAGTTAAAATGCTGATTACCAAATAAAAGGGATGACAGCTTTCCGCTCTTTTGGATATTCTTCAAATTTTTCCTTGTACCATTTGTGATGCTTTAACGCACGTGGTAATACATTCGCAATCGTCCATACACAAAACGTAAGCGCTGGAAGGTTCCATGCCATTATTGCAAATCCCGTCCATTGGACCATTTCACCTAAAAAGTTGGGACAAGAGACATAACGGTACAAAAATCCGTGTGGAATTTTATAACCAGTTTCATTCGGTTTGCGCAAGTTGATGAGAATATGGTCACTCACATTATTGATAATCGCTCCGCTAAAAAACAAAGAGATCCCTATAAAAAATAGCGGATGAGAAAAATTGGCATCTGTATACGTTTCGAAGTACGCTAAAAAGTAACCGTTCATTCCTGCATTAATCCCATTAAAGAAGATGGCAGAAAACACAATCGAAAGGGGCATTTTCTTTCCTTTGGTGCGCAATCGAAGTGGAAAAATAAAGGTGCGATTGAAATAATGCAATAACCACAAAACTGCTAACATCAATGCATAGTTGGATAAATCCCCAATAATCGCAAAGACGAGAATTAAAATGAATGAAGGAATTTCCATCAATACCCAGCCAAGGCGATTATCGATGAGTCTACCCCATCCTTTTTCTTGTGTATGTCTCCCGTAGGGTGCAGTGACGAAAAACAGGCTGATGAACGTGACCACAGCAACGCCAATCCAGATCAAGGCAATAAGGTTGAATATATTTTCGCTCATGACCTACGATCTTTGGTTAAATTTCCAGTCCAGTAAATCTTTAATCGATTCATGTATTGGGCGAACTTGATGTCCAAATGCTTCAACAGCTTTGCTATTCGACATGTTCACATGTCCGCGTTTTAGTGTTAAAATACTTTCTTTAGTGAACTTCGGTGATTTCTTAGCCAGTTTTGACTGGATTTGAAAGAAGGGAATACTCATCATAATAATTGGTGTAGGTACAATCATTTTTGGCGCTTTAACTCCTGCAACGTTTGAAATAATTGCGGCAAGTTCCTTGATTGGGTAGTACTGTCCTGTTAGATTGTAGGTTTCACCTTTTTGTCCTTTTTCAATGCTGTTTATGATCGAATTTGCGACGTCGCGTACATCCACAAAGTCGTACCCACCTTTTACTACAGCAGGGACTTTTCGTTGAGCGATGTCTAAAATTGCCTGTCCAAGCAAAGATGGTTTTAAATCAACAGGACCTAACATCGATGACGGGCGAACGATAAATGCATCCAACTGATTGTTCTTCACTGCTTCCAGTACAAATTGTTCAGCTTTTGCTTTACTATAATCGTATGCAAAATCGCGCTCTGTTTTGTAAGGACGGGTTTCATCAAAAATCCCATCGGCTGGCATTTCTTGCAAGGCATGCGTCGAACTAACGTGAATTAGGCGCTTTACATTTTGCTCAATCGCTGTAGAAAGGACATTTTGTGTGCCCTTAACATTTGTGTCGTACACTTTGCCATTTTGCGCTCCTGTGATAGAAATAAGAGCAGCAGAGTGAATAACAATATCAGCACCTGAAATTAGTTCTGTCAATGTATCGGGTGTCAGTCCTCCTTGAATCCAGGTTAAAGAATTAGATTCAATCGGTGGTTTTTGTGTATGGTACTGCGCGCGAATTTTCCAGTCACTATTTTGTACAAGCGCAGAAATGATTGCTGTTCCGAGATGACCGCTTCCTCCAGTAATTGCAATTGTTGGCATAAGGTAGTTGTTAATTTGAGCTCCAATATACAGTTTTTGAGGAGTTTGAAATTCATTTTAAATGAAACTTTTGTATTTTGGTGGCATGAAACGAGTTCACCAGTTGAGAAGATTTATACTATTGTCGATTGCGTTCGTATCGCTATCAATCACTGAGTCTGCTGAAAAAGTCAGTTACCATACTGTACAGGTTCAAATCGGAAATATCCGCAACACCAACGGAAGAATCCAGCTTCAGGTATTTAAAGATCAGAAGGGCTATGAAGAGAAAGATCCTTTTAAAGCACACTTCATAGAAAAGAAGGGCATGAAGAACAAATCGCTGTTCTATACAATTAAAGGTTTGGAAACTGGGACGTATGGAATCGCCATTTTAGATGATGAAAATAAAAACACGAAAATGGATTACGGCTGGATGTTACCCAAAGAAGGTTTTGGTTTTGCAGATTATTACCATACGGGTTGGACCAAACCGCATTTTAATGATTTTAAGTTTCATTTGAACTCGGATAAAACGGTAAAAATTATTGTTCAGTATTTATGATTCTTCTTTATCCAGAAAATTAAACGTGTAGAGTGTACCGTCTGAAATATTTCGTTCCATTTTTCCGTCCAGTTGTTCCACCAACGTTTCTATAAGTTCGATTCCAAACGACTGCGTTTTTTGTTGCGCTAACCAAACACCGTTGTCCCAGTAGGTGATTTTCACATCCTTTCCCAGTTGCAGAATATCAATCTTAATCTCTCCTGTCTCCCTCGAAATAAAAGCATATTTGAGCGAGTTAGAAATCAATTCATTGAATATAAGTGCAATCGGAACTAGGTTTTTGGGTTGAATAATTTCAACGTTTGATTTTACATCAACGCACATTTTTTTGTCAATTGAGTAGGAAGAAGATATTTGATCAATCAAGGTTTTTAGGTAATCGACCAGGTTGATTTTTGCTAAATCTTTATTCTGATACATTTTATCATGAATCAGTGACATAGCGACAATTCGGTTAATCGTGTTCGAAAATATATCTTTGTTTTTTTCACCCTCCAGTTCTTTTGATTGTAATCGTAACAGGCTGGTTATGACTTGAAGGTTGTTTTTCACCCGATGATGAATCTCGCGCAACATCACCGTTTTCTCTTCATTTTGACGG
>CAZXRU010000030.1:0-22418 GCA_964643345.1 uncultured Fluviicola sp.
TTAATTTGAATTGCAAGGATAAGCCTACGACGTTCAGAACTATTTCTTGTCCGTCCTTTTAAGAATCTCTACAAATGGATTTCGATTTCTTTCTGGTTTGATTATCGAAGTGCGTTTTAAAAGGGTCTATTCTACGGAGTAGACCTTTTTTCCTTTTATCCATGTCGTGTGCGCAAAGTTTGGAACGAAAACAGCATTGCTTTGGACAGGATTGACGAACATTACCAGCGTTGCGTCCTTTCCTTTTTCCAGTGTTCCCAACTCATTTTCTTGGAAAGCAGCGTATGCCGCCCAGATCGTCATTCCTTTGATGCATTCTTCCAAGGTGATTTGCTCTTTTGCTAAAAATCCTGCACTAGGAAAGTTTTCTCCATTTTTTCGTTGCACTGCAGCGTGAATCGTTAGAAATGGATCTGTCAATTCTACAGGAAAATCTGTTCCAATAGCAAGCATTCCAAACTGCTCCAGTAAGGTACGATATGCATAAGCTCCTACCATGCGGTGCGTTCCAATCCGTGATTCAGCCCAACGTTGATCTGAAACGGCATGTGTCGGTTGCACACTTGGAAATACACCCGCAGATGCAAATAATTTGAAATCCGCAGGGTCGACAATTTGTGCGTGTTCAATGCGCCAACGATGATCTGGATTTTGTGCAAACGTGCGCTTATACAATTCCAGTAACACACGATTCGTTGAATCGCCAATGGCGTGTGTGTTCATTTGGTAGCCAATTTTCGTGCATAAATCAGCTATTTCATTCATGCGCTTCATACTCGTTGTCAAATAACCGTGATGGTGATTATGATCACTGTACACTTGTTTTAGAAATGCACCTCTAGAACCCAATGCACCATCGCCGTAGACCTTAAAACTGCGAATCAATAAGTTTTCATGTGTGTAGACACCGTTCTTCTTCGCAAATGCAATGTTTTTCGGAGTGGGAGCGAGCATCGCATAGATGTTTAGGTCTAATTTATCAGCATCAATGAGTTTTTTAAGCAACTGAACTTCTTCATATTCCAAGCCAGCTTCATGTACTCCTGTGATTCCATATCCATACAATTCCGCTTGAATTTCAAGAATCGCAGTCTCCAGTTCTTTGTCTGGAAACGATGGTAGAATGTCCAAAACTGGATTCATCGCATTGTCGACCATAATTCCCGTAAAAACGCCCGTTGAATCGTTGATGAAATAACCACCTAGGTTCAATTCAGGATCGTTTGCAAATTTCTCGACAACGTCTGATTGTTTGATCAAATAATCATTTGCCAACAACGCATGTCCGTCTATGCGAAACAAGCACACAGGAATATCTGGGAAAATTTCGCTCAGTTTTTTGTTGTTAGGCATTTCGTTTTCCTTCCACAGCGATTGATCCCAACCACGACCAATGATGAATTTCGGATTCTTTTTGCTCTTGTATTTTTCTACACGAACAATCATTTCATCGTAGGATTTACAGCCGACTAAATCAACGCTTAATTGCTGTTTGGCATAGGATAGAATATGACCGTGCGCATCGGTGAATCCTGGGTAGACATCCTTTTTCTTCGCATCAATAAATTCATCAGCGCGGTACTTGTTCAAGATCTGGCGTTCCGGTCCAACTTCCACAATCTTTCCATCTTTAATCGCAATTGCGTCATAAATAGGGTTTCCATCTTCCATTGTATGCACGCGTGCATTGTGAATCACCAAATCGACGGATTCTCCTTTCATACAGGAACTCAACGCAGCAATTAGAACAAGTAGACTCAATATTTTTGACATGACCGATAATTTTAATGATGGTGACAAAGTTAGGAAAGTATGTGTTATGATGGGGTTTGGTTTTCCTATTTGTGGTTTATCCTCCTCCCCCTGCGCCCCCTCCAAAGGGGGAATTTTTAATCCATCTCCGTAAATCTATATATTCAGTATCTTTAATAATATTGGTTAAAAAGATAAAGAGAAAATAGTTTCGGTTCGTTTCCCCCTTTGGAGGGGGCGCAGGGGGAGGACCTCCAGAAACATACCTTCCTCAGTTTGATATATCCACAGATTTTATAAACTATCCAAACATTTATCCTTCCAAAATTGCTTAAAAGCATTAATTTTGCACTCAAACGACACAAGTAGATGGAGACACCGAAGACATACGAACCTCAGCAAGCAGAAGAAAAATGGTACCAACACTGGATGAACAAAGGATATTTTCATTCAGTTCCTGACGAAAGAGAAGCGTATACGGTTGTTATTCCACCACCAAATGTGACGGGTGTTTTGCACATGGGACACATGTTGAACAACACTATTCAAGATGTTTTGGTGCGCCGAGCAAGAATGCAAGGGAAGAATGCATGTTGGGTACCTGGAACAGATCATGCATCCATTGCGACTGAAGCGAAAGTGGTTCAAAAACTCCGTGCAGAAGGAATAAAAAAATCAGATTTAACGAGAGATGAATTTCTAGCGCATGCCTTTGAATGGAAAGACAAGCACGGTGGAATTATATTAGAACAATTAAAGAAATTAGGCGCATCATGCGACTGGGATAGAACGAGTTTTACAATGGATCCTGAATATTCAGATTCTGTAATTGACGTTTTTATCGATTTGTACAAGAAAGGGAAAATTTATCGTGGAGTTCGCATGGTAAATTGGGATCCAGAAGCGTTGACAGCATTGTCGGACGAAGAAGTATTGCACAAAGAAGTAAATTCTAACTTGTTTCACGTTCGCTATAAAGTGTCAGGAACGGATGATCTCTGGTTAACGATTGCAACAACACGACCTGAAACTATCTTGGGTGATTCAGCAATTTGTGTCCACCCGAACGATGTGCGTTACGCGAATTTGAAAGGAAAAGAAGTAATTGTACCGATTTGTGGACGTACGATTCCGATTATTTTTGATGAGTACGTTGATATGGATTTCGGAACAGGTTGTCTGAAAGTCACTCCTGCACACGATGTCAACGATTACGAACTTGGAAAGAAATACAATTTAGAAACGATTGATATTCTAAACGACAACGGAACGCTTAATGCCAATGGATTGCATTACGAAGGTGTTGATCGTTTTGAAGCGCGTAAAGCGATAGCGAAGGAATTGCACGACAAAGGATATTTGATCAAAACAGAAGATCACATTAACAAAGTAGGGTATTCTGAACGCACGAATGCGGTTATTGAACCTAAACTTTCCTTGCAATGGTTTGTGGACATGAAAGAATTGTCAGCACCTGCGTTGGAGAACGTGATGAATGGAAATATTTCCTTTCACCCAGATAAATTCAAGAATACGTACCGTCACTGGATGGAGAACGTGAAGGATTGGTGTATTTCACGTCAATTGTGGTGGGGACATCAAATTCCAGCGTGGTTTTACGGACAAGGTGAAGAAGATTTTGTTGTTGCGAAGACATTGGAAGAAGCGATTGTTGCAGCGACTGAAAAAGCAGGAAAGCAAATCACAGCGGAGGATTTAAAACAAGACGAAGACGTACTTGATACATGGTTCTCAAGCTGGTTGTGGCCGATTTCGGTATTTAATGGATTAACGGATCCAGGGAATAAGGAAATCAAGTATTACTATCCAACCAATGATTTGGTAACGGCTCCTGAAATTATGTTTTTCTGGGTGGCACGTATGATTATCGCAGGATACGAATACATGGGTGATGTTCCTTTCAAAAACGTCTATTACACTGGAATTGTTCGCGATAAATTGGGACGAAAAATGTCGAAATCGTTGGGGAATTCTCCAGATCCGATTGAATTGATTAACAAATACGGAGCAGACGGCGTGCGTGTTGGAATTTTGATTTCATCACCTGCTGGAAACGATTTACCTTTCGATAGTTCACAATGTGAGCAAGGAAGAAATTTCACCAATAAAATTTGGAACGCATTCCGTTTGGTTGATTCATGGACGGTAAACAACGATCTACATCAACCTGAATCTTCAAAAATGGCGATTCAGTGGTTTGAAGCGAAATTTAACCAAGAACTGGCAAGTATCAACGAATCGTTTGAGAAGTTTAAAATCTCAGAAGCGCTCATGTCGACTTACAAACTTGTTTGGGATGATTTCTGCTCATGGTATTTGGAAATGATCAAACCTGGTTACCAGCATCCAATCGACAGACAAACATTAGAAACAACGTTGAATTTCTTCGAGAAATTGTTGAAGGTTTTACAACCGTTCACGCCTTTCGTAGCTGAAGAATTGTGGCATCTGATTCGTGAGCGCAAGGACGGAGATGATATCGTTATTGCACCGTGGCCAGAGCTTGCATCAGTAAATGCAGACGTTTTATCGCAGTTCGATAGAGCAGAGGAGGTAATAACGAACATTCGTAATATCCGCAAGAAAAATAACATTGCGACCAAGATCAAAATGGAATTGTTCGTTCGAAAAAACAACGATTTGAATACGATGATGGATCCTGTTGTCGTGAAAATGGGAAATCTTTCCATGTTGGAATACACCAGTCAAAAGATTGAGAATTCTAACTCATTTATCGTAGACGGAAATGAATACTTTATTCCTTTTGGTGATTCGATCGACTTGGAAGCCGAAAAGGAAAAGTTAGCAGAAGAGCTGACATACACGAAAGGATTTTTGAAATCAGTTCAGAAGAAATTGCAGAACGAGAAGTTTGTCAGCGGAGCTCCAGAGCAGGTGGTTGCCATCGAACAGAAGAAAGAAGCTGACGCATTGGCGAAAATTGCACTGTTGGAAGAGAAGTTAGGGTCGATGGCTTAAGTCACGGCATCTCGACAAGCTCGATGACCGTCGACTTGGAAACTAATTATACAGGTCCGAGTCATTGTCCATCCTATCTCAGTCATTGAGTTCACTGTGCCACTATATGGTTCAGCAGTCGAGTTCACACTACCTCGGTCATCGAGCTTGTCGAGATGCCGAGTTTACTTAGATTTCGAAGCTACAATCCCCTGAATTGTATTCCTTGTCACGGCGTGATACCCATTCTTCGCTTTTTCAAACGTTGACTTAGCAAACGCTCTATCGGAAGGATCTTTTGAATCCATCAAGGTTTGGTAAATTCCTTCAATGAACCATCGTCGACCGATTTTGATCAAGTATTTTTCCATTTCTGGTCGTGCTCCTTTGTAGTTATTTCGAATTGCCAGTTTGAACCAATCCGATTTAATCGCTGGATTTGCACTTGCACTGAACTGAAATTGTTGATCTAACTTGGCTAAGGTTTCAGGAGAAACGCTTTTGTTCAACGTACGAACAAACGTTTGCCATTCTTGCGTGATATAGTCACTACGTTTCAGTTTTAAGAACTTTCCTTTGAACACATCTTCTCCATTGTTGATGCGTTTTGCCAAATCATCCATTGCAGTGAGTCGAGGAGAGTTGAGCTGAATAGTATTCTCTGGAATCCCCTGTTTATAAATCCACTCGTTGACGTTGAACGTGATTTTATTTGGTTCCAACAATTCTTTATTCAAATCAGCAACGAAATCTTCTGTCGTAATGGACTTAAACGCGTGCTTATTGAAATAATTTAACAAAAATTGATCGAGTTTTTTCCTTCCAACTTCCTTTTCCAGTGTGCGCAGGAAGTACGCCCCTTTTATGTACGCCACGTCTGTCATTCCATCATCGGGATTTCGGTGCTCCAGACGCAATTTAAGTTCACTGTCTTCTGGGTGATCACTGTTTTCAATTTCATCCATTGTCGCCATGAGGTCTTGGTACTCAATAATCGCTAAAATGTCAGCAATTTCTTTCCCTTCAATCTCTTCCATGATACGATTCTCGAAGTACACTGTGAATCCCTCGTTCAGCCAGAAATCATTCCAAGTCGCATTGGTGACTAAATTCCCAGACCATGAATGTGCTAACTCATGAGCAATCACAGAAACTAAACTTTTATCTCCCGCCAGCAATGTTGGATTGGCAAACGTCAAGCGCGGATTCTCCATTCCACCAAACGGAAAAGAGTAGGGCAGCATGATGATATCGTATTGCTCCCATTGATAAGGTCCATAGATGTTTTCAGCGACTGAAATCATTTTAGGTAAATCTTCAAACTCATACGCACACGCCGATGCCAATTCCTTTTCTGAATAGATTCCAGAATTGTGACTCAGTGAGGTATAGGTCAAATCACCCACAGCAAGAGCGATTAAGTAAGAAGGAATCCGCTGCTTCATTTTAAAACTGTACTCTCCTGTAGCATTTTTCTCCGTCGGATTTTCAGCACTCATAATCGCCAACAATTCCGATGGAACTTTCACATCTGCCGAATAAGTAATCCTGTTCATTGGGGTGTCTTGCAGTGGAATCCAAGTTCTAGCCAAAACCGCTTGACTTTGTGTATACAAGAAAGGATGTTTTTTCCCAGATGTCAGTTCAGGTGATAACCAATCCAGTGCTTCAGATTTCTCCGTAGTCTGATAATAAATATTGATGTACTTGGTATCTTTATCTATCGTCACAGTCAGCGGAGAACCCAATAGTTCATCGTATTTCCCGATGACATAATCAGTTGGTTTCTCATCTCCTTTTCCAAGCGTTACACGTTTAATCTCCAAATCTTTTATGTCAAAAATTGCTTCCGTACCTGTATGTGCACTCATTTGGTGCCGCGCAACGCCATAAATCACTTGATTTTCAAAGTTTACGTCCAATTCTAGATGCAAATGCGTCGTTTGAATTTCGTGATGATTGGCGTAGGAGTGACTGTCAGTAACTACTTCCGGTACGAGCGCATTATCTGTATTTTCATTTTTAACCTCAGAACAGGCAGTAAATAGTGCCAAGGATGAGAAGAGGAGAAAGGATTTTCTAGTCATAAAATTGGTATTGGTTCATCCATTTCTGAGATCAATAACAAACGTTTTTTCACAGAAACATAACAAACAGTTCACAAATCTATAAAACTTTAGTTTTGGAAATAGGAATGATGAAAATTTAACACAGCTATTTATCAACCTTTCATCACTACTGAATCCTAAACGCTCCTGTCACCTTCATTAACACTCCACCACCTTTTGGTCGCACATCACACACAATTGTTACCCAACTACCTTTCGGCGCAACGGATAGGTAATCTTTTGCCGATTGCAAATTATTGCCGCGTCCAATTCTTGGAGGACCAGCCGCTTTATCGACTTGACAAATCCATTTTTCGATAGTGAATTCGGCATTCAAAGGGATTTCTGCGCCGTACTTAGCGTTTAGTGCTGTGTTTGCTCGTGAGGCATCTGTCCCTGAAACTGATGCTCCCCAGTACAAATCTGGTTTTGGCAAGTTGGCAACTTTGTATTCCATTCGCTTTAATGTAACCAGTTTACCGTCTGCAGTTCTTCCCGAAACAGTTAATGATGCAGTTTTTACTCCCATGGATGGCTTCACAATGTATTTTCCATTCGATTTTTGGATGTTGACGTTAGTTCCAGTTAAAACCGTCTCAGGAAATCCAGACGCTGTAGGATCGACAATGTTATCGTAAGCATTGTACAATATATTGTATCCTGGAATTTCAATTGAGCCAGATGGTTTCATCACACGAACGTGTTTTGTCCAATCCAATGTTTTTCGCACACCTGCCTTGTTGCGCACGGAAACAGTTCCTTTCAATTCCATTTCGCTGCCAGTGGCTTGTACTTTCACATATCCCTTCCCATCTCTAACTTCGGTAATAACTTCTCCGTTAAGTGTCACTTCCGGTTGTTTGTCCGAGTCGTATGCAGCCATCAGGACTTCTACAGTAAATTCTTCATTGGCGTTGACCACTTCAGGACCGTAAGCGAGCGGAATAATTTTGTTGAACGAATATTCACCACCACCGATACGACCTCGAATGAGTGCGACGGCTTTTGCACGAGCAGAAAGAATATCTTTTTGTAAAGAAGAAAGTGAAGCGATCGCCGCAACCACTGGTGCGTGATCAAACGTTTTCCCGATCCAGTGCACATTTTTCACATCGTGAACAGTTGAATATTCTTGTTTCGTCAATGAGGTGTATATATCAAGCAATTGAGCTTGATCATCGGGATGAACACTTTTCAACGTGCTATTTAACTTTTGAGTGAGGTCTTTTTGATCAGAAAACGTATTGATTGCAGGTGCTATAAATGAATACCGCTTATCTTGAATGATTTTCCCATCATCTGCTACGCGCAATTGAGATGAAGCGATTATTTCCGTCAACTCTTTTCGATAACTATTAAAATTAGACCACAAATCCATGCCTTTTCCTGTTGGTTTCTTAATATCACTGCCAATCATGATTTGCATTACTTCGTCGTACCTGTCCTTTCCTTGAACCTGTTCCAATCTCATACGCACGGGTTTTAGAATTTTCTTAGCCGCATCAAATTTTTCGAGCAGAATGGAAGTGGGGTTTCCAACAGTTGAAATGTCTTCGCCACATTCGTCGAGCAGTTGAATCTTGAGCGCATCGATGAAATGAATCCGTTCAGCCGTTATCTTGTCGATTTTCTCTACTGTTTTTTCCAGCAGCTTTGCTTTTTTCACTCGTGGAAGATTGGACGTGTCAAGACTTGTCTCCGTTATTTCAGTACTTTTTTCATTTCCACGAAATAGTTCAGCTAAGTTTGCTTCTTGAATGTTTTCTTCTATAGCAACAAATGCATCCAGTATTGATTTTGAAACATTTAACGCCAATAGCGCTGTCAAAACAAGGTACATCATTCCAATCATTTTTTGTCTAGGTGTTTCTTTTCCTCCTGCCATGTCTTTAGTTTTAATGGGTTTCTTGTTAGGGAATGCAGAAATCTTTAGGAAGTAACAAAAGGAGGTGATTTCATGTGTGAGAGGTTGTAAATCAAGGGATAAGATTGGTCACTTTGGTTTCAACAATTGCACGGTGGAGAATACGACTTAATTCGCACGTTTCATCACTCAAGAAAAAACTTACTCAAAATTGAAAATCGGGCACTTTTTTCTAAAATATTGTTAAATTCACGAACTTGAAAATAAAAGAAAAGCTATGAGTAATGACAGAACAAAAGGTGATAATGTAAATGTTGCTTCTGATACACAGTTGTTTGGACACCCAGTTGGACTTTTTGTATTATTTTTCACAGAGATGTGGGAGCGCTTTTCTTACTATGGAATGCGTGCGTTGTTAGTACTGTATTTGGTTGAAGAAATAAATTCGGATAATCCAGGTTTAGGTTGGAGCTCAGAGGAAGCGGGTGATTTGTACGGTTGGTACACTATGCTGGTATATATAACACCCATATTAGGAGGTATTATTGCCGATAAATTATTAGGATTTAGACGAGCAATTACTTACGGTGCGATTTTGATGTCACTTGGTCACTTTGCACTAGCATTTGAACCTATGCCGGCCTTTTATTTGGGATTAGCTCTTTTGATTATTGGAAATGGTTTCTTTAAACCAAATATTTCTTCTATCGTTGGGCAACTTTATCCAGAAGGATCGGCTAAAAAGGATTCTGGCTACACTATTTTTTATCAGGGGATTAACGTCGGAGCTTTTTTAGGTTCTATTCTTTGTGGTTATCTAGCAGAATCTATTGGTTGGCATTATGGATTTGGTTTAGCAGGAATTTTTATGGTCATTGGAATGATTCAATTTCAGCTCTCTCAAAAGATGTTTGGAACAATTGGTTTAGCACCAGAGAAAAAGAACAAACGTGCAACAGGTAATCTTGATGATCACACAGATATTATTGATTCGGTTGAAAGTGTTGCCAAGAAAGGATTGACCAAAGTTGAAACACAGCGTTTGATCGTTGTCGGAGTTTTAGCATTTTTCTCTATCTTTTTCTGGGCGGCGTTTGAACAGGCTGGAAGTAGTATGAATATTTTTGCAAGCGAATACACTGATCGAAGCCTGTCAGGAGATGGTTTTGGGTTTAAAGTAGTTAGTTCTATTATTTCACTGTTACCTGTGGGGATACTCTTATGGTTGTTTATAGGTACACTAAAGAAATTAGGAAGAGATTATCGTGCTGCCATGGGCTTTATGGGGTTAAGCATCCTGATCTTATTGGGGATAACTGGTTTCATGATTTATGATCAGTTTAGAGCAGAAAATGCAGAAGTTCCAGCAACGTGGTTTCAGAGTTTAAATGCACTGTTTATCTTTACTTTAGCACCGCTGTTCTCATTTTTATGGGCGAGACTAGCAAAAACTAAAATGAATCCGAATGGACCGCAAAAATTTGCAATTGGATTAGTGCTTTTAGGTCTTGGATTTATTCCGATGATTATTGGCTCTGCAAGTATCGTTTCGGATGGAGCTGAACCAATTCAAAAGGTGAGCATGATATTTCTAGTATTGGCTTATTTGCTTCATACAATGGGGGAACTTTCGTTATCACCAGTAGGATTATCCTATGTGAGTAAATTATCTCCTAAACGTTTGGTTGGAATTATGTTTGGAATCTGGTTCTTTGCTTCTGCAATGGGGAATAAGATCGCTGGTTCGTTTTCAGGATATATGGAGAAAATCGCGAAAGAATCGACTATGGCAGATTTCTTTGAAATATTAGTTTACATACCTATAGGAGCAGGAATTCTGTTGTTTATTCTCAGTTTCCCCTTGAAAAAATTGATGCACGGAATTAACTAAAAACTAAACCAGAAAATAATTTTAACATGTCAAACCAGAAGTCAGATATTTTTAGTTCAACGGTACTAGGTCATCCGTCAGGATTATTCGTTTTGTTTTTTACAGAAATGTGGGAGCGTTTCTCTTATTATGGAATGAGAGCGTTGTTGGTTATGTTTTTGACAGCTTCATTGATGGACAATGGTTGGGGATGGCCAAAAGAGAATGCTTATGCATTGTTTGGTTCTTACACAGCACTTGTTTACCTCTCAACAATGCTTGGGGGGTATTTTGCCGATAAAGTATGGGGATATCGTAAGGCAGTTATTGTAGGAGCCGTTTTGATGACATTAGGGCATGCTTCTATGGCGCTTGAAACTACTTGGTCAATTTATTTGGGACTTACCCTTTTAGTGTTTGGTAGTGGATTTTTTAAGCCAAATATGACTTCAATAATATCACATATGTATGCTGATAGCCCCCAGAAGAAAGATGGGGCATATACGATTTTCTATATGGGTGTGAATGCTGGTGCATTTCTGGGGATTCTACTTTGCGGTTATCTAGGTGAAAAGGTTGGATGGAGCATAGGTTTTGGGTTAGCAGGAATTTTCATGTTTTTTGGAATGCTACAGTTTTGGTTATCTCAGGACATATTTGGTGATATTGGTTTGAAGCCAAAAAAGGATACTGTTATAGACTCAGGTGTTCTAGAAATGGATCCAAAATCACAAGTATTGGACTCAACTTCAAAGAAAAAATCAATTCACCCAGATACAGACAGTGTTCCATTTTCTACATGGCAAATGGTTCTAATTGGAATAATGGTTACACTTGGTTTGGTATGGATAATCAATGATCCAGCTTCAAAAATATATGATGTTAACATTTTGAATTTTTCTATTTTTGGTGTTTCAGGCACATTATTTACAATCCTTTTTGCTCTGGCGCTTTTCCTCTTTTTATTGGCTTACCGTCTAACGCAATATGGAGCAATAACAAGAGATAAAATGTTGGCGGTTTCGTTCTTTGCATTTTTAACTATCTTTTTCTGGGCTATTTTCGAGCAGGCTCCAAGTACTCTGACAACTTTTGCACGTGATTATACTGATCGCTCTTTGGAAGGAAGTGGCATGCTTATTTTTAATATAACAAATAGTTTAATGACACTTATTCCATTAGGAATTATTACTTGGGTACTTTTTCTTTTGTTTAAGCAAACGTTTAAAAAATATGCACTAGCAAACGTAATTCTAGGTTTTAGTTTTGTTATAATTTGGTCTGTTGCTGTATGGATGTTGGTGGTTGAATTTCAAAAGGAAACATCTAGTGTGCCAGCATCTTGGTTTGGAGTTCTTAACTCTCTGTTTATTATTGCACTCGCACCGCTGTTTTCTAAGTGGTGGGAAAGTAAATATAACCCGTCTGCAAATGTTAAATATGGATTGGGACTTGGCTTACTTGGATTAGGTATGGCTTGTGTAGCATATGGGGCTGGAGGTATTGAGCCTGGTGCAACTACAGCAAGCGTAAGCATGTTTTGGTTAGTACTGGTGTACTTTTTTCACACAATGGGTGAATTGTGCACATCTCCTGTTGGATTGTCGTATGTAAGTAAATTGGTACCAGGTAAAATGATTGCGATGATGTTTGGTATTTGGTATTTAGCGATAGCCATAGGAATGAAAGTTGCAGGTATTTTTGGGGAATCTTCAGAAAAAATAGCTGAAGAGCAAGGGATTAGTACATTTTTCTGGATATTAACAATAATACCAATTGCTCTAGGGGTACTCTCTATTGTTATGTCACCGATTATCAAGAAACTAATGCACGGAGTTCGATAAAACGAAATGATTACATAAAAAAAACAGCGCCCAGGTGCTGTTTTTTTGCTTAAAACATATAGGATATGAAAACGATTACACTTTTATTTTGCCTGCTGGGAACACTTTGGACAAGTGCACAAACCATTGAACAACTCGACAGCGTTAAGATGAATCAACTTCAAGTCGGTGATTTTGAGTACATCAATATGAGCGTCGAGAATTCGTTGGTCATTGAAGGAAAGGAAAATATTCTAGTTGATTTTAGCTACATGGATGTGCCAAAGAAAGTCGATTCTATGGTTGTTGAAGTGAGCAGTGAAGACGCTGAAAGTGTAACTGTGTTTAATGAAATGAAACCGTTCCTAATCAACGGGATTGAAGCGTCAAGAAAAATTACGATTACAGTTTTTAGTAATGGCAAACCGTTGGCGTTCAAGTCGAATGGAAGTGAATCTGTGGCGCTTAGCGTTGAATACAGAGATCGTCCTACATTCGTTTCTGATACCATCGTGTTCGGATTATTGGCCATTTTTCTTGCCTTTATCTTTTACACGTCAAGTCTCCAAAATAAACGTTGGAAGAAGTTTTACATGTTCGTTCCAGCATTGTTATTGTGCTATTTAATTCCAGCTGTGCTTGATGCCCTTGGTTTGATCTCCAAAGAATATTCAGGACTTTACAATATGGCAAAAGATTATTTGTTACCAGGAGCATTGATTCTAATGACGCTTGGTATCGATTTCAAAGGAATTATCAACCTTGGACCAAAAGCACTGATTATGTTTGTAACCGCGACAGTAGGTGTAATTGTAGGTGGACCAATTGCAATTTTAGTTTATTCATTGATCGATCCTGAAGTGGTGGGAGGAATAGGTAACGACGCTGCTTGGCGAGGTTTTTCAACACTTGCTGGAAGTTGGATTGGAGGAGGAGCGAATCAAGCTGCGATGCTTGAAACCTACAAGTACAATCCAGATTTATACGGGAAAATGGTCACGGTGGACATTGTTGTAGCGAATCTATGGATGGCATTTTTATTGTGGGGAGCGGCACGCGCAGAAAAATTTGACCGATGGTTAAAAGCAGATACTTCTTCGATTGAAGATTTGAAAGAACGAGTAGGGAAGTACCAAGATTCAATTGCGAAACAACCGACACTGGCTGATTATATGATGATTGCAGGAATTACTTTTGGAATTGTAGCAATTTCGCATTATTTCGGTGCGTATTTGGCGGAAGTCATGACAGAATGGTTGGGACCTGAATCACCTTTTGCGAGTTCTTTCTTCTGGTTGGTGGTCATTGCCACAACAGGTGGACTCTTACTTTCTTTAACAAAATTGCGTAAATATGAAGGGGCTGGTGCCTCAAAAATTGGAAGTGTATTTATTTATATCCTTGTTGCGACAATCGGAATGAAGATGGAACTACAAAAAGCGGTAGAAGAGCCTCAGCTTATTTTGGTTGGTATTATTTGGATGTTAGTCCACGTGTTGATTCTGTTCATTGTCGCAAAAATAATCAAAGCACCTTTCTTTTTTGTTGCTGTAGGTTCCAAAGCAAACATTGGAGGAGCGGCTTCTGCACCTATTGTTGCAGCTGCGTTTCACCCATCCTTGGCAAGTGTTGGAGCGATTTTAGCTGTTTTAGGATATGCATTAGGAACGTATGGTGCAATTTTATGTGCCGAAGCCATGCGCTTCGTTGCTCCATAGTTGAAACTAAGGCGATTTTCTCCAGATTTGATCAGAGACTTCCAAATAAGCGGGAAGTGCTGCTGAACCGTACCATGGAATGATGGATGCTTTTAGGATGTCCTGTTCTATTGCAGCATCACCTTTGAGTAGATTACGGACTTCTTCTTCGCTTGCTGCAGTGATGATAAACAAACCACGCATCTGAGCATCGTTTTTTCCAAAGGGACCGGCTACAATCAATTTCCCTTCCTTTACCAGGAGTTCAATGTTGTTCATGTGACTTCTAAAACAGCTGTCACGAAATTCAGGCGTTGTTGCGGTATTGTCACCTGTGGACAACAGAACGAAGAAGTAGCTTTTCATTCCATAATCGTCGCCACCATACAATTTTGCTAATGAATCGTTGTAGTTTGGGTTTTCTGACTGAGACAGAGCCATTCCAAGGTTCACAAGTACTAAAAGGGAAAATAGATAGTTCATTTTAAAAGATATTTACGTTCGAATATACGCGTTTTAAAATATTGTTACACCTAGTTTCAATTCCAAATGAAGTGTTAAAATATCACCCATGGTTTTGAGCGCCAGAAAGCGTTCATCTTTATGGTAAATGGAAAGTTCGGCCCCCAAGTTAGAAATATGTTCTTTGGAGGATACTGAATCTCGCTTCATTCTTCGAAGAAGACTTCGTGTTCGTTGTTTTGCAGCTAAAAAACGTTTCCGCATGGCAACACGTTCTTGCTTCATGTATTGCTCAGCTATTTCGGTGGACATCAATTCTTGAGCTAACGCAACCAGTTCAACGTTGTCTTTGTAATATTGAGGCAGGTAAATGTTCTTTCTTCCTTCAAAACTTTGCTGATCAAAATCCATTGCACGAAGCCGGTACTGGATATTATCGAAATCTTGTGTGATTTCCACTACAAAGTTGTACGCACGCATATCACCGAGTAATCGTGTAAAACAACGTTCGTTGAATTTCACGAACTCCTTTGCAAAACGCAACCGGTTTTCAATTTCAACCCCGGCGTTTTTTTTAATGAATTCATCGCAAGGAATGCCAATGATATGGTCTTCAATCAATGTCATGTTGTTGACAAAATAAGAAACCTTGTCTGGTGAAAATATTTCTTCCAATTCCAGTCCGTAAATTCTAGACGCATCTGCCTTTTTCACGTAGAAATAATCGTGATTGTCATTGATTTCGTTGATGATCTTTATACGAAACGGCCGTGAATTACCAAAGGAACAGAAATCTATACTTTCGACCCGTAAATAGGGGATAACGTCGCCATCTGCGACCAGCATTTGATAAATATTTATCAACTCGTTATGAAAAAACTCATTATCGCTTTCATTGTAGATTGCACCAAACCATAGCGTTTCATTTCCATACCTGTCAGTCAGTGGAATCAAATCCTGAAAACGGAGCAGGTCATCGTAGGAGATTGGCAATTCAGTTAGTCGCGAATAGAGACGTAAATGTTCTCGCAACGGAGCTTTAATTTTGTAGGTAGGTTTTTTGTGTTCAATATCAATAAAATCCATAGATCTTAAAGATACGAAAATATAACGGCTTAAATGATAAAAGGGCGACCAATGGCCGCCCTTCCAGTCTAATAATTGTTTAATTATTCAACAATTAATCGTTTGATTAATGTCTCATTGTCAACTGTCAATTGTACAAAGTAAACCCCAGCATCTAAAGTTGAAGTGTTTAGTGCTACAGTAGACGAACCGTTCATTGAACCGTAGTCTCTGTTTGCAACTTCTTTTCCAGCCGCATCTGTCACTTTTAAAGTTACAGATGATTCTTTCTTCAAGTTGATAGCGATTATTGCCTCTGTAGTCGCAGGGTTTGGATAAACTGAGAACATAGCATCCAGCTGATCCAAGTTTGATTCAACTAAACCTACTGTCGTTCCATCGACAAAACCATTTGCTACAGCGTCTACAATTGTTTCTTTTCCAGCATTGTCAATAGTTCCATTTGGTGCAATCAACAATCCAATGATGTGCATATTGTCTTCATCCCAGTCTGCAGGAAGAACAAAGCTAAAGTTTAAAACGTGAAGTTCTCCACTTGCTACAGTAGCAGGGAAACTCGTTGCTAATCCACCAAAAGATGGTTGAATTTCTCTCGCAACATGATCGTAAACCATTTGTGCTGCAGGAACTGGATTTGGAAGTAATTCATATCCACCCATAACGCCATTTGCACCACCAGCATAGGCATTTGCCTGTGCGTAACCTGTTGTTCCAGTTACTCCGTCTTCTGTTAGAACACATGCAATTTTGTAATTACTGTTCGCAGCGGTTTGGAAATCTACAGAAATAGAAACATCCAATGTACGCGTTGCAGCGTCCCAGTTAGCTCCATTTTCAATAAATGCTGTTGGTGGTGTCTGTAATCTTGTCAAGAAATCTGCGTTCATTGCAGAAGGATCAACGTCATTTCCACGATCAACTAAAGCACTTGGGTAACCTGAAATTAATGCTCCAATTCCCGTATCGTATTCAGCTACGACCATTGGGTCTCCATTGTGTACTGCAATTCCAGCCCAGTAAGGACCGTATTCTTCTTCAAATAAATCCATATAGACGGCACCACGTGGACACCATGAACACCATGTTCCTGTTCCTTCTTCTCCTACCACCATCTTTCCAGCGGCAGGTACGATTGGATTTACAGTAATTGATTTCGAATCATCTGTTGGATCAGCATCAGCACCCCCACCATTGACATTCGAAACCGTGACAGTAAGTGTATTACTTCCAGCTGCAACCACAGCAGGTGTAGCAAACATATGCTCGTAAGTAGCCAATGAATTCAGCGAAATTGGTCCCACCGTTTCATTAATTTGATTTCCATCATAATCATACGTGATGTCAAACGAAGTAATTGGATCTGTACCTAGATTTCGCACTGTTGCAATAACATCAGATGTTAACCCAGCAATTCCAGCTAATTGTTGTACAAATGTAACACCACCGTTTACAGCAGGTAAAGTCGCTGGTACAGCTGCATAGCTTACATCATCAACATAAAAACCAGAGATCCCATTTCCACCTTCTGCTACTGGATTTACAGGATACAAATCGAGGATTCCAATTTGTCCAGTTGGGTTAGAAAATGAACCCTGCGAGACATTGTTAATAAACAGTTCCCAAACATTTGTGGTTAAATCCATATCTACTCGAAGATTAAACCACTGTGCAGGGGGATAATTCGCGTTGATATATGGTGTTCCCTGATTAGATAATTTCAATGTTCCGTCTTGAAGCATGTAGCAGTCTAATGCCCAGATTTGACCTACGACAAGTGTTCCTTGAAGGTTAAAGTAGGCCCCTTTGTTGCTTTCAACATAGAAGTTTGCTTCGAAAGAAAAGTTTCCAGAATTGTAAATTTGATCAAATGGTAGAACGACATCTTGAGGTCCTCCATTTGCAGCAGTAGAAGAGAAATAGATCGAATTTGAACCACTCGCGGCATTAGCTGTTGTTATCGTGACATCTTCGGCACCACCTTCTTGACCTGCCGACCAAGTTGTCCAATCCGTTGATGAAAGACCTAAATAAGATCCCGGTGTATACGATTCGAAATTGTCTGAGAATGACTGAGCATAACTGAATGCTGAAACCATCAATCCCACTACTAAGAGTAATTGTTTTTTCATATTGTATAGTTTTATTATAGTGTGGTTCTAAATGTACAATTACTAATTGAATAATAAGGGATTAAGTGGTAATTAATAGTTGCATTATTGAATTCCAATCTAGAGCTGACAGTATAATTCAAAGACCTTTTGAAAGGAGTATTTGGAAAACTGCTAATCCGCTGTTAACTGATACAACATCAGTTTTTCATCATCCCCAGGAATGGTAACCATTTCAACAAAGCTAAAACCGAGCTTTTCGATTAACTTTTGTGAAACGATATTCTCTGGAAGTGTAATTGCATTGATTTTTTGTAAGTTGAATTCGTTCAAAGCTGCGTCTTTGATTCTATTTGCGGTTTCAAATCCATAACCTTGTCCTTCATGTTCGGGTAAAAAAGCAAATCCTAAATCAACTCCATCTAAACCTTCTCGGTCGTAGAGACCGCAGGTGCCTATTTTCAAGCTGTCCGACTTGCGAATCACGGTATAGTTGGAGTAACCTAATCGCTTTAATTGTGCCTGTATTTTGTTTTCTATATACGCTGATGCATCTGCTACTGAATTGACATTGCGGTCACCAATAAATTTTATCCATTTTGGTGTGTGCATGAGCTGAAAAATGAATTCAGCATCCTCAAAATTGGTGGGACGAAGAAATAGCCGTTCGGTTTCAAAGGTTTTGTACAAGGCTGATAATAGAATTGTTTATGCTAAAAAAAAGAGTCCGCCAATTTCTCATCAACGGACTCCTTAGGTGGTTATTTATTAATGCTGATGTTTTGACTTTCTAATTTTGTAGAACCGTTCATAAGATTGATAATGTACATCCCATTTTCTAATCCAGCTGTGTTCAATTTGACTGTTGAGGTTGAAATCGTGCTCTGACTCAACACTATTTTTCCGCTCATGTCGAAAACAATCAAGGCTAATTCTGGCGATTCGCTGAATAATTCACTTGACAACTCGATTGTCAATTCGTTTGACGCAGGAATAGGGTAAATATTTAGGATCCCATTACCACTGGTCGTAACTGTTTCTATGTTAGCTGTTGGATCCACAACAATAACTCTTCCAGTCATACCGCTACCACCATGAATATCGCAGCGGTAATCATACGATCCAGCTACAGTAAATTTATGGTCGAAGACCCAACCAGTTCCTACGGCATTTCCAAATGAAGCAGGATTCCCAGAAAATGTAGCTGTGGTTCCATTTACGTTGTGCGTTCCAGCAGTATTTGTCCATCTGACAGTATCTCCAAGGTCAATGGTAATATTTGCTGGGGTGAAGCTCATGCCACTTGCGTTTACATCGTGAGTCGCCTGTGCGAAAAGACCTGAAGTAAAAAATACCGAAGCTGCAGCAATAATTAAATTTTTGGTAGTGTTTGTTTTCATACGTGTTTGTTTTTAATTAATAATTGAAGAATGAAGTGCTAAATTTCATTCAACCTCAATTAGCTGACGAACGAAGAAGGGAATAGGTTGGTTTAATTTGAAGAATAATTAAACGATAGAATTGCCATTGCGGTCTGTGGTCAATACCTCACTCATATAATTGAAAAAGGGACGGATATTTTTAAATGCATTGTTTACCAAGTCTGGAAAGTCAGGACTCTGAACTTCTTTATCCGTAAAATTTTTCGTCACAATAAACTGTTTGAAGCGCAATAAATCTATGTTTGGATGGTCTTTGTCAAATCCTTTTGGTGCGCTTTTCAATTGCTCACCTTGTAATTCACCAAAGGTCTCAATGAATTTTTTATCCGATAGAATTGTTCTTAGTTCATCCGCATCAACAGCTATTTCTTCACGAATGCGTTGTAAATCTTCTTTATTTGGTGCCCAGAATCCCGCAGCAATAAAGGAATTATTGTTTGGTGCGAGTTGAAAATAATAACCACCTCTTAACTTTTTAGTAGCGCGAGAAAAGCCTCCAGCCCAATGCGTTTTATACGGAGATTTGTCTGTGGAAAAACGTACATCGCGGTAAATGCGGTACAGACTTTTCTTTCCGTTGAGTGTTTCAATCGTATCGTGTTGATTGAGTTTGGCTAGCAATTCGTCGGCAAAGGCAATAACGTTTTCATGCTGTTTCTGATATTCAACTTTATTCGCTGTGAACCAATCGCGGTTGTTGTTCTTTGCTAGTTCTTTTAAAAACGAAAAATTCTCCTGAGTAATTGCCATAATTAGTTGCTAATGAGAATGAAGCTGTGATTCACTTCATCAAAATGATTGTATATCAATATTTTATTGATGTTTTTTCTGTCAATTTCTCGTTTTATGATGCTTTCAAAGAAGGCAGTTTCACCATTTAACAGTTGAGAACACATCCAAACAGCAAAAGAAGTACAGGTGCGGTATTCTCCGACCAAATGCTTAAAAACGAGCGTATTTGTAGTGGGAAATAAATCATCTGAAACGTGATTGTACCACTTGTTGTGATCGACATCACCATTCATTCCAAGCATGAGCGTATCGATGTCGCTTCGAGTGAATGAGTTTTTCGTTAAAATGTCATCAATGCAGGTTTCAATGTCCGATTCTTTTGGGTAGGTAAGCTGGGCGACATCGTGAATTTTAGCATAATATTCTGTGGCATTTTTCTCTACAATGAACATATTTGAACCTTCCCCGCAAACAGAACCTGATGTCAAGGAATCAATCAAGTCAAAATTTCCAACTGCTACTTCTTTGTAATGATCGGCTAAAAAGTCAATGTTGTAATTGTAATTCGAAATTTCTTCAATTCCACCAATCAACAGTTTCTCAGCATTTCCTTCTTCGAATAAAAGTAGTGCGTCAAGTAATGTGTTTTCAAAGGCGTGACCGCCATTGGTATATGTTGTATTGTATCCGCGATTTTGATCCATCAATGCAAGTTGACCAGCAATTGCATTTGGTGTGCTTTGTACAAAGTTTGTTGGTGTCAACATGCCTTCATCGTACTCCACAATCTGATTTAAAAAATCAATGCAGTTTTCCAATCCACCATTTGCCGTTCCCATCAGTATTCCATCGATGTTCGTGTTGTTTTTAATCAGTGGTAATCCTGTTCCAACACCCATTCGAACCGCTTTTCCCATTCTGCGCAACAATCCACGTGGAATTAAATCCATGTAATCAGGTTCCTCCACGTTAAAAATGATGCCTTCATGTGCAACAAGCTCTCCTTTCAAAAACTCATCTGTGTAGGTTTTTTGGGGCGATATGGATTTTAAATCAGTAATGTACATCATTCGACTTTTGAAAAAATTAAGGATGTACAATTCCCTCCAAATCCAAAGGAATTACTCATGAAATGATTGATGTTTAATCCTGAGGAATATTCCAACACCTGAGCAACACCAAAGGTATCAAGTGGCGATGCACAGCGAAGATTAGGATATAATTCACCGTTATTCATCGCCATAATGCTGTAGATTGATTCAATTGCTCCAGAGGCGGCTAATGTATGTCCTGTGTATGATTTTGTCGAATTGAAAGGTGGTATTTTTCCAAAAATTTCATGAAATGCAAACAATTCTGTTTCGTCGTTGTTCACGGTACCTGTCCCATGAGCGTTGATGTAATCAATTTCACTTGGATTTATTTTGCTGACATCAAGTGCACGCTGCATTGCATAACGTGGACCAAAAGCTTCGTCGGATGTTGTTGAGGGGTGGAAAGCATCGTTGGCATTTCCGTAACCTGTGACTTCTGCCAATCGCACTTTGTTTTCACATACGCTCTCTGCTTCAAGCACCAAATATCCAGCGCCTTCGCCTAAAGTTAATCCGTCTCGCTCCTTGTCAAAAGGTTTACATGGATGTTGTGAAAGGATCATTAGCGAATTAAATCCGTTGACCGCAAACTTCGCCATAGCATCCGAACCACCTACAATCACACGTTTTAGTCGACCTGATTTGATTAAACGAGTGCCTAGCATCACTGCATTAGCAGAAGAGGAACAGGCCGTATTGATAGTGGACGAAAATCCTCCAATTTCAAATTTTTTGATCAGGCGAAGGGTGTGTTCACCGAGACCGTACGATCTTACATATTCCGATGGTTCCGCTTTTAGGTTGGCATCGGTGTACAATTCATCCGTGTGGCACATTCCTCCAACAGTTGTCGAAGAGATAATTCCAGTGGAAAGGGATTGAAGTTCACTTGCAGTAAGTCGCGCCTGTTGAATCGCTTCATCCACGGCAAGGTAGGCGAGGAGTGCGGTTCGACTCACACCTTTTTCGTGCGCGCAGTTGGTACGTCGAATGAGTTCTTCGTTGCTTAAATCAACCTCACCAAAAGGTAAAATGGAAGTATATTTTGACGAAAAATGTTTGGCTTGACCAATGCCACTTTCCCCTTTTCTGAGTTGTGCAACATTGCTTTCTACATCAATTCCTAATGCAGAAACAACTCCGGTTCCAGTGACAAATACTTTCTCCATGAGAAGAAGTTATTTTCTATTCGCAAGAATGTAATCTACAATTGTATTTACATCAACCAAAATCGTTCTTCCTTCGGTAGGATTATTGATTTTGATACCATATTCTCTATCCAAAAGTACGATTAACTCAACCGAGTCAATTGAATCCAATCCAAGGTCTGGACCGAACAACGGAGTATCGTTATTTATTTCCTCTGGCTTGATGTCCAAAAGATTAAGGTATTCAACAATG
>CAZXRU010000031.1:0-21358 GCA_964643345.1 uncultured Fluviicola sp.
GAATTCCTGAATCGTTCAACGTATTGTTGCATGAGTTAAGAGGATTGTGTCTCAATATCTCTATGGATTAATCGTCAGTTGTTGAACCGAGCGCAAGCTCATCCCTGACTGGCGGCAGACAGGGAAGATAATTAAAGAATAAGGCAATATTATGGCTTACAGAAAAGAAACACCGAAAAAACAAAGTAGCTTCAACAAAATTACGATTTCGTTGGCCTCACCTGAAACAATTCTTGAGAAATCAAGTGGTGAAGTACTTAAACCGGAGACAATTAACTACCGTACATACAAACCAGAAAGAGATGGATTGTTTTGTGAGCGTATTTTTGGACCGGTGAAGGATTTTGAATGTCACTGTGGTAAATACAAAAGAATCCGTTACAAAGGAATCGTTTGTGACCGTTGTGGGGTTGAAGTAACTGAGAAAAAAGTACGTCGTGAGCGTATGGGACACATTTCATTGGTTGTTCCTGTAGCGCACATTTGGTACTTTAGATCGTTGCCAAACAAAATTGGTTACCTACTTGGTCTTCCGACTAAGAAGTTGGATCAAATCATTTATTATGAAAGATATGTGGTTATTCAACCGGGTGTAGCAACTGGTTTGGAAGGTGAAGTATTAAATCGCTTAGACTTTTTAACAGAAGAAGATTACCTAGATATTTTAGACACACTTCCAAAAGAAAACCAATACTTGGAGGATTCAGATCCAAACAAGTTTGTGGCAAAAATGGGAGCTGAAGCATTGTACGATTTGTTAAGAACAATTGATCTTGAGTCGACTTCGTATGATTTACGTCACAGAGCGAACACTGAAACATCGGTTCAACGTAAAAACGAGGCGTTAAAACGTCTACAAGTTGTTGAATCAATGCGTGAATCTCAAGAAAGAATTGAGAACAGACCAGAATGGATGATTGTTAAAGTTGTCCCTGTAATTCCACCAGAATTACGTCCTTTGGTTCCATTGGATGGTGGTCGTTTTGCAACTTCGGATTTGAATGATTTGTACAGAAGAGTAATCATCCGTAACAATCGTTTGAAGCGTTTGATCGAAATTAAAGCACCAGAAGTTATCTTGCGTAATGAGAAACGTATGCTTCAAGAGTCGGTAGATTCATTGTTTGATAACTCTAGAAAATCTTCTGCGGTTAAAACAGAATCAAACAGACCATTGAAATCGCTTTCTGATTCGTTAAAAGGTAAACAAGGTCGTTTCCGTCAAAACTTACTTGGAAAACGTGTGGATTATTCAGCACGTTCGGTAATTGTTGTTGGACCAGATTTGAAATTGCATGAATGTGGTCTTCCAAAAGGAATGGCTGCCGAGTTATACAAACCATTCATCATTCGTAAGATGATTGAGCGTGGAATTGTAAAAACAGTAAAATCAGCAAAGAAAATTGTAGATAGAAAAGAACCAGTAGTTTGGGATATTTTAGAAAATGTACTAAAAGGGCACCCTGTATTGCTGAATAGAGCCCCAACGCTTCACAGATTAGGGATTCAAGCTTTTCAACCTAAATTGATTGAAGGAAAAGCGATTCGTTTGCACCCGTTGGTAACAACAGCATTCAACGCCGATTTCGATGGTGACCAGATGGCCGTGCATTTACCGTTAGGTAATGCAGCAATTTTGGAAGCACAATTATTGATGTTAGCATCTCACAACATTTTGAACCCTGCGAATGGTGCACCTATTGCCGTACCATCTCAGGATATGGTCTTGGGATTATACTACATCACGAAAGGAAAGAAAAGTACTAAAGAGGATATCGTAAAAGGAGAAGGTGGTGTATTCTACTCTCCAGAAGAAGTTATCATTGCGTACAATGAAGGTGCTTTGGATTTACATGCAGCGATCAAAGTAAGAACGACTGACCTTGATGAAAAAGGTGATATTGTTGTTCGTTTGATTGAAACTACATGTGGACGTGTAATTTTCAACGAGCGCGTTCCTAACGAAGCAGGATATATCAACGATGTAATGACGAAGAAAGCACTTCGTGATATGATCGGAAATGTATTGAAAACGTGTGGAACAGCACGTTCAGCAGCTTTCTTGGATGATATTAAAGAATTGGGTTACCACATGGCCTTTAAAGGTGGATTGTCGTTTAACCTAGATGATATTATCGTTCCTAAGGAAAAAGTGGAGCTTGTTCAAAAGGCAGAAGATGAAGTGAAAGATGTATTGATGAATTATAACATGGGTCTTATTACAAATAATGAGCGTTATAACCAAATCATTGATATCTGGACACACACCAATTCTCGTTTGACGCACACCTTGATGGAGCAATTGAAGAACGATAAGCAAGGATTTAACTCAATTTACATGATGTTTGATTCTGGAGCCCGTGGTTCTAAAGAGCAAATTCGTCAGTTATCCGGTATGCGTGGTCTGATGGCAAAACCTCAGAAATCTGGTGCGTCATCACAAGATATTATTGAAAATCCAATTTTATCGAACTTTAAGGAAGGACTTTCAATTCTTGAGTACTTTATCTCTACTCACGGTGCACGTAAAGGTCTTGCCGATACAGCACTTAAAACGGCGGATGCGGGTTACCTTACTCGTCGTTTGGTTGACGTTGCACAAGATGTCGTGATTAATTCAGACGATTGTGGAACATTAAGAGGATTGGTAGCAACTGCATTGAAGAAAAACGATGAGATTGTTGAACCATTAAGCGATCGTATCATCGGTCGTTCAACGGTACACGATATATTTAACCCAGAAACAGACGAGTTAATCGTTGCTGGTGGAGCATTGATCACTGAAGAAATTGCGGCAGAAATTGATGCGGCAGAAATCGATGAAGTGGAAATCAGATCTGTCCTTACATGCGAAATGCGTAGAGGAGTATGTTCTAAATGTTATGGTTTAAACTTGGCGACAAATAGAATGGCGCAGCGAGGTGACGCAGTAGGTGTTGTCGCTGCACAATCCATTGGTGAGCCTGGTACACAGTTGACGCTTCGTACATTCCACGTAGGTGGTACTGCATCGAACATTGCGGATGAATCAGATTTGAAAGCAAAAACATCTGGAACACTTGATATTGAAGCATTAAGAACAATTGAACGTAAAACCAAAACTGGTAAAGCAACAATTGTTGTTGGACGTTCGGCTGAAGTTAAAATTACTGATGCAAAAGGTAATGTGACAATGACAGCGAACATTCCTTATGGTGCTGAATTGGTTGCAACCAACAATTCTAAAATTGCTAAAGGAGACGTGATTTGTAAGTGGGATCCATACAACGCGGTGATTATTTCTGAAGTAAAAGGTACTGTTGTATTTGACAGTGTAACGGAAGGAATTACCTACCGTGAAGAGGTGGATGAGCAAACAGGATTTACTGAAAAAGTAATTACTGAATCTCGTGATAAGAAAAAGAACCCTGCGATTCATATCATCGACCCAAAAACAAAAGAAGTGTTGAGAGAATACAGTTTACCTGTTGACGCCCACATTTCGATTGGAGAAGGTGATAAGATTGAAGGTGGTGAGATCCTTGTAAAAATTCCTCGTAAGGCTGGTAAGTCTGGGGATATCACGGGTGGTCTTCCACGTATTACTGAGTTGTTTGAAGCACGTAACCCTTCTAATCCAGCAGTTGTTTCTGAAATTGATGGTGTGGCGGAATACGGTAAAATCAAACGTGGTAACCGTGAGATTCAAATCACTTCTAAAACAGGTGAAATACGTAAATACTTGGTGCCTCTTTCAAAACACATTCTTGTACAAGAGAATGATTTCGTAAGAGCTGGTCAACCGTTGTCTGTTGGTGCAATTACACCAAACGACATTTTGAACATTGAAGGACCAACCAAAGTACAAGAGTACATCGTAAATGAAGTACAAGAGGTATACCGTTTACAAGGGGTAAAGATCAACGATAAGCACTTCGAGGTAATCGTTCGTCAAATGATGTTGAAAGCACAGATTGTTGATTCTGGAGATACTAAATTCTTGGAAGGTCAATCAGTGCATAAAGCAGATATCAGCGAAGAGAACAACTCAGTCTACGGAATGAAAGTTGTTATCGATGCAGGCGAATCTGATTCACTGAAAGCAGGTCAAATTGTTTCTGCACGAAGATTAAGAGATGAAAATTCTCAATTGAAACGTGCTGACAAAAAACTTGTTGAATCGAGAGATGCAGTTCCTGCGACTTCTACACCGTTGTTACAAGGTATTACTAGGGCATCGCTTCAAACGCAATCGTTTATTTCAGCTGCTTCCTTCCAGGAAACAACGAAAGTATTGAACGAAGCTGCGATTTCTGGTAAAGAAGATCACTTACTCGGATTGAAAGAAAACGTAATCGTTGGACACTTAATCCCTGCAGGTACAGGAATCCGTGAATACCAAAGAATGCTAGTTGGCTCAAAAGCTGACATGGAAGAAATGGTTGAAGCGACAGAAGTAGAATAATTTCAATAGAAATAATAGAGATAGGGATTTGCCATTGGTAAGTCCCTATTTTTTTGTCCTAGATTTTCTCTTTGAATCATTTCGACAGGAACGTTCTTTCAACCAGTTTACGTATATTAGCAATTCAAACGGTAAGTAGAATTGAAGTATGGAAAAGAAAAATGAGAATCAGGTGAATATTGAACTTTCAGAGGAAATTTCGTTAGGAGTGTATACCAATCTTGCGATTATTACGCATTCACCATCGGAGTTTGTATGTGATTTCATTCAAATGATGCCTGGAATGCCAAAAGGAAAAGTACGTTCACGTGTCATCATGACTCCACAAAATGCAAAGCGTTTAATGAACGCCATGCGGGAAAACATACAGAAGTTTGAACAAAATTTTGGTGTGATTGAAAATGGGGATGTCCCTCCAATGCCACCAATGAACTTCGGAACACCAACGACTGAAGCATAAATTTCGCGGTTTAACCAACCTTTTTACGGTTTAAATTCGTTATTTAGGTATGAGAGCAATTTATAGTTTACTAGTATTTTTATTGGTGCTACCCTTCTGTGGGTGCAAGAAAGTGGATGAACTTACTCAATTCAACATGGTGCACGATGCCACCGTTATTATACCATCTAGCGCAGGGATTAACCTACCGTTTAATGTATTTTCTCCAAGTGTTACTTCCAATTCGGAAGCCACTTTTGCAGTCAACGATACACGCAAGGACTTAATTGAAGAGATAAAATTAACTCATCTGAGCCTCAGAGTTGACAGTCCTTCCAATGGGAATTTTAATTTTTTAGAATCGGTTAGTATTTTCATTAACGCTTCTGGTTTACCTGAGACTAAAATTGCATGGAGAGATGAGATTCCCGCAAATGGAAGCACAACCATCGATTTGTCGACATCAACGGCAGATATTAAAGAATACATCAAGAAGGATGAATTCTCCTTACGCGTAAGCACAGTGACAGATGAAGTTATCACACAAGACCATCAAATCAATGTACATTCTGTCTGCTTTGTGGATGCTAAAATCTTAGGGCAATAGCATTCCATCAATTGAATTGTTTTTTCCATCTACGAAGAAATTTCAGGATGGATTGTTGCAAAAACACGATTCCATCAACAAACGTTTACAACTGGTGAGTACCGAAAAGGGTATGGGTAATTTATCAGATTTTATGTACATTAGAAGACGAAATTAGATAATGTGGCTAAACACAATGGTCTTAGCGACTAGTTAGAGGCGGCAACAGACGAACAGATGGAAATAAATATATTTGGTGCACAATGGAATAAGGACTTTACTTACAATGTGAGCCATCTATTAACGCTTGCAATTGAAAATGCTCTCTCTCCTAACTTTGATCATATTTCTGAACATTCAAAACTCAATATTTACATTTCAACACGAACAGACAATATTCCTGAAACAAAAACTGATCATAAATTGAACAAAATCAAAAATGAGATTGATTTATATCTTTTTTTGCCAAATACTGAAATAAAGTTGGTTTCAGGATATGTATTTAATGATAAGAAATTTGATTTCGTATATAAGGAAGATGCAATCAAGATTTATCCAAAAATTCCTTATATCCAATTCGTTTTTTCTGGACTGAGAACTTTTATTGATGAAGTGAAGATTACACCAAAAGTTGAATTAGAAATAATAAAAGATAAATTGATAAATACAATTGAAAACAATTCAGAAATCTACAATTTTCGACGTGAAGAAATAATTCATTTACAGAAAATAATTGATAAATCACATTGGGGATTTAATACAGATTCCGATTGGTTGGAGAGCGAGATTGGGAAAAAATGGATCGCTTTATCTGAAAAATACAACATAAAAGATGATGGCTCCTTAATCTTACAGAATGAAAAATAATGCCTCTAACAGGTGCTCAAGTGCCAGCCCAAAATCTTGCTTCGCATGAACGGTAAAATCGTAAGAAAAAGTTCTATCTTCGAAACAACGATTTATTTAAAGAGTTGGGCCGATCGCATAGGCGCAAACCATTAGCAACAATAAAATGAAACTGTTAATATTTATTTCTTATTTGATAGGCGCGGCTTTGTTATTGGCATGTCAAAACGGTAATCCTAATCTTGAAGATAAAACTGACAGCAATAACTCGGAGATTCTAAGCTTGGTGTTTGATACTCTTGTGGAGGATAAAGAAAGTTGGAAAAGTCAATTATTACCCATTCCTGTTCCATTGGATAGCGAGGGTCCTAATTATCATGTAGAAAACAAAAGACAAAAACATGAAATGGACAGTATATATTTCAAATTGGACACCGCAGCTTTTTTTGTTTTTGTTAATGATAGTTTAGCAATACCTGCTTACAACTTAGATATTATTCGCTCATTATCTGGAAGGGAGTCTTTCAAAGCAAACTTTCCGGATGTCGACATTTCAAAAAGACAACTATTGGTTAGGTTGGCAGAAAACACTTCCTCAAAACATTTTGACCTAAGAAAAATGAACAGTAGATATAGTTATAAATTGAAATACCTAAGTTCAAAACGGACACAAAATAAAGATTTAGTGGTTATCGGAAATGTCGCTTTTTCGCAAATAACATACAATAAAAACAAAACAGCAGCATGCATATATTCAGAATTAGTTTGCGGAGGATTATGCGGATATGGCAACATCTATTTTCTAGAGAAGCATGATAAGAAATGGGAAATTGTGGCAAAGCGAAATTTATGGGTGGCATAGAAGGAAATCTGTTGCTAACCTCATATACACCCAACAGGCAAAGTTCAGCGAATACAACGGTAGGTACATATATACAAGAGCGCCAAATCGCCGATTTGGCTTTTACGTGAAAATTAAAAACAAAATACAGCGCTTTGGCTAAGTGGTTATTTGGAAAGTTTGTATCTTTCTATCGCCTACTACGCATATACTTAACGTTAGTACCAATAAAGAATGACCGTCAAACTACTGAAATATAAAATCACCGATGGGGTATTAGATACCGTATCAAAAGCTGTTGTTCCGGGAGCTAAAATCGATACAAAAAAATGGAAGAAGACTAAAACTGGAAAGTGTTTGGTTGTAATCCAGGATAATCCGAAGACCCTCACCTATATAGCAACGGTCGTAAACAGGAATAAACTATATGGTGGTTTTATACCTGTTCCTTCAAGCCTGTTTTACTTTCAAGCAAAACAATTTTCAGATTCGGTTAATCATCTTTTAAACAAGTTTCCTGAGAACATTACACGGTCATTTAAAGATTCTGATGGAGACAATTTCAATATGATTGACAATGAATTATATTATACATATCTCTCATATAAAATTTCTGCAATTACCTCTTTGGTTATGTTCATTGAGAGTTTTTTAAATTCGATGATTCCTGAAGAATTCAGCACTATCAATAAGAAGGGAGAAAAAGTAAATAAAGAAGTAATTGAGCGCAATTGGGGGTTGAAGGAAAAATTAAAGGATGTTATTCCAGAAATTATTGAAATAACGAACCTGCAAAAATATCAAACTCTATATGGGAAATTCCTAGAGTTGAATGTTTTAAGAAATGATTTCATTCACATGAAAACAACTAAAGATCAGAGAAATATGGACCCATTCATTAACCATTTTCAAGAACTAATCAATATTGACTTAAACGTGAAGATCAAGGAAACGGAAAACCTAGTGAAAATTATTGACAAAAATTACTTTTACTGAATGGTACTAACAGCACTTACATCCCGCGGGTTTGATGCTTATCAGAACAAATTTATTTGAAAAACTATTTCTAACTTACAAAAACAATCTTGGTAGTGATCCGCACGGTGCGTAGCTTTAACCGTCAACCCCCAGATTTCACAATCCCAAATCCCCAAAACTACTTAAACTCCAATGTGCTTTTCCATTCTGTGACATTCCCACAGCCGTCTTTAACCAATAGCAACAGTTCTTTTGTTCCGACAACCGTTGCGTCTCTGCTATACGTAATCAAACCAGATTTGTAGTCGTAATCGAGTAATTTCCATTCCCCATCGATAAATAAATCGTAGTCAGCAATACCTATTTGACTGTCAGAAATCTTCCATTTTAAGGTACTCGCTGAAGTTACAGTTGTGCTACTCGAAAAACCATACGGTACAACGGAAGGTCCCGTTTCATCACGTTTAACGGAATAGCTTCCGAAATACTTTGAAGTGCAATAAAACGTACTGTCGTCGTAGGTTAAATCGAGTGCTCTTTTCTTTCCTTTTGCGGTAATCATCTCTAAATAGTGCTTTCCGTCTTTTGGAGCATTCGACTTAATCTTAATCAAATACGATTTATTCACGGGTGCTTCCGCATCACCAATTGTACGATCAATGTTTGCAGCATTGATTTTCATCGGCTCGTACACGGTTGTTATTCCAAAATCTACCGTCGTTGTTTTCCCACTGACACGTCTAGTTTCCATAGGTTGGAGACTTTCAGTCGATGAATAAATGGCATCTTGACTACTTGTCGTTCCAGCGCTAATAACAATTTTAAATTTTAGTTCTGACGTATTCCCTTTTGGATCAAAAGCTATGTAACGCACGTCAAGTTCATCTCCCGGTTTTGCGTTGAAGACACCCAATCCATCGATGGTATAAATCGGTAAATCATTTTCTTGTGTTCTAAACGATTTGTGAAATTTCTTTTTGCTCGCGGCGTATTCTTCGTAATCTTTGTGGCAATTGACAAAACGTGTCGATTCAAACGGAATTCGCTCGGTGCGTTGACCAAAAATCGTATCCTTATTAACAATCAGCACGGCACCAAATAATCCACACTGGTTACTTGCTCCATCCAGGCGGTCAATCACGTCAAAGGCGAGTCCAAGTCCACCAGAAGGTGTTAAATAACTTGCTGGAACTACGATTTTGTTTTCTCCGATATAGTAACCATTCGCACCTAAGGCTGCCGTTTTTGTAACTGACTTATTGGGATAGCGGTAACCTTCTTTCGTTAAACTATACAGCTTCACACCACGAATTTCAGGAGCTTTTGTGTCGGGCATATCGAACCCATACAGCAAAGGGTTCAATGCATGTTCGGTTTTTGTATCACGCAATTCAAAATGGAGGTGAGGAGCCGTTGAACCTCCAGAATTTCCCGAAATACCAATTACTTGACCTTTCGTTACGCGGATCTCATTCTTCTTCGGAAAGATTTCAACTTCAAAATTCTGTTCTTTTTCTTGTGTGATTCGCACGATTGAATCAATTTCACCTTTGAATTCGCTGCAGTGCGCATAAACGCTCGTCACACCGTTTGGATGATCAATGTAAATCACCTTTCCATACCCAAAAGTCGACACTTTTATGCGAGAAACGAACCCTTCCTCGATCGAGTAAAGATTGTATCCTTCTTTGCCATTTGTTTTGAAATCCAGTCCCATGTGGAAGTGATTTGGACGAAGTTCACCGAAATTTGCTGAGAGTATGAGCGGAATTTTTAGGGGCGGGTGATAGTCGAATTTCGCGTTGTTCTGTGCGAATAATTGGTTGAAAAAAGAAGTAATTAAAACGAAGAAAAGAAGGGATTTATACATTTATCAAAAGTATGTTTTTGATAAATTATCTGCAACAAATGCACCAAAAATATTGTGGGTGTCTATTACTATGCTATTTTTGTATGAAAGTCGAAACAATGACAGATCGAATTAACACGTTGATTAAAACCATAGGAGAGAAAGTCGCTCGTATGAAAGATCAGTTATCGGTTGAAAAAGCAAAGAACGAGTCGTTTCAGAATGAGATCGCTCAACTGAAAGAACAGTTAACTTCAAAATCGAATGAAGTAGAAAAGCTTGAATCGAAAATCAGTGATTTGAAATCTGAAATTGGTGCGACAAAGGGACAAGACGTTGATGGTTCAGCTGAAAAAGGTATTTCAGATGAGCAGATTGATGAATTGGTGAAAGAAATAGAATACTGCATCGGGCAGTTAAAAAAATAAAGCATGGCTAAGTTGTCTTTAAAAGTTGTTGTAGCCGGTAGAACATATCCACTTTCAGTTGATGAGAGCGAGGAGCAACGTGTTCAAAAAGCCGCAGCTGACATCAACAAGGCAATCAAGTTACTTCAAGATAATTATGCCGTAAAGGATATGCAAGATTTGTTAGCAATGACTGCATTACAACTGGCTTCGAAACCTAACTCTGGAAAACAGGAAGGTATCGACGATTCGGTATTGAAGGAAATTGAAAACAACTTGAAGTCCTTGTCCGACGATTTGGACTAACTACTTTATTTTTTACATCTTTCATTTTTTCATTCAGTTCAACTTCGGGTGAGTAGTTTATAGTTAAAACGTAGAAGTATGAATGTAATAATTGGAATAATAGGTGTCATTGCAGGAGCAGTCGGCGCCTTTATTGTTCAGAGTGTTTTGTTAAAGTCAAAAGCAGAGAAGGTGCTAAAAGACGCAGAGCGAGATGGGGAGAATCTTAAAAAGGATAAACTACTTCAAGCCAAGGAAACATTTTTAAAGTTGAAAGAGGAACACGAGACGAAAATCAAAGATCGTGAGCGTAAGTTACAATCTGCAGAGGATAGAATCCGTAGCAAGGAAACCGCATTAACAAAGAAAATTGAAGATACAACGCGTCAAGAAAAGCAATTCGAAAAGAACCAGTCGATTCTAGATGGTAAGATCAACGCTTATGAAAGTAAGCAACAAGAATTGGAGAAAATGCACCAAAAAACGGTTGCGGAATTATCTAAGATCAGTGGAATGTCTGCTGAGGATGCGAAGAAATCATTGGTCGATTCGTTAAAAGACGAAGCAAGAACATCGGCGATGTCACACATCAACGAGATTGTTGAAGAAGCGAAATTAAATGCGAACCGTGAAGCACGAAAAATTGTCATCCAGACCATTCAACGTGTCGCAACAGAGCAGGCGGTTGAAAATTCTGTTTCGGTGTTCAATATCGAATCAGACGAAGTAAAAGGTAGAATCATTGGGCGTGAAGGAAGAAATATTCGTGCACTTGAAGCGGCGACAGGAGTAGAGATCATCGTAGATGATACACCTGAGGCGATTATATTGTCGTGCTTTGATCCAGTAAGAAGAGAAATCGCTCGATTGGCATTGCACCAATTGGTTTCTGATGGTCGAATTCACCCAGCAAGAATTGAAGAGGTTGTTGCAAAAACACGTAAACAACTCGAAGAAGAAATTGCTGAAACAGGTCGTAGAACATGTATCGATTTAGGGATTCATGGTTTACATGCTGAACTGACAAGAATGGTAGGTCGAATGAAGTACCGTTCATCTTATGGACAAAATTTGTTGCAACACTCGAGAGAAGTAGCTAACCTATGTGCGATAATGGCTGCAGAGCTTGGACTGAACGTTAAACTGGCGAAAAGAGCAGGTCTGTTGCACGATATTGGTAAAGTTCCGGATGAAGAACCAGAATTGCCGCACGCTGTACTGGGAATGAAACTAGCTGAGAAGTATGGAGAGAAACCAGATGTATGTAATGCAATTGGAGCTCACCACGACGAGGTAGAAATGACAACATTGATCTCACCAATCGTTCAAGTATGTGATGCGATTTCAGGAGCGCGTCCAGGAGCACGTCGCGAGATTGTTGAGTCGTACATCAAACGAATCAAAGATTTGGAGAACTTGGCCTTAGGATATGACGGTGTGAATACCGCTTATGCTATCCAAGCGGGAAGAGAATTAAGAGTATTGGTAGAAAGTGATTCGGTAAGTGATGCGAGAGCAGATGAATTATCATTTGAAATCTCACAACGTATTCAAACCGAAATGACTTATCCGGGACAAGTAAAAGTAACGCTCATTCGTGAAAAAAGAGCTGTGAATTATGCCAAATAGTAGCTTAGATAACGCTGTTAATTATTTGAAGGAAAAGCACGTTTTGGTGACAGGAGGTGCTGGATTTATTGGCTCGAATATCGTCGGGTTTCTACTGGGTCATGCCATCAAAGTTTCAGTGTTAGATAATCTAGCTACGGGTAGAATTTCAAATCTGGATGAATTTCAAGGAAACGATTTGTTTCGTTTTATCGAAGGTGACATCACCAATTATGACGACTGTTTAAATGCTTTGGAAGGAATCGATCTTGTTACACACCAAGCTGCCCTCGGGTCAGTGCCACGCTCAATTGAATTTCCTCACAATACGCACAACGTCAACGCGACTGGTTTTTTAAATATGTTGCATGCGACTAAAGAGAAAGGTATCAAGCGGTTTGTCTATGCAAGTTCTTCCTCTGTTTATGGGGACAGCAGCGTTTCTCCCAAGAAGATTGGCGACGAAGGCGAATTGTTATCCCCGTATGCTGTCACAAAGCGATTAAACGAAGAATACGGAAAGGTCTATCACAAACTACACGGACTTGAAACTGTCGGACTGCGCTATTTTAACGTATTCGGATCAAAGCAAGATCCACATGGCGCTTATGCTGCTGCTATCCCTAAATTTATTGATAAAATGATAAAAGGGGAAGAGATTGTAATAAATGGCGATGGCGAACAAACACGCGATTTCACATACGTTTTGAACGCTGTAAATGCCAATGTTTTAGCTCTGTCGTCCGATAATTCTCACGCATTTGGAAACGTTTACAATGTTGCGTGTGGTGAATTTTATAGTATCAATAAGGTGGTTGCTGCAATTAAGAATTCACTTATAGAAAGAAATGTTTTAATAGACTCGGTAACTGTAATTCATGGACCGAACCGGCAGGGTGATGTTCGCGATTCTCTTGCTGATATTTCATTGACCCAAAAGGATCTCAATTACTCAAACTTGGTGACTTTTGAAAAAGGCATGAAATTATACCTTAATTCTATGTTTACGTAGTGAAAATTCAGAAGAGTGACTTCATACGTTCTGTTATGGTACTCATGACTGGAACAATAATGGCACAAGCAATTGGCTATTTGATTTCACCCATCTTAACACGAATTTACTCAACTGAAGAAATGGGCGATTACGGCGTTTATATGCGTGCGATCGGGTTTATTTCCGCCTTAGCAACCGCACGATATGAGTTGTCTCTGCCACTACCTAAAAATGATTCACATAGTTTTCTTTTGTATAGATTATCCTTGAGAATTGCAGGTGTAATACTTCTTACAGTGACTGTCTTAGGAATAATTTACTTGTTTACACAGCCTTATAATATCAAACAAGTTCTATTTGTTGGAATAACGGTTCTTAGTTCAGTGTTTTTAGTGTTTATCAATTTAGGTACCTCCTGGGCTATTCGAAAAAAGCAATTTCGGAAAATCTCTTCAACAAAGATAACCAACTCAGTAGTCTCCAATGGTTTAAGATGGCTTTTTGGTGTGTGGAATATGAGTAGTATCGGTCTGCTTGTTGCAAGTTTGATCGGTTTATTTCTGTCAAGTTTATCGTTTATAAAGGAATTGTTTCAGTTGAAAAAATGGTACGGTCAAACTGCTTCCGTGAAGAAAATGGTGGTTCTCAGCCGAGAATACAAACAGTTTCCAATAGTAAGTTTACCACATGTTTTGACTGATTTAGGTCGAGATATTTTAATTGCAGCATTAATAATTTCTTTTTTTTCCAAAGACATTTTTGGATCCTTTAATCATTCGTATACGATATTAAAATTGCCTTTGGTAATTGTTGGCGCATCTATCGGACAAGTGTTTTTTAACCGTTGTTCCACTATGATCCATGAAGGAACACCAATTGATGGACTTTTAAAGAGAACATTTCTTACTCTTTTTGCCTTTTCTATCATTCCATTTAGTATCATATTCTTTTACGGAGAACCACTTTTTAGTTTTGTCTTTAGTGAGGCATGGGCAGAATCAGGATATTTCTCAGAAATCATGACGGTTTGGTTACTGTTTAATTTTTTGTATTCCCCAGTTTCTAGCATACCTTTAATTCTAAAGCGTCAAAAGGAATATTTTATTCTTGGATTAATAAGTACTGGATTACAAATCATCGGGTTTGGAGTGCTCCCGTTTGTAATTGGTACATCCAAAGAATCTTTCATTACAATACTTTGGTTTGTTTCAATTTCCCAAGCTATATTCCTATTATTTTTAACTATTATAACACTTTATTATGCCAAAAAAGGTGTTAGAAGCAGTTGATATACACCTGAATTGAAGTAATAGTAACGCGTTTTGGAAAATATCAGAACTGTAATTGTCAAAATCTATTATTAATGAGCCGAATAAAATTATTCACGAAAGAAAATATCAATGCCTTTTTTATAAGTGCTTTGTTTTTTATACCAACACTAATTTTTGGCAATGAAAAATGGTATTTGTTATTGCCGATTTTTTGCATAATTCGATTTTACAAAGACTTTTTAGTCGGGTTCCGTGTTTTTATCAAGAACATGTTTGCACGCAAATTTATTGGGTTGGTATGGTTTCCATTTGGATTAATAGTGTTTTCGACAATTAACTACCTGATTAATGGAAATGAGATATTTTGTCTACGCGATTATTTTCTACCTGTCTTTTTTCTTCCGTTAGTAATTATCTCAGCAGTTTATATCTCCAATAAAATTGTTATAAGGTATTTAATTCTTTTTGTCGTCTTTGAAATACTTATTGGGTGTGTCGAGTACGTAGTTGGTTACAGGTCTATTTTTTTAGGAAATGAAGCAACAAATATAATTGAGTCCCGAAAATTGTTATACGATTCACATGTATATGGACTTTCAGCCAACTCATCGGTTTTAGGACTGAAAATTTTTATTGCATATTTATTGCTGGAATGGGCAGATTTTAAAAGTAAATGGCGCTGGGTAATTTACAGTTTTCTCTTCGTAGGATTGTTAATCAGCTTCAGTAGATCTGTCATTATCCTAGTGTTGTTTCTACATTTTATTTATTTGACTACCTTTCTTTTGAAAAAATGGAGGGGACAAACGCAACTGAGAAATAAGGATATTCTTATTTTTTATGTATTCAATGTTGTATTCATCGCTTTTCTTTTTACGCCGCTGTCAGGAAGTCAGATGTCACGAGGTGGGAGCACAGAAAGTAGTTTGGAATTTGGTATTCAAGATAAAAAGTTAGAGTTTACTGATTTTCAATTTTCATGCGCAGAAAGACACGCTGTGATTTTGAAACAGGGTAATGAAATTGATACCAGCGGATTTTTGACCAAGAATTTTCTACGCTCAATCTCTGGAATTAATACTTCGGGACGAGGATTAATCTGGTTAAATTACGTTGATTTTATAGATAATAATTTATGGTTTGGCAATGGTTCACAAAAAGCAATGTTCCTCGCAATTGATCAAGAAAATGAAAAACTAGTATTGTTACATGCCCATAATTCCTTTTTGGAACTATTAGCTACGAATGGAATTTTATTAACTCTTCTGTATGTTATTTTTTATTCTTTTATCTGGAGGCGTCATAATTTATATCTTATAATTGCCATATTAGGTTATAGTCTATTGCAATATGGTGTTTTTTGGGGTTATTCGATATTAGATGTTATTTTTGTAGCGATATTGTTAAAACCAACAAATTGTACTTTAATTGAAAAAGACTGATCTCATCCAAGAAATTGAATCCTTAGCGGTTGATGAGATTAGTGTAAATAAATTTGGCCACAGATTTCAAGTTTACCCTATCCTTAAAAGCCGTTGGTTTCATAAGGCAATCATGGACAAAGAAGTGATGAAGGAAAAGAACATTAAAGAGCTTTTCTCCCAGATCACATCGATTTTCTATGGGTTTTTTAACTTCTTCAGAAGATACGATATCTGGGTCTTTTCGAATAGTTCGGAAAGAGTCTTGCTAAATGGGAAGTACGAAGACAAATTGTTTGATTATATTGCTCAGGATAAAAGATTTAAATCCTTGATCATTGAACAGCGTCTCTTCCAGAAATACAAAAGATCCAAAGTAGCTACAAAACATGTGGTTTCTAAATCACTGTTAATGTTGATTGAAGAAGTAATTATACTGCTTTTAAAAAAGCGGTATAAAATACAAAATGAATCTATTCTGCATGCCGTAGAATCTAAAATTGGTGTAACTATTAATTACGATGTACTCATCCGGAAGCATTTAGCACAATATCTTTTAATGCGGTTTATATTACGATGTGTACCAAAACCAAAAATTGTGTTTTTATCTGTCTCCTATGCACATTTTGGATACATTAGGGCATTTAAAGAACGTGGAATTAAAGTTGTAGAAATGCAACATGGAATGATTGGCAAGGGACATGACGCATACTATTATACCATAGAATTAGATCCAATACAGTTTCCAGATGAAATAATGGTTTTAGGGGAGGACGATAAGCAGCACATCCAAAATGATAGTAAGTTTCCAGTTAAAAAAATTCATGTTGTAGGAAGTTATATCGTCGATTTTTATTTAGATACTGTGGAAAAACGTACAGACGAACTTCAGTCAATCTCTGTTGCCCTTCAAGACGGAAACTTGAGCCTTGAATTAATTGATTTTATTCTTGAATGTGATATGGAAACGGATTCTAAATTTCAGTGGATCATAAAAACACGAAGGACAAGTGAGGATGAGTACCGTAAAATCTATCGTTTTCCACCAAATATAACATTTAGTACAAAAGGGATTTACGAAACTATTGCTGCTAATGATGTACATTTAACTATTTTCTCAACTACCGCATTAGAAGCAGTCTCATTAGGAAGGACAACAATTCTTTTGGACAATAAAGGTAAAGCGAGCCATTATCTTGGAAATTCATTGGGAGATAACCCAAACGTGAGTTTTTTAAAAAATGCAAATGACTTTGTTCAATTCAGTAAAGGGTATCAGAGTATAGATCCAATTGAAATCTCATTGTCTAACAATAGGAACATTAAAAGTGGTTTTAAGAAAAACATCGATACATATCTAACACAGCTTAATGCAGAATTTATTAAAAAATAAGTTTGTTCATTCCATTGGTATTTATACATTTTCAAATGTATTAAATTCTGCTATTCCATTTTTATTGTTACCCATTCTTACCAGGTATTTGAAGCCAGAAGATTATGGTATTCTTAGTAATTTCAATTCGCTAATAAATATTCTAATCCCATTTGTAAGCCTAAATTTAATGACTTCTCTTCAAGTTATTTTTGTTAAAAGTAGAGATGATCTTCCAGCGTATATATCTTCTGGATTAGCGTTTATGTCTTTGTTGACCGTTGTTTTTTCTTTTTTACTGATTTATAATGCAGGTGAATTAGAAATCATGCTCGGAGTTCCAGAGCGATTCATATATTTTGCGGCTATATATGCACTTTACCAAAATATAGTGGAAGTTTTGTTGTCGGTGTGGAGAATGGAAGAAAGGGCCATGTTGTATGGAACATTTCGGGTAGTTAGAACCATTGTGGAATTGGGTTTAGCTATTATTTTGGTTACCGTTTTTGGTCTTTCTTTTGACGGGTCAATATTGGCACTTTCTTACTCTTATGGGCTTGGGGCGCTAGTTGCTTTATATGTTTTGTATAAAAAGGGAATTTTAAAAACGATTTTCCAATGGAGACATGTTGTACATTTAATAAAGTACGGAGTCCCATTAATTCCACATGTATTAGGTGGCGTAATAATCATTTACTCGGATAAATTATTTTTAACAAATTACCACGGATTGGCTTCCAATGGAATCTATACAGTCGCATTTATGGTAGGTCAGGTAATTGGTTTATTGCAAAACTCATTTAATCAAGCTTGGGGTCCTTATGTTTTTCAGAAATTAAAAACTGGATTGGCTAGAGATAAGCATCAAATTGTTAAATGGACCTATATTTATATTGTTGCCATTATTATAATATCACTTTTGTTTTTTCTTAGCTCACCAATAATATTCTTCTTTATCGGAGAAACATATTCATCTGGAATAGACATCGTACTTTGGATTGCTTTAGGTTTTGCATTTAATGGGATGTATAAAATGGTTTCAATTTTCTTCTTTTATGAAGAGAAAACTATGCAAATTGCGGTAATCTCAATTGGAACAGCTATATTGAATTTAATATTGCTCTTTTTATGGGTTCCTAAACACGCACATGTAGGCGCTGCGCATGCAATGATGATCTCTATGTTTTTTCAGTTTATTGTAACCTGGATTTGGAGTACTAGAATCACCAAAATGCCATGGGGTTTTAAAAAAATAGAATGATAAAAAATATTAATTTAAACTCTTGGATACTAATAGCGCTAATGTTTTGTTGCATTGCTTACAACAAAATAACACCTTTGGTAATTGCATTATTTGTTCTAATCGCAATAGTTAAGCATAGAAATTGGAAAGATATACGAATGGATCTTTTTAATTGGAAGACACCAGGGTTTTGGCTTATGCTGTTTTATCTATTCCATATTATTGGTATGTTTTGGACAGAGAATACACACAAAGGATGGGAGGATATTGGTATGAAGCTTTCATTTTTTATCTTACCTCTGTTCTTTTTAATTGGCAAAATGAATTTGGACCGTCGTACAGCTGAATTAAGCTTTATTTTGAGTTGTTCAATTACAGTTATTTGCTTAATAGTTTATTCCATTTTCAGATCAATTTATAACATTGAGGACAATCAATGGGGTTATTTCTATGAAGCAGAATTCACACCGTTTATGCATCGAAGTTACTTTGCGAGCTATATGATATTTGGCGCTTTTCTAGCACTAATGAGAATAAGGAAGGAAAATGGACGATTGAAAATGATCTTAATACTGTCCTTTTTTTTACTATCAATTGCCACTTGGCTGACGTTGTCAAAATCGGGAATGCTAATTTGGTTGCTAGTATTGCTTTTTATTAGTGTGCATTATATTATTACAAACAGACGCTTTATAATTGGTTTTGGTTTATTATTTATCGTAGGAACTTTTGTTTTTCTTCTTTTTCAAATGGAATCTAAGTTTGCATCAAGATTAAAAGAAATACCGAAAGCTTTAAAAAACATTCAAACTGAAAACAATCCTTCAGTTGAGAGTAATCAAAGCAGAATAATCATGTGGTCTACTTCATGGAAGCTTATTGTTGAAAATCCAGTTTTCGGAACGGGTACAGGAGATGTTAAAGATGAACTAATTGCGAAAAATGAGAAGCTGAATAATAGCGGTGTGGCACAACTGAAGTTGAACGCGCATAACCAGTTTTTAAATTCAGGTGTACAACTTGGATTAATTGGACTCGGGCTACTTCTAATGGTTTTTACACTCATTTTTAGGGAAGTATGGATCAATAAAGATCGAGCAATGGCCTTGTTTGGAGTTGTGTTTTTTCTTTCGTTCTTAGTAGAATCGTTTTTGGAAACTCAGGCAGGAATTATTCCCTTTACCGTATTATTAATGGTTTTTTACACGACTAAAAAAAGAGAAGTTAATTTGAAGAATTAAGACCTCGGTATATAATTTCTGCGATCTTCCAGTCTTCCTCCGTATCGATGTCCATTGCATCTAATTTGGAAACTATCAAGGGTCTAATTCTTTTAAAATTTGTCCATGATTCCTTTTCTAAAGAAGCCACTTCAAAAATATAAATCAAACCGTTAACATCGTAGACATCTGGTAAATCCTGACGGCGAACGATTTCGTTTTTTTGAAATTTTTCAATAAAATCACCGCGCTTCACAAAAAGGGTGTAAAATGGATGCCCACTCGGTTCATTTACGGCTACCAATGCTTGATCACCGCTTTTAAAAACCTCCAGAGCTTCTGTTAAATGACTGACTTTCCTAAATGGGCTAGTTGGTTGTAGAAGGATTAAAAAAAGTGGTTTAACAGCCTGCTTGTCGATTGTATCGAGCATTACTTCTAACATGCCAGCTGTATCGGAAGCTAAATGTGGATCTCTTTCAATAACTTGAATTCCTGAATTCGTTCCAATTTGTACTATTTCTTGATCATCCGAACTTAAAACAATTTTATCCGAAGGAAAGACTTCTTTGGCAATCTTTATAGCGCGTTCAACCAATGATTCACTTCCTGCAAAGGGTTTACTGTTTTTCTTTATTACACCTTTTGAACCACCGCGAGCAGGAATCAATAGTATGCTATTTGCTAGTGTTGGTTTCATTAGAATCTAATATGTTGAACATCATTTTGTGCTTTTTTAAAATCTTCCGGTTTACCAATATCCAACCAATAATCAATAATTGGAAAATTGCACACTTTCAAATCTGAATGGATGAGGTCATTCATTAAATCCGTCGCATTGTAAAATTTATCCGAAGGGATTCTTTCGATGACAGACTTTTTTATTAAATAAATTCCAGCATTCGAATAATAAGTATAGGAGGGTTTTTCTTTTAACGAAGTAATCTGATTATCCTCAGTTTCCAATACGCCATAAGGAATCTCAACGCGATAAGGGATGCTAGCAACTGCCATGTCAGCATGTTGATCCATAAAAAATTTATAAAAATCTTCAAAATTTATATTGGTAAGAAGGTCACTATTCATTACTAATATAGTATCGGATTTTATATCTTTTATTTTTGTTAGCGCGCCAATGGTTCCTAGCGGTTCATTTTCATGGATATAATCGATGTTTAAACCTTTGTCTGATCCATCTTTCAAATAAGATTCGATTATTTCACTTTTATATCTGACGGATATCGCAATGTTTTCGATGCCATACAAAGCCAAGCGATCAATATTGTGTTCAATGATCGGTTTTTCACCGATTACAAGCATCGGTTTTGGCGTAGTATCGGTCATTGGACTCAGCCGCGCTCCTCTTCCTCCTGCCATTAACAAAACATCTACTGGGATTACTGTTCGAAGCTCTTTTAAGTCCAATATCTTACAAATCTCCCCAGAATCATTAATTACCGGAACAACGGAAATATCTTGTTTCTTGAAATTGTTAATTGTTTCCAAGGAAAACGAACTCTGCCGTATAAATTTGAAATCTTTATACATTACCTC
>CAZXRU010000032.1:0-19548 GCA_964643345.1 uncultured Fluviicola sp.
TCGGAAGTGGACCAATTGTGATAGGTCAAGCTTGCGAGTTTGATTACGCCGGATCACAAGCCTCAAGATCTTTAAGAGAAGAAGGAATTGAAGTCACCTTAATTAACTCCAATCCTGCAACCATCATGACTGATAAGGTTGTCGCGGATAATATTTACTTAAAGCCATTAGAGCCAGAAAGTATAATAGAAATCTTAGGAAAACACAAAATTGATGCTGTTCTTCCCACAATGGGAGGTCAAACGGCCTTGAATCTCTGCATCAAATGCGATGAGATGGGAATTTGGGAAGAACATGGTGTGGATATTATAGGTGTTGATATTAAAGCGATTGAAATTACTGAAAACCGTGAGGCGTTTAGAGATTTGATGACAGATATTGGAGTGCCAATGGCGCCACAAGAGGCTGCAAAATCATTTTTACAAGGAAAAGAAATAGCACAGGAATTTGGATTTCCATTATGCGTGCGAGCATCATATACATTAGGTGGAGCGGGAGCATCAATTGTTCACGATCCGAAAGAATTTGATACCTTATTAGAGAGAGGATTGCAATTATCTCCGATCCACGAAGTGATGATTGATAAGGCGTTGCTTGGCTGGAAAGAATACGAGTTGGAGCTATTGCGAGATTCAAATGACAACGTGGTAATCATTTGTTCAATAGAGAATTTTGATCCGATGGGAGTTCATACAGGTGATTCAATCACTGTTGCCCCTGCGATGACGCTTTCTGATACCACTTATCAGCGCATGCGTGATATGGCGATTTTGATGATGCGTTCTATTGGAAATTTTGCAGGTGGATGTAACGTTCAATTTGCGGTTTCTCCAGACGAAAATGAAGACATCATTGCCATTGAAATCAATCCACGTGTTTCGCGTTCATCGGCACTGGCTTCAAAAGCTACTGGTTATCCGATTGCAAAAATCGCTGCTAAATTGGCGATAGGTTATCATTTGGATGAACTTAAAAATCAAATTACCAAAACGACTTCAGCGCTTTTCGAACCGACGTTGGATTATGTCATCGTGAAGATTCCGCGTTGGAATTTCAATAAATTCCCAGGAACTAATCGTGAGTTAGGATTACAGATGAAATCTGTTGGTGAGGTTATGGCTATTGGTCGCTCGTTTCAGGAAGCATTGCAAAAAGCGTGTCAATCACTTGAGATTGGAAGAAATGGATTAGGAGCTGATGGGAAGGAATTGACGAATCAAAATGAAATATTACACAGTTTAGAGCATCCAAGTTGGAACAGATTGTTTCATATTTATGATGCAATAAAATTGGGGATTCCGTTTAACAGAATTCAGGAGAAAACGAAAATCGATCCTTGGTTCTTGCGTCAAATTGAAGATTTGATCAAGCTCGAAAATAAAATCGAAAAATTTCATCTAGATACACTTCCAAAGGAATTGCTATTCGAAGCGAAGCAAAAGGGGTATGCTGACAGACAAATTGCTCATTTATTGAGATGTCTAGAGTCGGAGGTTTACAAAAAGAGAGATGAATTTGGCATCAGCAGGGTATACAAAATTGTAGATACCTGTGCGGCTGAATTTGAAGCGCATACACCGTATTACTATTCTACGTTTGAATACGAGAACGAAAGTGTTGTGTCTGATAAAAAGAAGGTCATTGTTTTAGGTTCAGGACCGAATAGAATTGGACAAGGGATAGAATTTGATTATTCATGTGTTCATGGAGTTTTAGCTGCAAAAGAATGTGGTTATGAGACGATTATGATTAACTGTAATCCAGAAACCGTTTCCACTGATTTTGATACGGCAGACAAATTGTACTTCGAACCAGTTTTCTGGGAGCATATTTACGATATTATTCGACACGAGAAACCACACGGTGTCATCGTTCAGTTGGGTGGACAGACTGCATTGAAATTGGCTGAAAAGTTAGATCGATATGGCATAAAAATCTTAGGAACAAGCTTTGATGCGCTCGATCTAGCAGAAGATAGAGGACGTTTTTCAAAAGTTTTGGAAAAGAACAACATTCCTTTCCCAAAATACGGAGTTGTTGAAAGTGCAGAACAAGCTCTGGTTCTTTCGGATGATTTAGGTTTCCCTTTGTTAGTTCGACCTTCGTACGTGCTCGGTGGACAAAAAATGAAAATTGTCATCAATAGAGAGGAATTAGAACATCACGTTGTAGACATTCTGAATGAATTACCTGGGAATCAGATCTTGCTAGATCATTTCTTGGGTGGAGCGATTGAAGCCGAAGCTGATGCTATTTGCGATGGAGAAGATGTATACATTATTGGCGTGATGCAACACATTGAACCAGCTGGTATTCACTCAGGAGATTCATTTGCAGTGTTACCTCCCTATAACTTGGGGGATTTCGTAATGCAGCAGATAGAGGACATTACACGAAAGATTGCCGTTGAGCTAAAGACGGTAGGATTGATGAACATTCAGTTTGCCATCAAAGACGATAAAGTTTACGTGATTGAAGCCAATCCACGCGCATCTAGAACTGTTCCGTTTATTGCTAAAGCGTACGATGAACCGTATGTCAACTACGCAGTGAAAATCATGTTGGGCGAGAAGAAAGTGAAAGACTTTAAATTCAACCCAAAGAAAATTGGTTATGCGATTAAGATTCCAGTTTTCTCCTATGAGAAGTTCCCAGATGTTAAAAAGGAATTAGGTCCTGAGATGAAATCAACTGGTGAAGCAATTCGTTTCATTGATACCTTGAGAGATCCATTCTTCATGAAAATTTACTCTGAACGAAACATGCACTTGTCTAAATAATGGTTGCAGAGGCTAGTATTGTTGGTGTTTTACGTGTTCTGCTTATTGTCATCGGTGCGATCGTTGTGTTGAGGTTTCTTGCCCAATTAGCGAATGCAAAGCGAAACATGGCCGAGGAAAAGAAAATGGAAGAGGAGAGGCGTGCTTTTGACAAAGAGCGGGAACGCACTGCTAAAAACGTTGGCAAAACACGGATCATTAATAAAACACCAGGTTCATCTGACGTTGAGGATGTCGATTTTGAAGAGCTCGATTAATATTTCTTACTTCAGTTCAGTCATTATTCTGCAATTCAATTATCTTTAGCAGCTGATAAATAGTATACCTGCTAAAATTCAAAACGATGCAATTAAAATCATTCTTTTCAAAAAACTGGATTCACTTTGTTGTTCTAGGTGTTTTTTTAATAACCACTGTAGCTTACTTTTCTCCAGAATTTAATGGATACGCTTTAAAGCAACACGATGTTGAACAGTTTAAAGGGATGGCAAACGAAACGCAAATGTTTCGCGAGCAATTTGAAGAAGAACCCCTGTGGACGAATTCAATGTTTGGCGGCATGCCAACCACACAGATTTCTGTGATTTATGACGGTAACGTTTTTCAGCAGGCAATTTTATGGATGAGAACTGTTTTCGGAGTCCCTACGTTGACATTTTTCCTCCATTTGTTGGGATTCTATATTCTAGCAATGTGTTTCCGAATTAAACCGATTGTTGCACTTGTAGGAGCTCTAGCCTTTGCGTTTGCGACATACGAAATTGTTATTATTCAGGCGGGACATAATACCAAGGCAATTACTGTGGCGTTAATGGCGCCTGTAATAGGGGCATTTATTTTGGCGTATCGCTCAAGTTGGAAGTGGGGAATTCTACTTTCAGCGGTATTTATGTCGTTTCAATTAGCAAGTAACCATCTCCAGGTCACCTATTATATGGGGATTTTACTATTTGCACTTGGACTGTATGAGCTGGTCCGGGCGGTGCGAGCGAAACAATTGAAGATTTTTGGTATTGCAAGTATTGGTATTCTCGCTGCTTATGGACTAGCGCTTTTGATTAACTACGGCAATATTTCAATGACGCAAGACTATGCAAAACATACCATTCGTGGTGGAAACGATTTAACAATTGGTCCCGATGGGACTGAAATTGAACAATCCACGGGTCTGGATAAGGATTATATAACCAACTGGAGTTATGGAATTGGAGAATCATTCACTCTCATTTCGCCTTATGTGAAAGGTTCAGCATCTGTTGGTATTGTAGGATCCCAGTTTCAGGAAATGATTGAGAATTCGGATAGAACAAGGTCAGAAATTAATCAAATATTAAATGCACAGATTCCAATGTATTGGGGAGAGCAGCCCATTGTTTCAGGTCCAACCTATGTGGGAGTAGTTATGGTGTTCTTGATGGTACTAGGTTTGGTTTATGTCAAAGATCGTAGAAAATGGGTGTTGTTTGCAGTCGCAGTATTAGCGCTCATGCTTTCTTGGGGTAAAAATTTCATGGGATTAACAGATTTCTTTGTCGATAATATACCAGGCTACAACAAGTTTAGAACAGTAACCATCATTATGGTACTTATTGAGTTGATTGTGCCTTTGATTGGAGTACTCTTTTTAGATGCACTTCTAAAGAATAAAGAAGAAATCAAAGTAAATAAAAAGCCGTTTTTGGTTACGTCGGCATTGTTTTTCGTGGTTTTGTTTTCAGTGAAAATGATAGGCTTAGGTGATGGTTATGCTTCAACTAGTGAGAAAAATCGCTCAGAAGAAATTCCTGGACTTATTATGAAGCAGTTGAAGGAGATGTCACCTGAACAACTTGCTCAGAACAACATTGATCTGAATAACAGCGAACAAATTCAATCGATTATTGATAATCAAATTGACAGTTACGAGGATGAATTGGATGTGTACAGAGGCGCTCGTCAAGACATTTTTCATTCTTCAATGAATAGATCACTCCTGTTTAGCGTTTTAATTATTGGATTGATTGCACTGTTCTTCTATACCTCGATTCCTGCAATTGTGGTTGTTTGCGGTGCTGGATTATTTGTTTTGTTTGATTTAGTTCCAGTTGATTTAAATTATTTAAGCTCAGAAGAAACATCTCCTGGAAAATATAAGCATTGGATTCCTGAGGATCAGAAGGAATTTCCATTGTCTTCAACGATCGCAGATTTACAAATATTGGATGCTGAAATCGTTGATCCTGTTATCAATAAGGCAGTAGAGCAGGGGAAAGCAAAAGGAGTAAAGAAGGCAGAAGAGCTCGGTTATACAGGTCTCGGTAAGAGTAGGGTCGTAGATTCATACAAGTTCTCTGCGCTTAATTTTGCAACGAATTACCGCGTATTCACATATGAAAATCCATGGGGCAGTTCAAGAACATCCTATTTCCACAAAAATCTTGGAGGATACCATGGAGCGAAACTGAGAAATATTCAGAACGTGTTCGAATTCCATATTGCGCAAGGCAACAATAAAGTATTTGATATGTTAAATGTGAAGTACTTTATTCAAGGGGAATCCGCTAGAAGAAATCCAACAGCAATGGGACCAGCTTGGATGGTACGTTCGATCAAACCAGTGGACACGCCAAATGATGAAATCCGCAAGTTGGGCACAACATTTACATTGAAAAACATAGGTACGGGACAACTACTTGTCAACGAAGAAGCTGTTAAAGATGCAACTGTTTATGGTGGTGAAAAGTTGGTTTATTTGGTTGGGAATGATTCCATTAAAGTGCCGCTGTCAAATGGTTTATCTAAAGGATTAGAAGCGGTTTTTGTAAGTGATGTGAATGGTAGACGTGATTTAATTATGCCAGAAGCAATCAAATCGGATACAGCAAACTCCTTTCAACAGTTCGTGCTCATAACATGTACAGATGTGTTTGAACCAGCTGCTGAAGCTGTAATGCTGAAATCTGAAGCAGAGAAGTTGTCAGCAAAACAATATTCTGGAGAAGGAACGATAAAGATGGAATCATACAAACCAAATGAGCTTGTATATTCTTTTGATAGTCCACAGAAGCAGTTCGTAGTTTTTTCTGAAATCTACTACCCAGATGGCTGGAAAGCTTTTGTAGATGGTAAAGAAGTTGAAATTAGAAAGGTAAATTATCTTTTAAGAGGTCTCGAAATTGAGAAGGGCAAGCATAAAATTGAATTCAGGTTTGCACTAAAAGCGTATGAGTTATCAACAACCTTTGCGATAATTGCGACTGTCTTGTTATTCGCACTTATTTTGTTTAGTTTGTTTGTGCATTTTAAAGCAGCAAGAGGAGCAAAAACTAATTTAGGGTAACTGGAGTTGCCATCGTTTGTTGGTAAGGCTACGTCATCGTTATCCTGGGCTGATTGAAAGAACTGTGTAAATGGGAATAGTACAAAGAGAATCATTCAGAACGATGTTGATATCCTACTTGGGTCTATTCCTCGGGTATCTCAATAAGGGCGTGCTCTTCGTTATCATTCTATCAACGGAGCAAATTGGTTTGTTCAATCTCATAATTTCTGTTGGATTTCTTTTCGCACAGCTGGCAAGTCTTGGTGTTGTGAATACGACGTGGAAATTTTTCCCCTTTTTTAGAAATGAAAGAACGAATAACTACGGTTTTCTAAAGCTGACAGTACTTATTGCTACTGTAGGTGTGCTTATAGCAATCGCTGCAACTGTGCTTTTAAGGGATGTTATCACATCTTATTACATAGAAAACTCGCAGGATTTTATTGTTTACTACTACTGGCTTATTCCTGTTGGCGTGGCAAACGTATATTACCTGTTGTTTGAAAATTACTTGCGAGGTTTATACAAAAATGTGTTTTCAGCATTTGTCTACGAGATTGGTCTTCGTCTGCTGGTCACGATTTTACTATTTAGCCTTTATTTTGACTGGCTGTCGTTTCATTATTTTCTCATTCTAAACTGCCTTGCGTATTTCATTCCCAGTTTGCTGTTGTTGTTGTATTTAATTCGATTAAAGGAGATTAAACAGTTCAATGTTAAAGTTACTGTACCAAAGCGATTTAAAAGAATTGTAGTCAGATATGGTATGTTTAGCTATATGAATTCATTGGGTTCAGTAATTGTTACGACTCTCGACGCTACGATGATTGCATCAATGATCGGGCTTTCAGGAGCAGGTGTTTACACGACAGTTCTCTTTTTAACAAGTGCTCTGCAAGTTCCGTTTAGAGCATTACAAAAAGTGGCAACTCCGTTTGTTTCTCTTTACTGGAAAGAAAGGAAGATCCTAGAAATGAAAGAGCTGTATCGAACAACCAGCGGAGTTAATTTAATTATTGGCGGATTTTTGTTTTCACTGGTTTGGGTGAGCAGAGATGAGATTTTTTCGCTGTTACCCAACGATTTCCAAGAGGGAATCTACGTTTTCCTCTATTTGATGATAGGAAAGTTGTTTGATATGTACATGGGAATCAATACAACTATTTTGTCTACCTCGAAAAAATACCGAATAGACATCTTGTTTACTTTTGTTCTAATCGTTGTTGTGTTTGGATTAAATTATTTGCTCATTCCAATCTACGGAATTAAAGGTGCAGCCATTTCGACCATGATCGCACTGATAGTGTATAATGTTTTGCGGGTTAGCTACGTTTGGGTTTATTTTAAAATTCACCCGTTTCATTTCAAGCAGTTTATCGTTCTTACATTATTAGGGATAACCATTCTATTAGGTGAATTATTTCCAACATGGGGCGCAAATCGCTTTGTTACACTAGGACTTAACAGCGTTCTGATTTTTGTTTTGTTCATTGTCCCTGTGCTGTTGTTGCGACTGGAACCGGCACTTGGGAATTACATTCGGAAGTTTCTTGAAGGAAAAGTGAAAAGCTAACGCACAAATGCCTTAATCTCCAATAAGTGAATTTTCTCGTCGGTATTAGCAGTAACAGTAATCGTTTTCTTTACCTCGTTCAGCTGGCCAGGCTTCGACTGAAATACCACTTTAATTGTATCTGACTTTCCTGGAGGAATTGGCGCTTCTGGTTTTTTAGGCATCGTACAACCACAGCTTGCGGACACATCAGAAAGAATGAGTGGATTATTCCCGGTATTAGTGACAATAAACTGGGTTTTATTTTCAGATTCAGCCATAACTTTTCCGAAATCGTGACTAAGACGGTCGAAGGTTAACGTCGTTGCAGTTGACTTCTCTTTTTCCAATTTTTTAGCTTCCTCTTCATCGATTTCTTTCAATGCTTCTTGCAGTTCCCGTTCTGAATCGGAACCAGCTGAGATGGTTGAAGTAACCTCACCGCGTTGTGCGTTTATTTCATGTGAATCACTGTTACATGAAGTGATTAGAAGCAATACTCCGATAGCAATTAGCTGTTTGTTCATCCGTTTTCGTTTTTAGATTTGACTTAAATTGGCGTTATCATATTCGTCAGATTCTATGATTTCAATCGCTTTTTGTAATATCTCGTTAGAGTCGTTGTAGATTTGATAAAATTCACTGTATCCCCAAATATCTTGCGCCAGCATGGCTTTGAATCGCATTTTGATTAACTTTTCGCTTACCGCGTACTGCTCCTCGTTGAATTCTAACTCAGGGTCTTCTACTTTTACATACTCGAAGAAGGAATCCATGAATTTTTGATCTACCTCGTTACCCGCTTTATACGATTCAAATGTTGGGTACTTCTTTAGCAGTTCAGCACGATTTTCATTCACATACGTCAACGAAAAACGATTTAAATGTCCACCACGAACAATCGCGGAGAAGTAATCGGTAATTTCGGCGGTGTCCAAAGGAACAAAGTAATCAGGCATAATTCCACCTCCACTGTACACTATTCTTTTCTTTAAGAGGGTAGCGTGCATCAGTGAATCTGGTAATTTAATAGAATCCTTATTCATGAATTCACCATTTTCATAACGCGCTAACAAATCCTTTCTGTAAGAATCAGTATCAGTGTAGGGTTTTTGAATAAAACGCCCACTTGGTGTGTAATAACGTGCAATCGTCAAACGAATTTGAGAACCATCAGAAAGATCAATCGGACGTTGAACCAAACCTTTTCCATAGGTTCTTCTTCCAACAATTAATCCTCTGTCCCAGTCTTGAATAGCACCCGCCAAAATTTCACTTGCTGAGGCAGAGTATTCATCTGTTAAGATAATCAGCTTTCCTTTTTCAAACAATCCCTTCTTTTCAGATTTAAGGTCAACTCTGGGCTGAGAACGTCCTTCTGAATAAACGATTAGTTTATCGTCGGATAGAAACTCATCCGCAAGGTATTTCGCCCCATAAAGCAAGCCCCCACCATTTCCCTGAAGATCGAAAATGAGGTTTTTCATTCCTTGTTTTTTCAGCGATTGTAAACCCGCCTGTACTTCTTCGAGTGATGTACGCGAAAATGAATTCAATTTAATATAACCTGTTTCTGGAGTTACCATATAAGCAGCATCGACCGAGTGGACTGGAATCACATCTCTCGTGATGGTGAACTCAAGTAACTGAGTGGATTTTCTTCGTTTCACGAGAACTTTTACTTTGGTTCCTTTGTCGCCAAGTAATTTTCCTCTGACATCACTGTTTTTAAGTCCAACACCTGCAATAAGGCTGTCTCCAACTTTAATGATTTGATCTCCGGCGAGCAGTCCAATTTTTTCAGACGGTCCCCCAGGAATAGTAGAGACTACATGCAGGGTATCTTTTAATATTTGAAAACGAATTCCAACACCAACAAAATTCCCGTTGATTCGCTCATTCGCATCGTCAACTTCATCTTTGGATATAAACGTAGAGTGAGGGTCCAGCTTTTCCAACAGAGCGACAATGGCAGTATTGGTTAAGTCTTCATCATCAACTTCATCCACATACATTCTATTGATGGAATTGATTACTTCGTCAAACTTGACGGTAGTGGAGAGTTTATCATCAATTTGCCCGAAGACGGAAAATGCAACGAAAACTGGTATAATTAGAGAGAATATTTTCATGGTCTAAATTTCTAGTGAAACAATAAAATACTACAGTATTGTTTTCAAACGTAAATTTAATGAATCTAGCGCATTTTAAAAGAATAAAATTTGTTAAAGGAGTTTATTCGCTGTAACAAATTACACTTCTATGATTTAGGTAATAAACAATCTGTTGTGGAATGAATTTTGTTTAATTGGTCGCGAAAGTCTTATCAATAGGCTATTTTTGTAACTCGGGGATCTAACAGAAGAGGAAATGAAGAATATTTTTGCACTAGTGATAATCAGTTGTTTTGGTTTTTCTGCGTCTGCGCAACAACCAGAATTTGATAATCTTGAATTGTTGTTCGCTCAAAAACATTACAAAAAAGTCAACCGACAAGCAAAGATGCTGTTGGATAATCCAACGTATGATTATTCAATGATTCCTACGTATTATTTGAGTATGAGTATGTTGCAGCTGGCTCAAAATGATCTTTACTTGAAGAAGAATCCACAGGTCATTGACGAAGCAGTTCAATTGTTTCTAAAAGTGAAAAATTCCGCAAATGGCGAACAGCTGTTTAATGCACACATGTACGAACTCAATTGGATAAAGGCTGATTTAATGTCGTGGGCGTCCGATTTAAAAAGGAAGGGAAATAACGAAGCATTTAATCAGGTTCAATCTGCACTGACAAAGATGTACGAAGGAATTCCCGATCTAGAAGTCCCGGAGCAAGTGATTATAAAGGATCCTGTAATTGTAGTGAAAGAAGAAGAACCTATTGAGGAAGCAACATTGGTTTCGCGTGATTTAATAGTCGAAACAGCAAAACAATACCTCGGTACGCCTTACGCTTGGTCAGGCAGTTCTCCAGCCGGCTTCGATTGCAGCGGGTATACGTGTTTTATCATGAAGAATTTTGGATTGGAACTATCGAGAAGATCTGAAGATCAATACAACGACGGTAAAAAGTTAAAGGAAAAGAGTGTCCAAAAGGGCGATTTGGTGTTTTTTAGTAACGGTTCTGGAATCTCTCATGTGGGTCTGATCGTCTCGGAAAAAGGTCAACCACTTGTTATGATTCACTCGAGTTCAAGCAAAGGGGTAATTCTCACAGAAATTGAAAGTTCAGAGTACTGGATGAAACGATTGCATGGATTTGCAACCTACCTGCATTAATTTCGGTGTTTAATCAATTTGCTGATTGACCAGATTGAGATCACTGCACATAAAATTCCACCTAGGATTAATATAATGTCACTACTGTAGCCGATCATTGGGAGTAAGAGCAATCCTGCGGTAAAGTATAGCACAATTTTTAACGTTAAAGACGGCTGGGCCATCAAATTACTCAGGCTGAACACTGAGAAAAATAGTAGGATACCGATCTCCACTTTCCAAAGAAGCACTGGTGTCGAACCTTGAAGGTGAATACTACCTATAACGACTAATGAACTCAAGGTAAAGAGGTAATAAAATACGTTTCTCTTAGCATGTTTCCATGATAGCGATGCTAACAAGATGGTGTAAAACAAGGCAAACACTTTTGCAGTAACACTGAACGAAGCAAGGTTAATCCCACCAGAAAACAATCCGATAAGTGAATAAATAAACCACACCAGTATACCGATGAATAGAAGAGGGAAGATGATCTTACTAATTTTTTCCACAGTTAAAGTTAATTCAATTTGCGCAGTTAGGATTTATTCGTGTAAAAAAAAAATCGAACTCCGATTGCTCGAAGCTCGATTTCCACTTATTAAACTAACTAATTATGAAGAAAAATTCTTTATTCTATATATGTTTCCTCTTTCTCGTTGATCGGTAGTCGAAATACGATTTTCCCATCAAACACATCCATGACCACTGTTTTTGTCATGTCCAGTTTATCGGCTAGAATGGCTTTTGACAGCTCATTCATTACGTTCCGCTGAATGATTCGCTTTACAGGTCGTGCTCCAAAGAACGGATCGTAACCTTCCTGCGCGATCCAGTCGTATGCTTCTTCGTTGATGACCAAACGTATGTTTTGAGCCAGCAACTTCTTTTTCAGCATTCCAAGTTGAATTCCTACTATCTCTCTCACGTTCTCTTTTGTCAACGGCAAGAACAAGATCGTTTCGTCAATTCTATTCAAGAACTCTGGTCGAATGGTTTGCTTCAACAATTCAAAAACTGCTTGTTTTGCCGATTCGCTCGCGCGCTCCATTTCTGCAGGTTTTACGCCGTCAAATTTCTCATGAATGAGTTCCGAACCTAAGTTGGATGTCATAATGATAATCGTATTCTTGAAATTGACTGTTCTGCCTTTGTTATCCGTCAAACGACCGTCATCAAGTACTTGAAGTAAAACGTTGAAGACATCAGGATGGGCTTTTTCAATTTCATCTAGCAGGACAATAGAGTAGGGCTTTCTTCGAACAGCTTCCGTCAGTTGACCGCCTTCATCGTAACCTACGTATCCCGGAGGTGCTCCGACTAATCGGCTAACAGAATGTTTTTCTTGAAATTCACTCATGTCGATTCTTGTCATCGCGTTTTCATCGTTGAACAGGTAATCTGCAAGTGATTTAGCCAATTCTGTTTTTCCGACACCTGTTGTTCCAAGGAAAATGAATGATCCGATGGGACGTTTGTCGTCTTGAAGTCCAGCGCGAGATCGTCTAACTGCATCCGAAAGTGCAGCTATTGCTTCATGTTGACCAACAACTCGCTTCGAAAGCTCATCTTCCAGTACTAAGAGTTTAGCACGTTCGCTTTGAATCATTTTGTTGACTGGAATTCCAGTCCATTTTGAAACGACTTCAGCTATTTCTTCCGCATCCACTTCTTCTTTAATCATTTTAGAGTGTGATTGCATCTCTGCCAACTTTCCTTTTACGGATTCTAGTTGCTCTTCAGCTTCTTTTATTTTACCGTAGCGAATCTCAGCTACTTTACCGTAATCACCGCTTCTTTCAGCCTGATCAGCTTCTAGTTTGAATGATTCAATACTTTCCTTCAGCGTTTGAATTTTATCGACCACATCTTTTTCTGATTGCCATTTTGCTCTAAACGCATCCCGCTGCTCGGAAAATTCAGCAAGCTCTTTTTCTAATTTAGCTAGCTTTGTTGTATCATTCTCACGTTTGATAGCTTCCTTCTCAATTTCGATTTGCATGATTTTTCGTTCAATTTCATCCAGTTCTTCTGGCTTGGAATTGATTTCCATGCGCAATTTAGAAGCTGCCTCATCAATTAAATCGATTGCTTTATCTGGCAAATGATGTTCAGTAATGTACCGTTGCGATAATTCCACCGCGCTGATAATCGCAGCATCTTTGATAATTACCTTGTGGTGATTTTCGTACTTGTCTTTAATACCACGTAAAATTGAAATTGCATCTTCTGTGGATGGCTCATCGACCAATACTGTTTGGAAACGTCTCACGAGCGCCTTGTCCTTTTCAAAATACTTTTGGTACTCGTTCAACGTCGTTGCTCCAACAGCGCGCAGTTCACCTCTTGCCAATGCTGGCTTTAAGATGTTTGCGGCGTCCATAGCGCCTTCGCCACCACCGCCAGCTCCAACAAGTGTGTGGATTTCGTCAATGAAGAGAATTATCTCACCATCTGCTTTTACGACTTCCTTCACGACTGATTTCAAACGCTCTTCAAATTCACCCTTGTACTTTGCTCCAGCAATCAATGCACCCATATCAAGTGAGTAAACGACTTTGGACTTTAGATTTTCTGGAACGTCACCCTCAATAATTCGATGCGCAATTCCTTCAGCAATGGCTGTTTTACCAACACCAGGCTCACCAATCAAGATCGGATTGTTCTTTGTTCTTCGCGTTAAGATCTGTAGAACACGTCTAATTTCTTCATCTCGTCCAATGACAGGATCTAATTTTCCGCTTTTCGCAAGTTGATTTAAATTCTTCGCATATTTTTCAAGCGACTGGTACGTTCCTTCTTGACTGTTAGATGTCACCGATTCACCATTTCGCAATTTTAGAATACTTGTCTTTAATTTAGCTTTATTGATTCCGCTGTCTTTCAATAGAGATCCAACGCTATCCGTAGCCGTCAGCATGGAGAACAGCAACAACTCAATCGATACATATTCATCTCCGAATTGTTTCAGTTCGTTGAATGCATTGTTCAAGACAGCATTCATTTGTTGCGACATGTAAAGTTGTCCACCGCTTACTTTAGGGTAACTGCTAATAATATTGTCAAGTGCTTTTTCTAAAATTTGCACATTGATGTTTAATTCATTTAAAAGGTAGGGTATAACTTCTTTATCGTTGTTCAAAATTGCTTTCAGAACGTGTCCTGTTTCAATAGACTGGTGCTCGTTATTCATTGCAACCTGTTGAGCGCTGCCTAGAATTTCTTGCGTTTTTGTTGTTAGTTTGTTAATGTCCATTTTTGTTAATTTTTATTCTACCAGTGGTTGTCAAATTGTAAGCCATTCGAAACCACGGTGAAATTATCGGTTATATTGACAGTAGATGTGTGTTTTATATGTCAAAATGACTGAAATGATATAGGTTTTCATTGTTATCAACATAAAATTTGACAGTTATCAACAATTTTTGTAACCTAAGCAGCTGATCGGCGTAATAAGAACCACAACACAACAAATTAAAGTCATGAAATTACATTTAGTATCAATTGGGGTATTGCTCGCCAGTTTTTCAATGGCGTCATCAGGGCACAAGAAAATCACGAAGCAAGAGTACGTAGATCAGTGGAAGGGAGTCGCTATTGAGCAAATGATGATGCACGATATCCCAGCGAGTATTACGCTCGCTCAAGGAATTTTGGAAAGTGGAAGTGGAAATTCTGATTTAGCCTTGAAGGCGAACAATCATTTTGGGATTAAATGTCACAACTGGGAAGGGAAGAAGATGTATAAAGACGATGATACGAAGAATGAATGTTTTCGTGTCTACAAAACCGCGGAACAATCCTACATCGATCACAGTGAGTTTTTAAAAAAATACAACCGTTATGCTTTTTTGTTTGATTACAAATCAGACGATTATAAATCTTGGGCAAAAGGCTTGAAAAAGGCAGGTTATGCTACCAATCCAAAGTATCCAGACCTGTTGATAGGAATAATTGAAGATTTGGGTTTACATAAATACGACGGTTTTTCTAACCCAGAGATTGAACCAAAACCGCACATTGCAAAAACGAAAGAGAAGGTGGTAGTGGAGACGAAATCTACCATGAGAGCAAATGCACATCAGGTGTATATTCATGAAAAAGGCGTGAAGTACGTTGTTGCCAAAAAAGGAGATACATTTTATCAAATAGCGATGGAATTTGGATTGAAATTATCTCAATTGTACAAATACAATGATTTTGACAAGCATAAAGACGTGCTCGTTGAAGGAGATATTATCTATATCCGTCCTAAAAAACGAAGAAATTTAATCAAAAGAGAAGTGACTGTCGTGCAAAAAGAAATTTCGCTGATTGAGCTTTCTCAAACGCACGCAGTGAATTTGAATACATTAAAAAAAATGAATGGTATTGCCAATGACGAACAAGTATTCGCGATTGGTAGTGAGGTAACCCTCCGGTAGTGGATAGTATTCCATAGTGAGGTTTTTTAGTTTGTTGTTGTTGAGAAGGGCGTTTCATTTATGGAGTGCCCTTCTTCATATTTAGGATTTCAATAATAATGCGTCAAATTATCTAACTAAACCGAATTAGTAACTTCTTTTAGTTGAGAAAATTTGCTCATTGTTTAAATGTTCTGTGTAAATTTGATCTAATAGCAGTGAAAATAGAACATACTGATTATGAAGCCTTCTGTAGAGTTATTCAAATTAATAAAATCGCTTACCAAATCCGAGAAACGTTTTTTTAAGCTTTCGTCTTCCTTGCAGTCTGGTGAAAAGAATTACCTAAAAATCTTTGATTTCATCGAGGGGCAGGATGAGTACGATGAAGAGGAATTGAAGGAAGCATTTAAGGATGAAACTTTTGTAAAGCATCTTCCGTCGGAAAAGAATCATTTGTATAAATTGATTTTGAAGAGTTTACGGTCGTTTTACAGTGAGCAGTCGGTGAGCAGTTCATTAAAGCAAGAAATTAAAAACGTTGAAATTTTATACAACAAGGCACTGTACAAGGAGTGTGAGAAGTTTGTTTCTCGCGCAAAAGAAACAGCAAAAAAATACGAGAAATTCTACTATTGGTTTGAACTAATAGCCTGGGAGAAAAAATTACTGGAATCAGCCTACGAGCAAGGTGTTTTCTCAGCGGATTTGGACAAGCTCATTGAAGAAGAGGAGATGGTGATTGCCAAACTGCGAAACTTAGCTGAGTACACGGTTATCTATTCGAAAATCAATCTGATTTTTAGAAGTGGTGGGTTTACAAGAAATGAAGCCGAGCGAAAAACAGTGGAGGATATTTCCAATTACCACCTGATTAAAGGGAAGAATACCGCTCTTTCAACAAAGGCTGCTTCAATTTGTTACTATATCAAGGGACTCTGTGCTGCGACAAATAGAAATTACGAGGAAAGTTTTCAATTTTTTAATCGAACCAAGGAGATTTTAGACAATAATCCACTAATTAAGTTGGATGCTGGATCACGTTACATTATGACCTTGTTTCATTTACTCCGCTGTCACGTTGATAGTAAGAATTACGATAAAGCCAGGGAACTGATTACTGAGATCCGCGATTTACAATCTAAAAAGGGCTTTAATTCAATCGACCTTGAAGTGAAGATTTTTGGGAATTCATACATTCAAGAATTGGCACTACTGCATGCTGAAGGTAAATTTCAAGAAAGTTTGGATCTACTCCCAACGATTGAGAAAAACAAAATTTATTACAATGAGAAGCTGAGCAAGGAGATGGAAATCTTGCTGGCGTATAATATTGCTTACAGTTACTTTGGCGTAGGTGATTTCAAAAAAGCGCTGCAGTACCTGAACGAGGTGTTGAATGATAACGAACAGAATTTACGTCAAGATGTCTATAGCTTTTCAAGATTGTTCAACTTGGTGATCCACTATGAGTTAGAGAACTACGATTTCTTGGAATACATCATTAAATCGACAAACCGTTACCTGAACAAGCACGAAAGGGATTATCAAGTCGAAACAGTTTTTATCAAATACTTGCGCAAATTGGCTAAAGTTCATTCAGGAATTCAACAACTGGAAATTTTTGAGAGTTTACAAGTCGAATTGACTGTGTTGCTAGAAGATCACAACGAACGCGTGGTACTAGAGTATTTCAACGTCGAAGCGTGGGTGAAGAGTAAAATAAACAAGATTCCCTTCGATGAATCTGTTAGAATCACCGTCTCCTAGAGATATTTGAACGATCATCTAAGCTGTTGCTATTTAATTTCTATTTTTGCATTCAAATTTTAATGCTCAATAGATTATACAATGGCGCAGAAATATACAACACGCGAAGAGGATTATTCCAAATGGTACAACGAACTTGTTTACCGTGCAGATTTAGCTGAACATTCAGATGTAAAAGGATGTATGGTGATAAAGCCGTATGGATACGCTATTTGGGAAAAAATGAAAGAAATTCTCGATGCGAAGTTCAAAGAAACGGGACATTCGAATGCCTATTTCCCGCTATTCATTCCAAAATCATATTTGAGTAAAGAAGCAAGTCACATTGAAGGTTTTGCCAAAGAATGTGCTGTTGTCACGCATTATCGATTAAAAAATGCAGAGGATGGGAGCGGCTTAATCGTCGATCCAGAAGCAAAACTAGAAGAAGAGTTAATTGTTCGACCTACTTCAGAAACCATCATCTGGAATTCGTATAAAAACTGGATTCAATCCTACAGAGATTTACCAATTTTGATTAACCAATGGGCGAATGTGGTCCGATGGGAAATGAGAACGCGTCTCTTTCTTAGAACGACAGAGTTTTTGTGGCAAGAAGGACATACAGCGCATGCAACGAAACAAGAAGCGATTGATGAAACGACTCAAATGTGTCAAGTCTATGCCGATTTCGCTGAGAACTACATGGCAATGCCAGTAATTCAAGGGTTTAAAACAGAAAGCGAGCGATTTGCCGGAGCTGATGACACGTATTGTATCGAAGCGATGATGCAAGATGGAAAAGCACTTCAGGCGGGTACGTCACACTTTTTAGGTCAGAATTTCGCGAAAGCATTTGAAGTAAAGTTTACAGATAAAGAAGGCAAGCAAGAGTATGTTTGGGCGACTTCTTGGGGTGTATCTACGCGATTGATGGGAGCACTGATCATGACGCATTCAGACGATGAAGGATTGGTACTTCCTCCAGCATTGGCACCAATTCAGGTCGTAGCTGTTCCAATTTATAAATCACAAGAAGAGCTGGAAGCAATTTCTGAAAAGATAAAAGCACTTGGTGCAAAACTGAAAGAACGTGGCATTTCATTTAAATACGATGATGACGATAATCGCCGTCCAGGTTGGAAGTTTTCTGAATACGAATCGAAAGGAGTGCCTGTGCGTTTAGCAATGGGACCAAGAGATTTGGAAAATGGAAATATAGAAGTAGCACGTCGTGACGAAAAAACGAAGGAAGTGGTCGCTTTTGAAGGTGTGGATGCGTATATTGAAGAATTATTGAAAGCGATTCAAGTCAACTTGCTAGAGCGTGCAAAAAAGTACAGAGCGGAGAATACACAAACAGTTGAAACCTACGAAGAGTTTAAACTGAAATTAGAGCAGGAGGGAGGCTTTTTCTTAGCACACTGGGATGGAACTAAAGAAACAGAAGCGAAGGTGAAGGAAGAGACAAAGGCAACGATTCGATGTATTCCTTTCGATCAAGTGAAAGAAGAAGGAAAATGTATGGTGACAGGAAAACCTTCTGTTGGTCGCGTTATTTTCGCAAAAGCATATTGAGATGGCTAAAAGAAAGACTAAAGTTCAGAATCAGCGGGCAGAAATCATTGATTTGTTGCTCAACAAAGCAGCTTTGAAGCAAGATGTCGCTGATTTTTCTGAAGAGGTATTGGAACAGTTCAAAACGATCGTTAAGGAAGAATTGGAAACAGTTTCCAAAAGCGTAGACGATACGCGCGTTCGTTTAAGGTTCAAAGACAACGGAAAATTTGAATTCCGCGTATTTGTAGGAAGCGACGCTTTGGTTTTTCAATTACACACCAATATTTTTCGATTGCCGGATGAGCACCCACTTTGGAAAACAAAATACCTTCAGGAAAACGGTGCGAATGGTTATTTTGCGATGATCAACATTTACAATTTTCTTGCAGAATCGTTTGAAAAAAACAGGTACAGTGACTCAGGTTACTTGATTGGACGAATTTTTCTGAATCATGACCGACACTTTATGGTAGAAGGGAAGGGACAGCTTGGATTCTTGTTTAGAAACTTAGAAAAGGACGTGATTACCGATGATTTTATTCGTCAAATCGTTCAGAGTTCTGTGATCTATGCAATTGAATTTGATTTGATTACACCTCCTTATGAAATCATGCAAGAAGTATCAATTATGCAGATAAATGAAATCAGTTCAGACCTAAAGGTAGCGACTGGTAAACGACTTGGATTTAAGTTTAAGGCAGACGACACAAATGTTTTTTAAAAAAAATGTCACTCTTGTTTGCTATTAAGGAATTTCAGTATATATTTGCACTCCCAAATTGGGGGAGTTTGAATTAAAGTAAGGCCCATTCGTCTAGTGGTTAGGACGCCAGGTTTTCATCCTGGAAACAGGAGTTCGATTCTCCTATGGGCTACTTAAAACGTAGCAATTGGCCCATTCGTCTAGTGGTTAGGACGCCAGGTTTTCATCCTGGAAACAGGAGT
>CAZXRU010000033.1:0-19319 GCA_964643345.1 uncultured Fluviicola sp.
GACTCCGTTTCCCCCTTTGGAGGAGAAGAAGCGAGAGCTTCTGATGGTAAAAGGGGGAGGACTAACTAGAAGGATAATGAAGAAAAGCCATATAAACAAAAAGACCCTCATTCCTGAGAGTCTTTACTTGTGTGTGGTGATAGCCGGGTTCGAACCAGCGACACATGGATTTTCAGTCCATTGCTCTACCAACTGAGCTATATCACCAACCTAAATTGTGGGGGCAAAGATACACAAGTTCTTTTTATTTACAACATCAACGAGTTATTTTTTTACTTCTACTATCTTTGCTTTCATGGAAAATCAGAATAAGGTACTTGCCATTGATGCTGGAAATACTTCTGTCAAAGCAGGTTATTTTCTTAATGATGAACTCATTGAAGTAAAACGATTTTCTCTGTTACAGCTTCCAAACCTTTCTGAATGGCAACATTCACTTAGAATTTCGAATGTTATCCTTTCCTCCGTTTTAGATGAAAAGAATACTGGTGATATAAAAAAATTATTTCCTTCATGCTTAGTCGTGGATAGCAGCACACCTTTACCCATTGCTGTTCTTTACGAATCACCTGAAACGCTTGGCAGAGATCGTATTTGCAATGCCATCTATAGTTATCTGCACAGTAAAACAGAATATGCAGTTTCTATCGATATTGGTACCTGTATTAAGTTTGATGTAGTGCATAAATCCAACGGATATATGGGCGGTTCTATTTCTCCTGGAGTCGATTTGAGGTATAAATCCCTCAACGATTACACAGGAAACTTACCGCTAATTTCAAATAAAACAGTAGCTAGTTTCGTTGGAAAGAATACTTCGGCGAGTATTCAGGCGGGTGTAATGAATGGAATAAAAGCAGAAATAGAGGGCTTGATGGAACAGTATAGACTGCGTTTTAAAGACTTAACCTTTTTTATGACAGGTGGAGATGCATCTTTCTTTGATATCCATTCAAAAAATGACATCTTTGCAGACGAAAATTTAACCATCAAAGGGTTATATGAAATATATAAGCATAATGCGTAGTCTATTTATTCTAGTATTTATCGTGTTGACAGGATCAACTTTAAATGCACAGAATGCCTCAAATTCACCCTACAGCTCTTTTGGATTAGGGGAATTCGGTGGAATGGATCACGCAGTTTATCTAGGATTGGGGAATTCTACCATCACTATGGCAGACTCAACCACTGTAAACTTTTACAATCCAGCCTCGTACAACTCACTGGCAAAAGGTCAACCTATCTTTTCATTCGGCGTTTCATCTCGACTTTCTACATTTTCTGAACAAGGAGCATCGACAAAAAGCAATGTAACGGGAATTCAGCACTTTGCCATTGCGTTTCCATTTGCTAAGCACTTCGGATTGGCTTTCGGACTTAAACCTTACAGCAGAAGAGGATATGAGTTTACCTCTAAAACAAAAATAAACAACGACTCACTTTATCACATTTACTCAGGCGATGGTAGTATCAATGAAGTATTTCTTGGTTTCTCTTCCAATGTTTTAAAACTACATAGATCTCGCGTTTCTGTCGGTGCCAATGTGGGCTATTTGTTTGGAAAGGTGACAAACATCAGAAAAAGCGGACTCGTTCAGAGTGGTAGTCCTACAATGAGCGGAGGAATTAATCGTCAAGAAATTAAAGCGAATAACATCCATCTCGAACTAGGCATCAACTATTTTCAGAAAATAAATGACCTTAATTCCTTTGTTCTTTCTGCGACCTATGATCCACTTCAACAAATAAAAGGTGCCTACCGTGAAGGACAATTTTATTCCAGTGATATAGACAACTTAAATGCATACGATACACTATTCTATAGCGATACAGCAATAGGAAGCGTTTCGACTATTCCAACATTCACCGTGGGACTTAATTATATTCTTGATTTTCAAGGAAGAAAAGGTTCAACCAAAGAAATGAACTCTCAAGTTTCGTTTCATTTAAGTTACTCAAATGCTGATTGGTCAAAGTTTGAAAACAACTATGACGCAAATTATACGAATACATTTCTGTCTTCTAGTCGCTACAGTTTTGGGATTCAATACACCCCAGAAAAGGATTTCGCTGCTAAGAAAGCGAATTCAAACTTTTTGACAAAAATTAGGTACCGTGCTGGCACTTACTACACTACCCTTCCTTATCAAACAAACGGCGAACAAGTCACTGACTTTGGCACAACATTTGGTTTTGGTATCCCAGTGCAAAACACACTATCTTCTATTAACTTTGGATTTGTTATGGGAAATAGAGGTATTTCAGACGAAAACGCATTTAAAGAACGTTATTATGGTATCAACATTGGCATCGCAATTGCACCAGGAGCTGATCGTTGGTTTGTAAAAAGAAAATTGAATTAAAAAATAAATAAAAATGAAACTAGAAAGACTTTTATTCGGAACATTAATTGTGATTGGATTTGCCAGTTATGCGCAAGACGAAGATCAAGAAAGAGAATGTACGCGAATGCGTTTTCTTGCCGGTGAAGAATTGAAAATTAAAAATTATACTGGAGCTGCAACGTATTACCTCAAAGGTGAAAAAATATGTGGTGGTTACGATGCTGCAAATTATGCACGTTTGCTCGGAAGTTTAAGAAACGCTGTGAACAGTATTCAAGATAAAGATCAAAAAACAGCATATATTGATACGTTGGTCGATACCTATCAGCGTGCAGAAGATGCAGGTGGATACGATAAAGCCGATGATTTAATTAGAGCATCGTTTATCCTTCAATCATCTAAACCAGACAGAAAAAAAGCGGATGAATTGTTCAGAAGAGGAATTGATGCTGGTGGACTAAGTGTAAATGAGGCATACGTTTCTTATTTCTACTACAATACCTATGCAATGTACGCCGAAGCACCGACTCCAGAATTGAAAAAACGAATGATTGCAGAATACTTTGAGCTTTCAACGTTGATCAGCAAGGCGAACATGTCTGTAAAAACGCAAGAAACGATTACTGGCTACTTCAACGCTGTAGTTAGAACGTGTGAGGATATACTACCTGATTTAAAAGGATATATCGAGAATCTGCCTACAGATCCTGAAGTGAAGAAAGCTGCCGTGTTGAACTTCATCAGCCTACTGGATAAAAAGGAATGTACCGAAAGTGCTGAATATGGTCAACTAATTGATATTTATGTGGAGATCGATCCAACTTCTTTCGATGCACAAATGATGAAAGCAAAAGCGCTTATCAGTAAGAACAAATACTCTGATGCGATTGCTGCATTACGTAAAGCAAAAGAATTGGCCCCTGACAGTGAAAAAGCACAGGAAATTAACTATGAGATTGCACGTGCACAATACAGTTCTGGATCGTACAGCGCAGCCTACACAACAGCAATGTCTGTGTCTGGAGCGATGAAAGGGAAAGCACTTGTGATTGCTGGGCAATCAGTTGGGAAAAATGCTAACAGTTGTGGTTCTAGTACCTTCGAACGTAAAAGTAACTACATCTATGCAGTACAGTTGCTTGAACAAGCGAGAAACCTAGGTGAATCTACTAGTGGGACAATCGCAAGTTATAAAGCAAACTATCCAACAGAAGGAGAAATATTTGAAAATGGATCTCCCTCTTCGGTATCTCTGTCTTGCTACGGTGTTACTGTGAACTTGTAAAATGTCTTTGACATTCAAACATACTTTTCGAATTCCTGTCATACTATCGGTGGCAGGAATTCTCTTTTTTGCCTGTGAGAACGACTTGGATAAGATCCAGAAAGTCACCTACGACCCAAACGCCCCTTCTGAAGTCACTCGAAACTTAACAGTCTTTTACAACGACTCTGGCTATGCGAAAATTCGCATCTATGCTACACTCGCAGAAACATATACTAAACCCAAACGCATCACGAAATTAAAAGACGGATTAAAAGTAGATTTCTACTCCGAAAACGGTGAGATCGTGTCCAAATTAACAGCGCTGTACGGTGAAATTAATTACGAAACGGGAATGGTCGTTGTGCGCGACTCTGTACATCTTTTAAACCTTGAAAAAGGTCAATACATGGAGACAGAAGAATTGTTCTGGAATCAACGCGATAGTACCATCTATACAGATAAGAACGTCATTGTTAAATCCAAAGACAATTCCATCGATGGAATGGGTAGAGGACTGAAAACCAATCAACAGTTTAGCCATTACAAAATTCTGAAACCAGTCGGTAAATTTGAAGTACAGGATTAATATCCCAATAGAATCACTATCTTTGTACAAACATCAATAATTATGCGTTCTTACAATCATATAATGCTTTATTTCTGGCTACTCGCAGCAGTGGTTATCTTCATCGTAATTACCTATTTGTCAATTACAGAAGGTTTTAAAAAATGGAGCTATTATTACATCTTTGCGGGATTAGCATTGTTCGCATTTTTACTGCGTAGATGGATGATGAAACGCATGGAAAAACACATGAAATACTTGGAAGAGCAGCAAGCTGCTGAAAAGAAGTAACCATTCATCCTTTATTCTAAGCGTTAAAAGTCAGTAAATCACACTCATACTTTCTTTTTCATCTTATTGAGTTGTTTCTGTAATTTTAGGTGAATTGCTGTAACTTTAACATGTTGTAAACTGTCTTACCTCCGGATGAAATTTAGTGCAATCCTTTTATTTCTGTGCGTATTCATGGCTGCGAAAAACAGCTATGGGCAGCAGTTATTGAAGGGTGTCATCTATGATGAAAACAATATTTCTATTCCTTTCGCCAAAATCTACGTCAAGAATTCCGCCGATCTTCGCACCATTGCCGATGCGAACGGTTATTATGAAATGCGTTTGTTTCAAGGAGAATATTTTCTCGTTATCACATCCCCAGGCTTTGAAACGCTTGAAGCCTACGTTACAATCAACGAAAGCACAGTTGAAAAAAATTACCGACTTCAGTCTACCTTATTTCAGGATTTAGAAGGAATGGATGCTTCTGCGAAGAAGTCAAATCCTGGTCGTGATATTATGCTGAAAGTGGTCGAGAAACGCGACACGATTAATCCTTGGGCTTATCCGCATACGGTGGAAGGTTATATCAAAGCGACTGAGAAAATTGAGCGATTCGAGAGTAATAAAGAAAAACGCCAACAAAAAAAGAAATCTGCAAAAGAAGAAAATGAAGTAGTTGATCCAAACGGAATAGATGATCCTTTTGCTGAGCAGCGTAAAGAAGATGAGGAGTTTGCCAATAACATGAACTTAGTAGAAGTAGATTTTATTCGCCATTACGGCGGGAGAAATGAGGTGAAAGAAGTTCGTAACGCGTTCGACCAGAGAGGGAATAAACGCAACACACTGTATTATACAACGACAGTCAAATCCAATTTCAATTTTTTCGATAACCTGTTGCACTTGGATGATTTGCATCAAACACCTGTCAGCTCTCCCATTTCGGGACCTGGAATTCTTTCGTACAAATACCGCTTGGAAGAACAGTACATGGAAGGTGATTTAAAAATCAACAAAATCAAAATCATTCCGCGAACCACGTCGACATCGACTTTGTCTGGTTATATTTATGTCATTGATTCACTTTGGTTGGTTCAAAAACTCGATTTAACCATGGAGAAGGGGAATCTACTGATCTACGATTATTTCTCCATCTATCAAGAGTTTGAACATCCCGGTGATAGTATGTGCGTCTTGAAAAAACAAGTTCTTGACTATGGCGTTGCCTACAAGGATCAGGCATCTACCTGCACCACCGCGGTCGATTTCTCGAATTATAATTTTGCACCAAAATTCCCCCCTAAATTCTTCAACAATGAACTTTCTGTCACAGAAGAATCGGCATATGAAAAAGACTCTACGTTCTGGAAAGAGAAAAGAAAAATCGAACTAACCGAAGAAGAATCAAAATACATCGCGGTAAAAGACAGCATTTATGACTACCAGAATAGGGCGGAATATTTGGATTCAGTAGATCGAGAATTCAACAGAGTTACTGTCTTAAAAGTGCTTTGGTGGGGAATTGACCACAGAAATCGAGAAAAGAAGACGCAATGGTCCATCAATTCATTTGCAGCACTGCTTCGACCGATTTACATTGCTGGTCCTAGAGTTGCTCCAGGATTTTCTTACTTCAAAAAGTGGGACAATGAGCGTACCTTGGACAGTGATACTGAGGTTTCCATCGGTGTGCTGAATGCAGATATAAAAGGGACGACAGATTTGCGTTTTCGTTACAACCCGTTTCATTTTGGAACCGCTCGGATCCGCTTTTCTCATGATTTTGACGCGATCCGCGGTTACGACGCCATCACCCAAATCTACAAGCGAGACAACTTTATTGAAGCAACGAGTCTTATGGTAGGTAATGAATATGAAGTCCTGAACGGATTGTACTTAGAAACAAACGGTACGATGACAGAAAGACGAAGCTTGCGCGACTATAAGTTTTTAGACACAGACGATTTTCTTCCCAACAATGATCCAACGGATTTTCAAAGTTATCAAGCCTTCATTTTCGATGCAACGTTGAGTTTTACGCCCAACCAGAAATACATGCGAGAACCCAAAAGAAAAGTGGTGCTTGGATCTAAATGGCCAACGTTTTACGTCTATTATGAAAAAGGGATTCCAAAAATTTTCGGCAGTGATGTGAATCACGACTATATTGCTGGTGGAATTATGCAAACTTTTAAAATTGGTACGTTAGGAACGTCTAGTTATCACATGAGAGCAGGTCAGTTTTTAAATACGAAAGTGCTCAAAGACGCCGATCAAAAGTTTCACCGAAGAAGTGACCCCATTTGGTTTTCAAATCCGTTGCATTCATTTCAAGGATTAGATTCTACACTTCCTACACAAAAAATTTCGGCAGAAGTCCACTTTGTGCATCATGACAATGGAGCAATCATCAACAAAATTCCATTCATGAAAAAAACCCGCATTGGACTAGTGATTGGAGCAGGGGCACTTTACGTTCCTGAGCGCAATTGGCAACATTATGAAATCCTTGCTGGATTGGAGCGAAACTTTAAGTTTTCAAAACGCATTCTTCGAATAGGAATCTACGGTGCCCTTTCGGATGGAAATAATATCAAACCCACACCCACATGGAAAGTCTCCTTCGCGATCATGAACAACCGCGACCTCAAGTGGAACTTTTAACGTCTTTCTCAATTTCTTCCTGTTCTTTTCCTTGATGCCTTTTGACAAGTTGATTATATTTGCTCAAAACAGTTGAGTATGTACGGTAAAATGAAAGAATTTCTTCAAAACGAGTTAAGAGAAATTGACGCAGCAGGAATTTACAAAAGAGAAAGAATCATCACAAGTCCTCAAGGAGCGAATGTTCAAGTAAGTACGGGTGAAGATGTTGTAATCATGTGTGCCAATAACTATTTGGGACTTTCTTCTCACCCTGAAGTCATTTCAGCCGCTAAAAATGCACTGGATACACATGGATTTGGAATGTCATCTGTGCGTTTTATTTGTGGTACACAAGATATTCACAAGGAATTAGAAGCAAAAATTGCAGCATTTTACGGCACAGAAGACACCATTCTGTATGCAGCCGCATTTGACGCAAACGGCGGCGTATTTGAACCATTATTTGGTGAAGAAGATGCAATTATATCCGATGAACTCAATCACGCATCCATCATTGATGGAATTCGGTTGTGTAAAGCGCAACGGTACCGTTACAAGCATTCAGATATGGTTGACTTGGAAGAGCAGTTGAAGAAAGCACAAGACCAACGATTTCGAATTATTGTCACAGACGGAGTATTCTCCATGGATGGAGATATTGCCAAAATGGATCAAATTTGTGATTTAGCGGATAAATACGATGCGCTTGTCATGACAGATGAATGTCACTCAGCTGGATTTATTGGGAAAACAGGTCGAGGTGTTCCAGAACATTGTGGTGTACTAGACCGTGTAGACATCATTACAGGAACACTTGGTAAAGCACTTGGTGGTGCCATGGGTGGATATACAACAGGAAAGAAAGAAATCATTGACATGCTTCGTCAAAGATCACGTCCATATCTATTTTCAAATTCATTGGCTCCTGCGATTGTGGGTGCATCGATAAAAGTGTTTGACATCTTGAGTTCAACAACTGAATTGAGAGATCGTTTAGAGGAAAACACAACCTATTTTAAAGAAAAAATTCTTGCTGCTGGATTTGACATTAAACCTGGAGACTCTCCAATTGTCCCTATCATGCTGTACGATGCTGCACTTTCTCAAAAGTTTGCTGATCTTTTGTTAAAAGAAGGTGTCTATGCCATTGGGTTCTTTTACCCAGTTGTTGCCAAAGGACAAGCGCGGATTCGAACGCAAATATCCGCTGCACATTCACGTGCCGATTTGGACAAGGCAATCGCAGCATTCATAAAAGTTGGAAAGGAATTAAAAGTAATTGACTAAATTATTTCGTACTTTACAAAACTTTAACAACATTGAACCATGGAACAAAATTCATTCGTTTAATTTTGTAAACCTTATGAGAGCAATTGCATTATCATTATTATTGATTTTTACCACATTCACAGTAGTTCTGTGCAGTTATTTTATTTGGCAGGACAGTGATTTTACCGTGGTAATGCCTTTAGAGGAGGAAGAAGACCACAGTAAAAGTTGCTCCATTCAGTACAATGTATTTTTTTCTTCTAACAAAAATAATTTAGGTTTTCTTGCGCTCAGCAGCGAAGCATTATCCCTTAATGCGTATAAAGAAAATAAATACGAGGATGTTTTCCAAAACACCTTGTTTTCACCTCCAGACTGCTATGCCCCTCTAGCATAATTCAGTTAAACAAAATAAATTTTAGTCTAATTCGACCTTGGTTATATGCCAGTTCCTATTCATCATAGGGACGTGCAATGCGCGTGGATTTTTCAATTTTGAGAATCAATCTGTAAGGCTGTACCACCAAGCAATTAAAAAAATAAAAAATGAGTGAGAACAAGTTAAAACTCTTTAAGCACTTAAAGCATGATTTACCGGCGAGTATCGTCGTATATTTAGTGGCCCTTCCTTTGTGTTTGGGAATTGCTTTTGCATCTACGGATGTTGAAGGGATAGCAGGAATGCCAAATATTTTCGCCGGAGTAATAGCTGGTGTTGTTGGTGGTATTGTAGTCGGATCATTAAGCGGCTCGGGACTTGGTGTATCAGGTCCAGCTGCTGGATTAATTACAATCGTTTTAGCGGCTATTACAAGCCTAGGTTCATTTGAAGCCTTTCTTGTCGCCATCATTATTGCAGGGGTGTTGCAAATAATTGCAGGCTACCTCAAAGCAGGTGTAATTGGCTATTATTTCCCTTCTTCGGTCATCAAAGGAATGCTTGGAGGTATCGGGATAATATTAATTCTAAAAGAAATCCCGCACGCCTTCGGTTACGATGCTGACTTTATCGGTGACGAATCCTTTATGCAAGCAGATGGTCACAATACCTTTTCTGAAATTTATTATGCTCTTCAAAAAACACACATGGGAGCAATTATTATAAGTGTTGTATCATTGGGAATACTTATTCTTTTTGAGCAGAAATTCATGAAAAAGGTGAAGTTGTTTAACTTTCTTCCTGGTGCACTGTTTGTAGTTGTGCTAGGCGTTGTATTAAACTACTTCTTTGGGTACATGGACCCTAGTTTAGTGTTATCCGGTGAGCATTTGGTGCAGTTGGATGTTGTCAGTTCAACCCAAGACTTTAAAAACCTATTCACCGCTCCTGATTTTAGTGTGCTTTCCAATCCAAATGTCTATGTCGTTGGATTTACAATCGCTATTATTGCCAGTTTGGAAACACTTCTTTCAGTGGAAGCGACGGACAAATTAGATCCACACAAGCGTATCACACCAACAAATAGAGAGCTTAAAGCACAAGGAGTTGGAAATATTATCTCAGGTATGCTGGGTGGATTGCCGATTACACAAGTAATTGTGCGAAGTTCTGCGAACATTAACTCTGGTGGGAAAACCAAAATGTCGACTATTTTTCACGGTATCATTTTGTTCTTGTCTGTAATACTAATTGCGAATGTTTTAAACATGATTCCATTGGCATCACTGGCAGCAATTCTTTTGTTAATCGGTTATAAGTTGGCTAGACCAACATTGATCAAAGGGATGTACAAATTGGGTTGGAATCAATTCCTCCCATTTATTGTAACAATTATCGTTGTAGTATTTACAGATTTATTGAAAGGTATTGGCGTTGGTGTTTTAGTGGCTATTATCTTTATTTTGGCAAATTATCGTTTTGCAATTAAGTATTCCTTCAAAAATATGTTCTTCGCGTTTGACACGAAAAAAGAAGATAACAAAACAACAATTATTCTTGCTGAGGAGGTGAATTTCTTCAATAAAGGTGCAATTTCAAAAGTGTTGAGTGAACTTCCTGCAGGTAGTGAATTAGAAATTGATGGAACCAATGCGCGTTATATTGATTACGACGTCAAAGAAATCATTCAGGATTTTCAGGAGCTCGGAGCTAAGGCGAAAGATATTACCATCACCATGAAAGGAGTGAAAAAAGTTAAACTAATGGGCGGACACTAGTCCGGACCATTAAGACCTTAATTGTAGAATACAATGGAAAAGTATTATAATCAGTTGTTAGAAAATAACAAAGCATGGGTAGCAGAGCAGCTGGAAAAGGATCCGGAATTTTTCAATAACCTAGCGCACGGTCAAGCACCACCAATCTTGTGGATCGGGTGTGCGGACAGTCGTGTTCCTGCTAACCAAATTATTGGAGCGCAGCCAGGAGAAGTCTTCGTACATCGCAATATTGCGAATATGGTGGTTCACACAGATATGAACATGTTGAGTGTACTTGATTACGCTGTAAACGTTCTTAAAGTGAAGCATGTTATTGTTTGTGGGCACTACGGTTGTGGTGGAGTACAAGCCGCTATGACGAATAATCAGATAGGTTTGATTGACAACTGGATCCGTCATATCAAAGATGTGTATCGTTTTCACCAAGATGAACTGGACGCAATCTCTGATGAAAAGAAAAGGTTTGACCGTTTTGTCGAATTAAATGTCGTTGAACAAGTCTATGATTTGGCTAAAACTTCAATCATTCAAAATGCGTGGAGTTCAGATCAACCAGTTCATGTGCATGGATGGGTGTACAACATCGGTGATGGTTTTATTCGTGACTTAAAGGTTACCTTAAAGGACAACAATAGCCTTGACGAAGTATATCAGATCAAAGAAATGAATTGATCCGAAATAAACACTAAACAAAAAACTCCAAGGAATTAATTCTTTGGAGTTTTTTCATTTCAAGATACCCAAACACTACATTTGTAAAAAAACACAACCATGGCACTTATTAAATCTTGCAGAGGAAATCACCCTGAATTTGGAAACGACTGTTGGTTCGCTGAGAACGCAACCATTGTTGGTGATGTAACAATGGGCGATTCCTGCTCGGTGTGGTTCAATGCGGTAATCCGTGGAGATGTCAACTCCATTGTGCTGGGCAACAAGGTGAATGTGCAAGACGGAGCGGTGATCCACTGCACCTTTGAAAAAACCAAAACGATACTTGGCAATAACGTTTCCATCGGTCACAACGCACTAGTTCACGGGTGTACTGTGGAAGATAACGTGCTCATTGGCATGGGTGCTATCGTGATGGACAACTGCTACATTGAAGAAAACTGTATTATTGCGGCTGGAGCCGTGTTACTTGAAGGAACGCGTGTGGAATCGTGGAGTATTTATGCGGGGGTTCCTGCAAAGAAAGTGAAGACCTTGTCACCTGAGTTGTTTGATGGCGAGGTGAAACGGATCGCTGATAATTACGTGAAGTACGCTGGGTGGTTTAGTCTCGACTAGCTCGACTACCGACTACCGACTAGCTCGACTACCGATCGCACGATTAAATTCAACATGGTTTTATCGCAAAGTACGCTAAGAAAAGTGAAAAACAGGACGGAATAAGGCCGCAAGGGCATCCACTGCGTTGATACTACCCGGGAAACCGATGTTTCTCCATTACTTATAATTTGCTTTCGTTTAAGGAGTAAAATTGATACATTTGGGAGGAAACCGCCAAAAATGTTCTGTTATCCCACCAATTCATAGGGCAAAAGAGAAGTTTTATGGCGGTAATAAATAAGTTATGAGTAATTGAAAACCAATATTAAAGCTTTCGAGCATAAAATAGAATGACTGAAGACAATCTCTTAATATTTGCATGTTATATAATAAATTGGATAACGCTAAGTTTCGTTATCATTTATAGTGCAAAGAAGAAGCAATCTGTAATTATTCATTTAGGAATTCAAACATTGTATTCGTTATATTGGTGGTATCAACTAAACTATAACTCAAGTGGTGGGACAGCATTGGTTGCTTGGTTTTTCTGGATTATAACTATTGGAATTCATTGGTTTGGTTACTTAATACACTTGGGAGTGATTATCTGGAAAAGGCGAAAATGAAAATACTCATAACAGCTGCTCAAGCGCCAGCCCAAAATCTTGCTTCGCATGAAAGATAAAATCGAAAGAAAAAGTTCTATCTTCGAAACAACATTTTATTTAAAGAGTTGGGCCGTGCGCCTAGCAGCGAACCGTTAAGTAGAATGATAACCAAAACTGACATTATGAAAATCGCCATTGTCTTAACAACCCTTTTGTTATTTGCTTGCGGAATGCAAACGAACGATGAAAATCTAAATGCCATAACTAGTCAACAAAAACTTACGAGAAAAGCTATTGCAGAAAAACATAATCTGGTCAAACCAATTAAAGAAGATCAGATGATAGGCAAATGGAAACTTATAGCATCATTTATGACTGCAGAGAGACCGGATGGAAGTCGAGGCAATACCTTTTTAAGAGACGACGAATGTTTATATGATTTCCGAAAAAATGGTGTTTACCATATAGACAATGAAACAGATCATCTTTGGAAATGGGAACTAACTGAAAACAATACAACCTTTTTTGATTGGGGAGACGAAATTGATCCCGAGGATGAAATCGAAGATTATGATCAGTGGAAAATTAGAATTGGAAATGATACTATGGAGTGGATACTAAAAGTTGACGAAGAGTATGCATACCAAGTTTTAGTAAGACAATAATCGATCTTCATAACATAACTAAAAGTCACGAGCTGAACAACCACTTCCAAGAAGCCCGTGGCTTTAAGTTGAGAACCGTTAAACACCCCTATGCCAGATCCATCCCACACTCATAAGCAAATTCAAATCGTCACCAGTTTCCAGGACCTTGTTTCCACGCCTTTTCGTGGAGATGTAAATGCACTGTGCTGGTCACGTGAGTTGATAGGTGATTTTTCTGAGATTGTGAACAAAATAGAACTCAATGGAAATATGGCGGTGGTTGATGAAGTGCAGCTTCGCGAGCTTCAGTTGAGTGAACAAGGGCAACTTGCCCGAGAAATTCTGTTAAGTGACTTAGAGCTATTAAAATCGTATGGTGCGTCTCCTGTTTTGAATGTGATCAAATCCTATGAGCGCGATGATGCCTTCCCATTTTTTCCAACGGATGTTTATTCTTTTCATGTAGATCGCTCTCCTATCCCTGTCGATACGTTTTTATGCACGTACCATGGCGCGTCGAGTGAAATTCTGCCCAATTCTCAAGGAATACAAAAAGTGCTTGTCCCCGAAATACGTGATGAACTCAAAAAATTGTATCAGGGAAAAGACGCAGGTTTTGAATCATTTTTAAGCGAAAATTTCTTTGATTTACATTATCTCGCTGCGACTGAGGCCCGCCCAATTAGTTTAGGTCTTGGTCATCTCTGGAGACTAGCCATCGATCATCCTGAGAGTCAAGTTGCACCTTGTTTGCACCGTGCACCGGAAGAAAAAAATGGAGAGAAGCGGTTGTTGCTGATCTGTTGAAAATAAACTAACTTAGTAAAACATAACTTCATTGATTCTATTGGAATAAACAACTAAAACAATTTCACACCATGAAAACCATACTGACACTCATTTTTACCCTATACGTACTATCCACCTTTAGTCAAACTAAAAATGACACCGTTTGGTACGCCGCAAACTGGCAACGCACTACATACAGCAAAGTCAAAGCTTTCTATGGAATTAAAGAGTATGATGAAACAGGACGCGGCATGGCGACTTATTATTATAAAAATGGAACTCTTCACAGTCATCAAAATGAATTCAACGACATGAAAGACGGTCTGTGTATTTGGTATTATACCGATGGCAAGAAAAGCACGGAAGCGTATTATAAAAATGATACCCTTCATGGTGAATTAAAGAAGTACACGGAACTGGAGCAACTCAAATACATCCATCTGTATGACATGGGGGAAATCGTGAAGAAAACAGATTATAATCTCAAAACGGGGCAGCCAATTTTAAGAGAGCAACCCGTTCCAGTAGAGCCAGAAGTAACTGAAGAAATAATTGACTTTCCCGATTTTGAAGCTCAATTTAGTGGAGGTGCAGAAGGAATGCAACAATGGATTGCCACAAACGTCCAATATCCTCAAGAGGCAATAACGATGAACGAACAAGGTCGAGTGTATCTCAGCTTTATTGTCGAAGCAAATGGAGAAATTACCAATATTGAAGTAGAACGAGGTGTTTCAGAATCTCTTGATGCGGAAGCTGTACGACTTCTACAAACCATGCCGAACTGGATTCCTGGGGAGGCAAAGGGAAAAAAAGTGAGAACCCGTTGTCGTTTACCAATCAATTTTACCCTGACCAATGGGCGAGGGAAGCAGAAAAAGTAAAAAGTGTGTTAATTAGAACTTTTCCTACTACATCTAGGTAAGTCTTCCAAGAACTTATTGCGGATTAGAAGAACTATAAAAAAAATAAAGCTGGGTACATAGTACCCAGCTTTACCATTATAACCTAACCTAACTACTCATCTTCTCTTACGAGAGATGTTCACGATTCAAATGTATAAAAGAATTATAAATATCCAATGAATTATTTGTTATTTTTTTTCCAATTATTTCACTTTTAACAATTTCGTAGTAATTGTGCCTGAATTTTTTAATATTCTCACGAAGTACTGGCCTGATGTTAAATCTTTCACCTCCATTGGGACGTCATGTCGCCCTTGTCCAACATTGCCATCGTACACATCCAGTACCTTCTTATTGTTCGTATCGAAAATTTCAATTTTTACCCACTCACTTTCTGCAGTAAATCGAATCGTAGAATTAGAATACGAAGGATTTGGGTAAATCAATGCCTTATCTTTGGTAAGAACGTCTTCATCAACACCTAGGCTGCATGCACCCAATAACGAGTAATAGGTTACTGAATGTTCAAATAGTGATTGAATGTCTGAGGTCGATACACCGAACCAATCACGTAGAATTGAAGCGTAGACATCTCTAAAATCAATTTGCATCGGAAGTCCCGCTTGATTTACAACAGTACTTTCTACAACGGGATTTGGTCCCATAATGCTGAAATCTAAACACGTTCCAAACAAGAACAACGGAGCTGCGTCACCATGATCTGTACCTAAGCTGGCATTCGAAGCGACTTGTCTTCCAAACTCAGAGAAGGTCATTCCCGCAACACGGTCTTCCAATCCAAGTAGCATCAAATCATCTTGAAATGCTGCAACTGCATCCGAAACGCTCTTCATTAAGTTTGCGTGAATTCCTGTCGTTGTATCCGCACCAATCACCTGAGCGTTATGCGTGTCAAAACCATTGATGTTCAACACATACACTTTAGATTTTAAACCGCCTGAAATCATCTGTGCAACATATCTCAATTGAACCGCTAATGGATTCAATGGATCATACATCGTTGAAAGCGTGCTTCCAGCATCAGCGGCATCATTAATTTGACCACCGTATTGGTTTGCTTGATTGATTAGTGTCGTTAAATACTCAATATGATCTCCGTAATAGCTACCATCATTAATAGAACCACTTGTCGCTAAATTGTATGCATCAAATGGATTGTTCACTGCGTGACTAAAGTTTGCCATGATACCTTGGCACGTAGCTGAAACTTCATATCCCATGCTAATTGCAAATGGGTCTGGATACGTAGCATTTGGATAATCTTCTGGGAAATTTGGGTAATCTTCGTCAAACTGTCGACCTAACCACCCTGTAATAGCAGGATTATCAATCAACCCTGAAGTCCAAATATCCATTGATCTAAAGTGCGATCTGTTTTGTTCTGGATAACCCACATTTTGGATAATTCCCAACTTTCCTGTGTTGTACATTCCTTGCATTCCTGTCATAACTGGATGTAGTCCAACTTCCGTAGTCAAAGGAAGCACCTGCGCTTCAGGGATTAAAATGTTACTTCGCTGAATCGTTAAATTCGCATATTGATCTCTTGGAATGACAGTATTCAAACCATCATTACCACCGTTCAATCGAATAATGACCAGTACTCTATCTTCAGCGCTTGACGAAACCTTAAACAATTTTTTTCCAATTGACTGGAGTTTCATTTCATTTAATAGTATCGGCGTTCCTGCTGATGCAAGCGCTAAACTCTTTACAAAATTTCTTCTTTTCATAGTCTCTAATTTAGGCTTACATCGTATGGAATTCTGGCATCTGAAAAAGCCTTGCTAATACTAACTCCACACGTTGTCTTACTGGATCAGCAACAGTTGGATTTGTTGGGTCTGCGATATACTCATTGTATTGAATTGTCCATTCAAAATCAGGTTGCCCATTGGTTAAAATGGACTTCAAAATCAATTTTTGTAGTGCATCCAATCCTTTTGGGCAGAATAAATCTACCATATCATCAATGACTTGCACTGGATCGGCTGGGATTGACAGATTGTCTAGAAATCCAAGCCCATTCACCTTCCAATTCTCTCCATTTACCGGTATACCAGGTAAAATCGTCATAAATGTGCTGACGTCAAAGCGTGTTTTCAAATGTGTTGCATTCATCCACAGCTGTGTGTAAGCTGGGGTTTGATAATATGCTGGCCATCCTGCCACACTCGGTGGAGCCAGGTAGTTTTGACCCAAGACATTTGAGACTGCGTATACATTCAACTGCATTTGATAATCCGTGTCAAGCGCAAAATTTGTTTGTGATTCAGTGCTATTTAGCATTCCATACAACATGTCAAACGGTCCTCTGATTAAGGCACCTCTCACAGAAATATCATAAAAATGCTCACTGGTGAATAACTCCGTTAACACAGGCAAAACATCATAATTGTTCGCAATGAGGGTACTTGACATTTCGGCAATTACATTTGTTTCAACAGCTGGAGTCAGGTCAAAATTCACAAAATAACGGTAGAACTTACGACAAATAAATCGTGCGACTTCGTCTTGCTGAAAAATGATATCGATGTAATCTGAATATTCATTCGCTCCACCATCTGGAATTGAAACACCTCCAAAATGAGATGACAACACTTTTGTTGAAGTATCGTGAAGGAAAGGAGTAAATACCGAAGTGACCTGCGTAAGTGAATCGCTTCTTAAACCTTGTAGAATATAGCCGGTAAGAATTTTTGCGCCTGCAGCGACATCATCCTCTGTATAATTCGTGTAATCTCCAGGACCAATTTGTGGACCTTTACCAATCGTGAATAGCTCCAACAGTTCACGTGCATAGTTTTCATTTGGACTGTAAACCGTGTTTGTCGCACCATCTAAAAATAAGAGCATATTTGGGTCAATGGTCACATCCTTAACCAATTGTTTAAAATTCCCCAACGCATGAGTACGAAGCAACGCGAAATAATCATACGCTGCACGTGAGTCAAATCCTGCACTCGCCGCAAAGTGATTTTGCCAAAACAGACACATTTTTTCACCAATAGAGACTTGCTCTTTATTGATTCGTTCAAGTAGCCAGGCACCAAGCGACATCTGTCTAGCGGAATCTACTGATTGTGCGACAATTTGATCTGTTGGATAAACGCTGTTAATCCAAGTTGCTCCTTGTGCTGCAATAATCTCATCCGGATGAAACGTTAGAGGTTCTCCAATGGCTGGAATCTGCAGTAAATTGGTAACGGTCGTATTCATACCGTCCGCCACTGCGTCTAAAATTTGTTGATTTGTTGGACCGAACATTGTTCGTCTCAACAGATGCGCCGCCTCAGCTTTCGTCCAAGGTCCCGTATAGGGCGTCATACTGTACGAAATCTCAACTTCAATATCATTATCTGGCATAGTCGTAGTTTAAATATCCGAGCAATTTACGAAATCATTTTCTGACTACAAAAAAAATGGTATTATTCCATAATTACCTTTGCGTTAATTGGTCGCAAATAATTGTTTTATAGACTACTTAAGAAAGTCAATGTTTCGTTTCAAGCCGTCAAATTTCGTGCGCTTCACCGCGCTTTTTCGGAACAATTCCTGAAAGACTTCTTCTGTTAAATCGTGCCATTCGGCTTTGTTCATTTTTAGTAAGTTCTCGTGTGGATTAAATCGCGATTCCTTGTGGGGTGTTGAAAAACGGTTCCAGGGACAAACATCTTGACAGATATCGCAACCAAACGCCCAGTTTTCCATTTTCCCTTTGAATTCAGAAGGCAGCAGTTCGTCTTTCAATTCTATTGTCAGGTAGGAAATGCACTTCGAACCATCAACGACATAGGGTGCAACGATGGCATCAGTAGGACAATCATCAATGCATTTGGTGCACGTTCCACAATAATCCTTCATTGGACCATCAGGAATTAATTCAATATCGAGTATTAATTCGGCTATGAAGAAAAAAGAACCATGTTTGGGGTGAATGATGTTTGTGTTTTTTCCCATCCAGCCCAGACCACTTCTCTTCGCCCAAGCTTTATCCATGACTGGAGCAGAGTCTACAAAAACACGTCCTCCGACCTCACCAATTTCGTCTTGAATGAACTGAAACAAGTCCTTGAGCTTCTCCTTGATCACAAAATGATAATCCTCACCGTACGCGTACTTCGAAATTTTTGGTGCTTCGCTGTCTTGTTGTGATTCAGACGGGAAATAATTCAACATAAGAGATACCACGGACTTTGCATCATCCACCAACAACCGTGGATCCAAACGCTTATCGAAATGGTTTTCCATGTAGGACATCTTTCCGTGATTTCCATTCTTCAACCATTGATCAAGTTGCCTTGCTTCTTTTTCGAGAAAATCAGCTTTGGAAATACCGCAAAACATGAAGCCGAGATCGAGGGCTTTTTGCTTTATTAGGGATGTATGGTCTGAGTAGTTCAAAGTTTAAGTAGTTCAAAGTTTAAGTAGTTCAAAGTTGAAAAAGTTCCCTGTCTGACGCCAGGCAGGAAAGTTGAAAAAGTTCATGTCCTCCCCCAGCACCCCCTCCCAAGGGGGGATCTAAAGAAAAATTCGATAAATGTGA
>CAZXRU010000034.1:0-17563 GCA_964643345.1 uncultured Fluviicola sp.
TGGCAATTAGGAACATTCCAATCCAAATCCTGTTTAAAATCATTCTGATCTATTCTTAACTTACAATGTAAATCTGTAATTAAATAACATTTTAAAAGTAACTAAATTTATTATCGTTGTTCGAACAGGTAGGCAGAGCTTTCCCATCTGGATTGTTGAAAAGTAGGTTTTTGATTGATTCAAAAGTCAATTTTCGTCTTTATTTCTTTTAATAAGTACATATTTTTTGTAATTTTAAGGTATGCGATTTTTATTTTCTTTTTTATTATTCATTGTAATCACATGTGTTCACGGTCAAAATAGCCAAATTCGCTACATTGATTCCAATGTAGTAAAGCTAAAACTTGACAGTTTAAAGGAAGTTTTTCCATTGGTAGAGAACGCTCCTAGAGCATATGAATTAGCTATTTATTCAGCGTTAGAGTATTACCCTGAACTGAAGGATAATAAAATACGATTTAAAGAAAAGAAAATTGGAACGACGTTGAACGCGCGGCCGACGTTTGCTTCGTTCTTTTACAAAAAGCGTTCGAAAAGGGTATATGTCGTGCGGATTAATAATAGATTCGATCAAAAGGAAATTATAACGTTGGATGATGTAGGTTTCAATGCGCAAGTCGGAGTATTGGGGCATGAATTCAATCATTTTTTGGATTATTCGAAACGTGATTTTTTCCAGCTGATAGATCGTGGCGTGGATTATTTAACAACACGCAGAAAAGCGAAATTTGAGCGTGAAATTGATCGAGAAACGATAGAAAGAGGACTTGGTTGGCAGTGTTATGAATGGTCATGCTATGTGCATTACGAATCACACGCGACAGAAGAATACTTACAGTTCAAGCGAGAAGTTTACCTAGGACCGGAGGATATCTTGATGATAATAGGAGAGGACTGGGAGAAATAATTCAGTGCAATTCGATCACTTCAGCTCCCCCAAACACACTTTTACAAAGTTTTCAAGCATTACGCGACCGTGATTTCCTGAGACCTCAGGGTGAAATTGAACGCCGTAGAGTGGTTTGCTTTTGTGCTGCATGGTTTCATTGACGCAGGCATCTGAAGAGGCTACAAGTATAAAGTTTTCGGGAATTGAAATTGTTTCGCAATGGTCTTGCATCATTTCTACTTCATTCGGTAGGCGATAAAACAATGGACTTTCCTCATACGCTTCAATCAATTGCCAATCCCGGTCCTCACGCATCTTTGAACCAAAAGCTCCGTGTAAAATCCCTAGTAATTGGTGACCGAAGCAGATTCCCAGTACGGGTAATTCAGTGGTTTTAATCCATTCCACTTTTTCCAAGTAGGGAGTCAAATCGACTTCAGTGATGAGTAATGGTGCACCAGAGATAATCACACCTTTCATATCCTCTAAACAAGAAACGTTGAAGTCCATTAACTTACATGGCTTCACATCAATGAACTCATCGACGATTTGCTCGATGTACTTCGTTTTTGAACTCCCGCAATCAATGACTAAAATCATAATTCAATTTCTCCAATTCCTTGACGGATAATTTCAGGAGCGCCACTGGTGAGGTCAATTACCGTTGAAGCTTCTAGTTTTCCAAGTCCTCCATCAATAATAAATTCTACTCTGTCGTCGTAACGTTGGTAGATCTCGTACGGATCAATGAAGTAATCGAGGATTTCATCTTCATCATCGTGTAGCGAAGTTGTCGCAATTGGATTCCCAAGTTGTCGCACAATTTCTTCTACAATTTTATTGGCTGGAATACGGATTCCGACTTCCTTTTTATTGGAATCGAACAAGCGCGTAATTTCCATAGTTGCTGGCAGGATAAACGTAAAGGGACCAGGCAGCGCTCTGTTCAATATTTTATAGATAGAGCGATCAATGTGCTTGACATAATTGGATAAATCACTTAAATCGGCGCAGATAATGGAAAAATTCGCCTTTTTCAGCTTTAAACCTTTCATTGTTGCCAATTCGTTCAACGCTTTTTTGTTGTACAAGTCACAGCCCATCGCATACACGGTATCCGTAGGGAAAATAAGAATCCCTCCCTTTTTCAGGTAGGTTACGACTTGTTCAACGAGCCGTTTATCAATATTTTCTGGGTTGATTTCTACTAACATTTCACTTTTTTAGATCAAAATACAATTTATTCTTCAGGTTTGACAAATATCGTACAGTCAATTGCATAGTGGTCACTGAGGGCTTCTTGCTGAATTACGAAATCTTTTGAACCCAGTTTAAGGCTGTGGAAAATGTAGTCAATTCGACCAACGGGAATTTTTCCTGCATACGTTGTTCCGATCCCTTTCGACGTATTTCGGTAGGCATCCACCAAAATTTGATTGAACTGGTTGTAACAATAGGAGAGTGGAGTATCGTTGAAATCGCCGCAAACGACTGCTTTGTAAGGTGAATTTCTTACATGTTCCATAATGACAGCAGCTTGTTCCGCCCTTACTGGAAAAGCCTGATTGATTTTGTGGATTAACTTGACTGCGTTGGAGGATTCTTCCGCTGAAGCGACATTTTTTTCATCGAATAGCGCGTAGTCGTCTTTTTGAAGACTGATGGATTGTAAATGTACATTGTACACGCGAATGGTATCGTTGTTTTTCACAATATCAGCGTAAATGCAGTAGTTGAAGTTGGAATGCGCAACGGGAAAAGCGACGTTGCCCTTTTCGATAATCGGATACTTTGAAAACAAGGCAATTCCGAAATTCTGTCGACCAGCTAATTTGTGGGCATAGCGCTCATGAAAATCAACACTTCCCAAAATTGACGTTAGCGTGTCTCTGGTTATAAATTTGGTGGGCGCATCCTGGTGATAAAATTCCTGAAAACAAACGACATCGGGATTACGTTCTTTAAGGTACTTGAAGATTTTGTCCTTGGTTCCTATGCTTTCTGAAGGATTCGCGTTATAAAGATCGAATAAGCGCACGTTGTAACTCATAATGCGGAGCTCCGTCCCGTTTTCGTTGACTTCATCGCTTCCAAAGGTGAACGTTCTGAAATGCAGTTTTCCACCAAGTAGTAGAAAGAGCAGGACAACCAGTGCCCAGCGTGATTTCATAATTGTCCAGATGACCAATAGAACGAGTACTCCAATGAGAATCACCCAGTAGCCTAATCCGAGAAGCGGTAGGAAACTAGCCGTTTTTGGATGTACGAACGGTGCGAAATAAGAAAGTAGAAGCACTAATAAACCTGCCACAGTAAAAACGACCAAGATGGTCCGAAGGCGGAATACTTGCTTCAACCATTTAACCATTGTTACTTTGATTGAATAGAAATTCTTTTTCCTTTTTCGTCAAGGATTCGTAACCAGATTTGGAGATTTTATCCAAAATTTTATCCGTTTGGTCTTGACGCATTTTTTTCTCAGCTGCGTATTCTTCATCGCTTTTATGTCGCGCTGAGCTGCCACCTCCACGTTTCACTTTCATTTTTGTCGAGCGAGAAGAGGAAAACAAGCTTTTAAACCAGTCGACAAATGCTTCTGTACGCAACAAAATATTAGAGGAGCTGTGTGGATTCTGAATGGAAATCATTCCGAATATAGCACCGCCCAAATGTGCAAAGTGAGCCGTCCCATCTATATTACTTAATCCCAAAATATCGGACAGGATAAATAAAACTGCAAGAATGATGATTCGGACAGGTAAAATTCCAAACAAGTTGACCTTCAAATGAGGACGGTAAAATGCAATCGCGACAAATATTGCCATGATGGAACCAGAAGCACCCACGACAAAATCGCTGGACATTTGAAGTTTTGGGAAAATACTGTGCGCTATGACTTCTAACAATCCACCGAAAACACCTCCCAAAATGTACGTGTACAACAATCGACGTTGATCGAAAAGCTGTTCAAAAATCTTCCCAGTGAAATACAGGAAAATCATATTGAATGCCAAGTGGAAAAAGTCATAATGGGTAAAAATACTGGTAAACAGTCCCCATGGATGTGTGATAAAGCCCCAAAAATCAGTCTGTAAAGAGAAAATAGGATTAGCAATGGATGAAATAAACGAACCTGGAATACCAGTTGATAGATCGACAAACACATCAATAATCCGCACTGCTAGAAAAACAATGATATTGATGAAAAGTAGGCGTATCGTCATACTGCCATGCTTTAGCTGGTATTTCAAATCATCTAGAAAGGTGCGTTCTGTCTGCATATTAATAAAAGTTTGAGCGATTCTGCTTACGCCAAATCAAAATAATGATAATTCCCACAACTGCTCCTCCAACGTGTGCTAAATGCGCAATTTGGTCACCAGATCGGTAAATACTGTTGTAAATCTCGAACACCAGATAACCACCAATCAGATATTTAGCTTTGATTGGAATAGGAGGGAAGAGCAGCATGAGTTCTGTGTTTGGGAACAATAATGCAAACCCAGCAAGTAGCCCAAAAATGGCTCCTGAAGCCCCGACCATGGTGCTGAAAGAAAGGTTGATGTACTCCTGAAGGATTGCTTGACTTGCATCAGAGTTAAGAATGATGGATTCAAAACTTCCCTGCAATAGCTGGTTATTTAGAATTGTTAAATCGTAGCCGTCTTGAACGAGCAAGGTTTTTAGTTCCGCAATTTGCCAGATTCCAATAGAGTTGTATAGGACAATCGCACCTAAACCAGAGAGTACATAGAACAAGAAATAGCGTTTTGGTCCCCAGATACGTTCCAAATGCGAGCCAAACATCACCAATAAAAGCATATTGAAGAGAATGTGAAAGAAATCCGTCAAACTGTGCATGAACATGTGCGTCACAATCTGATAGGGTTCAAAAAGAAAGGAGTTAAAGTAATGTGCTCCTAAGATAGTCGAAACATCCGTTCCATTTTGCGCAAGAACGATAGCTATAACGTAAAATAACACGTTAATTATAAGTAAGTTCTTTGTGACGACAGGGATATTTTGAAACATAGATGTTAACTGAATTTATGGTGAAGTTCATTTAATGAAAGCGTCTCTACAATCTTTTTGTGACGAGGCGTGTACATGTGGTTTTCGCATTGAAACAATTGGTTGATGAGCGATTGTACATGGTCGTCTGACGATAGATTAATTCTCTTCATGGAAGCAGATTTTGCAATCGCTCCGATCAATGTATGTGCAATATCACCCTTTTCAATTTCTTGGTAGGCGATCGTCGCAAAAATTTCATCTATTGCACCAGAAATTGCCTCTTCTTGAATGACAGATGGTACTGCGTTGACGATTAATTTATCGTCTTCCAAGCTGCTTTCAAAGCCCAATTGTTGCAACATTGAACTGTTTTCCATCCACGCATTTTTCTCGTTTTTTGATATTTCCTTTTCAATAGGAAATAACAATTTTTGAGATGCTATTGGATTAGATATAAAAGAATTAGATATCTCTGAATAAACTATTTGTTCAATTGCTCTTCGCGCATGAATGAGCATCAATCCCGTTTTGCTTGGTGTGATAATGTAGTTTCCTTTGATCAGAAAAGACGAGCTATTTTCTGTTTGTAAATCGAGTTCAATTGGTTCGGTTTCATCTTCTTCCTCTTCGATGGAATAAAAATTCTGCCAATCTGCACTTTTGGGCATTTCGTTTCCAAAACCTTGCTGCGTGATTCCCTTCGAAAAGTTCTCAGTTGTTCTGCCTGTTGAACTCGCGCTCGCTTTTGCCCCAGTCGTATGAAACGGATTGTAGTGCTCGTTGACCTTGACTATCGGTTCTACGGGCATTTGTGAGCGCATCGCATGAGGAATGTCAAAACTGGTTTCCTGTTCAAATTCTAAGGTAGGAGCAATGTTGTATTTTCCAAGCGCTTGTCGAATACTGCTGACAAGAATAGAATAGATGAATTTTTCTTCCTCAAATTTTATCTCCGTTTTCGTAGGGTGTACATTGACATCAATTTTGTGCGGATTGACTGTCAGGTATAGGAAGTAGCCAGGAAACACATCGTTTTTCACCAATCCATCAAATGCTTTGTTGATGGCGTGATTGAAGTAAGCGCTCTTGAAATAACGGTTGTTGACGAAAAAATACTGTTCTCCACGTGTTTTTCGTGAGTGCTCAGGTTTCAGCACGTATCCTTTCAATTCTACAATATCTGTGGATTCGTCAATTGGGACTAATCTATCGTTACTGCCTTTGCCTAAAATGCTTGCAATTCGCTTTCTTAGAACTTCAGAAGGGAGATTGTACAATTCCGTTCCGTTGTGCGCTAGCGTCAAGTGAATTTCAGGATGGGCGAGGGCTATGCGCTCAAATTCATCCATGATATGACGAAATTCAGTGCTTTCTTTTTTTAAGAAATTTCTACGCGCAGGAACGTTGTAAAATAAATTTTTGACTTCAAAAGAAGTTCCTGTGGGACAAACCACGGCTTCATTCGATTTAACCTTACTTCCTTCAATGGTGATGTGCGTTCCAGTGCTGTCTTCAGGTTGCTTGGTCTTCATTTCCACGTGTGCAATCGCTGCGATAGAGGCAAGGGCTTCACCGCGGAATCCTTTGGTGGTCAGCGCAAACAAATCATCTGCCGTGCGGACTTTACTCGTTGCGTGGCGTTCAAAACATAAAACCGCATCGGAAGGCGTCATTCCACCACCATTGTCAACAATTTGTATCAGTGTCTTTCCTGAATCTTTGATGTTGACATCGATCTTCGTTGCACCAGCATCAATGGCATTCTCCAGTAATTCTTTCACCACCGAAGCGGGGCGTTGAATTACTTCTCCAGCTGCAATTTGATTCGCAATGTGATCAGGAAGGAGTTGAATAATGTCACTCATGGATTACCAAAGTTTTTTCACAACCGTATCGACTTCGTTGACACCATTAAAAATAAAATAGCCAAGCGCCAACATGAGAACGATAAGAATGATGATACGCATATTGGAAGTCTTGCGTTGAGTTTGTCGGTATTGAGCACGGGAAAATCCGTCTTTTAAATTCTCACGAAACAGTTCACGTCGTTCACTTTCTGACATTGTGTCATTCTCCAATTTTTCGTACTGTTCCTTTTTACGATTCAATCGTTCCTTGCGTTCATCATAATACATAGGATTATAGTTGAAACGCTGGTTCTTTATGGTTTTATTTAGGAAACGAAACTTCATGCTCATAATACTCACAAATTTACAAATTATTATCGCGAGGGACTGTTAAAATTGCTCAAATATCATGCCTTTGCATCCATACTGACAAAGTGATAGATTGAAAAAATCCCATCCGCGATGTGCGAATGGGATTCGAATTTATAGTTGTGAATTAGTTATTTCACCAATTCCATTTCTTCAATCAGGTTCGTAGCGCCAAAACACTTATCCACTAGCCAAAGCGTGTAACGCACATCAACAGAGATCGTACGTTGAATGTTTGGTTCGAAATAGATGTCTCCTGACATTGCTTCCCAGTTACCGTCGAACGCAGTTCCGATTAAGTGACCATCACCGTTAATGACAGGAGAACCTGAGTTCCCACCTGTGATGTCGTTGTTTGATAAGAAGTTTACTGTTAGATTTCCATCTTTATCAGCGTATTGACCATAGTCTTTCTTTTGCCAAACTTCTTTGATGCGTGGGTGAACGTTGAACTCATCCACAGTTGGATCTTCTTTTTCCATCACACCATCAATAGAAGTCGTATAGTGGTAAGAAACTCCATCTCTAGGATCGTAAGGAAGCACATTTCCATAAGTCAAACGCAATGTTGAATTCGCATTTGGATAAAAATTTTTCTCTGGTTGCATTTCACGTAATCCTTTTACAAAAAGACGGTTTGCTGTTTCCAAATCATCGTTTGCTTTTTTGATGGCATCTGTTCCTGTTGCTTTTGAATGCGCTTGATCGATGTCAGCCACAAGTTGATACACCGGATCTGCAAGCAATGCTTTTTCGGTTGGATTCGCCTTAAAAGCGTCGAATTTAGCTTTATTAAAGAACATTGATTTCGACTTCATACCTTTGATGAATTTATCAACGCCTTTATCTCCTTTCGATGCAATTTTTGCAGTATATGCTCCCATTTGACTGGTTGGAATATCCTTGATATACATTTTTAATACTTCAGCAATTACGTGTGCTTCTAAATCTGTGTTTGCATCTTCAAAATAACCGTCCACCATCTGATTTAAACGAGGAACGATCATGTCTGCGCGCTCTTTGTTTCCACTTTTCAAGGCATCTAACCAAAATTTGTATCTAAATGCAGAAACATTTGCGTCAACCGTATAGATGAACTCAGACTGATACACTTTGATGTTCACAACGTCTTTCGTAGCTACGTAGTATTTTTCAATCGATAGAAGTACGTTTTTGTACATGTCCTTTCCTTTGATAAATGTTGTGAATTCGCTTTCGAGCTTGCGTTTTTTATCAGCGACTTTATTGTTTTTCAACTGTGCTGACTGTCCAATAAAGTATTTCCAGTAATTCGCTACTTGCGCATATTTCGATGAATATTTCAAGCGTAAATCAACATCTTCATTCATGTACGACTTCATGATCTCTAATTTCTTAGCTCGGATGTCGACACGCTTAGGTTGCTCTAATGTAATTGCTTGTTCAACTCCCCAAGAACTTAAGTAACGATCCGTTGAACCTGGAAAACCAAGAATCATTGCGTAATCGTTTTCTTGAACTCCTTTAATAGAGATAGGAAGTGAATGTTTTGGTGTGTATGGAATGTTTGTTTCAGCGTACTGTGCTGGTTCGTTATTCGCGTTTGAATAGATTCTAAACATGGAGAAATCTGCAGTGTGACGTGGCCACATCCAGTTATCTGTATCTCCACCAAATTTACCAGCAGATTGAGGAGGTGTACCTACCAAACGGATATCGTTAAAGGTTTCCTTAACGAATAAGTAGAACTCATTTCCTTCAAAAAAATCGCGCACAAACGCTTCGTAATTAGTTCCTGCCACGGCATCTTTGGTCAAAATCGCAGAAAGTTCTTTGATTTTAGCATTGCGCTCTTCCAGCGTCATAGATTCGTTTAATTCCTTGTTAATCGTTGCGGAGACATCTTCAATACGAATGATGAATGTTGCGTTCAATCCGGGGATTGGAATTTCTTGTCCGACATTCTTTGCCCAAAATCCATCATCCAAGTAGTTGTTTTCTTTGGTTGATGATCCTGCTATGGCATCGTATCCACAGTGGTGATTGGTAAGGATTAACCCTTTTTTAGAGATAATTTCTCCGGTACAGAATCCGCCAAATGAAATGATAGCATCTTTCAGTGAAGAGTTGTTGATCGAGTAGATTTCCTCTTGTGTTAAGTTCAGTCCATGCTTTTTCATGTCTTCGTAGTTTCTACCTAGTAGAAATGGAAGCCACATGCCTTCGTCGGCTCTAACGAATGAGGAGATAATTAATGCAAATGCAATGAATGATATTTTGAAATTTTTCATCTGGTTGTTTTAATTTAATTTATTTTCTGGTTTTACTTTATTGCTTCTCTAATTCTTTTAAACGTTTGTCGCGTTGCATAGGGTTTTCACCTGTTTGTTTGCTTTTAAATAATTCGTAACGAGTACTAACCTTTTCTGCTGGCCAGCTGTTATTATTTAGATCGGTATCAGCTGTTTCCAAATATGGGTCCAAACGCAACGATGTCACTGGGCGGTCAAAAATAAAAACTTTAGACACTTTCTCTTCATGCTTTCTCCAAATTTCTGCAGGAACGCGAATGACTTCTGTCGATTGATCTTCAAAAGTGAATTCTAGAATCAACGGCATTGGAATACCACCGATATTTGTAAAGTGAACTTCATAGAATTGTTTTCCCGAGTTCAATAACTCCAACTCTTCAGGAGACATTTTTGCTTTAAGTTCCTCGTATTCCTTGCGGTCTAGCGCATCGACTTCATAGATATTCCGTTTAGCGTAAAAATCATCAATGTTATTATCGCGCTCGTTGACTGTTTCCTTTATCGATTCTTTATTCCGCGTGTCGCCAATAAATTGGTCTTTATTCTCATCTGCAGTCTTCTTAGCCGCTTTTTCCATTTCCGGATCGCCTGTGTTCAATTCAAAATGATTTACCTGATCCACACTTATGTCTACGTGATCTGTGGTGTAGAACCATGCTCTCCAGAACCAGTCCAAATCAACAGCTGAAGCATCTTCCATCGTACGGAAGAAATCAGCTGGGGTAGGGTGTTTGAATTTCCAGCGTTCACAATAGATTTTAAACGCATAATCGAACAATTCTCTTCCCATGATCGTTTCGCGCAGAATATTAAGTGCCGTTGCTGGTTTTCCGTAGGAATTGTTTCCAAACTGCCAAATGGATTCTGAATTGGTCATGATGGGAGAAATTCTGGATTTATCCCCACGCATGTAGTCAGCAATTAAGTAGGCGGGACCTCGGCTAGAAGGATAACCGCGTTCCCATTCTTGCTCGGTTAAATACTGCACAAAGGTGTTCAGCCCTTCATCCATCCACGTCCATTGACGCTCATCCGAATTGATAATCATTGGGAAGAAGTTGTGTCCCACTTCGTGGATAATTACGCCCCACATGCCGTATTTTGTTCGCTCGGTGTATGTTCCGTCTGGTTCAGGTCGACCACCATTAAAGCAAATCATTGGGTATTCCATTCCGATCCACTTGGAGTGCACAGAAATTGCAACCGGGTAGGGGTAATCTACTGTGTATTTTGAATAGGTTTTAATGGTATGGGCAACTAATTTTGTCGAATAACGCTCCCACAATGGATTTCCTTCTTTCGGGTAGAAAGACATTGCCAAAATATTCTTACCTCCAACCGTGACATTTTGCGCATCCCAGATAAATTTTCGTGAGGATGCAAAGGCAAAATCACGCACATTTGTTGCTTTAAACGTCCATGTTTTTAGTGCTTTCTCTTTCGTTTTTTCGGCCTTTTCAGCTTCTTCTTGGGTGACGATCATAACTGGAACATCAGAAGTTGATGCTTTCTTTAGCCGTGCACGTTGTTCTGCAGTTAATACACTATTTGCATTTTGAAGAACGCCTGTAGCACCTAAAATATGATCTGAAGGAACAGTGATGTTTACCTCATAGTCGCCAAAAGGTAGCGCAAATTCACCACGTCCTAAAAATTGCTTGTTTTGCCATCCTTCAACATCATTGTAGACGCACATTCTTGGGAACCACTGAGCAATGGTGTAGAGATAATTATCTTCCTCTTCAAAATATTCGTAACCACTACGACCACCGACCTTCATACGGTCATTTATGTTGTACCACCATTTTATTTTGAATGAAATGGAGCTATTTGGTTTCATTGGTTGCTCTAAATTGATGCGCAACATAGTTTTGTTGATAGCATAACTCATACCTTGTCCTGATGTAGAAGTTACCTCTTCAATTTTAAAACCACCGTCATAGTCGAAAAAGTGTTTGCTTACATCACTTATAGAACGAAAATCTTCCATACGTTCTACTTCAATCAGCTTAGAATCAGAATCTTTTGCAAATATGTTTTGGTCGAGTTGGATCCACAGGTATTCCAAATGATCTGGTGAATTATTGGTGTACGTGATGGTTTCAACACCTGTCAATCGCTGTGTTTGATCGTTAATTGTGACATCGATTTTATAATCGGCTTTTTGCTGGTAGTAGTTGTGCCCAGGCGCACCCGCCGCTGTTCGATATTCGTTCGGTGTTGGTAAATTCTCACCTAACTGCGCAAACTTGTTCTCTTGAGAAAACGATGCGAAAGGAGTAAGAAGGGCAACGTATAGTATATGCTTCATGCTAGTCTAGTTTTATTATTGCTGTTCGCTGGTTTGATAAAAAATCGTGGGTATAACTCTTATCACGATAAATAAGTGTGATTTTGTTTTGTTGTTGCGGGTATTGGTCCATCAAGACATCAAACTGAATAGAAAACGGACTCATCAACTCGATAGGTTGCGACTCATAATAAAAATTGGTAATACCATTGAGTGCTGTTTCGAATCCAACGAGTTGAAATTGACATGATTGATTGGATGTTTTCAGTTGAAAATGATCTAGGATATAGTCGTTTACCAATTTCGTGGTAGTACTATCTTTTTGTTGAGCATCTATTCGAATGATCTGATTATCATTCATTTCAAACATTTTTTCTAAATCATGAGTCGTTACCATAACTGTCGCTTCGACACGTTGCGTTACCTCGTTGTATTCCATTTCAGCAAAGGCAAAGAAGTAATCATGTGCCATAGAAAGGGCAGATGACATGGTAAAAAGTATACTCAGAAAGATAAATCTCATTCACTTTTGTTTGGGCGTCTAAATTACAAATAATTCGAGGAATTGTGTTAAAAAATACATGAACGGTAAAGGGAGACTTTAAGACGGAAAGACTTTAGGATATTAAGACTTAATTCAACTTCGTCTGAAGGTAAAACTATCTTAAAGTCCTTTTTAACTGAAAAGAATAGAACAGTTCAACAGAAAAATTATCTTTGCTCTTCATGATTACAACATTTAAAACTCTATCCATCGTAATTCCTGCCTACAACGAGGCGAAAACGATTCATTTGATTTTAGACAAGATCAAAGCGGTAGAGTTAAATCAAGGGATTCAAAAAGAATTGATTATTGTCAATGATGCATCATCTGATGGGACGGATAATGCGATAGAAACCTATTTGGCTGCAAATCCTGATTTAACTATTCGTCTGTTTAACCAGCCTGTAAATATGGGGAAGGGGGCAGCGTTACACAAAGGAATTGAATTGGCAACTGGTGAATACCTTATCATCCAAGATGCCGATTTGGAGTATGATCCAGAAGAATACAATCGAATGTTGAAACCGATTTTAGCGGGACAGGCAGATGTAGTTTTTGGTTCACGGTTTATTGGCGGAAATCCACATCGAATTTTGTTCTTTTGGCATTCAATTGGAAACAAATTTTTGACGCGTCTATCCAATATGTTCACCAATCTCAATTTGACAGATATGGAAACGTGCTACAAATTGATTGAAACCAAAACCGCACAATCGCTCAATTTGAAAGAAAACCGTTTTGGTTTTGAACCTGAGATTACAGCAAAACTTTCACGTGTTCCAAAAATCCGCATCTACGAAGTCGGTATTTCGTATTATGGTCGCACGTACGAAGAAGGGAAGAAGATTGGTTGGAAGGATGGTTTTAGAGCAATCTATTGTATTTTGAAATACAATATTTTTAGTCGTAAGTAAATTCAAGGTCAGTCGCAGTATTGACTGAACGTTTTATCAAGTGATAAAAACTGTTAAATTTTCGAGTTGCAATAAAAATAAATCCATACTATTTTTTTTATCTCAAAAACCGTAATACCTTTGCGCCAAATTTAACGAGTCATTAAATCTATGTGACTGAATATAAGGCTGTTAAACGACTTTTTAATTTTATTGGAATGCTTAAAAAATTACTACTCATTGGATTGTTTGCAGCTTTCTCATTGAGTTCTTATTCACAATCGTTCAAATACACAGTTTCTTTAGATGAAAACTCTAAACAGGCGCTGAGCGATATCACGGAAGGAATCTTGCCATTTAATACGAGTATAGATTCAGCTTCATTAGTTTTTAACAGTGTTGAGGATTTTACTTCATTAGAATTCAAATCAATCGTGGAAAACAAAGGCTATACGATGCTTAGCTTTCAGAAAGAAGGTCACGCTGATCTAATGCCGTTTGCACAAAAAACAACCAACTGCGGAAGTGCACAAATGATTTGCAGCAATACTGGATTTGGAGGTAACAACGCTGGTTTTGGCACACAGGAACTCAATGGATCAAACCGAGGCTGTCTGCAAGGAAATGAACATCAATCTGCTTGGTATTACATCAATGTTGAAACGGCAGGTACATTAGGAATGTCTATTAATCCTAACGCTGCAGCCGATTATGATTTTGCTATTTGGGGACCATTTACTACAGCGAACGTGGCAGCGAACTGCGCACCAACCTCTGCTCCGATTCGTTGCAGCTGGACGCAGTACCCAAGAACAGGTGGTAACGGCAATAATGGCTGTGGAACGAACACATTGCAGACTGGAATGCAGATAAATATTGGACTTCCTACATCTGCTGGTGCATGCGGTGACACTCCATTTCTTAGACATTTGACTGTTCAAGCCGGAGAAATTTACATTCTACTGATAGATAATTTCAGTGCTTCGAATGTTGGATATACAGTGAACTGGAGTGGAAATGCAGGTTTGGGTTGCACACCAGTCATTTTACCTGTTGAGGTTTCCAATTTTGAAGGACGAAAGTTTGACGATTTTAACTACTTATCTTGGACAACTGAAACAGAAAATGGAAATGATTATTTCTTGTTAGAGCGATCAGTGGATAATGCCGAATGGTCAGTTGTTGATAATCAGTCAGGGGCTGGGTATTCTACCTCAGAAATCAATTACTCGTTCAATGATTACAACTACCGAAATACGGTTAACTATTACAGATTGTCGCAAGTTGATTACGACGGTAAAGTGAATCGCTACAGCACGGTAGCGATCAATAATACAGAAGAGAAGAAGGAAGTAGTCAACATAATTAATATGATGGGGCAAGAAGTAGCTTCTGATTTTTCTGGAGCACGCATCATCATTTATTCCGATGGAACGCGTATTCGAAAAATTGGGAATTAATTATTCTGAAAATCATAAGATCAAAGGGTTCTGCTGTTTAGTGGAACCCTTTTTCATTCTATACTTAAACTTTATAGATGATGCAGTTAATATTCATTCCCGCACCAACGGATGCAAAAAGCAGGTGATTTCCTTCGGTGATTTGATGTTTCGGCAACTTATCTTTCATAATCATATCATAAAGTGTGGGGACGGTTGCTACCGAACTATTTCCCAATCGCTCAATAATCATCGGCATAACATGTTCAGGTACCGACTTTAAGCCAAAAGCTTTGTACAAGCGTGTTACAATCGCTTCGTCCATTTTTTCATTCGCCTGATGGATAAGGATTTTATCAATTTGTTTCAGATCCATATCAATTTTGTCCAAACAATATTTCATAGCTAAAGGAACTTGAGTTAAAGAGTATTGATAAATTTTATGTCCCTTCATTTTGATGTACTTTGTTCCATCTCCACCAAAACGATTAAAACTTTCTCCAATTTTGAGATAATCCTTCTCGTCCTGCGTGTGCGAAACAGTCGCATGGGAAAGAATTCCTCTTTTCGTTGTCTCTTCTTTCGCCTCAAGAATTGTTGCACCTGCACCATCTGCAAAAATCATGGTGTCACGATCAAATGGGTCGACGACACGGGAAAGTACTTCTGCGCCAATAATTAAACAGGTTTTAATTTCACCAGTCTGCATAAACATATGCGCTTGAATCATTCCTTGCACCCAGCCTGGGCAACCGAAAATAAGGTCATAGGGAACACAGAATTGGTTTTTAATTCCCAATTGATGTTTTACACGCGAAGCGATACTGGGTACAATATCTGTTTGATTCGAACCTTTGATGACATCACCAAAATTATGCGCGACAATAATCATATCGATTGTTTCAGGATCAATATTCGCATCCTTTATGGCTCTGTCGGCAGCAATAAAAGCAATTTCGGAGCAAGACTGGTTGTCGTTGACATAGCGTCGCGCTGTGATCCCTGTGATATCCTTAAATTTCTCAATTACTTCGGCATTGGTATTTTGAATCCGTCTACCGTCATCAAAGCAAAATGGATTTTCATTGAAATTGGTATTTTCAATTTCATTTTCAGGTACATATGAACCTGATCCTGTTATTACTGTATTGATCATGTTCTTCGTTTAAAATCAGTTACAAAAATAGACTGTCCAACTCTTGAACAATTGATTTCATGCGTAAAAAAAAGCCTCTCATTCTTGAGAGGCTAAAAGGAGTTGTGATGTTGGCCGCATCAAAGTTATTACCTACTTTTTCTTCTTCTTGTTCTGTTGTTCCAACTGTGCTTTTTGCATCTGCTCTAAGCGCTCCTGAAATTTGGATTTACCCTTTTTCTTTGGCGAAGCCGCTGCTGCTGCTTTTCTGTTTGCCATTTTGAGCTTCAGTTTTTCTTCGTCAACAAAGAAATACTTAATTGCTAACATGATTAAGATAGACAATAAAGTCGAGATAAAATAATAATAACTCAATCCAGATGAATAATTATTGAAAAAGAAGATCATCAAAATAGGGAAGAAGTACATGATCACCTTCATATTTGGCATTCCTGGCTGCTGTGGAGTCTGCATATTTCCACTATTGATAAACGTATAAATCAACGTTGTACCTGCCATTAACAGCGTAAATAAACTGATGTGGTCTCCATACATCCAAATATTGAAACCGAAATCGTAAATTGAATCGTACGATGATAAATCTTCTGCCCACAAAAATGATTCTTGTCGCAACGCGAACGTCGATGGGAAAAATCTAAATACAGCAAGTAAAATTGGCATTTGGATTAACATCGGAACGCAACCAGAAAGGGGAGAGGCGCCTGACTCCTTGTAGAGTGACATGGTCTCCATTTGCTTTTTCATAGCATCTTCCTTGTTCGGGTATTTCTGTGTGATTTCCTCAATTTCTGGTTTTAGAATTCGCATTTTAGCAGAGGAAACGTACATTTTCCATTGAATAGGCATCAATGCGAATTTGATAATGAACGTCAACAACAAAATAGCGATTCCTATGCTCATTCCTGTCGATCCAAGCACTTCAAACATTGGTTGAACTGCGTAAATATTGATCCAGCGGAACAATCCCCAACCGTAATTTAAGATGTCTTCGTATCCAGCGTTGTAGGATTCTAACACAGAATCATCGTTGGGACCAAAGAACCAACTCATGTGTACAGAAGCATTGTCAACACTTTTTAAGTTTAAATTGAGTGAAGTAGAAAAGTCTTTCAGGTGCGTCCAATCTTTTTCTTCATTCGCGTCATAGGTATCGATCTTGAATGAACTTCCCTTTTTCGCGAAACCGTTCTCCGCCTTCAAAAAGGACGAAAAATACCCTTGTTTGAAGTTTACCCATTCCACATTGTCTTCCGCTTCTTCTTCGTCATCGCCCATTTCGCTCAACCATGAAAAACCTTCGTTTTTGTACTTGTAGCATACAGTTGAAACTCTTCGTTGCTCACTGAAAAGACGCTCTGTCTTACGCATTGCTACTTCCCAGTTGAAGACAACATTTTGAGGAGTTACCTTTCCTGAAAAACCACGTAAATTGATACTGTAATCGATGTCATACGCATCTTTGTTGAAGTGGTACACGAATTCAACTACCTGATTACCCTCATTTTTGAGCTGAAAAACAATTTTATCATTTGTTTTAGATGCCACAGTAAATACTTCCTTCGCAGTATTTAACTCTTTTCCATCCATTGGAATAATTAGGTGATTCGTAGCATCTCCCTTACGAAACAATGCTAGTGGAGTGATTTTTCCATCTTCTTTGGCGAAATCATGGTAGGTTTCAAACTCTTTTAGATAGACGGAAGAAATTTGTCCACCTTTGGTATCAAAGTCCACAATTAGCTTTTCGTTCTCCATGCGGATGATCTCACCAGCTACCGGCTTATTCGTCTTTACCTCTGCAGTTGGAGCAACCGTATTTGTATCGATAACT
>CAZXRU010000035.1:0-15602 GCA_964643345.1 uncultured Fluviicola sp.
ATCGATAACTTCAGTTTCGGCACTAGAAGAATCTTTTACTTCAGCTTTGTTGTCTTCATGCGTTGCTTCCTTGGATTCTTTTTTGTTTTCAAGTTTGCGCTGCTCGTTTAACTCTGTTTTTGCTTGTTGCGCTTTTAATTCTTCTTCAGTCGGTTGGTTGAAAATGGTGAATACTGAAAGTATAACTCCAATAATTACTAATCCGATGACGGTATTCTTATCCATACTATTTTTTTTAAGGCTTTATTTTTTTTGGTTGCTTAGTTTCATTGATGCGGCAATAAATGCAACAAACAAAGGATGAGGAACGGCAACTGTACTTTTGTATTCTGGGTGAAACTGTACTCCAACAAACCATGGATGATCTTCAATTTCTACGACTTCTACCAATCCTGTTTCTGGATTTTTCCCAGTAGCTTTCATTCCGTTGGCTTCAAATTCTTCTAAATAGGCATTATTGAACTCGTAACGGTGACGGTGACGTTCCGAAATTTTGTCTGAATTGTATGCTCTATAAATGTTAGAATTTGGCATCAACTGACATTTATACGCTCCGAGTCGCATTGTACCACCTAGATTAGATATGTTCTTTTGCTCACTCATCATATCAATGACAGGATACTTACAATTTTCTGAAATTTCAGTGGTATGGGCTTCTTCTTTCCCTAATACATTACGTGCGTATTCTATGACTGCACATTGCATTCCTAAACAAATACCAAAAAATGGAATCTTATTTTCACGGGCGTATTTTACCGTTTCAATCTTACCTGAAATTCCACGAGAACCAAATCCAGGAGCGACTAAAAGACCACATAGTCCTTCCAGTTCTTCCTTGACATTTGCAGCGGTTATCTTTTCTGAATGAATCCATTTAACGTTGACTTTTACATTGTTAGCTACTCCTGCATGAATAATTGATTCACTTATGGATTTGTACGAATCTTTCAATTCTACGTACTTACCAATCAATCCAATATTGATTTCAGATTCTGGATTTTTCAAACGTACCAAAAAGTCTTTCCAGTTGTCCAAATTAGGAATTGACTTTGTAGGAAGGTTCAATTTTTCAAGAACAACCTTGTCTAATTCTTCTGATTGCATGAGTAAAGGAACGTCATAAATTGAATCGGCATCACGTGATTCAATAACAGCATTCATATTTACGTTGCAGAATTTCGCGATTTTTCTGCGCAATGTCAAATCGAGTTCATGCTCCGTTCGACAGCATAAAATATCTGGCTGAACTCCCAATTCTAACAATTGTTTTACGGAGTGTTGTGTTGGTTTCGTTTTCAATTCACCAGCAGCAGCCAAATAGGGAACCAATGTCAAGTGAATAACTAGACAGTCGTTTTCAAATTCCCATTTCATTTGTCGCACAGCCTCCACGTATGGAAGTGATTCAATATCGCCCACAGTTCCTCCGATTTCTGTAATTACGATGTCGTAATCGCCACTTTTTCCGAGAATTTGAATGCGTTCTTTGATTTCGTCTGTGATGTGTGGAATAACCTGAACAGTTTTTCCTAGAAACTCACCACGTCTTTCTTTGTCAATGACCGATTGGTAAATTTTTCCTGTTGTTACGTTGTTTGCTTGAGATGTTGGTACGTTTAAAAAACGCTCATAATGTCCCAAATCCAAATCAGTTTCTGCACCATCGTCGGTCACAAAGCATTCTCCGTGTTCGTAAGGGTTAAGTGTTCCTGGATCAATATTGATGTAGGGATCTAATTTCTGGATGGTTGCTGAATAACCTCGTGCCTGCAGTAACTTCGCCAAAGAGGCAGAAATAATTCCTTTTCCTAGAGACGATGTTACCCCTCCAGTTACGAATACATACTTTGTTGAATTTGACATAATGATAGAATTGTAACTTCGGGAGGCAAAGTTACAAGATTCATCATATCTACGCCCTAAAAAAAACGTTTATTTTTACAGGAGAAATGAACAATTTACTCCTACTTCTTAATTTGACCAATTTTCGTTGGTACCAAATTGCGTGTAGAATATAGATGGGCGAACTTGTTCCTTCTCAAAAGTAGCGAATCCATTTTTGTCCAAACGCGGGTAGTGACAGCTCTTTCGATCAAATTTTTTCGGTAAAAAAATCAAGTCGTGTACCAGCCTGTTTTGAATTGCATGACGGATGTGTTCACTGTCAATTCCAAGTCGCAAGTGGGTAGTTTGTTGGTAGGGTAGGTTGTACACAAACGAAACATATCCATTTCCGTGACTTGTTCTGCCGTACGGTAAATTATCAATGATTTTATATCCATTTGCCATTTTACCTTGATTTTCTCTAATGCGATTTCCATTTCTGGTTTCACCCGTCCAAATAGCGACGCCTGTCCCCAACTTAAAATTTGTATCACGGTAAGAAAGGTAAAAATGTCCCGTTCTGTAGCGATCATCTGCATTACCAGCAAACACGTCATTTTCATGGTAGAAACTGATATTTTTCACGTGAATGGCAAATCCTCCCGAACGTTGCGATGTTCCGACATTGTCAAAATACCAAATATAGTTGTAGCCTAATCCAAGGTTGTAATTGGTCTGATGATTGAGTCCATCGAACTGAAAATCAACGTCCATCTGCTTTTTACCTCCCAGTAAAACTAAACCGACATGATTTCTAGATTCCCAAAAGTTTCTTCGACCGCCGTAGCCCTTTCCATAAAAATAGAGCGTTGAACCTGCGTTGAACTGAAAAAAATAATCGGTGCAGTAAGCACCAAAGTTAAGTCCTACCGCATTGATGTGAGAACCGAAATTAGTTGTAAGTCCAATAGTTATACCCGTATGATCCCTCAAATAGTTCTGTCCCTTCGAAATGAAAGGCACAAAAAGAAGAAGGAACACTAGTTTTTTCATGATTGCAAATTAAGTCAAAAACCATTCCAATCGAGAATAGAAGTCTAGGAAATGAAATAAATCCAGTCATCCTTTTTAAGGGGTGACATTTGGAAATAGTAGTAAATTTGAATCATATGATGACGAAGCGGTTTTATTGGTTAGCGCAATTTATTGGTTGGACAGCCTATTGTGGGTTATTGACACTGTCGGTGTACACCAATAACCCTGCACATATAGACGGCGCATTTCTTTTCAATATTGTGGTGATTATTGTCGCAGGTATCTCGGTGACACATCTTCAGCGTTGGGTGTTTATCAAGCTAGGGTGGTTGTCTATGAAATTACCGCGTTTAATTCCACGTCTGCTTGTCTCCTCATTTCTATTTTCGATTGTCATTTCTGTCATCGATTTGTTTACGGACCACTTGTCGAATGTTTATACGGTGAAGAATAATCCCATTGAAATTTCTGATGTAATTGTGAATGTCTTTTCTATACTGCTTTTGGTGCTTTTCTGGAATGCCATCTATTTTACATTTCACTTCTTTCAGGAATCAAGGCATCAAGAAATTTCCAATTTAGAATTAACTGCAAGTAATCGCGAGAGTGAATTGAAAAACCTTCGTTCCCAGTTAAATCCCCATTTTTTATTCAATTCGTTGAACAGTATTCGAGCATTGATTACCGTTGAACCTGAAAAGGCAAAAGTTTCGATCACCACGCTTTCGAATTTATTGCGTCATTCATTAGTGCTAGGAAAGGAGAACACCGTTCCATTGGAGCGTGAACTTGAACTAGCAAAAAATTACCTGGAATTAGAGAAAATTAGATTTGAGGAACGTTTGAAGATTGAATGGGAGTTGTCTCCAGATTTGGCTTCGTTTGAAATTCCTCCTTTTACGCTTCAAATGATGGTAGAAAATGCGATTAAACATGGTATTTCTAACTTGCGGGATGGGGGAGTAGTGCGAATTATTGCAGAAGAAGTTGACGGAGCAGTAAAAATTGAAGTGGTAAACTCCGGAAATCTTGAAACGGTTGTCGATTTGGGGGTTGGAATAGAAAATATTAAACAACGATTGGCTCTGCAGTATGGGCAAGGGGCTGAATTTTCGTTGATAGAAAAAGAAGGTTTTGTCCATGCCATAATGAAATTTAAGAGATGAAAAATTACAGAACAATTATCATTGACGATGAGCGTTTAGCGCGGGAAGAGTTAAAGTCGATACTTGGTAAGTACGACCAAATTGAAGTAATTGACGAGGCAAAGAATGGGGAAGAGGGAATTGCTAAAATAATGGAGTTGGCGCCAGATTTGATTTTTCTAGATATTTCCATGCCCGGAATGACGGGGTTTGAAATGCTGAAACAACTCGAAATCATTCCACGCGTGATTTTTATCACGGCTTACGATGAATATGCGCTAAAAGCATTTGAAGTCAACGCATTGGATTATATTCTGAAGCCGATAGATACCAACCGTCTCGAAGAAGCCTTGGAAAAATTGAAACGTGCCGATGAACAAGAATTTGAATCTGCGAATAAATTTATCAAAGACGAGAACAAAAAACTGGGGTTACAGGACAAAGTATTCATTAAAGACGGTGAGAAGTGCTTTTTTGTGCAACTTTCCGAAGTACGCATGCTAGAATCGGACGGAAACTACGTAAAAGTGTACTTCAACAACAGTCGACCATTGATTTTACGCTCGTTGAATAGTTTTGAAGAGCGATTAGATCCAGAGTTCTTTTTCAGGGCCAACCGAAAGTTTATTGTCAACCTAAATTGGGTGACAGGTATTGAAAACTGGTTCAATGGCGGATTACAAGTTGAACTGAAAACAGGAGATAAAATTGAAATCTCGCGCCGTCAAGCAATTCGTTTTCGAGAAATGTTTACGATTTAGTTACCGATGTAGGTGATTGAGTCGGCCTCTAAGCTGATCAATCGCTGTTTGTACAAGTTTCCAACGGCTTGTTTAAACGTCTTCTTACTCATTCCAACAGTTTCGCGAATGAGTTCAGGATCGCTTTTATCCGTAATGAATAATTTCTTTCTCACCTTCAATATTTCCAACAAACGCTCTGCCGAACCTTCGACTTTGACATAACCAGTTTGATCTAGACGTACGTCCAGTTTACCATCCTCACGAACGTTGGAGACATAACCTGTGGTCCAATCACCTCGTTTTATGGGGCGACTGATATCATTATGAAAAATCATTCCAGAGTACCTGTCGTTCACTACGACTTTGATTCCAAGGTCGGTGGTTTCGCAAATTAACAAACTTACTTCTTCGTCTGGATCAAATTCATGGTCGCAGAACTCAAAATAACGGTTAACTCGTGTCGAACCAAATACGCGGTCTGTGCTTTCGTCGAGTAACAAGCATGTAAGGTAATAACGGCCTTCTTCTAATTTTAGATTTTGTTCTCTAAATGGTACCATGAGTTCTTTTTCAAGTCCCCAATCAACAAATGCACCGAAATAGTTCACTGCGGTCACTTTGAGGAAGGCAAAGCCATTTAATTTGATCTTTGGCGTTTCTGTTGTTGCTACCGCACGATCTTCAGAATCACGGTAAACAAAGACGTTGATAACATCGTCTAAGTCCATTTCATCTGTGATGTATTTGTTCGGTAACAGAACATCATTTCCTTGTTCATCGCCAAGGTAAGCCCCAACGGATGTAAATCTGAGCAATGTAAGCTCATTCATTTCTCCAATTTTCATGTACTAGAAATAGAGTGCCGACGCTAATTTAGAATTGATAATTAACACAGGTAACGCTGGCTTGTTTGTAATTAAATTTTGTGCAAAGCTATCAAATTGCGGCAATAAACTCTCCGAATGGTAAGAAATAGCTATTAAGCCCACCTCATTTTTCTTTACAAACTGCATTATCTTTTTTCCGTAGCTACCTCTGCTTTTTACATAGTGAATGCTAGCATCAATTGCGCGTTCCTCATATTGCTTGCTGACAATTCCGACCCGATTTTTCAACCGTGTACTCAAAATTTCATCGCTTTGCTCTTCTGCAAGTACATTGACCTTCGCATTAAGCATGTTTGCCATATCACCAGCAATATTTACAATTTGAAGGCTCTCTTTTGTTAAGTCAATAGGAACAACCACTTTAGAGACTTCTTTTATTTCGGTGTTTTTTTGAACGATAAGAAATGGGCATTCAGCGCTCATGACTAATTTCATGGCGAAACTACCAAATAAACGCTGTAATCCTCTGGTTCCGTGTGTTCCCATGATAATTAACTGTGCTTTTTCTTCTTTGGCAATTTTACTGATCTCTGTAAAGATATCACCTACTTTCACCATAGTTGTTATGGTAACTCCGGCAGGAATATTTAAGGAGGATTTTAATTTTTCAAATTCATTGACTTTTGCTGGCACCTTCGCTTTATCAGCGGCTAGGTGGACCAAAAGAATTTCTGCGTTCACTCGTTTCCCCAAAAACAGTGCATAATCCAATGCTTTTTGAGTGACTGGTGTAAAGTCAAAAGGAACAATATATAGATTCTTACTCATACTGCCAGGGGTATATATTCAGTTTAACGTTCAACGGTTGTGCGGTTGAAAAATACAAAATTATATTTAATTAATCTAATTAAGTAAAATAGAACTATTGAAACTATTTCTTCTTCTTATTTTTCCTCTTGTTTTTCTTAACGTCGTCGTAAAAAGATACTTGCGAAGGATCGCGTTTGTCTCTTTTATCAATTTTCATTTCCTCATCTTTCTGCTTTTCCTTGTCCTCTTTGACTGTTTCTGGGGTAATTGCAACGTGTTCAGCGCCTCCGTTTGGATTGTCCGGATCTTCAGGGTTGATCCATTTAACTTTCACTTCCTTTGCTTCTACCTTTCCTGTTTTAGGATCCGTGACGTAGATGATTTGTTTTTTTGGGTCAGCCTCATTGTTTGTGCCAATCACATCTTCCTGAAGCACCCATTTGTTCGATTGAAGTTCAAAAGCATCGTACGACATATCGGGAACGTAGTACGAACGGTAATTTTTTAAATTCGGAGACTCCGGTGATAAATGATCAAAAATAATGCGTCCACGGTGTTCCTCGTAATTCAAAGCCATAGAGGTTTTTTTCGAATGCTCAAAGAACACACGCTTTTGTGTCGTTTTTCCAATTTTAAAAATGGGACTTCCCAATTTGACAGAACTTCCCGTGAAATAAATGGCGTCAATCAACTTAACTTGACTTGAAGGTCCGTAATAGTCCCAACCGAGCACGGTATAAATAGTTTTACTCCCTTTATCGATTGGAATGATTTTGTAATACAGTGCACCATACCATTCGTCTGAAGACAAGATCTCAGTCGGTTGTGTCGGCATTCCAAACGAGTTGTCCTTTAATTCGGTGACGTATTGTTCTTTCTTTCGCTTGTCGTAATGCACGATAAAGCAGGTGTATTTCTGCGTCAAATCGTCTTGTTCGATGTTGTAATTGACGATGCGCATTTGCTTATCTGGACTGTCGATAAATCCCACTGTGGTTAACTGTGAAAACGGGTAGGTGAGAGCACCTTCTTTCCCGAGAGTTTTCGCCAGTTCAGTTTTAAATGCTTTGTTTTTCGCTTCCTTTTCCTGATTGTTTTCAGCTGATCTCAACGCTTCCAGCAAAGGAACGAGTTTGGTTTCCTCTTCAGCTAAAACATTTACTTGCGCCGAAACAAAGTTCGCACAGCCAAAAAACAAGATAAAAGACACAAATAATTTCATACAATTAAAATAACGAATTAAATCTGATTATGTTACTTCCTTCAAAAACTTTACCAGTTCAGCAGTATAGTTAGAATTATAAATCACCAACCTTCTGTTTCAGAAGAAATTTTCTTCTGTACATTTTTTGATAATGAGTTTATTAACGCTGCCAATTTTTCATCAATTAGAAGCTGAATATCCTTTTTACTCTGTCCCTTTTTATCCCTTTTTTCGTATAATGGATTTAAATCCTGATAGTTTGGAGTTCCATCCGAAGAACCGATTGTACCTGAATGATCGATTAAAATCAATTGTTGGATGACATACTTAAGTCGACCCTCTTTAATATATATAGTTATATTATAGTCTAAAGTTTTGCTCGGTATAGGGCCTCCTCCAGATAAGATTATATTACTTGAACCTTTTAATTGTTTCACAGAATCTTGTTCGAGTACCGTTAGTTCGTTGAATGAAGCAATATTAGTAGTCATCCAGGCTTTTGAACGTTCGTATAAATCTTGCTCTGAGGTGCCTTCCACATAAATAATTCCTTCCATTCTTGCGGAAAGGGTTTCTTCATTCCAAATCACCTGTGAGAAGCAAGAAAATGTAAATGAAAAGCTGGCCATCAGCAAAGTTAATCTTAAGTTTCCCATAACTGTAATCGTTCTTTTTTCGTTATCGTTATTATGTCTTCTAGGCTTAAAATAGCAAATTAAATCTGATTATGTTACTTACTTCAAAAACTTTACCAACTTATGAAGTGTAGGAGATAAAATTGAAAACGGGAACTGGTAAATTCATACTTCTCAATTCATGCGCAATTTGTCCACGGTGATAGGTGTTGTGTTGCAAAATATGGTAAAGAATATCAACCGTTTCCCTTTCCATTTCTACCCCTTCCTCATCGTGGTAATTTACTTTTTCTGTAAGGTCTATATTTTCCAGAAATTCGACAGTTTGCAGGTAATTCTCTTGAGTCAGTTTGTGCCAGAAATCAATTGGAAGTAAGTCCCAGGTGAAAGATTCTTGCTTTTTCTGTTGCACGCGGTAGATCCAAATGTGATGTACGTTGATGATGTGGGACATGGATTTGAGTATGTAAGGAGACAAGTTGTCTTCATGCGCAACAAGATGTTCAATCCATTTTTTATTGGATAGAAAATCGTACTCAAATTTATCCTTGAAAAACTCTTTGATCACTTACAGCGCCTTTAAATCCGCAATGGTTTGTGCGGGATTGCTGGAATTGAAAACGAAACTACCTGCAACTAGAGCATCAGCTCCTGCTTCCACCAAACGTGCACCAGTTTCAAGATTTACACCACCATCGACTTCAATAATCACGTTTGCATTTTTTCGTTGAATCAACGCTTTCAGCTTACGTACTTTATCGATGGCCCCTTCAATGAATTTTTGTCCCCCAAAACCAGGATTTACAGACATAATCAAGACTAAATCAATGTCGTTGATGACATCTTCGAGCACTTCGACATTGGTATGGGGATTTAATGCCACACCCGCTTTCATTCCATGAGATTTAATCAACTGAATGGTTCTGTGCAGGTGAGTGCATGCTTCATAATGAACCGTCAAAATTGCTGTACCCGCTTTGGCGAATTCTTCGACGAACTGATCAGGATTCACGATCATGATATGCACGTCCAGCGGTTTTTTTGCATGTTTATTAATTGCTGTAATCACGGGAAAACCAAACGAAATATTTGGAACAAAAACACCATCCATTACGTCGATGTGGAACCAGTCAGCGCTAGAATTATTGATCATTTCGACATCACGTTGAACATTAGCGAAATCGCAAGATAGAACTGAAGGGGAAATGATAACTGACATACTACTTTACTATTTTTTTTACAAATTTAATCATTATTGTCCGATAAAAGTTTTATAGATCTCTCCCGATGGTCGAGGTGACAGTTCGGAGAGGTAATTATTAAGGTCATGTGGGGTGATATTTTGACAAAGTCAAAATATCACCCCACATGACCTCGCAACGCTTAATTTATCAATAGTCACCTCGAATGCCTGTCTGACTGGCGCAGAACAGGCAGGAAATGAGAGGTCCCAGCTTTTATCGGACAATACTGAAATTTAATTTTATTCCAGCGTTATTGACGCAAAATTTCGAGGTATTCCTCGTCTCTTGCGTAAACATCAAGATACATCAGCATTGATGTATCAGAGCGCGTGACCGTCTGATATTCGACAAAAATAGGAATTGGATCAAGTAATCGAATTTCATAGTTTTTTCCACGGTTGATCAACGTATCGAGTGAATCAGGAATCATCTCATTGAATTTATCATTGTATTCGTCACGTTCCAAAATGATTTTTGCTAGATCTACAGGGTTTTGTGTTCGCATGCACCCGTGAGAATACGCGCGGACATCGACCCCAAAGAGCCCCTTGGATGGTGTATCGTGAAAATACACGCTGTGGGTGTTGTGAAAATCAAACTTCAGTATTCCAAGGCTGTTTTTTGGACCGGGTTCTTGTCGCACTTTGTAAGGAAAACTGTTCTTACGGATTGCTTTCCAATTGACAGTATGTGGATCAATTTCTTCTCCATTCTTGAAAATTTTATAGTTGTTTTTTTCAAGGTAGCCGACACTGCGCTGAACGGCAGGTAGAATCTCTTTACTCGAAATGGAATAGGGGACACTCCAATACGGATAAACTACAATTTTACGGAGTTTAGAAGTCAATTCAGGCGTTTGATTTTCCAGGGAACCAACCACCAGATTATGCTCACTTTTTAGACTGTCATTGATGTAAAAACGCAGTTTGTACTCAGGAATATTGATGTGAATGTATTTACTTGGCCGTGGCGTTTGCGAACGAATTTTATCCATCGAAAGTAAAATGCGCTCCATTTTGTGATAGGTACTTTCATTAAGTGACATTGAAGTGTATTTCCCAATAACGGCATCAGGTTTTAGTTGATTGTCCCGTTGGAACTGCGCCAGACTTTCAGCCAAAACAGTACTGTCGGAAGTTTTTGTGCTCAAGTATCCTTTTGAAATCAACGCATCCATGGTTTTTTTAGTGGCGCCGATGGAATCGTGTTTGATTGATTTAATAGCAAACGAAGTTGTGTCAAGCACATGTTGATCCACAAAGGCAATCAAGCCTTTTCCAAGTGCCTGATAGGTTGAATCGTTTGGTCCAAATTTTAAAAACTGGAGTCGCAATTCTTCGGTTGTGTCAAAAGTAATCAGTTCGTCAATTTGATCGGTAGGTAAAAAGCTTTTGGGTCTCGGCTGCTTGATTTCATAATCTATTATTCCATCTTTTAAATCGGTAACAATTCGACTGAGTGCCAATGTGATTCGAATCTCATCCTGAATGTAATTTTCTGTCTTAACGTGAACCAATCGATTTTTAGGAATACTAATTTCGTGACTTTTAGAAACAATATTTTTTAACTGTATTCCCTCCTTAGTAAGGGTTGAATCATTGATCCACCTTGGTTGGTAATTTCGTGCAGCATAGTAAGCATTGAGATAATTGACCAATGAATCTGGCAATCCTATCTGTTCAAAATAAGCACTTGAAATAGCCATTTTCATTTTCTTTGCTACCGCAATGTCCTGATCTTCAAATGGTGGCAGTTCAACATTCTTAGAGCTATCTCTACATCCTAAAAGAGTAAGGATAATGATACAACTAATTAATAATGGCTTCATAGGTTTAATTTCCCGAAATAGTTACATTCGTGTTTTCGGTAAAACGAAGATACAATCTTTTTAAAAACTGTGAAATGATAAATGTGCTTACTATCATATTGATTGTCACCATTGGAGTTTCTCTGATGGCGTTTAACAATCGTGCAATGATGGAGAAAATGCTCTACATTCCATACGACTGTAAGCACAATAAAAATTATGCACGAATTTTTACGCATATATTCATTCACGCAGATTGGGGACATTTGCTCTTCAACATGATCTCTCTGTATTTTTTAGGTAACAGCTTCTTGACGCAACCCACGTATCCTCATTTGGGAATAGATGGTGGATTGATTGCCACGTACGGCGATGTAATGGGGCAAATGCACTTTGTTTCGTTGTATGTTTTGGGTGCGCTGTTTGCGACAGTAATACCTTATGCTCGGAATCAAGACAACCCAAGTTATCGATCACTTGGAGCGTCTGGTGCAGTTTCAGCGGTGATCTTTGCAGCAATAATTTGGAATCCGAGCATGCAGATTCAAATAATTTTTATACCTTTTCCCATTCCTGCTTACATTTTTGGGCCGCTTTACCTGTTGTACGAGTTTTATGCGGATAAAAAAGGTGGAACCGGAATTGCTCACGATGCTCACATTGGAGGCGCCATATTTGGAATTATTTATGTGCTAATAATTAATTTTGACAAAGGAAAACAGTTTATAGAAACCATTTTTTAAACCTACAATTGCTTATGCTATATGTAAATAATAACGGCGATATTTTAGAGAACGGTGGTTATACCATTAAGACGGGGAATCGTGGTTATTTATATGGCGATGGGGTGTTTGAGAGTATTCGTGTGCTCAATGGGCGACCAATCAATATGGTCAACCATATTACACGAATGCTGGAAGGGGCTGTGAAGTTGAAAATGCGTCCCCCCAGTTTTTTTACACTTGAATTCTTTGAAGAACGCATCATAGAGTTGTGCTCAAAATCGGGTGTTACTGAAGGAGGAAGGTGTCGCATATCGATTGACCGATCCAGTGGAGGTACATTTTTTCCTGATTCAAATGAAGTGGAATTTTACATTGAGGTGTATCCGACTGAGATTAATAAATACGAATTGAACCAGCGCGGTGTGGAGATCGATATTTTCATGGAATTGAAAAAGGACAAGACCAGTTTGTCCAATTTCAAAACCAAAAACGGGTTGATTTACATTCTCGCGGCAATTTCCGCAAAGGAAAAGGGACTAGATGATTATTTGATTACCAATTACTCAGGTGGAATACTCGAAAGTACATCGTCCAACCTTTTTGTTGTAAGCAACGGTGTTTTGTATACGCCAGGATTGGAGGAAGGTTGTCTTGCAGGAACGATGCGTATGCAGGTTATTAACCTCGCTATTTCCAATGGAATCAAGGTGTACGAGTGTAATATTTTACCACAAAATTTATTGGTAGCAGATGAAATTTTCCTTACGAATGCTATCACTGGGATAACTTGGGTAAGTGGATACCGAACTAAGCGTTATTTCAACAATACTGCCCGTCGCATGGTTGATTTGCTGAATCAATACTGGAATTCACACTGATATGGATGGCAAGAATAGAAGGGATGTTGTGGTTGGAGCACATGTTGAAATTGTCTTAAAAGAAGACCAACGAACGGGAATACTCACCGAAGGATATGTGAAAGTTATTCTAACGAATTCAAATCACCATCCGCATGGAATCAAGGTGCGTTTGGAGGATGGACAAGTGGGTAGGGTGAAGCACGTTTTGGACTAGATCAGTATTTTATATTTAGATGTACGCTAAATATTTAAAACTAAGCCGTATCTTTGTGCTACGTTTTAGTGAAAAGCTCAAATCTCAAGATCTATAACGTGTTATTGCATTTCTGGATGATATATTCGGTAAATAGATTTTTAAGCATCATTTTCCAATCATTTATTTAGTTCCAATGACTTAAGGTTTGAGCATGAATGATAGGAAGTATTAACAAAGAATAAACTGAATGGCAAAATCGCAAGAAACATTTAACAAAAAAGAAAAAGAAAAAAAGAGATTAAAAAAGCGACAAGATAAGTTGCTGAAGAAAGAAGAGCGCAAATCAACTTCTGAAGGAGGAGGATTGGACAACATGATGGCATACGTAGATGAATACGGAAACATTTCTGATACTCCGCCAGATCCGACTAAGAAAAAGAAAATTAACGCCAACAACATTGAGTTAGGTGTTCCTAAACGTGAAGAAGGCGGAGAAGCTGAAGGAAATCAAGGGAAAGTTACTTTTTACAACGATTCAAAAGGTTACGGATTTATTAAGGATGGAAGAACACAAGACAATTTCTTCTTCCACGTAAATGGATTGATCGATGAAGTGAAAGAAAACGATAACGTTACTTACGAACTTGAACGCGGACCGAAAGGAATGAACGCTGTAAAAGTGAAGAAGATTTAATCGTAAGAAATAAACAATTATAATCCATCAGTTCGTTTTAGACGAATTGGTGGATTTTTTGTTTCTTGTTGAATTAATGAGGTATGATACATAGAAAAGAATTTTGGATGTTATTACTGGTCTCGATTGCATTTTCGTGTAAAAAGGAAGGATGTACTGACAAGGCAGCGGAAAATTATGATCAGCAGGCGAAGACAGATGATGGTTCGTGTGTGTATGAAGCCGATTTAGTATTTTGGTTTGATAACGATACGAAGACTATTATGACGAGTAGCGGGGTGACAGCGCTGTATTATTACCTTGATGAAACGCTCATTGGGAATTTTAGTCCCGCAACACCTTTTTCATCAGCTCCATTGTGCGACAATGAAACTGCTTTCAGGAAATCCATTGCATACGATGTGAATTCTTCAAAAAACCTCACGTACAGAGTGGAAGACCAAAGTGGAAATGAGCATTTTTCAGGAACAGTGACTGCTATAGCTAAATCGTGTGTACCCGTCCAGCTGATTTATTAATCCAGCGAGAACAAGAAAATTAACCTCGTTAGCGCACATCGGTTATATATTTTATCTTTGCGCTTCATAAAATTACCCTTCATGAACTCTTTTGAGCAATTCAACCTAAAGAAAACCCTAAAAAATGCAATTGACGATATTGGTTTTTCGACGCCAACGCCGATTCAATCTCAGGCTTTTTCTGTCATTCTATCTGGAAAGGATATTGTGGGAATTGCACAAACAGGAACTGGTAAAACTTTAGCGTACTTAGTCCCGATTTTAGAAGAATTTCAATTCTCCAAAGAACCACATCCACGTACACTAATTCTTGTTCCAACACGTGAATTGGTGCAACAAGTCGTTACAACGTGTCAAGAGCTGACCGCTTACATGAATGTACGTGTTGTCGGTGTTTACGGTGGTGCAAATATTAATACACAGGCGATCGCTTTGGCAGATGGAGTTGACATTTTAGTCGCGACACCAGGTCGTTTGTATGATTTAGCATTAAACAAAGCATTTCAGTTAAAATCAATCAAGAAATTAGTCATCGATGAAGTCGATGTAATGCTGGATCTTGGATTCAGACGTCAATTGACCAATATTTTAGAGCTCCTGCCTGCAAAGCGACAAAACATTATGTTCTCTGCGACGATGACAGATCACGTCGATGCACTTATCGATGATTTCTTCACTGCGCCACAGAAAATTTCGGTCGCACTGAGTGGGACGCCATTGGATAACATTGATCAACACTGTTACACCGTTGAAAATTTCTACACGAAAGTCAACTTGCTCAAGCATTTATTGGCGGATAAGAAGGTATTTCAAAAAGTGCTGATTTTCACAGAGAATAAACGAAGCGCTGACCGTGTTTTTGAACGACTTTCTGAAGACTTTGGAAAAGAAGTCGCGGTCATTCACTCCAATAAATCGCAGAATTACCGTTTTCGCTCCATCGAGGAATTTGATAGCGGTAAGAACAGAATTCTAGTTTCGACAGATGTCATGGCGCGTGGATTGGATTTAGAGAAAATCACGCACGTTATCAACGTCGACACGCCGCGTTTCCCAGAAAACTACATGCACCGAATCGGTAGGACAGGTAGGGCAGAGCAAAAAGGAGCGTCATTTCTTTTTTCAACGGAGGAAGAAGTTTCCTTCAGAGAGGGAATTGAAACGTTGATGGGGATGAAAATTAAAGAGATTAAATTCCCGAAGGAAGTCGCGATTTCGAAGGAATTAACCCCTGAGGAAAAGCCAGTAGAACCTGAACTCAATACCAAGGCACCAAAACGTGACAATGCTGCCAACAGCGGTTTTCACGAGAAAAAGGATAAGAACAAGAAGGTG
>CAZXRU010000036.1:0-13628 GCA_964643345.1 uncultured Fluviicola sp.
GTGATGGAAATCAGTCAGTACATTGTATACTTCCGCTGTTGATTTGCGAATCAAAATTGATTTATCGACGTGCATTTTTGGCATAACGCTTATTGTTTGGTTTGAATAATTAAAATTACAATAAAATTCAAAAAAATCCATCGCTTCGCCATTCAAAGATTAAGCGCGTGTAAATCTTTGATTCTTTGAATCTCGTTATCACGTCGTTAATTCGTAAATTTACCCACCGATGCACACAACCAATTCAAATCAACAATTACAGTTCCAAGGATTTTTAAAAACACCTGAATTATGGTCGGATGCATCCATTTTTGGGTTGGAGCAGTTGAAATTAGCGCCTACGAACCACCAGCTTAATCACGAATTCCCAGCAATGCGCTTAGGAATGTTAGCTGAGGAATTTCTTCTTCATCAAATCGCTCAAGATCCATCGAACAAGATAATCGCGAAGAATTTGCAGATTATTGAGGATAAAATTACCCTTGGAGAGCTGGATGCACTGCTGAAACTAAATAATCAGTTGATTCATCTAGAAATCGTTTACAAGTTCTATTTGTATGATCCTAAAATCAGTCAGAACGAACTAGAATGTTGGATCGGTCCAAACAGAAGGGATTCGCTGGTAGAGAAATTAAATAAATTGAGGAGCAATCAGTTACCCTTGCTTTATCATCCAAAAACAAATGAAGAACTAGTGAGCTTAGGCTATCAAGCCGATGATTTTCAGCAAAAGGTAAATTTCAAAGCACAATTGTTTATTCCTTACAATTCAGAAGAGAAGAGCTATACAGATGTAAACAGTGACTGTATTGAAGGTGTTTACATTTCTAGAGATCAATTGAACAAACTGAATGACTTAAGCTTTCACATTCCCACTAAACTGGACTGGTTGACAATTCCGCACCAAAATGTAGACTGGGTTAATTTTGATGAATTTGAAGCTGAAATTGATGAGTTACTGGCGAATAAAATGTCACCCATGTGCTGGTCTAAAGCCGATTCTGGTAAATTAAAAAAGTTCTTTGTCGTTTGGTGGAAGTGAATGACTTTTAAATCGCAAAGTGCGCTAGGAAAAAGTGACTTTGTTACTGGCGAATAAAGCACGCGCTGTCTGCCGACAGGCAGGAAAGAAGTCGTCTTTAGACGACTTTTGATACTTAGCGACCGTATTTCGCCAATGTTTTAAAATAGAACTTAGCGCCGTTAGCGGTTAACAGTATCATGAGTTACCCGCAGTAGTTCAAATAGCATCACTATTCCTCATCATTCTGACTTCCATTCAGCTCTTTCACCCTCATCCACTGGAAATGGTCGAATTTATCCTGTATAAAGGTGATCAAATCCATTTCAGATGCTGTTTTCAAGAACGTTTCATCCATGTTTAAGAAATAAATGAACTCTTCAAATTCTTCATCCGTTAGTTCAATTACTTCATAAGCCACGTATAATCTCAACAATTCTTTCAATACATCGCGCTGACTGTCCAGATGCTCTTGCTCAGCCACCCAGCGCTTTGCTTTCTCCTTCTTCGAAAACGCTTGATACAGCGCCGTAATTGGACTCTGCAGCACTTCAATCCCTGTCACCATACGGGTTTCTCGTAAAGCCAATGATTGCCGCTCTTCTTTGATCTGATCCAGCGTTTTCAACGGACGCACAATTACCTCAGTAACGTCTTGCACCTTATTCTCAACTACATACGTCCCAACATGTCGACATTCGTCGTTTGCTTTTATAATGACATTAATCAGTGGATAACCACGCACAGAGAGGGAAATAGTATCTCCATTCGATGCATATACAGAAAACGTCCCGTTTGGCTGACCAAATACACCTTTTCCAGAGCTGCGATTCACGATCATTAAGTTATAAAAGGACTGAGGACGTAAGGTATCAACTACTTTCCCGGTAAATAATACATTATCACACTGCTGAGTATAAGCAGAAGAGCAGGTTGTTGCGACTAGTAATATGAAGATGATTCTTTTCAACGATGACGAAATTACAAAAATAGTGCCTTATGTTTTAGAGATGAATTGAGAACATTTGTTAATTCACACTGATTACATTTGTAATTCACTTTTGTAAACAATTGAATTTACATTTAATTCAACAAATAAGTAGTAATTTTGCAGCATGAAGCGAGTCGTAGTTGGATTATCAGGCGGAGTAGATTCTAGTGTTACCGCATTACTCCTTAAACAACAAGGATATGAGGTAATTGGGATGTTTATGCGCAATTGGCACGACGAAACCGTTACCCTATCTGACGATTGTCCATGGATTGACGATTCCAATGATGCACTGTTGATTGCACAACAACTGGACATTCCGTTTCAAGTCATCGATTTAAGCGTAGAATACAAAGAACGCATTGTTGATTATATGTTCAATGAATACCAGCGAGGTCGTACACCAAATCCTGATGTATTATGCAACAGGGAGATTAAATTCGATGTATTCCTAAAAGCAGCAATGGAATTAGGGGCTGATTACGTCGCTACAGGTCACTACTGCCGTAAAGTCGAGCATTCAGATGGAAGTTTTGGATTACTTGCAGGTAAAGATCCAAGTAAGGATCAGTCGTATTTCCTTTGCCAACTGAGTCAAGAACAGCTTTCTAAAGCACTATTCCCTATTGGTGAGTTGTTAAAATCCGAAGTACGCACAATTGCTGAAGAAAACGGACTCCACACGGCTGATAAGAAAGATTCACAAGGATTGTGCTTCGTGGGTAAGATAAGCCTTCCACAGTTCTTACAACAGAAATTAGAGCCTATACAGGGAGATATTATTGAGCTTCCAACAACATTGCAACAGTATGTTGATTACGCTTCGTTACTTCCAATTGCAGAAAACGTGGTTAAATTAGCCAAACCGTTTGTTTACAGCCGTGAAATGGGCAAAAAGGTAGCGGAACACCAAGGAGCACATTATTACACGATAGGTCAACGCAGAGGGCTCCACATAGGCGGACGACCGGAACCGTCCTTTGTCATTGGTCTAGATGTCGAGGAAAATATTGTTTATTCAGGTCAAACAGACGAGCATCCAGGACTGAATCGCTATGCACTGAAGATTGAATTAGACGATCTACATTTTATATCTAGTAAATTAAATATTAAAGACTTAGGCACCACTACTTACAGCGTTAGAATAAGGTATCGCCAAGCACTGCAGGAAGGAAGTGTGCATGTGAAGCCAGATGGCGTGTATATTTTGTTTAAGGAAATCCAACGAGGAATCACTCCTGGACAGTTTGCGGCGCTTTATGACGGCGAGGAGCTAGTGGCTAGTGGCGTTATTGCTCATTAGGCATGTAAGGCTTAAAAGTCCCATCCGTATAGAATACCACGATGCGCTCTATTTCTTTTGAATTGTACGAATGTTTAGCTTCCACGGTTTGTTCTGGATCCACTGACGCTTTGACCTTTACCGTCTCTTCTTCAAATTCCCCTTCACGCGTAACACCTGTAATCAACCAAGAGGCGTTGACTTTAGGATAATATGTAATGATTTTCGATAAGAAATCAAGACTAGGCTTGTTTCTACCGCTGATTACATGCGATAAACTGGAACGTTGAACCCCAATCTTATCAGCAAATGACGATGGTGATTCATTGTTGGCTTTTATGATTAACTGGATGCGTTCTGAGATTAACATTTGTAAACTATTGATTTATTTACAAAAGTAATCATAATTTACATTTTACACAAACAAAAAAGTCGCTCACCAAACGATGAACGACCTTAAAAAGTTCTTATTTATTGACTAATTCAATAGAAACTGAGAATTGGATGAATTGTCTTGTTGACCACTCCCCCCTCTTCTAACCAAATCCATTAATGAAGCAACTTCAAAAATCGAAAGTGAACTGTTAGAACCTTGCGCTTTGTGTTGCGATAATTTGAATTGTGCTGATTTAATTTTATTCTCAATCATATCTATAAATATTGGTTGCATAGCTGTTTAAATAATAATTACAGCCACATTTACGGTAAGTGCTTTCAGAATGTTACAAAATTTAGTGAAAATTTAATGTTGTGAACGAGTTTAGTGAAAAAAAGATTTAATAGAAACAAACTAATTAATTGATATTTAACTATTTAAATCTTTATTTAGAAATGTAACCTTGAATTCTCTTTTTTTAGAATTAAGAGTTTAGAGTTAAGAATTTAGAGTTAGGTCTTAATCCTTCTTAGAATTATCATCTCGCTCGATGACCGATAATAATTCGAAGAAAAGTTAAGACGGTTCAAAAGAATAGGTATTCTTAACTCTAAATTCTAAACTCTTAACTCTAAACTCTAACCGGTTCTACTTTCGAATCAACGGATAAATTAAATTTTCCAGCCCATTCACCTTCAGTTCCAAAACCAGTTCCAATTGTCGACCTAGTTTGCCTGCAGGAAATCCTTTGTTCTTGTACCAAACGAGATAGAATTCGGGTAAATGAATTAAATATTTTCCCTGATGCTTGCCAAATGGCATTCGTGCATTCGCTAGTTCAACCAGTTCGTGTTGAGAATCGCTCACCTCTACCCTCTTTTCGGGATTCGCTCCAAAGCATCCAAATAATAGCCCCAGAATTTTTGAACGGAAGAAATTTGTACTTTTTCGTCAGGAGAATGCGCAGCGCGAATATTTGGTCCGAAAGAAATCATATCGACTTTTGGTAAATGCTTCAATAAAATTCCGCATTCCAGTCCAGCGTGACAGGCTTTGACTTGTGGCTCTTCGTTGTAGCGCTCTCTGTATAAATCTGCCATCAACTGCAAAATCTCGGAATCTGGTTTCGGTTGCCATCCTGGGTAATCTCCTCCTTGAACGACGTCACACCCGCCTAATTCAAATGTTGCGCGAATGGTATTTGCTACATCATCTTTTGTGCTTTCAACACTTGAGCGTTGCAACGATTGCGTAATGAATTCACCTTTCTCTAAAATAACACGCGCTAAACTGGAAGATGTTTCTACCAATCCCTCAATATCTGGACTCATTCTAAAAACGCCATTGTGAACTGCTTTCAATACCCTCAAGATCATCTCTTTATCAGACTCAGAAACGGCTTTTTCAGTTGAAATTACTGGTGCAAGTGTACAATTTAGGTTTTTCTCAATGGTCTTGAATTCGTTTTTAATCAACGTGACAATGCTGTAGAATTCAACTTCCAACTGCCCCTCAAATTCATGATCCACAGCAATAATCGCAGTAGCTTCTCGAGGAATTGCATTTCTCAGACTTCCACCATCAATTTGAATCAGCTGAAAACTACGTTGTGCATCTATGTGCGATAAAATGCGGGTTAAAATTTTATTGGCGTTGCCTCTACCCTTGTCAATGTCCATTCCCGAATGTCCACCCAGCAAGCCATTCACCGAAATTTTGAACGTTGCGAAATCTTCTTCGACAGATTCCAGTTTACATGTATACTTTGTATTCGTATCAATTCCACCCGCACAACCGATCGATAATTCATCGTCGTCTTCTGTGTCCAAGTTCAATAAAATTTCTCCTGAAAAATTAGACGGATCAAGTTTTATCGCTCCAGTCATTCCAGTTTCCTCATCAATCGTAAACATCGCTTCAAGTGCTGGATGCGCAATCGTATCTGATGACAAAACTGCCATAATCGCTGCGACTCCAATTCCGTTGTCCGCTCCCAATGTTGTTCCATTCGCTCTGACCCAGTCTCCATCGACTATCATCTCAATTCCTTGCGTATCAAAATCAAACTCAGTTGCTGCATTTTTTTGATGCACCATGTCCAAATGCGACTGCAAAATCACCGTTTTTCGGTCTTCCATTCCCGCCGTCGCTGGTTTTTTGATAACCACGTTGCCAATTGCGTCTTTTATTGTTTCCAATCCAAGTCCCTTCCCGAAATCTAACATAAATTGAATGACACGTTCTTCTTTCTTCGATGGACGTGGGACTGCATTCAAATCTGCAAAATGATTCCACAATGCTTTTGGCTCTAAATTTCTTATTGACATTTTAAAAAGTTAATGAGTTGAAAATTATTTTTTCGCGTTAAACTGAATGATGCGCTCAATGTACAAGTTCTCCACCTTCGCTCTCGCCCATGGAGTTTTTCTTAAAAACACCAAACTACTCTTCATACTTGGATCTTTTAGAAAACAATTGATCGGAACTAAATACCCCATCTGTTCCCATCCAAGATTTTCAACGAGTTCCTTGAGCATATCGTCCAATCGTTTTCCATGCAATGGGTTGTTGGGCTGTTCTGACATTATTTTACCAGTTTTTTGTAGCGAATTCGTCTCGGACCATGATCACCCAATCGTTTTTTACGATTTTCCTCGTATTCTGAGTAAGACCCTTCGAACCAATAAACTTCTGAATCGCCTTCAAACGCCAAAATATGCGTACAAATTCGATCTAAAAACCATCTATCGTGAGAAATAACTACTGCGCAACCTGCAAAATTCTGAATTCCTTCCTCCAGTGCACGCAAGGTGTTGACATCGATATCATTCGTTGGCTCATCGAGCAACAATACATTCGCTTCCGTTTTCAAGGTCATGGCCAAGTGCAAGCGATTTCGCTCACCACCGGATAAAACGCCTACTTTCTTGTTTTGATCTGAACCGTTGAAGTTGAATTTTGACAAATACGCACGCGCATTGACTTTCTGACTTCCGATTTCAATAAATTCCAATCCATCCGAAACGACTTCAAAGACTGTTTTTTCAGGACTGATCGCCTCGTGCGTTTGATCTACGTATCCCAATTTCACCGTATCTCCGACTTTAAATTCACCGCTATCAGGTTGAAGATTACCCATGATCATATTAAAAATGGTCGTCTTACCGGCACCGTTTGGACCAACAATCCCAACAATTCCTGCTGGAGGAAGTTTGAAATTCAAATCTCCGTACAATAATTTATCTCCAAACGCTTTCGAAACGTGCTCCGCATCAATCACATTTGTTCCTAAACGAGGTCCGTTCGGAATTGGCATTTCAAGCATTGCTTCTTTTGCACCAACATCTTCAGCCAACATTTTGTCGTAATTGGTAATACGCGCTTTGTTCTTAGCGTGTCGACCTTTCGGGTTCATTCTCACCCACTCCAACTCACGCGCTAACATTTTTTGTCGCTTCGATTCCGTTTTCTCTTCGTCTTTTAATCGTTTTCCTTTCTGCTCCAACCATGAAGAATAATTTCCTTTCCATGGAATCCCTTGACCTCGATCCAATTCCAAAATCCAGCCTGCAACGTTATCCAAGAAGTAACGGTCGTGCGTTACAGCGATGACAGTTCCTTTGTATTGTTGAAGGTGCTGCTCCAACCATTCAATTGATTCAGCATCCAAGTGGTTGGTAGGCTCATCCAGTAATAAAATGTCTGGTGTTTTCAGTAATAAACGGCACAAAGCGACTCTTCTTCGCTCTCCACCGGAAAGAGTTCCAATTTTTTGATCATCAGGAGGACATCTCAATGCATCCATCGCACGCTCGAGTTTTGTATCCAATTCCCATGCATCAAGTGCATCAATTTTATCTTGTACAACTCCTTGACGTGTAATCAATTTGTCCATTTTATCAGGATCGTTCATGATTTCTTCGTCCATAAACGAGTTGTTGATGTCTTCAAATTCTTGTAAAATATCAACCGTTTCTTGAACGCCTTCCATCACAATCTCTTTGACGGTCTTGTTCTCGTCCAATTCTGGTTCTTGCGGCAAATATCCAACCGTGTAACCATCTGAAAAAACGACATCTCCTTGGTAGGACTGATCCAATCCCGCAATAATTTTCATTACTGTAGATTTACCAGAACCATTGAGACCGATGATACCGATCTTAGCACCATAGTAAAATGAAAGATAAATATCCTTTATAATTTGCTTTCCTTGAGGCGTGTTTTTTGACACACCCACCATTGAAAAAATGATTTTTTTATCGTCTGACATTGCTTTTGTTTGAGATTTCCTCAAAGGTAGCAAAAGGACTAAAAATGAGCACTGATTTCGTGAAATTGTTGATCAAAAAGTGATCCATTGGCGATTTTGATCGAAAAATTGACGACAATGAGTGCAGCAGAAAGGCTAAACAGAACTACAATCGCCTTTGCTCCCTTCCTGAATTTAAAAATTAGGTGTAGCGGTAGAAGTAGGAAAGTTAGAAGTAAAGGAATGGTTGCTGGAAACAGAATGAAACTCGAGTAGAACTCACCTTGAAAAAGTAGTTCAACAGAGCGCTGAAACCCACAGGTCAAGCAGTCAATCCCAAAACTCGATTTCCAACTACATTCAATCAAAATCGACCAAACAAGGAAGCTCCGACAGCTAAGGCAATGAAAACAATTATTATACAGAAGGCTGATAAAGATGTCCCGATGATTGCACAAACATACCCACCTTTGGCATTTTTAAAAGATGCTTCAAATCGCGCTGGATCTTGCATGTACTGTCTTTTTACCTTTGGATACAGCGACAGTGCAATTATTCCGCAAATTAAACCTGGTATGTAGTAGAGCAAACAACCAACAATGGATAATATCCCAAGGGTCAATATGGCATTTGCGTTTGGGAGACTAGCGCCAACAATGTTACTTGCGCCATCCTTAACTCCAGGATCTAATAATTCATCAAATTCACTCATCTTTTTAAATATTTTAAATGTAATCCATACATAATGATAAATCCAACAGGAAACATCATCGAAACTAGTATTGAGAAGAAGCCAAAGTTAGTAAACATTCCATTAAGTGTAGAACTCGTGCTTAAAATCGTTCCTGTTAACGGGATTAATTGTCCGACTACATAAATGAAGTAACCAATTTTGCGCAGTTTCCACATGAGTAAAGCCCCAACCAGACACAAAATGCTTCCGACTATTGAAAGTAAGTAGATAATTTTTGTCCACCGGTAACTATTTCCAAGATCTTGAGAAAAATCATCTCCATTACCCATTGAGTTATTCATGTCAGTCATTACCCCTTCCAGCATGGACATAGCAAAAAGCCCAAACACCGACGAAATAATTGAAAACCCCACCCCAACAAAGGTTAGAATGCAAAGCACAGTTAAAAACGACGGACGCTCTAAAACGCGCACTTCGCTGTTTAACTCTCCATCGAGTAGATCTAATTCATCTTTCATATTTTGCTAAACGAAACAACCCCCTGATTGCTCAGAGGGTCGCACCTTATTAACTAATTTTCTTAATTGTTTTCAGCATCTTCTAAAGACTGCTCTAGTTGATCCATAGCATCTTGCCATTCACCACCAAGTTCAGTTGTAGCTGAAGCCGCGATAGACAATCCAGCAACAAGAATTGCAGTCCAAACTACAGAAACGATACCGATAACCAATCCAGCAACTGCCAAACCTTTTTTACCACCCGTTTTCCCTAATTTTGACATTGCCATACCACTAAGTATAACACTGACAATTGCAAGGACTAACCATACATACATTAGCCAACCACTTCCACCAGTGATTATAGCTGCAACTGAAAGAGCTGCGATCCAATTTGACAATACCAAGGTTACAAGTGCTAGTACAAATCCAGCAATCCCCATTTGTTTCCCTTGTGGTTGTGTTCCATTGTTTACTTCTGACATAATAATAATAATTTAAGTTATGGCGCTAATATATGAAAATCATTCACTGAGTTGGTTCACAAAATGTAAAAAAATGTAGTAAAACATATGAACAATTCGCTTTTAATTACGTAATTTCGGTAGTATGAACTTTGATAAATATCTATTAAAATTGGGCGTTTACACCTTGTTTAGCGTTATGTTAATAACTGTTAATTTTGGCTGTAAAAAGGGCAAGGCCACAATTGATCTGCACGGTGTAATTGTAGATCAAACCTTCTCAACAGGACTTTCTGGTGCTACCGTTTATCTCTACGAGCTTGATGCAAGTGGTAGTAATATGACTCTGTTGGGAGAAACTACAACGTCCAGCGAAGGAAAATACAGCTTTTCGTTTTCGAGAAATACAGTACTCAAATATCAGTTAGAAGTACAAAAAGAGAACTATTTCCCAATAGAAGAGGAAATCGCCTTCTCTGATTTATCTATTGAACACGGGAACATGAGGAATTATGCTACTACAGCTATGTCTTGGGCAAAATTACGTTTTGTGACGTCTTCATCCACCTCAGTTCAATACAACCGTGAGCAGGGCAAGATTGACTGTGAATCATGCTGTCCTACTGGTGTTTACACGATTACTGGACCTGTAGACACTTCTATTTATTGTGTTAACGATGGAAATTCCGTTTACTCCTATCAATACATTATTGCGGGTTCAGCACCAAGTGTGAATTCAGTAACTACAGTAGCGTTTGATACAACGGAGATTTTATTGCAGTGGTAATCTCGACAAGCTCGATTACCGGAAAAGTTTAGCTCGATTACCGGAAAAGTTTAGCTCGATTACCGGAAAAGTTTAGCTCGATTTACCTGACTATTTTAGCTCGGTCATCGAGCCTGTCGAGATGCCGAGATGCCGAGATGCCTAGATCATTCGTCATCCAACACAGCTCTCAGCTTCTGTTGTAACTGTCGGTTGTAAGTTTCAATGATGTATTTGTAATAATTTGGTGTGCTCTTCGTGATACACTTCGTATAGTGCTTTAAACGGTGTTCAATGTGATCTTGCAGAATGGCCATTATCTCCAATCCATGAAAATAATCGGTTGCTGCATTGCGAATGACATTGAAGTGATTCTCTAGTGACTTCTCAACTGCTTCTTTTCCTTTCATGCCGTTATCAAGACAATCGTAGTAGACTTCTTTGATATTAAAACTGTCTAACTCCTCAACATTGATAACCTCCTCAGCGCCACGAGGGAATTCAAATTCAACTTCAAATTCAATATCGTCTGATTCACTTAAACGCGATTCCAAAAAGCGATCGGGGAAAGCAAAAGCATCCTGCCAGTTGATGTAATCTTGCCACAAACCAAAACGACGAACGTTGTTCCCTAGGTCAATCAACTTAAAACGATCTTTATTTGGTAGTTTTCTAGAACCACGACCGATCATCTGGTGATACAAGGTCAATGAACGTGTGGCACGATTCAGAATAATGGTATTTACCGTTGGCTCATCAAATCCAGTCGTCAAAATTCCAACCGAAGTCAAAATAGCGTCTGGAGTCTCTTTGAACCAGCTCAATACGTCTTTTCTATCTTTATCGCTAAATGTCGAATCTAGGTGGCGAATTTTATATCCTCGCTTCTTAAATGTCTCTTCTACGCGAATAGAAGTATCAATTCCTGAATTGAAAATCAATGTTTTATCGCCAATTGCGACTTCCTCATAAGCAAAAAGTAATTTCTCTTGCATGAAGTAATTACCATAAACGACATCAGAACTGTTGACTGTAAAATCTCCGTTGGATCCAATTTTCAATCCGTGTAGGTTCACATCGTACGTATACGAATCCGCGTCAGCAAGGTATCCCGATTCAATCAATGAAGAAATGCTCTCTCCAACGATCAATTTGTTGTAATTGTCATTTAGAGGAAGTGCCTTGTTACTACTCAATGGCGTCGCGGTGACACCAAGAATATTAGCGTTTTGATAAAACTGGAAAATCTTTCTAAAACTGTTGTAGTGCGCCTCATCGACGATTACCAATCCAATATTTTCAATGAAGTTTTCGTCGTCATTCAAACGATTGTTCAAGGTTTCCACCATGGCGATAAAGCAATGGTATTCGTCTGGATTTTCAATCTCTTTGACCTCACTATTGATGACCTTGTTATTGACACCAATCGCACTAAGTTGCTTAGAAGTCTGCACAGAAAGCTCAATTCGATGCGTCAAAATCAAGACCTTCTCTTTTGAATCTTCAATGTATTTCTTTGCTATCTCAGAAAAAATAACAGTCTTCCCTCCACCCGTAGGCAATTGGAACAACAAGTTAAAGTCCTTTCCACTTTTACTAAACTCGTCAAGAATTTTGTGAACAGTTGATTCCTGAAAGGGATAAAGGGTTTTAGCTTGGTAAAGTTCTGTGTCTATCATATCTTTATTGGCGCAAAAAGCGGGTACAAAAGTAGTGTCTTTTTCGTCAATAACAAAAAGAACGTGGATTCAATTCCATTTTATTCATGGATTGCTGAATTCTTGTCTTAAAATCGAAGTGTGACTTAAATTACTTTTATATGTGTCGGAAACAGTTATTTTTGTCGCAATTAAAATTATCATCAATAGCTAAGCAATAAAGATATGAGTGAAATAGAAAAAGTAAAATGTTTGATCATCGGTTCAGGTCCAGCTGGATATACAGCAGCAATCTACGCAGCACGTGCAGATATGAAGCCAGTTTTGTATCAAGGTATGGAGCCAGGTGGACAATTAACAACCACGAATGAAGTCGAAAATTTTCCAGGATACCCAGACGGGATAACTGGTCCAGAAATGATGGTTCAATTAGAAGCTCAGGCAAAACGCTTTGAAACTGACGTTCGTTTCGGTTTTATTTCAAAAGTTGATTTTTCAGGTGATATCCATAAATGCTGGACAGAAGACGGAAAGGAAATTCACGCTGAAACAGTGATTATTTCAACTGGTGCATCAGCGAAATACCTAGGATTGGAAAGTGAACAACACTACCTGAAAATGGGTGGTGGTGTCTCTGCATGCGCAGTATGCGATGGTTTCTTCTACCGTGGACAAGAAGTCGTAATCGTTGGTGCTGGTGATTCAGCATGTGAAGAAGCACACTACCTTTCGAAGCTGTGTACTAAAGTCACTATGCTTGTTCGTAAAGACGAGTTTAGAGCTTCGAAAATCATGGCAGAACGTGTTAAGAACACTGCAAACATTGAAATTTTGTTCAACACGGAAACTGTTGAAGTGCTTGGAGACGATAAAGGCGTGACAGGAGCGAAAGTAAAGAACAATCAAACAGATGAAGTGAAAGACATTCCTTGCACTGGATTTTTCGTAGCGATTGGGCACAAGCCAAACACAGATATTTTCAAAGATTACATCGATTTGGATGAAACAGGTTACATTAAATACGCACAACCGGGAACATCAAAAACAAATGTACCTGGCGTATTTGTCGCTGGTGATGCTGCTGATAAAACCTATCGTCAAGCAATTACTGCTGCGGGAACAGGCTGTATGGCTGCTTTAGATGCGGAGCGCTATTTAGCTTCAAAAGAGTAAGTTAACGTTAAATAATACTGGATTTATTTAATATTGATCCTCCCCCTGCGCCCCCTCCAAAGAGCGATTGCCTATTTAAAAGCACAACGTAAATAGAATATGACCTAGAGGACTTTCTTTGAAAGAAAAAGTCATGGATATATGTACAATAGTGTCAAAATTTAAGACCGAAAGGGATTTTGAAAATTATCTAATCAGCATAAGGTGGCCTAATAAACCCCATTGTACCAGATGTCAAAGTGTTGAAGTTTATAAAAGATCATATGAAAAAGGATTTAAATGTAGGAGTTGTAATAGTAGCTTTAGTGTAACATGTGGAACCATTTTTCATTCAAGTAAAATTCCGTTGTCCAAATGGTTTTATGCCATTTCTCAAATTCTTGCTGCAAAAAAGGGAATTTCTAGCCTGCAACTTGCTCGGTCTATCAATGTAAATCGAAATACGGCCTGGTATCTC
>CAZXRU010000037.1:0-12326 GCA_964643345.1 uncultured Fluviicola sp.
GGTTAGGACGCCAGGTTTTCATCCTGGAAACAGGAGTTCGATTCTCCTATGGGCTGCCAAATTGAAAATAAAGTTGTAATTTGGCCCATTCGTCTAGTGGTTAGGACGCCAGGTTTTCATCCTGGAAACAGGAGTTCGATTCTCCTATGGGCTGCAAGACATAAAGTTTAAAAATTTAATAAAAAGAAAAAAAATGGCGAATCATAAGTCAGCATTAAAGAGAATTAGATCAAACGAATCAAAAAGATTACGTAATAAATACCAACACAAAACTACGCGTAATGCTATTCGTAGAATGCGTGAACTTGAGGATAAAAAAGAAGCTCAAAAATTGATTCCTTCTATCTATACGATGATTGATAAATTGGCGAAAAAGAACATTATCCACAAGAATAAAGCGGCAAATCTTAAATCTGGATTGCAAGTAAAAATCAATAAATTATAAGATATCGCTTTATCTGAAAGATATTTATTGGGTCAGCCACAGGCTGACCCTTTTTTTATACCTTTACTTCTCATATTGTGAGTACAATGAAGATTTTCGCTGGATTGTTATTCGTGCTAATCACGCTTTCTGCCAATGCCCAAATCGTTTACGAATTTGATACGCTCACGTATGCAAACCGAACGACAGGAGATCTCGACTCCATCGACATTAAAACAGCCTATTTACCAACAGTTTTTGACGGTGGTAGAACAATAGTCTCTCCAGAAGGACTGCGCATCAATACTATCATCCATCAAATCTATTCTCCTGTCATGCAACCTTCATTTTCATGGAGAGAAATGCGGTTTTCGGGACTCCCACACTTAGGTTTTACGTATTCTATTGGTGGACAAGGAAGTCAATTTATCCGTGCACAATACAATCATGCCATTTCTGAAAAAACGTTATTGAACCTTGACTACGAGCGCAATTCAGGATTAGGTTCCATTCGAAACGGAGGTTTTAACAATGACCGTGTTCAGATGCAGTTGCAGCGAAAAGGACAACAGTATTCCCTTCAAGTAAAAGGCGCGTTTCAATCATTCAATACCAATCATCCTGGTGGAATTGTCACGGATTCCTTAATTGAAAATTTTGGGTTGGAATTCTCTCCAGTCTATAAACAAAATGCCGTGAGTCGAAACCGTATGGCGGAAATTTCTGTTAAAAACTACTTTAATGTATTGAATGATTCTACAACGATGCTCGGTCCAGTCTCACAGCACACGTACAAGGTTCGAAACCGTGTGTATACAGAAACAGATGTCATTTTTGAAAGCTATGATGCAGTGTACATTGATAGTTTCAGTACACGAGATCAGTACAATTTGAATGAACTGGGAAATGGGGCAGGTGTGTACTTTGCTAGCAAGCGATTTTACGTGGACGGATTGTTGAAGCATTTGTACTGGGATTATCAGAATTTGGGAAGTCACATCGATACCCATGAAGTCGATTTAACTTCCAGCGCATTTCTGCATCTCAACACGTTAAAACTAACCAATGAGTTTAATTTCAATATCTTAGGAAGATTTAATTCGTTTTATGAACGGGTAAGTTTGAAATATACGCTCAATCGGTTTGAAGTGAATGCATTTTTAAAATTTGAAAACAATGCGCCGTCTGTCTTTCAACGAACGTACTTCGCGAACAACGCAAACTATCAGTTGACCACTGTTGAAAATCAACCATTGTTAAGTGTAGGAGGAAATGCGGGCTACTCCTTTTTTCAAGAGAAGATCAAGGTTTCTTTTCTAGGCGAGTTGGCATCGATTTCCAATCCCTACATGTTTGATGGAGCGAGTTGGGTAAATTCAACAGGGAACTATACGTTTTCTTCGATCGGAGTGCGCGCTGGATTTAAGCTTGGGGTGCTTCATTTTAATCCGACATTCATTTACACCACCAGCACCGATAATATTTTACCAGAACTTCAAGCCTATGGACGTTTGTTCGTGAAAGGGAAACTTTTTAAAGCAAAGAAGTTAGAAGCGTTGTTTGGAATAGATGGATCATATATTTCAGCTTTTTCAACCAGAACCTATTTACCACACATGGATACCTATGATTGGAGCATGAATACACCGGGATTTACTCCAATGTCAAACTTACACGCCTTTGTTTCATTGGGAATTTCTGAATTTCGCTTTTTCGTTCGTTATGAGAATATCGGCTATTTCTGGTCGGATCAAACCAATAAAGTACTCGAAAATTATCCAATAGCTGGACCTCGTTTACGAATAGGATTGACGTGGGATTTCTTTAATTAATACAATCGAAATACACCAAAGTTTCACAGGTCAAATTTACAGTGATTCGTTTCGATTGTTTATATTTGCTTCAAAATTGAACCAATGAATTTACTAGCAGACAAAGTCGTTTTAATTACTGGAGCCTCAAGAGGAATTGGAAAAGCTATCGCTGAAGAATGTGTAAAACAAGGTGCGAAAGTAGCCTTTACTTATTTATCTTCAGAGGAAAAGGCGAAGGCGTTAGAAGCTGAATTAAGTGCAAACGGTGGTGTAGCAAAAGGATTTAAATCTGATGCGGGTAACTACGATCAAGCGCAAAAGCTAGTCGACGATGTTGTGGAGGAATTCGGACAAATAGATGTTTTAGTAAACAACGCTGGTATTACACGCGATACCTTATTAATGCGTATGTCCGAAGAGCAGTGGGATGAAGTAATGAATACCAATCTGAAATCTGCGTTCAATTTAACAAAAGCAGTTCAACGTCCAATGTTGAAAGCTAGAAAGGGATCTATCATTAATATGTCATCGGTAGTTGGAGTAAGCGGAAACGCTGGACAATCCAATTATGCTGCTTCAAAAGCGGGATTGATAGGCTTTACGAAATCTGTGGCTCAAGAACTTGGTTCAAGAAATATTCGTTGCAACGCGATTGCTCCAGGATTTATTGAAACTGAGATGACAGGTGCTTTGGATCAAAAAGTCGTAGAAGAGTGGAGAAATTCAATTCCATTGAAAAGAGGTGGTACACCTAAAGATGTGGCTGATGTTACAGTTTTCTTGGCTTCTGATATGTCCAATTATGTTACGGGACAGACAATCCACGTTTGTGGTGGGATGTTGATGTAGCTTCGACAAGCTCAGCTACCTTTCGACATACTTCGACAGGTTCAGCAGAGTCAGCTCGACTAACGTTTCTTCCTTTATTACACTTTTTTCTTGAATCCTTCAAGTAATCTTTTGAATACATCGAAGTAGAGTAGGATGTAGGTAATCAGAGACATGATCCAAATGACGATTATGTTCGCTTGAAATGTTGTCATTTTCATTCCGAACAATTTTTTGTACGGCGAATAAAAGTGCGATCCGAGGAATGAAACATTCGTTGGAATGTTAAAAATTGGATTGTCGTTTCGGTAAATTTGGCCATTGTCGACAATCAGCTTCTCACTTTCCAATTTATTTTTTACCACCATCATCAAGGACTCATTCACATATTCCTTTTCAAGCTGAATATAGTTTTCTGTTCCTAATGAATCTATTTTTTTATTGATTTTAGTAGTTACGTTGCTTAGATTTAAAATATGCTGGTCTCTTATTTTTGTTATGAAAAAGATCACATTATGACGATTGACCACAGTGCTTTCTCCATCAGTCACAATACAGTCGATACACTTGAAGTTGCCCCATTCTTTCTCTTCTTCAGTAATTTCAGTCGTAATGATATCAATTGCCTTCTCCTTTGCCAATGATGGTTGTTTCTCGTCGTCAATGATGCTCAATTGTTTTTTAATTTCCGCTGTCCAGTAATCTTTCTTCCATGCAGCGTGCGTTTTCTCAATTTCGAATTGAAGAAAGTGCTTCTGAAATTCATTTTGGGTTGCCTGTTCAACAGTTAATGCCTCGTATGCCCAGCGCGATACCATCAAGTTTCCTACCCAAGGAACTTTGGTCGCGTTGGAAAGAGAAGGGTGAAGCTTGTCAAATTTTACAATTACACCGCTGAATAGCAACTGTGGAATGATCAGCAAGGGAATTACGATGTAGATTACCTTCGCGGAATTGAACGTACTTGAGATAATCAATCCCATAAGGTTAGAAAAACAAGCGGATGAGAACATGACAATCCAAAAGACCAGCCACATCCCTTTTATTTCCAAAATACTGTTGCCAATGACTACAAAGAGCAGTGACTGCACGCCAGAAATGATAAACAGAATGGCGATTTTTGATAACAAGTAACTATTTCGTGAGAGATTAATGAATCGCTCCCTAGCAATTATCTTCTTGTCTCGGTGTATTTCCTCTGCAGCGACAGTTAATCCCAAAAAGATGGAAACAATAACAATAATAAAAAGGTACTGCGGCACATTTTCATTGTTGTAAAAAGTATATCCAATTCCTTTGTCTGTCCATCCGTAATATTTGATGAAGTAGGAAAGTACGACAGCCAACACAGGAGCAATTAATACATTGATCAGCACGTACTGCATATTCGACACTTTGCTATAAACGTCGCGCACAAAATAGGTGATGAACTGAATAAAACGGTGAGGTAATTTTATATGCGAGGTGGGCGCAACGGTTTCCTTTTTGATGACGTAGTCAACACTGTTTTTGCGATGCACTTTGTTCCAATCTTCTGGTGTTCTTTTACGGACATTCGTTTCATTGCCAAATTCATCTACAATTTTGGCGTCAATGAGATTGAAAATTTGTTCGGGATTCACATTTCCACAAAGTCCGCATTCACGCTCATGTGAATTCCCTTTGTAGGAGAACGTTTTGAAGTGAACAATCGCGTTCATCGGAATCCCATTGAAGATCGGTAATCCACCTTGATCCAAAATAATCAGACGGTCAAATAGCTTGAAAATATTTGATGACGGTTGATGAATTACAGCAAAAATGAGTTTCCCGCGAAGCGAAAGTTCTTTTAATAAGTCAATAATATTGTCGGAATCTCTACTTGAAAGTCCAGAAGTTGGCTCATCAATAAATAAAATAGAAGGTTCTCGAATTAATTCCAGTGCAATGTTAAGTCGTTTTCGCTGTCCCCCCGAAATCACCTTTTCAAGAACGGAACCTACTTTCAGAAAGCGAATTTCATAAAGACCAAGACTTTTAAGTAGTTCAATCGTTTTTCGAATGATTTGAATTTTGTTCAGTCCGCCCATGCTCAACTTCGCACTGAAATAGAGGTTTTGGTAGACGGTCAATTCTTCATTGAGAACGTCGTTTTGATCCACATAGCCGATGACGCCTTCTAACTGTTTGCCATTCTTATGAAGGTCAATTCCATTGATCAGAACTTCACCTTTGGTAGGCGTGAGCTTACCGTTTAGGATATTGAGTAGGGTAGTTTTCCCAGTTCCAGAACCCCCCATGATCCCGATTAGGTTTCCGGCGTTCGTTCCGAAATGAATATCTTTAATTGCATTTTCACCACTGTTAAACTCTAAGGAAACATGGTTTACTTCGAGACTAATTGGGGTGGCGTTTATTTCTTTAGAAAGCTTAGAGATTAGATCACTATAAAATAATTGGCTACTTTTCCCAGTTCTTAGTGTAGATCCAATGTTGAATACATGTGTTCGTTTGGTATCGACAATTTGACCGTTGATGTACAACTCATCGTTTCCAAAATAGCGAAAGAATAAGGTCTTAACACTTCTGATGTGCACGACGTGAATGGGAGCGTCCAGACCGTCAATAATCTCAACGACAGCCTCTTTAAATTCACGGGTATGTTTTCCACAGTAATAGATGTGTTCAGAGGCATCGACAAAATCGGTTCCATCTTCTGCGATAAAATCTCTGATCGTGTTAAACTCCTTTTCGCTGATGTGAAATGAATCCGAAACCGTTTGAATAAACTTAAGCTCGTTGTCAGACAGTTGATTGTCGCTGTCAATGAACTCAAAAATACGGATGAGTACGATAACTTTTTGACGCTGCGTTAATTCCTTATTGATCTGGTCGCAAATGCGCAATATTTTAACCGAGTGGAGGGATGTACGTTTCTGATCCCGGTTTTTAGAGAATAGTTTTCCTCGCGTCTCCTTTAAAAAATCGTCAAAAACCTCAATGTAATTTGCGACATCGGCGGAACTAAGCTCTGATTTCAGGAAGGATTCAATGATCTGTCTTCCTTTCGTACTTTGAATTTCTTGTGATTCCTTTTCATCGTCAACTTCATCAACTTTCGCAATAATTGCGAATAATTGCATTAGCGCACGAAGAATTCTTTCACTCATTCAATCAACAAAAGTTTATTTTCTAAATCCGATCAACATAACTGCACAACCAGAAACTTTCAAGTCTAAGTCAAACTCAGTTTCAATAGTGACAGGTAAGCTTTCCTTTACATTGAAATCCCAATAAGGTGAGTTCTTGTAATTTCTATTCGAGAAAAGAATATTTCCATCTGGATCTTTAATCGTAAAGATGATGTAATTTTCTTTTGACCCGCCACTTGCTGCGATTCTGTATGTTGTGCCGCCAAAAAAGGTCGTTTTAAACTCTGCTTTTTCACGGTCCAAAAAGGCAGTGTAAACTTGTCCATCAGAAATGAAATCTTTGCCTTTTGTATTTTTCTTCAATAAATCTTCACATGTACGAACGATCCCCTCACAATCTTGTGCGCTAACCGAACTAAGTGAAACAAACGTTGCTATTCCTATGATTAAAAATAATTTCATTGCTTATCCTTTTATAATGTTTGATCTAATTGCTTCAATTTTTGTTTCGATTTCAGAAAGCGTCTTTTCATCGATTTCAATTTCTAACGAGTGATTGAACGTCATTTCTTTCTTCTCCTTGTTGATGTCTGGAGCCGAGTACTGATAGTTTAATTTGATCTTATCAAAAGAAACTTTTAAATCCTTCATTTCTGCAATTAATGCATCGTTTTGATTGTTCTCATTGTACTCACTTAAAATATCGATAATCGAATTGAGCGATTCTTTTTGCTCACCGATACGCTTTTCAACTTCTTTGTTCTTCTTTTTCTTGTTCAGTTTACTTGCGAAGTAAATAGATTCAATCCAACCACCAGTTAAAATCAACGCAGAAGTCGATTTTCTATTCGATTGTTTCAAGAAGTTATCCGATTTGCGGTAAGCTTCAGACATAATTACCAACATCGAATCTTTGTTGTTGTTATTGTTTTCAAAACGTTTAAGAAAATCGTTATCAAAAGCGATGTCCAAACCTAACTCAGATGTTAATTTTTCTACGGATGATAAGTACTTCATTGTGATGTCCTTTTGCTCATACATAGAAGTGTAACCGACATCCGTTCCATAGATCCCAAGATTTAATGCTTGGTGATATTCTTTAATGTAAGCACTTACGTTTGAGTTTTTGTTAAGTAACGACTCGTCGAACGGTAAATCCAATTGCTTAATTAAATAAGCCGTTTGAACCGGGGAAGGAATACTAAAAATTTTCCCGTCAAAAACAGTATTGAATGCACTATTTTCATCAATAATTGATTCGTCAATAACTTTTGGGGTATCCTCTGCACTATCGTCGCAAGAAACTAGCACTGCAGCAAATGCCAACGAGCTAAGTAGAAGTTTAAATGTCATCGTTTTCATTTTTATTCATAATAGTTTAAGTGTTGTAAATATAGTAATAATCGTGTTATTCACTATGAATTCTTATTTTTGTTTTTAACGAATTGAAATTATGCAAATCAGACCACGTAGAAATAGAAAATCCGCTGTCATTCGCGACATGGTACAAGAAACAAGATTAGGGACGGAAAACCTGATTTATCCGCTATTTTTAGAGGATGGGGTAGGTGTGAAACGGGAAATTTCTTCGCTTCCAAATAATTTCAGATGGTCTATCGACACCTTGCTCATAGAAATGGATGAGTGCATCAAATTGGGAATTAATACGTTTGATATTTTTCCCGCAGTGAATGAGAAACTGAAGGATAAACTTGCTTCGTACAGCTATGCTTCTGATAATTTTTACCTCGATGCCATTCACCAAATTAAAAAAAACTTTCCCGAGTGTGTTTTAATGACAGACGTCGCTATGGATCCTTATTCCTCTGATGGACATGATGGTCTCGTTGAAAACGGAAAAATAATAAATGATAAAACGCTAACAATTCTCGGTAAAATGAGTGTCGCACAAGCACAAGCAGGCGCCGATATTATTGGACCGAGTGACATGATGGACGGACGAGTTGGATTTATTCGTCAAGAACTAGATAAAAATAATTTTCAGGATGTTAGTATAATGTCCTATACTGCCAAATATGCGAGCGCTTTTTATAGTCCATTTCGAGATGCGTTAGATTCAGCTCCGAAAAGTGGAGATAAGAAAACCTATCAGATGAATCCAGCCAATAAGCGCGAAGCACTGCTTGAAGCACAGTTGGACTTTGAAGAGGGCGCGGACATGATGATGGTAAAACCTGCACTTTGTTACCTGGATGTTATTCACATGCTGAAAGAAAACTTTGATATTCCCATTACTGCCTATAATGTCAGCGGAGAGTGTGCCATGGTTTACGCTGCTTCACAAAACGGTTGGCTCAACTACGAAGCTGCAATGACAGAGATGTTACTGAGTATCAAAAGGGCAGGAGCGGATGGTATTCTGACCTATTTCGCGAAGGATTTTGCCAAATTTTGCAAAAAATAAGAATTGGCACGGTAATAGTTTGGTATTTTCTCCATAACTTTATAGTATTAATTTATGGATAATTTCGATTTCTACCCCAATAAGCCAGAATTAGTTGAAGAAAAACCGAAAGGTGGGATTTCCTTGACTATCTTTTCCATGGTGCTTTTCGTACTCGTTTTTTTATTGATTTTTGATGAGCTAAATTTTATTCTAAGCTTACTTGTAGTCTTGTTAATTCATGAGTTAGGACATTTTGTAACGATGAAGTTTTTTAAATATAAAAACGTTCGGATGTTATTTGTTCCACTGATGGGCGCATTTGTTCAAGGTACGAAACGAAATTATTCGCAAAAGGAGAGTTTTATAGTGACGGCGGCCGGTCCGTTTCCTGGAATTATCATTGGTGGTGTACTTCTCTGGTATGCAGCGCAGATTCAAAGTGAATGGTTGATTGAATTAGGATTCTTGTTCCTTCTTTTGAATTTAATTAACCTGTTACCATTAGATCCTTTGGATGGTGGACAGATGTTTAAATTGTTATTTCGAAAAAGCAATGAGCTTTTCTTGATGATATTCGCCTTGCTTTCTTCGGTATTTATGATTGGCGTAGGCTGGTATTTTAACAATTATATTATCATGCTTTTTGGATTTTTCATGGGGTTCCGTGTTCGGGCACTTCAGAAAAAATACCAAGTCCACAAAGATTTGGAAGAAGAGGATGTGAATTATTCTACGACGTATAAATTACTAAGCAATAAAGATTTCACGAAAATCAAACAGGTGGTTTTGTCGCATACACCAGCACTAAAAAAATTCATTGACCAAGTTTCATCGGATGAGTCAGATCCTATCATTGCAAGTCAAGTTAATAGTATGCTGGTCGTTCCACTTAAAAATGATTCGTCATTCCTATTTCGACTTATTTTGATTGCTTTCTGGTTGCTTTCCTTTGCATTGCCTATCATTCTATTTTTTATGTTGGACCTTGAGTGGCTCTTTCCTACTTCAGCGTTATGACGTTTAAAGTAGGTCAGAAAGTCGTTTTCTTGCATGAGCAGGGTGGAGGGATTGTTGTAGGTCGAGATGGTCAACACCGCTATATTGTTGAAGATGAAATTGGTTTTTCACGAAGCTACAATGCGAGTGATATCGCCATTGTTCACGCCGAAGATTACCAGATAGGTGATGAAGCTTTATTCCTTTCTGAAGGTGAATCCAGCGCGACTAAAGTAAACCATGTGATTCGAAAGGGAATTGCACAGCAAAAGGATTACTGGGAAATAGATCTGCACATTGAAGCGATAACGGAGTCACACGCTGCCTTATCAAACGCAGAAATCATCAACAAACAGATGAATGCCTTTAAGTTGTTTCTGAATAAAGCGCGACGAAAAGGAATGCGAAAAATTGTCGTCATTCATGGTGTTGGCATGGGTGTATTAAAACATGAAGTCAGAACTTATCTCGACCGTCTTGATGATTTGAAATATTACGATGCCGATTACGGTGAGTATGGAAAAGGCGCTACGTGTGTAGAGCTGTGGGACTGATGCTCAATAAGTATCTTTAAGTTAAGATTATGAAAAAATTCATTTGTTTAGTAGTATTGACAACGCTACTATTTTCCTGTGGCACTTCGCTGCCAGTTATAGAACAGATAGATTCAAACACAGTAAAAACGAAGATGGGTACTACTGAATATATTTGTAACGTTGAAATTATCCGCAATGCCATGCCCACCATGTCATCGGAACCTAGAAACGACCTTTATTCAATTGTTACCCTAAGCACACCATCTGAAAACTTAAAGGAAAGCTGGAATATTAGCAGGTTTGAGTTTGAAGGTAAAGTATACGATCAGTTCGATGATGGTTCATTTTCAGGAAAAGATCAACCATTGTATAGAAATGTTGTGAGGGAAATCCCAGTCGTTTCTAAATCAGCCGTTTCAGTCAAAATTCAATTAAAAAGTGATACTGGTCATGTACTCGATTTTGAATTAAGCGATGCTAGCATCCAGGTAGTGCATTAAGTTTCCTTTACACATCCTTTCTAAACGAGTGTATATCGTTGTGATTTTCTTCTATTTGATCTTTCACCTTCTTAATTGTTTTTGTCAGTAAGAAAATGTCCTTTGGTGCATTTTGGGCAATCCAAAGTACACTACTGCGTTCGTCTTCAATCGCTAGCGCCATGTGGTACAACAAGTCAAACTGATGTGATAACAGCCATTTTTGCGCACTTTCATTGCCCTCCGCTCCGTTGATCATTGCCATAAGATGAGCATAGCCGTTTTTCTGGAGCCATTCTCGCGCATCGTCTTTTAAGTAAATGGCATAGGTCGCCATAACCAGTTCAGGATATCCATTGTCCTTCAGCCACAGCAGAAACTGGTCGTTACCTTCAATCGCTTTGGTCCATGCCAAGATTATTTTCGCAGGATAATCAATCGATTTTAATTGAATTTTCTGCAAATCATCCGGAGAATACGTCCGCTTCTTTTTTCTGAACCAACTAGCCATTTGTATAAAACAAATAAGATATCAATATTGCGGCAATTATCCCAACAAAATCAGCAAATAATCCTGCGGTGACTGCATAGCGTGAATTTTTAATCTTCACCGAACCAAAATAGACAGCCAGAACATAGAATGTCGTTTCGGTACTTCCTTGTAGTGTTGCAGCTATTTTTTCTTGGAGTGAATCGACACCAAACGTACTCATGATTTCAAGGTATGCACCGCGAGCACCACTTCCGCTCAGAGGTTTCATAAATGCAACAGGCAATGCATCGATCCATTCGGTAACGGTGACACCAGCAAAGACCGCTGCAGTTTTTATTCCATCCAGCATAGCATCTAAAGTCCCTGAAGCTCTGAACACTGCAATGGCAGCAAGAATGGCGATTAGGTAGGGGATAATGCTAATTGCGACACTGAAACCATCTTTTGCTCCTTCAATAAACGATTCGTAGACATTGACTTTCTTTTTCGCGGCTAAAAGAATAAAGACAATGATGATGGAGAAAATCAACGCGTTTCCACCGACATTTGAGATGACAGCACCATCTTCTGGATGCAGAATGATGTAATACAAAAGTGCAGCAATAAACGCCACTGCTGATCCGATGTACGCTAAAACAACTCTATTGAATAAATTGATTCGTTGACGCAGTGCGACAAAAATCAATCCTGCTAATGATGAAATAAAGGTTGCAATTAGAATAGGTAGAAACACCATTGTCGGTGAAACAGATTCGGCTCGGTAGGCAAAAATTGTCACAGGGATAATGGTTAGTCCAGATGTATTCAGCACCAAAAACATTATTTGTGCATTCGACGCTTTTTCTTTTTCAGGATTGAGTTCCTGCAATTCCTTCATTGCTTTTAATCCAAGTGGTGTCGCAGAATTGTCTAATCCCAACATGTTTGCGCTGAAATTCATCATCATGGAGCCAACAGCAGGGTGTTCTTTTGGCACATCAGGAAACAAACGAGAAAATAAGGGTGCTACTGCCTTCGTAAGAATTTTCACTGCTCCGCCATTCTCTCCAATTTTCATGATTCCCATCCATAAACAAATTACTCCAGTTAGGTAGAGTGCAATTTCAAATCCCGTTTTAGCAGATTCCATGAGCGCATCGACCATGGTCCTGAAGATCTCTGTATCCTGCCAGAAAAGCAATTTGCTCGTTGCCACAACCATGGCAATTAGGAACATTC
>CAZXRU010000038.1:0-8679 GCA_964643345.1 uncultured Fluviicola sp.
TTAATTTGAATTGCAAGGATAAGCCTACGACGTTCAGAACTATTTCTTGTCCGTCTTTTTAAAACTGTAACCAAATTAAAACAAGACGTTGTATATATTGAAATTTTAGAAAGCAATGAAAACGAAAACTAATAATATGCGATTTTTCAAAATAGTAGCTGTTGCCGTGGCGGGGATTTTCTTTGCCAGTTCATGTTCGAGAGAAGCTTCGAACACAACAGGTTGGGATTACAACAATCCTGCGCAAGGAGGATTTCAAAAGGTGCCTTTTGTTGACCAAGAAACAGGTCCAGGTCTTCTTTTGATTGAGGGTGGTACATTTACCATGGGTAGAGCAGAGCAAGACGTAATGTATGATTGGAACAACCGTGCTGCAAGAGTTACAGTATCCTCTTTTTACATGGATCAAACAGAGGTAACTAATTTTCACTGGTTGGAATACCTTTACTGGATTTCTCGTGCATACAACGAAACATACCCAATGGTATACAAAAATGCACTTCCAGATACTTTGGTATGGCGTTCTAAACTTGGATTTAACGAGAAGTATGTAGATTATTACTTACGTCACCCAGCTTACAGAGATTATCCAGTTGTTGGTGTATCTTGGTTGCAGGCAAATGACTACTGTAAATGGAGAACTGACCGTGTGAACGAATATATTTTAATTCGTGAAGGGATTTTGGCTTTTAATGTGGATCAGAGAGATGAAAACACATTTAATACAGATGCTTATTATGCTGGACAATACGAAGAAGGTTTAGTTCGAAACATTCAAGATTTAGATCCATCAAATGTAAATGGTAAAAAGCTTGGAACACGTATCGTTCGAATGGAGGATGGAATTTTGCTTCCGCGCTACCGTCTCCCAACTGAAGCTGAATGGGAATTTGCTGCATCAGGATTAATTGGAAACCTACAAGCTGGAACAGAAAATATTGATGAAAGAAGATTATATCCTTGGGATGGTCACTGGGTTCGTCAAGATGAAGCGCAGTTTACAGGTCAACTTCGCGCGAACTTCGTAAGAGGTCGCGGAGATTACATGGGGGTAGCTGGAAATCTAAACGATGGTGGCGATATTACCGTTCCTGTAGAATCTTTTTGGCCAAATGATTATGGTTTATACCACATGGCTGGAAATGTTTCTGAGTGGGTATTGGATGTTTACCGTCCATTGACAAGTGAAGAGTACGATGAATTCCGCCCGTTTAGAGGAAATGTGTTTAAAACAAAATTGTTGAACAACGAAGGAAGTATTGATTTGAAAAATGCGCAGGTACAATACGATGTTCACGGTATGAAAGAATACTTGAATGAATTCGAGCGTATTCGTTACCAACGTATCTCTGCTGATAAACACGACCCGAATGATACGGTTATACCGGTAGGATTAGCTGCAAATGTTTCTTCGAGAAATCCTTCAAGAAGAGGATATGCTCCAGACCCATTCTATGTATCTCACGGGAAAGTGAAAGATTCAATTGAATTGAAATTGTTGCGTGACATCAATGAAGTACTTGACTTAGCTATTGTTTACAAAAATGATAAGCACGACATCGAAGCTTCAACATTAATTCAAGATCAATTGTTTGATGGAATCTTTGCGGATGAAATTAGAACTGGTCCAGAAGGAGAAGAATATGCTTTTGAAATCATTTCTATGTTGAGAGATGGATTTAGAGACTTTATTCTTGATACACCAGGTAAATTGAAATACCGTAATGTTACTGAAGAGGAGAACATCGGTCGTTTGAACTATAGAAAAGATGATTACATTGATTACTTAGATGGTGATATTGAAAGTTCTATTTTCTACGGAAATGATGAGCGTAAAAACAACATCAATCAAGCAACACGTGACCCTAACTTAGTAATGTACCAAGATCAACACGAGCAGTACGGACTAGATGGTGTTCAAGTGAAACCTGGTGGTGAAGACAGAACATCATGGCCAACGACATTGATCTCTGATAAATCAAGAGTTTACAAAGGTGGTTCTTGGAAAGACAGAGCTTACTGGTTGGTTGCAAGTAACCGTCGTTATTTAGACGAAGACAAGGCAACAGATGCAATCGGTTTCCGTTGTGCAATGGATCGCGTAGGATCACCGACTGGTATGAACTACGGACGAGAAAAGAAAAAGAAAAAATAAATTCTAAATTTTAGAATAAATACTGAAGCCTATTTGTTAAATCAAATAGGCTTTTTTTATTTTTACTCCATGGATGAAAAAACGTATGGATTGTTCCTTAATTCCTCTGGAATTTGCACTGATACCCGATCGATTGAAAAGGATTCACTCTTTATTTGTATCAAAGGAGATAACTTTGATGGAAATACCTTTGCAACAACAGCACTTGAAAAGGGAGCAGTACATGTGATCGTTGATAATCCAACTTACTTCACCGACACCGTAAACATGACGCTCGTCGACAATAGTGTCCTTTTTCTGCAAGAACTTGCACTACATCATCGTAAACAGTTCGATATTCCGGTCATTGGAATTACAGGAAGCAATGGAAAAACAACCACCAAAGAATTGATCAACTGTGTGCTTTCAAAAAAATACAAGGTCCTAGCAACAAAAGGAAACCTCAATAATCATTTAGGAGTGCCCTTCACCCTACTCCAATTAACTAAGGAACACGAGATTGCAATTATAGAAATGGGGGCCAATAAATTCAAAGACATAGAAGAGCTATGCGCTATCGCCCTTCCTAACTTTGGCATCATTACTAACATTGGAAAGGCGCATTTAGAAGGATTTATTGACTACGCTGGTGTTATCAAAACCAAAAGAGAATTGTACGAGGCGGTTGCACAAACGAACGGAGAAATTATTATCAATGCAGATGATGAATTATTGATGGATATCGCTCCGTTGAATACCACACAGTTTTTTTACGGAACTTCGGAAAGAGCGAATGTAAAAGGCAAACTAGTCGACCTCTCCCCTTTTGTCGAAATGAGTTGGGAGTACAATGAGTACCGCTCAACAACCGTATCGACTCAAATGGTTGGGAAATATAATTTCTACAATTACCTCTCAGCAATTGCTTTTGGGGTGAAGTTTAATGTTGACTACGAATTAATTTCTGAAGCGATCAGCGAATATACACCAACAAACAATCGTTCACAGGTTAAAAAAACCAATAGAAACTCTTTAATTCTAGACTGCTACAATGCGAATCCAACTAGTATGAAATCTGCCCTGGAGAGTTTTGCCATGATTGACAATTCAAATAAGTTGTGTATTCTCGGTGATATGAAAGAATTGGGAGCCGAATCTTCTCTAGAACACAAAGCGATCATCAACTTGTTGGAAGAATTGAAATTAAAGGCATATACAGTTGGAAAAGAATTTAGAGAAATTAAATCGGAAGCTGTGTTGCATGCATTTGAAACGAGCGAAGATTGTAAAAACCACCTGGAATCACATCCTCAAATCTCTGATCAGCTTATTCTTTTAAAAGGTTCCAGAAGCATTCGATTAGAAATTCTTGAAAATTTCCTATAAAAAAAGGGGAATCACTGACTCCCCTCTTCAATTTCTATCAATTTTCAACTTAGTCTTTCAACACGTTTCTTGAAATGACAATTTTTTGAATTTCTGAAGTTCCTTCGTAAATCTGCGTAATCTTCGCATCTCTCATTAATCGCTCTACGTGGTATTCTTTCACAAAACCATATCCACCGTGAATTTGCACAGCCTCAACCGTTTGTTGCATTGCCACTTTCGATGCATACAACTTCGCCATGGCTCCTGATTGATCGTAACTACGACCTAAATCTTTATCCACAGCCGCTTTGTATACGAGCATTTTTGCAGCTTCAATCTCCGTTGCCATGTCAGCCAGTTTAAACGCAATCGCTTGGTGCTGGTGAATTTCTTTCCCAAATGCCTTTCTTTCTTTCGAATAAGCCAATGCCAATTCATACGCACCTCCAGCAATTCCTAACGCTTGTGAAGCAATTCCAATTCTACCACCAGAAAGAACTTTCATAGCGAATTTAAATCCAAATCCATCCTCACCTATTCTATTCTCTTTTGGGACTTTTACATCATTAAAAAGCAATGTGTGGGTATCACTCCCTCTAATTCCCAATTTATTTTCTTTCGCTCCAACGATAAAACCGTCCATTCCACGCTCAATGATAAACGCATTAATTCCTCTATGTCCAGCTTCTACGTTTGTTTGTGCAATTACCAAATAAATAGATGCAGATGAACCATTAGTGATCCAATTTTTCGTTCCATTTAACAAATAATGATCTCCTTTATCAATTGCAGTTGTTCTTTGCGAAGTTGCATCTGAACCAGCTTCTGGCTCTGATAAACAAAATGCTCCAATTTTCTCACCTGTCGCAAGCGGAACTAAATATTTTTGTTTTTGCTCTTCCGTACCATACTTCTCAAGTCCCCAGCAAACCAATGAATTGTTCACAGATAAACACACCGAAGTCGAAGCATCCACTTTAGAAATCTCCTCAATTGCCAACGCATACGATAATGTATCCATTCCAGATCCACCGTATTTTGGATCAACCATCATTCCCATAAAACCAAGTTCCCCTAATTGCTTTATCTCTTCAGCTGGAAATCGTTGTTGCTCATCGCGATCAATGACTCCTGGCTTCAATACGTTTTGAGCAAAATCTCTAGCTGCATCTCTCACCGCTAAATGTTCTTCTGTCAAATCAAACTTCATAATTTTGGATTTAGTTTTACTTAATATTGCAGATGGCAAATTTAATGCTTTAATTTAATTTTTAAGTTTTAGTCACTATGAATTCATACAATTTAATTGGATTAATGTCGGGAACATCCTTGGATGGATTGGATATCGTGTTTGCCACCTATACTTTCACTGAAACTAAAGACTGGAACTATAAAATTCATGCTGCGACAACCGTCCCTTATCCTATAGAAATCTTTGAACAACTTAAGGATGCTGTTCATAAGTCAGCGACCGAACTTTTAATTCTGGACAAGAAGCTGGGACAGTTTTACGCTAAAGTTGTAAATCAATTTATTACTGACAGTGGAATTGACATTGCTCAAATAGATGCGATAGCCTCTCACGGACATACGGTTTTTCATCAACCAGAAAATGGATTCACTTATCAGATTGGTTGTGGGGCAACCATTGCTTACCATACAGGATTGAAAGTCATCAACGATTTTAGACAGAAAGATGTCGTTGCTGGCGGTCAAGGAGCACCGCTTGTTCCAATTGGAGATCAACTACTTTTCGCATCTAGTGCCGAAGCTTTTCTTAACATCGGAGGTTTTGCGAACATTTCGTTGATGCATGAAAACAAGTGTATAGCGTATGATATTTGTCCCGCCAATTTACCTCTTAACCATTTCGCTCAACTCCTTGGAAAACCGTATGATGCCAATGGTGACTTTGCTCGGAAGGGAACACTAGATATCGCTCTCCTAGAAAAGTTAAATGAGCTCAGCTATTATAAGCAGAATGCTCCCAAATCGCTGGGGATTGAGTGGTTAAAGCAACACTTCATGCCTCAAATTGATCCAAATACTTCGCTGGATGACACTTTGAGTACCATTGTAGAACATGTTTCACTTCAAATTGCATCAGAACTTCATAAATTCAAGAAGTCGTCCGTATTCATTACAGGTGGTGGAGCGAAAAATACATTTTTAATCGAGCGAATTCAGCACCACTTTACCGGTGAAATTAAAATTCCAACTGTCGAGGTGGTAGATTTTAAGGAAGCACTTATTTTTGGGTTTTTGGGAGCACTTTATTTGCATAAAAGCACAAATATTTTGTCCACTGTGACAGGCGCTCAACGAGATACAATAGGTGGTGTGCTTCATTTACCTCATTAATTATTTGTCTGTTCATAAATCTTTTTGAAAAGTATAAAACACATTGTTGGTGGATTAAATACTTTGTTAACTTTGTTCACTTGTACTAAAATTTACATGTTTATCTAATGAAGGATTTATTAGAAAAGTTTGAGAACAAACGACCTGAAATCGTCTTTGAATGGAAAGATTCAGAAACTGAAGCTGAAGGTTGGGTTGTAATCAACTCATTGCGAGGTGGAGCCGCTGGTGGAGGAACTAGAATGAGAGTAGGATTGGATAAACGAGAAGTTGAATCCCTCGCAAAAACGATGGAAGTCAAGTTTACAGTTGCAGGTCCCGCTATTGGCGGAGCAAAATCAGGTATCAATTTCGACCCCAACGATCCCCGAAAAAAAGACGTATTGAGACGCTGGTATGCAGCCGTAACGCCATTGTTGAAGCACTATTACGGCACTGGAGGTGATTTAAACGTTGATGAAATTCACGAAGTTATTCCAATGACAGAAGACTGCGGTGTCTGGCATCCTCAGGAAGGTGTTTTCAACGGGCATTTTCAGCCAAGAGAAGCACAGAAAATTCACCGTATTGGTCAATTGAGACAAGGTGTTTTAAAAGTAATTGAAGACGAGAATTATTCCCCAAAAGTATCCAATAAATATGTTGTTGCAGACATGATCACTGGTTACGGTGTTGCAGAATCTGTAAAACATTATTACGGCATTTGGGGCGGAAATGTTGAAGGCAAGAGAGTAATCGTTCAAGGTTGGGGAAATGTTGGTTCAGCGGCGACGTACTATTTGGCACAGCAAGGAGCTATTATCGTTGGAATTATTGACCGCGTTGGTGGATTGATCAATGAGAATGGTTTTTCAATGGAAGAAATTCGCGAATTGTTCTTGACAAAAGACGGCAATAAGTTGAATCACCCAACTATGCTTTCATACGATCAGGTAAATGAACGCATCTGGGATTTATCAGCGGACGTGTTTTTGCCATGTGCTGCTTCTAGAATGATTACTGAAGAACAACTAGATCGCATGATTAAAAACGGAGTTCAGGTCATTTCGGCAGGTGCAAACGTTCCTTTTGCTGATCCCGAAATTTTCTTTGGAAAGATTGCGGAAAAAGCAGATAATACTATTTCTATCATTCCAGATTTTATTTCCAACTGTGGAATGGCTCGGGTTTTCGCTTATTTAATGAGTAATGATCTAGGTGTACTCACTGAACAGGGAATTTTTGAAGATACGAGTGCCACTATAAAAAGGGCATTACAAGATACTTACGATAAGAGCAGTTCCAACACAGGAATCGCACGAACAGCGTTTGAAATAGCGCTAAAACAACTGGTATAAACTAAAAAACACAAACTCTAAACTTACAACCTATGGAAATTTTTATTGTTTCAGTCTTCATTCTGGGTTATCTAGCAATAACCATAGAGCATACCCTTAAAATTGACAAACTCATTCCTGCCCTTGTGATGATGGCCTTGGCATGGGCTGGAATTGCATTCGGTCTAGATAACTTCACCACTTGGTTTGATAGCCATAATGCTGCTTTAGTAGATGGTTTTGCTAACCTTCCTTTAGCTACGGAAATTGGAGATCATTCCGTGAAATCCAAATCCATGTGGATGGAAGAAACACTTCTTCACCATTTTGGTAAAACGTGTGAAATCCTAATTTTCCTTGTTGGAGCAATGACAATTGTAGAAATTGTTGACCATTTCAATGGATTCCAGACCTTCAAACGTATTATTAAAACACGCAAAAAGGTATCTATCCTTTGGATCGTATGTATCCTTGGATTTACGCTTTCAGCAATAATTGACAATTTAACAGCGACTATCGTACTAATTACAATCTTACGAAAAATTGTTAAGGACACAAATTTACGTATGTGGTACGCCGGTATGATTATCATTGCGGCTAACGCTGGTGGAGCTTGGTCACCAATTGGAGATGTCACGACAACGATGCTTTGGATGGCGAATAAAGTTTCGGCGAGTTACCTAATTCAACACTTGTTGCTTCCATCTTTGGTATGTATGGTTATTCCAACCCTTATCGCAAGTTTCCTTCCTATCTTCAAAGGGGAAATTGATGCCGAAGAAACTACTGATAAAGTAAGTAAAAACAGTACGTTTATGTTAATTCTCGGTTTGAGTATGATCGTTTTTGTACCTATCTTCAAGACAATCACACACCTACCTCCTTATGTTGGAATGATGTTATCATTGGCTATCGTTTCTTTAGTTGCAGAGTTTATTACAAATAGAGAATTCTCTATCTCAAAAGTAGATGATCACAATCATGCCCATGGCCCTACCTTCAAAGCACTGGGTCGTATTGAGATGCCATCCATTTTGTTCTTCTTGGGGATCTTAATGACGGTTGCAGCGCTTGAATCGCTTGGTTTAATTTACATTTTCGGTCAAGATGTATTGACGTCTGGGATCAATTTAGATTTATTCGTTATTCTACTCGGTGGAGCATCTGCGTTAATTGACAACGTACCATTGGTAGCCGCTTCAATGGGAATGTTTCAAGACCCCATGGATTCAAGTATATGGCACTTTATCGCCTATGCCGCAGGAACGGGTGGCAGTATGTTGATCATTGGTTCAGCTGCTGGGGTTGTCGCGATGGGAATGGAAAAAATTTCTTTCTTCTGGTACTTAAAAAATATCGCACTTTTGGCTTTAATTGGTTACCTTGCAGGAGCTGGAGTGTTCTTACTTCTTTAATAATAATTAAACTTTCTAAACGTTATAGAAATTATGAGTGTATCTTTTTTATTACAGCTTGACATTGTCGGTGAATCAAACACTG
>CAZXRU010000039.1:0-7997 GCA_964643345.1 uncultured Fluviicola sp.
TCCAGACGTCGTAGCTGAAATCATTTGTGTTGTCGCTCCAGTCGACCAAAGGTTTACTGTTGCCTGAGACGATGTTAAATCAACTGATCCACCAGCACAGAATGTTGTCGACCCGCTTGGAGTGACTACGGGTGCTGCTGGATTTGCATTCACCGTAACTACAGTTGGTGCTGATGTTGCAGAACAACCGTTGCCATCTGTGTAAGTCACTGAGTAACTTCCAGACGTCGTAGCTGAAATCATTTGTGTTGTCGCTCCAGTCGACCAGAGGTTTCCTGTTGCTTGGGACGAAGTCAGATTAACTGATCCACCAGCACAGAAAGTCGTAGAACCACTTGGGGTAATAATTGGAGCTGAAGGAGTTGCGTTAACTGCTAAGGCAACATTCGAAGTGTTTGAACATGCCCCAGGTGTCGTATAGGTAATGGTATAAGCTCCTGGAGTACTCGCTGAAAGATCAACGATTCCAGTTGAAGCATTCATTGAGAGTCCAGCTGGTACACTTGTAAACGTTCCTCCACCGACTCCAGTGATGGTTGGCGTTGGGTCCACCCCATTCACACAAAAACTTGCTGCCGAATAATTAAACGACGCATTTTCTAGTGCGTTGACAGTAAAAGCGACATTTGAAGAGTTCGAACATAGACCAGGTGTCGTATAGGTAATGGTATAAGCTCCTGGAGTACTCGCTGAAAGATCAACGATTCCAGTTGAAGCATTCATTGAGAGACCAGCCGGTACACTTGTAAATGTTCCTCCACCGACTCCTGTGATTGTTGGCGTTGGGTCTACCCCATTTGTACAAAAACTTGCTGCCGAATAATTAAACGATGCATTTTCTAGTGCGTTGACCGTAAAAGCGACATTTGAAGAATTCGAACATGACCCAGGTGTCGTATAGGTAATGGTATAAGCTCCTGGAGTACTCGCTGAAAGATCAACGATTCCAGTTGAAGCATTTATTGAGAGACCAGCCGGTACACTTGTAAACGTTCCTCCACCGACTCCGGTGATGGTGGGCGTTGGGTCTACCCCATTCACACAAAAACTTGCTGCCGAATAATTAAACGACGCATTCTCTAAGGGGTTAATTGTTACCGTTTGGTTGGAAACGTCTGCACCTCCGTCAACTTCCAGCGAAACATTTTTCACTCCCGCTGAAGCATACGTTACGTTGTGAGGTCCAGCTCCCGTTGCTGTTGCAGGGGTTGCTCCAACTCCGAAATCCCAGTCCCATGACGTTGCACCTATAGACGCATCAGTAAATGTCACCACTTCGTTAACGCAAGCTGGATCCGGTGTTGCGGTAAAATCAGCTGCTGCCAATGTTACAACCCCAGTTAAATTAATATTATCAATGTAGAGGTACTGCCCATACCCAGAAATACAGCGAAACACGACATCCACTTTAGGAGATCCTACAAACGCCGATAAATCAATAGTTTCAGCTCTCCAAGTAGTTGGGTTGGTATATCCAGTGGTTTGGTCTGGATCAGTTGCTAGAACCGTTCCTGCTTTTGAGAAAACGGTTGTATACGTTTGTCCACAGTCATCTGAAACGAGTACATCCAATCGGTCGAAATACGTTCCGTCATAACGTGCATAAGCCACATCAAATTCTAGTTCCACAGATGAAAACCCAGTGAAATCTGCTGCAGGAAGAATCAGATCATCTTGAGATCCGCTTGGATTTGGAGCATTGAAGTTGTCAATTCGAGTGGAGTTACCAGCTGTTGGTGCTGTTCCCTGTGTTCCGTTTCTCACCCAAGTCTGAGCTGTTCCACCATTGACCACTGTCCAGCCAGCTGGAGGGAAAGCAACATTCACAAAACCTTCAGCAATAGGTAAACCAACTGAGCCAGTTGTCGGGATAACTGTTATAATTCCTGCTTGCACTTCGGTATCTGAACCGAATAAATTCGTGACTTGCAACGAAGCTCCAAAACTACCAGAGTTAGGATACGTAATGACATGCGGACCAGCTCCAGTAGCTGTGGCTGGAATACCTCCAGTAAATGTCCAATCCCAAGAGGCCGCACCCGATGATGCATCTGTGTAGGTAACAGTTGAACCTTGACAAATTGTCGTAGGGTTTGCTGTAAAACCTGCAATTGGAGGAGAGGTATTTGTTTGTCCATTTAATTGGAAATTATAAATTCCTTCATCACAATCATTTGTCGCGAATGACACATTTCCAGTAAACGAACCAGCTGTTGCAGGATCGAAATCCACACTAAACGTTGTTGTACCTCCTGGAGGAACTGTCGTAGTTCCGAAGGTTGCGTTCAAAGAAAACTCTGGATCGCCAGTAACAGAAATAGGAGGTGTTAAAATCAAATTCGTTGTACCAGTATTCTGAATTGTAAATACAGCTGTCGTTGTAGAACCCATGGCAACAGTTCCATAGTTATATGCACCGCCATCAAGGACATCATTTCCACCAATCACAACATTGATCTCTCCAGGAGTGATAGCGTTGAATTCGATATTGTCCACATACAAATTACCACCATTTCCAGCGTTCGTTGCTCTAAATCTAAACTGAACATTTTGAGAAGTTCCCGTCACAAATGACGTTAAGTTGACCACTTCATTTCTCCATTGTCCCGCTGCAGTAGGTATAAAATATCCATTTACTGCAGGTGTAGTTGCTAGTGGATTTGGACCAGTGTCACCATTCTTATCATAAATTGGCGCCACCAACCAGGTATTACCGCAATCCAATGACATTTCAATTCGCAATCGGTCGTCTACCGCAGTGTTTCTTTGTCTATAAGCTACATCAAAATTAAGCTCTGCAGCAGAGGCATTACATGGAAGTATGAAAATCGGTGTGTATAAGTACTCACTTTGACCTGTACCATTTTGGTAGTTTGGCATCATAGCACTAGCATTGTTGGCAGCACCAGTACTTGACACACCCGTACCACCGACCCATTCATAACAGTCTCCGTTTGGATTCACCACTGACCATCTCAAATCTGGAGGAAAAACTCCGCCATCGAAGTCTTGGGTATAATTAGGCATAATTCCATTGGAAACAACAAACTGAATTGTTGTCGTATCATAAGTAGGATCTGGATCCGCCACACCATTTGGTTGCAATGAGTAAGATTTAAATGTGTGTGTTCCTAATGTCGTAGTAAACGCAGGCAAGCTAACATTTGCTTGATTTCCTGGTGCAATATTTCCCGTCCAGTTAAAATTTATAGGTGCCCCGTTGTTGATCGTATATGCGATTGTCGCTGAGGTTAAATTTGAAGCTCCACGATTTCTAAGCGTAACTGTTGGCGTGATTGATCCAGGGCAATTATCTCCAGCGGGACTTGTAACATTAACTATGGAAGCATCACTTACCGAAGGCGGGATACAAGCATCAGACGTTATCAAAGAAGCACGGATTGGACTATTTTCAAGTACAATCCTCATCCTCATTTTTTGATCATAGGTAAAAATATTCATGCATAAATCATCTGTGTAATCCATGTAATTCTCAATCATATCAGGTGTACCGCATGAAACATGACCTCCAGGACACCCGTAGTTAGGCGCATCAGAAACAGGAGTGTCTGAACAAAAATCATCTACAGCACATCCGCCATCTCCCCAGATGTGACGCAGTCCAAGCCAGTGACCAACCTCATGCGTCGCTGTTCTCCCTTCGTTGTAGGGACCTGGAAATCCTGTTACAGAACTCTTACCTATGCTATTATACAACATTACAACTCCGTCTGTCGTCTGATTTTGTGCAGCACAACTCATTCCTCCGAGTACAGTTGTTGGAAACTGAGCATACCCCAAAATGCCACCTGAGATATCGCAGATCCACATATTCATATATACGCCAGGATCATATCCTTGAGCGTTTGTAAAGGGTTTTATTGTACCATTAATAAATGCAGTCGTAAAAGGGCCATTTCCCCAACCTTCAGCATTTCCATTTATTCGATTGATCCCATCTTCCGCAAATGCGCTTCCGTCTGGTCTACGTTTCGCTAAACAAAATTCTATTTGCGTATCTGCTCCGTCTGGGTGACTATTGTATCCATTAGACCCAAATATCTTTCTAAAATCTTCATTGAGAACATCCACCTGAGATTGGACAGTTGCTTGTGATAGATTTCTGCCAACTCCCACTCCTTCAGTACCTCTATGTACAATGTGGAAAACAACTGGAATTTGATATACGCCGTTAATAATAATTTTAGGCTTCACGTCATTTTTCCATGCATCAACCTGCTTGGTCATCCAAGCTTCAAACTCTTCATTGGATTGTAAATCTGGATTTTCTGCATGTCGAACAGAATCCATAAATGTCGTGTGACATCTGATGACTTCTTGAGCAAACAGTGGAGAATTGAGTAAGAAAAGGAATGAAAATATTCCTCCGATCAATTTATTTGATCCTTTCATAAGTTTATAGTTTAACAGTTTAGCAACGCCAAGTTAAAGAAAAACCATGGCAATACCAAATGAAAAATAACTTATGAAAAAAGTGAATCTACAAACTCGTTTTTGTTAAAGGGCTGAAGGTCTTCCATTCCTTCACCTACACCAATATATTTCACAGGAATTTTCATCTGATCAGAAATTCCTATTACGACACCGCCCTTTGCTGTTCCGTCTAATTTAGTAATTGCCAGCGCATTAATGGAGGTAGCTAAAGAGAATTGTTTCGCTTGTTCATAAGCGTTTTGACCGGTAGAACCGTCCAAAACGAGTAACACTTCATGTGGTGCACTCGGAATTACTTTGTCCATAACGCGCTTCACTTTGCTGAGCTCGTTCATGAGATTTACTTTGTTGTGCAATCGTCCAGCGGTATCAATAATAACGACATCCGCGTTTTGCGCTTTGGCAGACTGTAAAGCATCAAATGCTACAGAAGCAGGATCAGCTCCCATTCCTTGATGAACAATCGGTACTCCAACTCTATCCGCCCAAATGATCAACTGATCTACGGCAGCAGCACGGAATGTATCAGACGCACCCAAAACAACCTTTTTACCAGCAGCTTTAAATTGATAGGCGAGTTTTCCAATAGTCGTAGTCTTACCAACACCATTCACCCCGACGACCATGATGACATGAGGCCCATCTGCGTGCTTTGGAATATCGAAATTCACATTGTCAATGGCGTTGTTTTCCTCAAGAAGCGCGCTAATCTCTTCCTTAAGAACTCTATTTAATTCTTCAACACCTAAAACTTTGTCCCGTGCAACGCGTTCTTCAATTTTCTCAATAATCTTAAGGGTGGTTTCTACACCAACATCAGAAGTGATTAAGGTCTCTTCTAAACTATCAAGTACATCAGCGTCTACCTTGGATTTACCAACGACAGAGCGCGCGATCTTATTGAAAAAACTTTCCTTGGTTTTTTCGAGTCCTTTATCAAGGCTTTCTTTCTTATCCTTTGAGAAAAAATTAAATAACGCCATAGTAACTAACAACAAAAGCTTCTACCACAGGCAGAAGCTCATATAATTTTTATCATTAAAAGCAATGATTAGTTCTTATCGAACCATTCTTTTACTTTATCATTGTGCACAACTTCTTCCTTGAAAGAATAAGCGCCAGTCTTTTCAGACTTGATCATCTTAATCACTTTCGTATGCTCTTTTCCTCCACCTTTCTGTAAGGTTGCAACTACTTTCTTTGCCATCTCGTAAAGTTATTTTATTTCTTTATGAACCGTATAACGCTTCAAAATTGGATTAAATTTCTTGATCTCCAATCTGTCTGGAGTATTTTTTCTGTTCTTCGTTGAAATGTAACGAGAAGTTCCAGGCATTCCAGATTCTTTGTGCTCTGTGCACTCTAAAATCACCTGAACTCTATTTCCTTTTTTTGCCATTTTCTTATGCTTTATAAACTACTTTCCTTAATTATCGGAATAACGTAGAAAACGATTATTTTAAATGTCCTTTTTCACGTGCCTCTTTCAGACATGCTGAAATCCCTTTCTTGTTAATTGTTCTCAACGCAGAAGTAGAAATTTTCAACGTGATAAACTCATTCTCTTCAGGAATAAAGAATTTCTTTGTAATTAAATTTGGGTAAAACTTACGTTTCGTTTTACGCTGAGAGTGAGAAACATTGTTACCCACCATTACTGACTTTCCTGTGATTTGACAAACTCTTGACATCTCTATAATATTTAATCCGACTATTAAAAGCGGGTGCAAAGAAACTATTTATTTCCTAAACCTACAAGGATTTTGTAGTTTTTTTAATTATTTATTTCTAGAAGCATTCGTCGCAACATATTCAATCCTGTTAACGCCGTCATTTTGATGTTTCTAGCTCTATCTTCGCCAAAGGTACACTTTTTTGTGATCACTTCGTCTGGACCGGCGACACAAATCCAAATTGTTCCAACTGGTTTTTCTGGTGTACCTCCTGTTGGACCTGCAACGCCAGAGGTTGAGATGCAATAATCAACATTTAGAATTGCACGACCGTTCACTGCCATTTGCGTTACGACTTCTTCACTCACAGCACCAAAATCATTGATCGCTGATGGGTTTACTTTCACCAAATTGACCTTTAATTCGTTCGAATAGCTGACTAAACTTCCTTTAAAGTAATCCGAAGAACCTGAAACACGTACAATTTCGTTCGCAATTTGTCCACCTGAACAACTTTCCACCGTTCCTAAAAAGGAGGATTTTTTTCTAAGAATTGCGCCAACAACTTGACTTAAATCACCTTCATTTTCGCTGAAATAATACTTTGGAAGTCGCTTTTTTACTTCTTCAATCGCTTCATCGATCAGTTTTTCTTCTTGATTGCTGGGCTGACATGTGAAACGCAAGCGTACAATTCCAGGCGACGGTAGATAGGCTAATTTTATATTATTCGCAATCAGATTTGATTCAATATCGCTAATTCTGTCAGCAATAAAAGACTCTCCAATGCCCTGAAGATGAAGTGTGCGGTGAAACAAATCCGTAGTTGGATACTTGTTCATGATATAGTCAAATCCACTGGTCGACATGACATGTTTCATCTCGTACGGAACGCCTGGTACACTCATGATCGTTTTACCTTCAACATCAAACAACATTCCCGGCGCGGTGCCCAGTGCATTGTTCAAAACGAGCGCACTTTTTGGTAACGCTGCTTGTTGAATATTAACTTCAAGCATCTCTCGTCCTCTGCTTTCGAAAAAGGAAGTTACGTGCTTCAAGACTTCCTGATTGATCTCCAATTCCATCTTAAAATACTTGGTGAGCGTGATCTTTGTGATATCGTCTTTTGTTGGACCTAAACCGCCAGTAATGATTACGACATCTGCTCTCGATATTGCTAAATCTAATGCGTCAACAATCGCTTCTTCGGTATCCATTATCACCGCGCAATGGGTCACTTTCGCTCCACGTAAAGCCAGTTCCTGTCCTAGCCATGAGGCGTTTGTATTAATTGTCTGACCAATTAATAATTCATCACCGATAGAAATTAACTCAACCTTCATCGCCTACAAATTTATATTTTGCAATCGACTCAATGTGACCTGTATGTGGGAATTGATCGACGAATGATAATTTTTCCAACTTGTAACCCGCTTGAATTAAGCTATCCGTATCTCGAGCTTGAGTCGATGGATTACAGGAAATATACACGATGTTTTTCGCTCCAAGTTCAATTACTTTGAGCAATGTTTTTGGTGCAATTCCAGCACGAGGCGGATCTAATATGATTGTTTTTATCTTTCCTACGAAGTCAGGATATTCCTTTAAGAATTTACCGACATCCGCCGCGAAAAATTCAATGCCATCAATATTATTTCGCTGTGCATTTCGTCGTGCATCTTCAATGGCCTCTTCGACAATATCGACACCAATGATCCGTACATTATTTTTCTTTGAAGCGAGAATTTGTCCAATTGTACCTGTTCCGCAGAACAGATCCATGACCACGTCATTGTCCGCCAAGTCTTCTTCAAACACGTAATCCAACGCCTTCTGGTAGAGCAACTCCGCACATTTTGGATTGGT
>CAZXRU010000040.1:0-7870 GCA_964643345.1 uncultured Fluviicola sp.
TAAAGAACATGGTTACTGGTGCTGCTCAAATGGACGGTGCTATTTTGGTAGTTGCGGCTACTGATGGACCAATGCCACAAACACGTGAGCACATCCTATTAGGACGCCAGGTTGGTGTTCCAAGAATGGTTGTATTCATGAACAAAGTGGATATGGTTGATGATGAAGAATTATTGGAATTGGTAGAAATGGAAATCAGAGAATTGCTTTCTTTCTACGATTATGATGGAGATAACGCACCTGTAATCGCTGGTTCTGCTCTTGGAGCATTGAACGGTGAAGAGAAATGGGTAAACGCTATCAACGAATTGATGGAAGCAGTTGATACTTATATCGAACTTCCTCCGCGTGATATTGATAAGCCTTTCTTGATGCCAGTTGAAGACGTATTTACGATTACTGGTCGTGGTACAGTTGCAACAGGACGTATCGAAACTGGAGTTATCAATTCAGGTGAAGCAGTTGACATCTTAGGTATGGGAGACGTTAAATTATCGTCTACTGTAACAGGTGTTGAGATGTTCCGTAAAATCTTGGATAGAGGTGAAGCTGGAGATAACGTTGGTTTATTACTACGTGGTATTGAGAAATCTGAAATCAAACGTGGTATGGTTATTTGTAAGCCAGGATCTACAACTCCACACACTGAGTTTAAAGCTGAGATCTACGTATTGAAGAAAGAAGAAGGTGGACGTCACACTCCATTCCATAACAAATACCGTCCACAGTTCTACTTTAGAACGACAGATGTAACAGGAGAGATTTTCTTGACTGATGGACGTGAGATGGTTATGCCAGGAGACAACGTTTCAATTACAGTTAAATTGATCGTACCTGTAGCAATGGACAAAGGTTTACGTTTTGCTATCCGTGAGGGAGGTAGAACAGTAGGTGCTGGTCAGGTTACAGAGATCGTATCTTAATTAAGATATAAATAAGTATAGGAAAGGGGAGTTCGCTCCCCTTTTTATACGGGTGTAGCTCAGCTGGTAGAGTAGTGGTCTCCAAAACCATTGGTCGTGGGTTCGAATCCTACCGCCCGTGCAAAATTGATGAGATGTCAAAAGTAAAAGAATATATCAATGAGACGGTGACCGAGATGGTTCACAGAGTCACATGGCCTACATGGAAGGAATTGCAAAGTAACACGATTATCGTCGTTGTTGCTTCTGTGCTTTTATCGTTAATTATTTTCGCAATGGATTTTGTGTTTGGAATTACAGGTGATAAAGATTCTTTCTGGAAAGGAGTGTTAGGAATGATTTATAAAATGTTTTAATTAAGCGATGGCGGAAATCAAAAAACGCTGGTATGTCGTAAGATCTATCAGTGGGAAGGAAAAAAAGGTAAAGGAATATCTTGACGTCGAAATTACACGTTTAAAATTGAACGAATTTATAGGTCAAGTTCTTATTCCAACCGAAAAGGTGTTTCAAATTAGAAATGGTAAAAAAGTGAGTAAGGAAAAATCTTACTTACCTGGTTACGTTTTGGTTGAAGCAGCGCTTGTAGGTGAGGTACCTCACGTTATAAAAAGCATTCCAAATGTTATTGGTTTCTTAGGAAATGAAAAAGGTGGAGATCCATCTCCAATGCGTTTGTCAGAAGTGAATCGAATTTTAGGTAAAGTAGATGAGCTTTCTGAATCAGAAGAAGAAATGAAAATACCATTTGTAGTGGGTGAATCTGTTAAAGTAATAGATGGTCCATTTAACAATTTCTCTGGTGTGATTGATGAAATCAACGAGGACAAAAAGAAATTGAAAGTAATGGTGAAGATATTTGGTAGAAAGAACTTGCTTGAGCTTAGCTACATGCAAGTAGAGAAAGAAGTTTAAAGAGTATATTAACCGTAGGAGTGATGAAAGCTATTAAAGCTTCCAGTAAGTAATCATGTTTGACTACATAATTTAAAAACAAATGGCTAAAGAAGTAGCAGGTTTGATTAAACTACAAATCAAAGGTGGTGCAGCTAATCCAGCTCCTCCTGTTGGTCCCGCACTCGGTTCGAAAGGGGTTAACATTATGGAGTTCTGCAAGCAATTTAATGCACGTACGCAGGACAAACCTGGAAAGGTATTACCAGCAGTTATCACGGTTTACAGTGATAAATCTTTTGATTTTGTAATAAAAACTCCACCTGCAGCAATTCAAATTATGGAACTTGCTAAACTTAAGAAAGGCTCTTCTGAACCTAACCGTTCAAAAGTAGCAACACTTTCTTGGGATAAAGTGCGTACCATTGCTGAGGATAAGCTGCAAGATATGAACTGTTTTACTGTTGACTCTGCAATGCGCATGGTTGCCGGTACAGCAAGAAGTATGGGAGTTGTTGTAAAAGGTGGTGAAGCACCAAAAACTAAATAATACTAACGTTATGGGAAGAATATCTAAAAAGAGAAAAGAAGCTCTAGCAAAGATTGATTCAGCTAAAGCTTATACCTTAACGGAAGCATGTAATTTGGTTAAGGAAGTTTCAACTACAAAATTTGACGCCTCAGTTGATGTATGTGTTCGTCTTGGAGTAGATCCTAGAAAAGCAAATCAAATGGTTAGAGGAAGCGTTGCTTTACCTCATGGTACAGGAAAAGACATGAAAGTGTTGGTTCTTTGTACTCCTGATAAGGTAGAAGAGGCAAAAGCTGCTGGTGCTGATCACGTTGGTTTGGATGATTACATAGAAAAAATTAAAGGTGGTTGGACAGATATCGATGTTATTATTACGATGCCTGCAGTAATGGGTAAAGTGGGTGCTTTAGGTCGCGTTTTGGGACCAAGAGGACTTATGCCAAACCCAAAAACTGGTACCGTAACAATGGATATTGCGAAGGCTGTAACTGATATCAAGGCCGGTAAAATCGACTTTAAAGTTGATAAATACGGAATTGTACACGCAATGGTAGCGAAATCTAGCTTTGAAGGAAGCAAAATTGAGGATAATGCAAATGAGCTTATTCAAACAATTTTGAAATTAAAACCTTCAGCAGCTAAAGGAGCTTACGTGAAGAGTATTTATATCAGTTCTACAATGAGCCCTAGTATTCAAATTGATACTAAGTCTGTAATTGCTTAAAACTTACGAAAATGACAAGAGAAGAAAAAGCAAAGTATATAGATGAATTGACAGCTCAATTGGCTGATGCAAATGTCATCTATTTAGCAGACACATCGGAATTAACAGTAGAAGTAATAAACAACTTAAGAAGACGTGCTTTCAACGCTAACGTTAGCCTAAGAGTAGTAAAGAATACTTTACTTGAAAAGGCAATGGAGAAAGTTGAAGGTAAAGACTTTGGTAACTTGAAAGATACTCTTTCTGGTGCAACGTCGATTATGTTTGCTGAAGTTGGTAATGTTCCTGCGCGACTTATTAAAGAGTTTCGTAAGAAAAACGACAAGCCGATTCTTAAAGGTGCGTTTATTGATGAATGTGTATATATTGGCGATGACCAATTGTCTGCACTTTCTGATGTTAAAAGCAAGGAAGAATTACTTGGAGATCTTATTGCATTACTTCAAAGTCCTGCTAAGAACGTTGTTTCTGGACTTAAAGGTGCTGGCGGAAAGATCGCTGGAATCCTTAAAACGCTCGAAGAGAGAGCATAGTAAATTATTGTTGAATTTATATTAAAATTAAATAAAAATGGCTGATTTAAAGAAAATCGCAGAAGAGCTAGTAAATCTTACAGTAAAAGATGTGAACGAACTAGCAACAATTTTGAAAGATGAGTACGGTATCGAACCTGCTGCTGCTGCAGTAGCGGTTGCTGCTGGACCTGCTGCTGGTGGCGAAGCTGCTGAAGCACAAACAGAATTCGAAGTAATTCTTAAATCTGCAGGTGCATCTAAACTTGCAGTTGTTAAACTTGTGAAGGAATTGACTGGAACAGGTTTGAAAGAGTCTAAAGAACTTGTTGACGCAGCTCCAGCTACGTTGAAAGCAGGTGTCTCTAAAGACGAAGCAGAAGGTCTTAAATCTTCATTAGAAGAGGCAGGAGCTGAAGTTGAAATTAAGTAATTTATTGCTTACAAGAATGGAAGGTGTCCCGACGAAATGTCGGGATACCTATTCCTGTTTTATTATATTAAGTGCATTTTGCACACTATTTTTTATTCACTAAAAACGTTTGGCCTTGGCATCATCAAACAGTATTCAGAAGAGAGTGAATTTTGCGTCTAGCAAAAATCAATTTGCATATCCAGATTTTTTGGATGTACAATTAAAGTCTTTCCAAGAGTTTTTTCAATTAGAAACTACTCCAGACAACAGAGAAAGCGAAGGATTATTTAAAGTTTTCGCAGAAAACTTCCCAATAACTGATACAAGAAATCAATTTGTATTAGAATTTTTGGATTACTTCGTTGATCCTCCGAGATACACTATTGAAGAGTGTATTGATAGAGGTTTAACCTACAGTGTCCCTCTTAAAGCGAAATTAAAATTGTACTGTACAGATCCTGAACACGAAGATTTTGAAACTATCGTGCAGGATGTATATTTAGGTACAATTCCATATATGACTCCAAAAGGATCATTTGTGGTGAACGGAGCAGAACGAGTTATCGTTTCGCAATTACACCGTTCTCCAGGTGTGTTCTTTGGACAAAGTCGTCACGCTAATGGTACAAAATTGTACTCTGCGCGTGTGATCCCTTTCAAAGGATCTTGGATAGAGTTTGCAACTGACATTAACAGTGTTATGTATGCTTACATCGACCGTAAAAAGAAATTACCAGTAACAACATTGTTCCGTGCTATCGGTTACGAAAGCGATAAGGATATTCTAGAAATTTTCGACCTTGCAGACGAAATGAAAGCGACTAAAGTGAACTTGAAAAAGGCACTTGGACGTAAATTAGCTGCTAGAGTTCTTAAATCTTGGGTAGAGGATTTCGTAGATGAAGATACAGGAGAAGTTGTTTCTATCGAAAGAAATGAAGTGTTACTAGATCGTGAAACTACTTTAGAGGAGGCGCATATCGACTTGATCGTTGATTCTGGCTCTAAAACAGTAATCTTGCACAAAGAAGATGCTAACAGTGCGGATTTTACAATCATCTACAACACCTTACAAAAAGATACATCGAACTCTGAAAAAGAGGCCGTTGAGCATATTTACCGTCAGCTGAGAAATGCTGAGCCACCAGATTATGAAACTGCAAAAGGAGTTTTTGAAAAATTATTCTTTTCTGACACGCGTTATGATTTAGGTGAAGTAGGTCGTTTTAGATTGAACAAGAAGTTAGGGGCAAGCATGGATGAAACATCTCGTGTATTGACCAAAACGGATATGATTTCTATCATCAAATATCTAATTGAATTAGTAAATTCAAAAGCAGATGTAGATGATATCGATCACCTTTCAAACAGACGTGTAAGAACAGTTGGTGAGCAATTGTATTCTCAATTTGGAGTTGGTTTAGCACGTATGGCTAGAACAATTCGTGAGCGTATGAACGTTCGTGACAACGAAGTCTTTACACCAATCGATTTGATCAACGCGAAAACACTTTCGTCGGTGATTAACTCATTCTTTGGTACAAATCAGTTGTCTCAGTTTATGGATCAAACGAATCCACTTTCTGAGGTTACACATAAACGCCGTTTATCGGCACTAGGACCAGGGGGTCTTTCAAGAGAAAGAGCTGGGTTCGAGGTGCGTGACGTTCACTATACACACTACGGACGTTTGTGTACAATTGAAACACCAGAGGGACCAAACATTGGTTTGATTTCTTCACTATGCGTATTTGCGAAAGTGAATAAACTTGGATTTATTGAAACTCCTTACCGAGAGGTTGTGAATGGTAAAGTATCTATGGATAAAGAACCAGTTTACATTTCAGCTGAAGAGGAAGATCAAAAAATGATCGCGCAAGCGAATGCAAAAATTGACGAAAAAGGAAATTTCTTAACGGAGGTTGTAAAAGCTCGTTTTGAAGGAGATTTCCCAGTAGTTGCGCCTTCAAACCTTAACTTGATGGACGTTGGAGCAAATCAAATTGCTTCCATCGCAGCATCTTCTATTCCTTTCCTTGAGCACGATGATGCCAACCGTGCCTTGATGGGATCGAACATGCAACGTCAAGCTGTTCCGTTGTTGAAACCAAATTCACCAATTGTTGGAACAGGTATTGAAGAACTTGTAGCGAAAGATTCACGTGTTTTAATTAACGCTGAAGGCGAAGGAGTTGTTGAGTACGTTGATGCGAATGAAATCGTTATTAAATACAACTGGACGAAAGAAGATAAATTGGTAAGTTTTGATGGTGAAGTAACACGTTACCCACTGACTAAATTTGCGAAGACCAATCAAGGTACTTGTATCAACTTGAAACCAATTGTACAAAAAGGAGATAAAGTTGAAAAAGGTCAAGTTTTATGTGAAGGGTATGCTACACAACAAGGTGAGCTTGCACTTGGACAAAACTTAAAAGTTGCCTTCATGCCTTGGAAAGGATATAACTTTGAGGATGCGATTGTAATTTCTGAGCGTGTTGTACGTGAGGATGTATTTACATCTATCCACATTGATGAGTATTCGTTAGATGTGCGTGACACGAAACGTGGAATGGAAGAGTTAACTTCTGATATTCCTAACGTAAGTGAAGAAGCGACAAAAGACTTAGATGAAAACGGATTGATCCGCATTGGAGCCGAAATCAGAGAAGGAGATATTCTTATTGGTAAGATTACACCAAAAGGAGAAACAGATCCATCTCCAGAAGAGAAATTGTTGCGTGCAATTTTTGGTGACAAAGCAGGTGATGTGAAAGATGCTTCATTGAAAGCAGGACCTTCGTTGAGAGGTGTCGTTGTAGAGAAAAAATTATTCTCTCGTGCTATCAAGGATAGAAAAGCAAAAGCACAAGACAAACCGATTTTGGAAAATCTAGATGCTGATTACGAAAAGGAATTCGCAGAACTAAAAAATACATTGATTGAGAAATTATTGGCGATTGCAGGAGAGCACAAATCTGCTGGAGTATTCAATAATTTTAAAGAAGAGATCATTAAGAAGGGAACAAAGTTTATTGCTAAGAACTTAAATGCGATCGATTATTCGATTATTAATCCAACAAACTGGACGGATGATGCGAAAACGAACGGATTGATAGGTCGAGTGATTCATAACTTCAACATTAAATCAAATGATTTATTGGGAACTTACAAACGTAAGAAATTCCATATCTCAGTTGGTGATGAACTTCCAGCAGGAATTATCAAGATGGCTAAAGTTTACGTGGCTAAGAAACGTAAGTTGAAAGTTGGAGATAAGATGGCTGGACGTCACGGAAATAAAGGTATTGTTGCCAATATTGTTCGTGCTGAAGATATGCCATTCTTAGAAGATGGAACACCTGTTGATATCGTGTTGAACCCACTTGGGGTACCTTCACGTATGAACCTTGGACAGATTTACGAAACAGTTCTAGGTTGGGCAGGAGAGAAATTGGGAATGAAGTTCGCTACACCAATATTTGACGGAGCACATCCATTAGAAAATGATGAGTTGACGAAGAAAGCTGGAGTTCCAAGATCAGGTAAAACTTACTTGTACGATGGTGGAACTGGAGAGCGTTTCGATCAACCTGCAACGGTAGGAGTTATCTACATGTTGAAATTGGCTCACATGGTCGATGATAAGATGCACGCGCGTTCTATCGGACCATACTCATTGATTACGCAACAACCACTTGGTGGTAAAGCGCAGTTTGGAGGTCAAAGATTTGGAGAAATGGAGGTTTGGGCCCTAGAAGCATTTGGAGCAGCAAACATCCTTCAAGAAATTTTGACAGTGAAGTCTGATGATGTCATTGGTCGTGCAAAAGCATACGAAGCGATTGTGAAGGGAGACAATATTCCTGA
>CAZXRU010000041.1:0-5396 GCA_964643345.1 uncultured Fluviicola sp.
CCTTACCTGAAACCGTTAAGTTGTGCTCTGAATTTGAAACAGATCCAATAGTAGCGATACACGTTGTTAAAATCATTCTAGTTTCACCAGAAGGCATTTTAACTGTTGCGTAACGACCATCACGAGCGTTCAATTGAGCGTAAGTACCTGCTCCACGAGCAATAGCACCACCTCTTCCAGGTTTTAATTCAATGTTATGAATTACAGTTCCTAGTGGAATATCCGCTAAAAATAGCGCATTTCCTACGTTAGGAGCAGCCTCAGTTCCAGACATTATACTATCTCCGACTTTCAATCCTTCCGGAGCCAGAATATAACGTTTTTCACCATCTGCATAAAATAGCAATGCAATTCTAGCTGTACGGTTTGGATCGTATTCGATCGTTTTCACCGTTGCTGGAACACCATGCTTCTCTCGTTTAAAGTCAATGATTCGGTATTTTTGTTTATGACCACCTCCAATATAGCGCATGGTCATTCTACCGTCATTGTTTCGACCTCCAGACTTACTCTTACCAGCTACCAAACTCTTTTCAGGAGTTGAAGCAGTGACCTCAGAGTAATCACTGTTGATCTTGTGTCTTTGCCCTGGAGTTGTAGGCTTGAATTTTTTAAGACCCATTGTTAACGTGCTTAAAAGTTATTAAATAAATCAATCGTCTCTCCATCTGCAACAGTAACAACGGCTTTTTTCCATTTTCTACTTGGTTGCTCAACGATACCTCTGTTTGTATATTTCGTAGAGGATTTCCCACCGCCATAATTCATGGTCCGAACTTCAGTAATCTGAACTCCATACATCTTCTCGACAGCCTTTTTAATTTCAATCTTATTTGCCGTTCTATCAACTTCGAAAGTGAAACGGTTAAAGCCTTCGCTCATTCCTGTTGCTTTCTCTGTGATAATTGGCTTTTTGATAATTGTCTTCATTCTCAATTAATTTAGAATCTTTTCGATTACTTCAATTGAACTCGTTGCCATAACTACTTTTTGAGCGTTCAATACATCAAATGTATTTACTGAATCAGCAGTAACGACTTTTACTTTCTTAAGGTTACGCGATGACAAATAAACATTGTCATTTTGCTCTCCTAAAATCATAAGTACCTTGTCATTTTGAAGTTTAAGGTTAGCTAATAATGTTTCAAAATCCTTTGTTTTGATTGCATCAAACGTTAGATCTTCGATAATCATAATGTCTTTCGATTTCGCTTTGTACGAAAACGCAGACTTACGTGCTAAACGCTTCAACTTTACATTCAGTTTGAAGTGATAGTCTCTTGGACGTGGTCCAAAAATTCTACCTCCACCAACACGTGTACCAGACTTAATACTACCAGCACGAGCACCACCCGTACCTTTTTGTTTCTTTATCTTTCTTGTAGAACCTTGGATCTCTCCACGTTCTTTCGCTTTGTGCGTTCCTTGACGACGATTTGCCAAATGTTGCTTCACATCTAAATAAATAGCGTGATCATTCGGTTCAATACCAAAAACTTCCTTTGACAAGCTAACCTCTTTAGTAGTAGCGTCTCCTTTTGCACTAATTACTTTAACCTTCATACTTCTCAATTGTTATGGTTGAACCTTTGTGACCTGGTACAGAACCTTTCACTATAATTAGATTTTTGTCAGCAAGTACTTTCAAAATTTGGATGTTCTCAATTTTTACTCGTTCGTTACCCATCTGTCCCGCCATGCGCATTCCTTTGAATACACGTGCTGGATAAGATGCAGCTCCAATCGATCCTGGTGCTCTTAGTCTGTTGTGCTGACCGTGAGTTGCTTGTCCAACACCACCAAAACCGTGACGCTTAACAACACCTTGGAAACCCTTTCCTTTTGAAGTTCCTACTACGTCAACGAATTCACCTTCTTCAAAGATGTCAACGTTAACGGTATCACCGAGATTTAGGTTTTCGAATCCTCTAAATTCCACTAGTTTCGACTTAGCGCCGGTGTTAGCTTTTTTAAAGTGACCTTTCAACGCGTTTGGAGTGTTTTTTTCTTTACGGTCTCCAAAACCCAATTGAACAGCCTCGTAACCATCTCTGTCTTGTGTCTTAACTTGCGTTACAACACAAGGACCAGCCTCTATCACCGTGCATGGCATTGCTTTACCCTCGGCACTGTAGATACTAGTCATTCCGATTTTTCTACCAATAATTCCTGGCATACTTTAACTATTATTAATTTAATTTATTTACTTATACTTTGATCTCAACATCAACTCCACTTGGTAACTCTAAACGCATCAAGGCATCTACTGTCTTCGAAGAAGAACTATAAATATCCATCAAACGTTTGTACGAGCACAATTCAAATTGCTCACGCGCTTTTTTGTTAACGTGTGGAGATTTAAGAACTGTATAAATTCTCTTGTGTGTTGGCAAAGGAATTGGTCCACTAACAACCGCTCCAGTTGACTTCACTGTCTTAACAATTTTCTCAGCTGACTTGTCAACTAAATTATGATCGTAAGACTTTAACTTTATTCTAATTTTTTGATTCATCTCTTAAAATATTAAGCTTTAACAGTTCCTTTCACTTTTGCTACTACTTCATCAGCAACATTTTTCGGTGCCTCAGCGTAGTGCGAGAACTCCATACTTGATGTTGCACGTCCTGAAGACATTGTTCTCAACTGAGTAACATATCCAAACATTTCCGATAATGGAACATCAGCCTTAACAACTTTTGCACCTGCTCTATCATCCATTCCTCTCATGGTACCACGACGACGATTTAAGTCACCAACGATATCACCCATGTTCTCTTCTGGAGTAACAACTTCTAACTTCATGATTGGCTCCAACAACACTGGACGTGCTTTTGGTAATGCTTCTCTAAAAGCCATCTTCGCACACAACTCAAAAGACAATGCATCTGAATCGACCGCGTGGAATGAACCATCTAGTAACTCAACTTTCATTGCATCCATTTGGAAACCTGCAAGAATACCGTTCTTCATTGAATCTTTAAATCCTTTCTCAACAGATGGAATAAACTCTCTAGGAATGTTACCACCCTTGATAGAGTTGATAAATTCAAGTCCTGTTTTTTCTTTATCTTCTTGAGGTGTAATTTTTATAACGATATCAGCAAACTTACCACGTCCACCCGATTGTTTTTTATACACTTCTCGGTGATCAACTTGCGCCGTAATGTTTTCACGGTAAGCAACCTGAGGAGCACCTTGATTTACCTCAACTTTAAATTCTCTCTTCAAACGATCCATAATGATATCCAAGTGAAGCTCACCCATACCAGAAATAATTGTTTGTCCAGAATCTTCATCTGTGTTTACTTTAAATGTTGGATCCTCTTCAGCTAGTTTAGAAAGACCTACACCCAATTTATCCATGTCAGCTTGAGTTTTAGGCTCAATTGCAACACCGATAACTGGATCTGGGAAGTTCATAGATTCCAAAATAATTGGTGAACCCTCAGCACACAACGTGTCTCCAGTTTTGATATCCTTAAATCCAACAACTGCACCAATGTCACCAGCTCCTAAAACAGGAATTTGGTTTTGTTTGTTTGCGTGCATTTGGAAGATTCTAGAAATACGCTCTTTGTTACCAGAACGACTGTTAATTACATAAGAACCTGCTTCTAGTTTCCCAGAGTAAGCACGTGTAAAACACAAACGACCAACGTAAGGGTCAGTTGCAATTTTAAATGCTAACGCAGCAAATGGTTCATCATAACTTGGTTTTCTTTTCTCTTCAGCTCCAGTTTTTGGATTGATTCCAATAATTGCTTCAACATCCATTGGAGAAGGTAAAATTTCCATTACCATATCCAACATTGCTTGAACTCCTTTATTTTTAAAGGCAGATCCACACATCATTGGTACAACTTTACCAGCGATTGTTGCTTCACGCAATGCGTTCAAGATTTCTCTCTCAGTCAAAGATTCTGAATCTTCAAAATATTTATCCATCAAGCTCTCATCAAATTCTGCCACAGCCTCAAGAAGTTCTTCTCTCAACTGACGTGCTTCATCAACGATATCGGCTGGAATTTCAATTTCTTGGAATGTCATACCCTGATCTTCTTCATTCCATGTAATACCACGGAAGTTGATTAGATCCACAACACCTTTAAAATCATCTTCAGCACCAATATTTAATTGCAATGGCAATGCATGACTTCCCAACATTGTTTTTACCTGACGGCATACGTTTAAGAAATCAGCTCCTGAACGGTCCATTTTATTAACGAATCCAATTCTAGGAACATTGTAATTATTTGCTAGTCTCCAGTTTGTTTCAGATTGTGGCTCAACACCATCAACTGCGGAGAATAAAAATACCAATCCATCAAGAACACGCAATGAACGGTTCACCTCTACTGTAAAATCAACGTGACCAGGAGTATCAATGATATTCACGTGGTATTGTTGATCACGGTACATCCAGTTCAAGGTTGTAGCCGCAGAAGTAATGGTAATACCTCTCTCTTGCTCTTGCTCCATCCAGTCCATTGTCGCAGCACCATCGTGTACCTCTCCAATTTTATGGCTTACTCCACCATAGTAAAGTATACGCTCTGTCGTTGTTGTTTTACCAGCATCGATATGCGCAGCAATACCAATATTTCTTGTGTATTTAAGGTCTCTTGCCATTTCTAATTAAAATCTAAAGTGTGAAAAGGCTTTATTTGCCTCAGCCATTCTTAATGTGTCTTCTTTCTTCTTGTAAGCAGCACCTTCTTCTTTCGAAGCAGAAAGAATTTCAAAAGCCAATTTCTGAGCCATTGTTTTCTCGTTACGCTTACGTGAATAACCAATTAACCATTTCATGGCCAATGATTCTTTTCTACCTTCTCTAACTGGAGTAGGAATTTGAAATGTTGCACCACCTACACGACGGCTACGCACTTCAACAACTGGAGTTACATTTTCCAATGCTTTTTTCCATGTTTCCAATCCTGTAGTTTCCTCTACTTTTGTGTCAACCAATGCAATTGCATCGTAGAAAATTTTAAATGCCAAACTTTTCTTACCATCCAACATCAAGTTATTAACGAATTTCGTTACTTGAACATCGTTGAATTTTGGATCTGGAAGTATCGCTATCTTCTTTGCTTTTTTTCTTCTCATCTTTTAACCTCTTTTTAAAAGTCTATTTTTTAGGTCTTTTCGTTCCATACTTCGAGCGGCGTTGCGTTCGTCCTTCAACACCTGCTGTATCTTCAGCACCACGTACAATGTGGTAACGTACACCTGGAAGATCTTTTACTCTTCCACCACGTACTAACACTAAAGAGTGCTCTTGTAAATTGTGTCCTTCACCTCCGATATAGGCATTGACCTCCTTACCGTTGGTTAGTCGAACTCTGGCTACTTTACGCATCGCTGAATTCGGCTTTTTAGGAGTAGTGGTGTAAAC
>CAZXRU010000042.1:0-4787 GCA_964643345.1 uncultured Fluviicola sp.
TGAGTAACAAAAGGAGCGAAGTTCACTTCAGCGAACTTGAGGGCATAAAAAAAGCTCCTTTGCAAAAGGCGAGCTTTTAGTTCGGCATTCGGAGCGACGAAGGATATGGAATCCTGACAAGACCATAGAAATGATTCATACTTCCATAATCAAATCGTTTTTTTTACTCCCTCATCACGTTAACCTCACCCTTCATGCCATCATCAATCTGCAACCAATACACTCCAGAATCTAGGTGACCCAAATCTATGCGCATATTTTCATCCGAGATTACACCTTCGATCAATACTCGTCCTGTGAAATCAATCAATGTATAGGTTTCATTAGCAAGTGATACAGCGTTAGTCGTTTAGCAATCAGCCGATAATACCGCCTATATCAACGCAGTTAATCCCGCGAATATTTTGTTTTAGATGTTAATGAAACTAAAAAAATGAAAGCATTAATTACCTAATGTATTTATACTTATCATTATAAGTCTTATATAGTCAATTTCTCAGCACCGACAAAAAAGTACTTTCCAGAATCGGTTATCACGGTTCTATTAAATGAAATTCGTTTAATTTTTTATTCCAAAATTCTAATTGTTGCACCATCCAAATCAGCCGATATTAGAATTTGACAGGAAAGACGTATTTCGTCTTCTTCGTAACCAAACTTTGTAAGTGTTACAGGTTCGTTTCGTTCTTTAATTTGCGAATTACCGTTTAAATCACTAATTCTAATAATACAAGTAGCACATCTGCCCATTCCGCCACATTCGCCAAAGCAATCCAGATACCTTTTGTCCTTTAGCAATTCCATTAGATTGTGATACTCGCCAATGTATGTTTCAATGGATTCTTCTATTCCATTTTCAAAAACTGTAATTTTTACGGCGTTTCTTGTCATTCCCAAAAAGGATCTGAAAGGTTTTCATAAAATATTTTGTCAGAACTATCGAGCTCTATTTGAAGTAATTGTTCACTGCTTGCAACAACTTGTATTTCGTTAAAAAGTACTCTTTCTTCAAAGCGGATGTGTTTTTCCAACTCTTCTTCAATCAGACTAATAGACTTTTGAATATCTGATTCATTAACAAATAGTCGTTTCAACTTTCGGTGTTCGGCAAGTGCTTGCTTCACCAATTTATTCTCTTTTCCTAAAATAGGAAATACATACTGCTCTTCAATTTCGAAATGCGGTTTTAGATAACTAATCCAAAACCAATCAAGATACTTTTTTATCCTGTCTGGTTCAATATTCTGTTTGATACCTTGACGAATCTTCCAACAAAGCAATAGGCCGTGATGGTGGTCACGGCTCAATGATTTTAAAGCTTCAGTTCTTTTTAAAGGATTGCTTTTCATGATTCTACTTGTATAAGTTCCTTCTCAAGTTCAATTCCTTTAGGAAACAATATATTGTTCTCCAAATGAATATGCAGATGTAAGTCTTGTTCAAATTCTTTTAACAGCGCAAAAGTTACCCTGTAGGTGTTACAAGCATCGTGTGGTGGGGCGTAACTATTGCTTAAGGTTTCTATTTCTCTAAATCGCTCACCTTCTGTGGTGTGTTCGTCCATCATCATTTGAATTGGATTTTGAACCGTGCCAAAATTGGGCATTTCTATTTTCACGCCTTCTTGGTTTGCTTTTGCCATTTTTCTTATAAAGGGAAACAAAACAAGCTCTTCCTTTTTCATGTGCATTGCCAACTCGCCTGCAGTCGCATTAAAATGTTTATTGATCTCAAACAGTTCTGGATGGCGCTCACCGTGAACCCGACATATTTTATCGAGGTAAGGCTTAATTTCTTGTATTTTTTCCTCCACGTATCGATGATGCTTCTTCTCAATATAGTCTGCGAGTAAGTCGATTGGCCAAGAAAGGTAATCTGTTGAATGGTCTGTATGTGTTTGTTGTAACTGGTTCAAATCCATTACAATTAATTCGGGGTTTAATTTTTTTTCTGCACAGGCATCTTCAATTGTTCTATTGCCTTGACAGCAGAAGTCAATGCCATATTTTTTAAATATCGATGCTGTTCGGTAGTCTTGTGCTACCAATTCTCCAATGATTTGATTTTCTTGAATATTCATATTCGATTGTTTTTAAATAAGATTTTCCTCAATATTAATTTTTCCTTACACCAGACGACGAGAAATTTTTCGCTGTTGTGACCTTGTATGTAAATATTTCTTTTGTTCACAGCGGGTATTTAAAGAGTGTTATACCAAACGTGAAAAGGCAGATTAATTTAATGACCTCAAAACCTACATAGTAGTAATGCAGGTATGACGAGGAAACTAATTCGCCTTGAATATGTAGTTCTGCTCTTGCATTTAAAGTCGGTAAAAGCCATAAAGTTTGAACCAGTAATAGAATTAGAGGGATTACGAATAAAAAGCTCTGCAATTTCCATAAGTCATTACTTGACCAAATTAGATTGATGATGATAATCACCGCAAATACCCATTCCACCTTGTTGAGTGCATTAAAAACCAATCGACCAATACCCAAACCTAAAGGAACAGTTATTCCTGGCGCACGAAATTTGAGCCAAGCTTCCATAAAACTAATGGCACAAACGAATCCTATCCAAAGAAAGATAGCAATAACGGCTATATACATTTTTTCGGTTATCAAAGCAATGGGGTTGATGAGTTCTTATTGTAATACTCAATTTTGGCAAGAAACATTTCAGCCATTCGTTGACCTTGCCATTTAGCCCGTTCCGCTTTCTCACCCGCAAATTGCTCATCTATTGTTTCAAAAAACAACGTTAACCACTGGTCAAAATGTTCTTTTTGGACGGGTAGTTTAGCGTGGGGAAGAAAAGGACTTCCATAGTAAGTATGTTTTTCCAATAAAACCGTTTGCCAAAACCGATACATTTTTTCGAGATGTGCGGGCCAGCGGTCTTGAATTACATTATTGAAAACATCTTTAAGTAATGGATCCTTCTGCACCTTTGTATAAAAGGAGTCGACAAAGATTTTTATGTCATTGAATTCTGTTATGTCATTGAACTCTTTCATATTATAAAGCTGATAAGTATGACTAGCGAGCTAATTATTACACTACTGTAAAATGCTGTAAGGCACCATTTCGGTGGTGCTAAAGCAATAAGTGCGGCATTCGCGCCCATAGTAAAAACTGCGCAAAATGACAATAGTAAATAGCTATCTTGCTTTACTGCAAACATGGCTGCAACGGAACCCAAACAGCTTTGAAAAGTTAACATAATAGCCATGGCTCCATATCGACTTTCTTCGAATTTCGCTGCTTGGTTGTTGAACCAGTTGATTTTGTTTGTTTGTCCCTTCATTTTATAGATATTAAGACCTTTATATCCATTATTATTTCAATTTTTTTTTTAGCGTTTCAAAAAGGTTAACCTATCGTTTAATCCGTTTGCCAAATCCTTGACAAGGGTAGACTCTAACATAAGTTTTAATTCTTGACGTACTTGAACGAATTTATTATGAATAGGGCACGGCTGTAAATCATTGCATTCCTTCAATCCTAATCCGCAACCACTATAAATTTTGTCACCATCGATGGCTAGTACAATTTCCTGAAGATTCAAACCCTCCATTTTTCCCTGTGCAATCTCGAAGCCGCCATTTGGACCTTTTACAGAATGGATTATACCGACTTTCACTAATTCTCCTAGGATTTTTGCGGTAAATGCTTCAGGTGAGCTTATTGCTTCAGCAATATCTCTTATACCTACTCGCCTTTGCAATTGAGATTGATTTGCAATATGCAATGTCGCCTTTATTCCGTATTCGCATGTTTTTGAAAACATTCCTTACCAATTTAGAACAAATGTAAGGATAAAAAATTAATAGTGGATGTTTTTGTCTTTTATTAATTGTAAATTTGATTAAAATTCATGAATCGTATGCAGGAGAAGATAAATATGAGAAAACAGATGCTAGATCAACGATCGGAATTGAAGTCGGATACGAAACTTAAGTTCGATAAAATTATCAACGATAAATTAATTGACCAGGTTATCAGTAGTAATGCCAGGCGTATACACGTTTATTTACCGATAAAAAATGAGATCAATATTTTCCCGTTTATTAGTTGGCTACTGACCAATGATAGAATTGTAATAGCTCCGAAGGTATTACCAGAACGACAACTACAAAATTTGCGATTAAATTCTTTAAGGGAAACGGAAGCTGGTGTTTTTGGAACTTACCATCCGGCAGGAAATGATATTTATACCGATGAATTTGATTTAATTGTTACACCGGGACTTGCATTTGATAGTGCAAATAATCGTTTGGGCTATGGTGGAGGGTATTATGACAGGTTTTTAATTAAGCATCCATCTACTCTGACAATTGGTATTCACTATCCTTTTCAACTTTTGGATAAGATTCCTGTTGAATCACATGATGTTAGACTCCATAATTTATTGACGATAACATGATTTTGGACACTTAGATTTATTATGATCAATGTTTCGTTGTAGGTGAGCTAATTTCCGGCATGGATGAATTGGAACTGGTTCTTGATGTTTTGAAATTCTACATGTTATATATTTGAACGGAGGGTTTATGCCTTAATTCCACTCTAGGCCACTTGGATTATACAAGCAGTCGTTTACTTTTTTTAAATCTTCTGGACTGTCTGCAAGAACCATTAAAATATCCTTTGTTTGTAATTCGGTTGAACCACCTGGGCGGATATATTCTCCATTTCTTTTAATCATCACGATGAAAATTGATTCAGGAAAATTCAAGTCAACTATTCGATTGTTTACAGCCTGAAAATGGGGTAAAATCTCAA
>CAZXRU010000043.1:0-4213 GCA_964643345.1 uncultured Fluviicola sp.
CTCCAAGTGGTTCTACGACTTTCTGTGCTGGTGGATCAGTTGATTTAACATCGTCTCAGGCAACAGGAAACCTTTGGTCGACTGGTGCAACAACACAAATGATTTCAGCAACGACCTCAGGAAGTTACTCAGTGACTTACACGGATGGTAACGGTTGTTCAGCAACATCAGCTCCAACTGTAGTTACGGTGAATGCAAATCCAGCAGCACCTGTAATCACTCCAAGTGGTTCTACGACTTTCTGTGCTGGTGGATCAGTTGATTTAACATCGTCCCAAGCAACAGGAAACCTTTGGTCGACTGGAGCGACAACACAAATGATTTCAGCTACGACGTCTGGAAGTTACTCAGTGACTTACACGGATGGCAATGGTTGTTCAGCAACATCAGCTCCAACAGCAGTCACGGTAAATCCAACACCAGTTATAGCGATAGGAACTGTAAATGAACCTACAACGTGTGCAACAGCAACAGGAAGTATAGAAATTACTGGAGCTGGAACTGGAATTGTGACATGGACAGGATCAGCAAGTGGAAATTCAGGTTCTGTAACCTTACCATACGTGATCACAAGTTTGGGAGCTGGTTCCTACAACATAACTTTCACGGATGTTTCAACATGTGTGTCAAATTCATTGAATCAAATATTAACGGACCCTTCAGCGCCGGCTACTCCAGTAATCACACCAAGTGGTTCAACAACATTTTGTGCGGGCGGTTCTGTCGATTTAGTTTCGTCTGAATTAACTGGTAACTTATGGTCGACTGGAGCAACAACGCAACAGATAACCGTAACGACTTCGGGTACTTATTCTGTGACCTACACTGATGGTTTTGGTTGTTCAGCTTCGTCAACTCCAGTTGTTGTGACGGTGAACCCAACACCAGCTACACCGATAATCACACCTAGTGGATCTACCACGTTCTGTGCTGGAGGATCAGTAGATTTAACGTCTTCTCAAGCAACAGGAAACTTATGGTCGACCAGTGAAACAACACAAATGATTTCGGTAACAACTTCGGGAAGTTACTCAGTGACTTTTACAGATGGTAATGGTTGTTCAGCGACATCGGCAACTACAAATGTGACAGTAAACCCGTTACCAACAACACCTACAGTTACCCCAAGTGGCGTTACAACGTTTTGTGATGGTGGATCAGTGGATTTAACATCGTCAGAAGCAACTGGTAATTTATGGTCGACTGGTGAAACAACACAAATGATTTCCGTGACAACTTCAGGAAGTTACTCAGTAACATTTACGGATGGAAACGGTTGTTCAGCGACTTCGGCAGTAACGAATGTTACGGTGAATCCAGTACCAGTAGCACCAGTAATCACTCCTAGTGGTTCAACAACTTTCTGTTCAGGTGGATCAATTGATTTAACATCATCAGAAGCAACTGGAAATCTTTGGTCGACTGGAGAAACTACACAAATGATTACTGTAACTGCATCAGGAACTTATTCAGTGACATACACGGATGGTAACGGTTGTTCGGCGACATCGGCCGTAACGAATGTGATAGTGAATCCAACGCCAGCAACACCTACAATCACCCCAAGTGGCGTTACAACGTTTTGTGATGGTGGATCCGTTGATTTAACATCGTCAGAAGCAACTGGTAATTTATGGTCGACTGGTGAAACAACACAAATGATCTCAGTGACAACTACAGGAAGTTACTCTGTAACATTTACCGATGGAAATGGTTGTTCAGCGACGTCAACAATAACGAATGTGACGGTCAACCCAACACCAGTAGCGCCAGTAATCACCCCAAGTGGATCGACTGCGTTCTGTGATGGTGGATCAATTGATTTGACTTCATCGGAGCCAGCAGGAAACGTATGGTCAACTGGAGAAACAACACAAATGATATCGGTAACAACGTCAGGAAGTTATTCAGTAACATATACGGACGGGAATGGTTGTTCAGCAACATCAGCAACAACGAATGTAACGGTGAATCCAATTCCGGTAATAGCAGTTGGAACGGTAAATAATCCATCTGCATGCGCGACGCCTACAGGAGATATAGAAATAACAGGAACAGGAACAGGTGTTGTCGACTGGACAGGCTCAGCGACTGGAAACTCAGGTACTGTTAGTTTACCGTTTACTATTTCTGGCTTAGCAGCAGGTTCGTATAGTATTATATTTACGGAAGGATCTGGTTGTGTTTCAAATGCGTTGAATCAAACATTGACCGATCCAACGGCTCCAACGGCACCAACCATTACAGCTGGTGGAACAACAACGTTCTGTGAAGGTGGTTCTGTGAACTTGACTTCGTCAGAAGCAACTGGAAATGTTTGGTCGACCGGTGAAACAACACAAATGATTACAGTAACAACATCTGGAAGTTATACAGTGACTTTTACGGATATTAGCGGTTGCTCAGCGACATCAGCAGCAGTCAACGTGACAGCGAATCCAACGCCACCAGCACCAGTGATTACTGCAAGTGGCCCAACTACGTTCTGTGCTGGTCAATCAGTTGATTTAACTTCTTCTTATGCGACTGGTATTGTTTGGTCAACAACGGAAAATACGCAGACGATTACTGCGACGACAAGTGGTTTTTATAATGTCATGTACATGGACGGAAATGGATGTTTTTCAAATGGTGTTCCTTTAGAAATCACTGTGCTTCCAACACCTGCAGCGCCGACAGTATCGGCAAGTGGACCAACAACGTTTTGTCAAGGTGGTTCTGTTAACTTGACTTCTTCGGAAGGCAGCAATATTATGTGGTCAACAGGTCAAACAACTCAGATGATTACTGTAACAACGTCTGGAAGTTACATCGTAACGTACACGGCCCCTAACGGCTGTTCGTCGACTTCCACTCCGGTCAACGTAATGGTTAATCCAACACCAGCCGCACCAGTGATCACTCCAAGTGGATCGACAGCAATTTGCGCTGGACAATCGGTTGATTTAACTTCATCCTATGCAAGCGGTATCGTTTGGTCAACCACAGAAACGACACAGACGATTACGGTAAGTGCAGCAGGATTTTATAATGTCATATACATTGATGGAAATGGATGTTTCTCCAATGGGACGCCTGTTGAAGTTACAATACTTCCTGCACCAGCTCCTCCAACAATCACAACAAGCGGTCCTACAACTATATGCGCTGGTGGTTCAGTTGATTTGACTTCTTCTCAGGCAACTGGAAATTTATGGTCAACGAGTGCTACAGCTCCAATGATTACCGTTACATCGGCAGGAAGTTATACAGTGACGTATACTGCGGGTAATGGCTGTTCAGCGACTTCAGCACCAGTTACTGTTGCGGTAAACACAAGCCCAACGGCGCCGATTATTACAACAAGCGGTTCAACTGCAATTTGTGATGGCGATGATGTGGTATTGACATCTTCGGAACCAACAGGTAATCTTTGGTCGAATGGAGAAACTACCAATAGTACTGTGGTTTCAACAGCTGGAATCTACACAGTGACCTTTACAGATGGCAATGGCTGTTCTGCGACAACATCAGGAATTGCCGTAACTGTGAACCCTAATCCACCAGCTCCGACGATTACGGCAACTGGGGCGACTACCTTCTGTGAGGGAGAATCGGTTGATTTAACTTCTTCTGAGGCGACTGGAAACATGTGGTCAACAGGTGCAACAACTTCAAGTATTACGGCTTCGGCAGCCAATGACTATACTGTGACGTACACGGATGGAAATGGATGTTCAACTAGTTCAGCGCCATTGACGGTTAGTATCAATTCTCTTCCAACGGTTACATTTGAACCGACAGTGTCTAAGTACTGTGTTTACAATGATGCAGTAGCACTCACGGAAGGATTTCCAGCTGGAGGTGTTTATTCTGGACCAGGAGTTAGTGTGGGATCCTTTGATCCAGACGCAGCGGGAATTGGATACCATTCTATAACTTATACGTACACTGATACAAATGGGTGTGAGAATACAGCCACATCATTTATAGAAGTAGATGATTGTTTAGGAATTGATGATTTGGCGAACGACTTCATTTCTGTGTATCCGAATCCAACGTTTGGCGCAGTAACTATCAATTCTGAATCGTACAAAATAGAATCAGTAAAAGTGTTTGATGCTGCAGGTCGTTTAATTGATCATTTAACAAATGTGAATCAAAACGTAATTCAAATTGATATGATTGAGTATGCTTATGGCGTATACAATTTGGAAATAGAAAGTGAAAACAC
>CAZXRU010000044.1:0-3293 GCA_964643345.1 uncultured Fluviicola sp.
GCTGGTGGAGCTTGGGACAACGCTAAAAAATCGTTTGAGGCTGGTGTTATGATTGACGGTGAAATGACGTATAAAGGTTCTGATGCCCATAAAGCGGCTGTGACTGGTGATACTGTTGGAGATCCATTTAAAGATACTTCAGGTCCTTCTATGAACATCTTAATCAAATTGACTTGTCTTGTTGGATTGGTAATCGCTCCAATCTTAGGGAATGGACACGGTGCAAATGGGATCGAATCTCACACAGGAATGTATGGGGCGAAAACAGAATGTTCAAGCAAGAAAGATTGCGGTGACAAGAAAGCATGTGCCATGAAGTGTGATTCCAAAAAAGAATGCACTGGTGATAAATCTGCTTGTTCCAAAAAAGCGAAATGCGACATGTCAAAATGTGCTGAAATGACCAAAGAAGAATGTGCAGCAATGTGCGATGAAAAAGGTTGTTCAGCTGATGAAAAAGCCGCTTGTTTATCAAACTACGATGAAAACGGAAAGTTTGTTGGAAAACAATGCTGTGCAAGCAAAAAAAATAAAGACGCTTAACAGGCTATAGCCTCGATAAGTACAGTCATAAAATAATTGAAGAAAGCGTGTCCGCCTTAGGCGGATAGCGCTTTTTTTTTGTATCTTTCTGCTACTAAACTAAATATATCTATTATGAAATGTCTATTAATCGCCGTCAGCTTGTTGTTTGCCAGCCAAACAATGGCTCAAGAAAAAAAGAAATCAGAAAGTCGAACAGCAACACCAAGCCAGGTTGAAGCTGTAAGTATGCAACAAGATTTTATGGCTGCCGATGTAAACTCAGACGGTGGAATTTCTCTTGCTGAATTAGAAGGCATGAAAGAAAACTACGAAGAGTTTGATGTCGAAAAAACGTTTAGACTATTGGACAAAGACGGTAACGGAATCATAAGCAGTGAAGAATTTCAGGAGAGTACTCAATCGATGCGAAAGAGACCAGGGGCAGTGAATGTTAGGCACTAAAGTTTATTTTTGCTACCGTTGAATGAAACAATTAATTTTCTTCCTTCTTCTATCAGGTCTGAGTTTCAGTCAACAATTTCCAGAAGATTATACAGGAAACTATGCTGGACAGATGATTATTTCTTCTCTGCATGGTCAGCGTGACACTGTAGAAGTCGATTTCGCATTCAAGGAGCTCATTCCTGATTCCTCTTGGACGTATACAATGGTTTTTCAAAGTTCTCGTTATGGGGATATCACCAAAGATTATCTCCTGAAAAAGAAAACAACTGGACAGTCGATGCATTTTCTGCTAGACGAACAAAATGGCATCGTAATGGAAATGACTTATCTCAACGAATGTTTGTATGGTATGTACGAAGTCCAAGATCAATTTTATATTTCTACTTTGCGCATTCAAGAAAACGCACTGTTGTACGACCTGATGATTGCTCCGAAGCAAAACGCTACACAATCAGTTTATAGCGAAGATGATACATTTAAAGTGGATAGTTATAAGCCTGTGATGCAACAAACGGTTTTGTTGAGTCGAAAAGCGGATTAGCGTAAATTACTATGTCTAAAACATCAGCCAACGTATTTCTTTTACAGTTTCGCGCAACCATTAAAGACATCATTCTCATTGGCGTTATATGTAGTTTTTGTTTTTTCAGCGCGGCTCAAAACTGGACACAGCTCGACGACTTTCCCACTGCAGAACGAGATGACGCAACGACATTTACCATCGGTGATTATGCCTACTGTGGAAGTGGACTAGCAACTGGTTGGATAACTGTCGGTGACTTTCAGCGATTTCACCTTGTTACAGAAACGTGGGAAGAAATTGCTTCACTGCCTTTAGGCGAAGAACGTCAATACGCTGTGGGATTTTCAGGAAATGGAAAAGGATACGTCTTTGGAGGATACAATGGCACAGACTTTCTCAGCGACATTTGGGAGTATGACCCATTAACTGATTCCTGGACGGAGCTTACTGCACTCCCAAATACAGGAAGAAGTGGTTCCGCCAGTTTTGTACTAGGCGATACTGCCTACATCGTTGGAGGGAAAAACGCAACTGAAGACGCACTCGATGAAGTCTGGGCATATAGCATCTCAAGCAATACGTGGGTGCAGAAAAACTCGTTGAGCTTTGGGAAGAGATGGCGGTCATCGGCAACCGTTCAAAATACAATTGGTTATGTTGGTTTTGGAAGAGATGAACTAGGCGATGATCACAACGACCTATACGCATATAATCCAGCAGATGACAGCTGGACGGCACGAACATCTTTTCCATTGAGTGGACGGAGCTATGTCGCATTAATACCCTTCTCAACGGACATCTATTTACTTTTCGGATTTAACGGTGTAACCAATTTGTACGCAGATGTCTGGCGTTATGACCCTATTGGAAACTCATGGACGTATGTAAATGATCTACCAAGCGATGCACGGAGAGGAGGACTTTGCTTTAACAGTGCAAATGGAATTTACTACACTACGGGAATTACAACTTCTGGCGATCGACTCAGCGAAACATGGCGTTTTTCTCCAAGCGTCGCGTTGATGGATAAGCACCAAAAGCTCCTCAGAATTTCTCCTAACCCAGCTAGTACGGTCATTGAAATTAATTCGGAAGTGGAAATCCAAAAAATGTACCTCAGAAATTCGATGGGACAAATCGTGGCTGAATCCGGCAATGAAAAATACATTGATGTTTCTGCAGTTCCACCAGGGGTGTATTTGTTGGAAGTTGTGACTCCTCAACAAATAATTGTTCAAAGGCTTGTTGTGATTTAAAGGATTGTTGTGATTTGAGGGTTATTCGGTTGAAAAATAAAATGGTTATTGCAGAATGAGTGTGAGTTTTAGACTACCTCGTACCTCGGTGGACTGGAATTGAGGGAACTTTACAACTCGAACTGACGCACTGCGTGCTTTTCGGTTTTTTTTATGCTCAGAACCTTGAGCAAGCTCAGACTTCTGAGCATAAAAAAAACCGCTGGAATGAATTCCAACGGTTCTTGTTGTAGCGGGGGCCAGACTCGAACTGACGTCAGCCTCAGGCTGATAAGAGCCCACGTTCTTTAATTTGTTGCCAGATGAATTCTCTGCCTTTTCCTCCCTTCAAAGTCTTCTCTCGCGCCATTGCTTCCTTTTTGGTTTGATACTCTTCAATAAACAAAATCTCCCAAGGTCGATATTTTAACGTATAACCTTTGACTCCAAGCTCATTATGAGACAACATTCGTTGTTCTAAATCGGAAGTATATCCAATATAAATCTTAGTATATTTTCTAGAAAATAAAACGTAAACCGTGAAC
>CAZXRU010000045.1:0-3029 GCA_964643345.1 uncultured Fluviicola sp.
GACTTAATACTACTATGCGCATTATTCTACTTTTTCTTGTACTGTTTGTCTCGAAATTAGGTTTTTCTCAGACTGAAACATTTGTGTATTGCCTGTCAGGTGATAGTATAGTTATCAATAAAATCAACGAAACAACTAATGGAGACACTATTTTTAAGTTATTCTCAGAGGATTATACAAATTCTGATTTTACCATTGCGCATCTCAATGACACACTTTATTCTCTTTACAATGGCACCTATTATTTTTTAGGAACCAATCAGGCAACCGTGGGGGATCAATGGCATCCATTGCGCTATAACTTTATGACATTTCATGATTCATCTTGGTATTGTCCGAATTTAATGAATTTAGAGGTAACTGCTGTAAGTCAAATCTCCTTTGGGGGAAATGATTTGAATGTTATTCAACTAACGGATTTGGATTTAGAATTTGCAAATTATGAATTCATAGAGGGAGTTGGGGTAACAAAGGGCGGCCCACTTTATAACTTATCACCACAACACTACTGTGATCTCATTCTTGATTTTCCGTCGCCCTACTTTATGTGGTATGCAATGGATGCTGATACTATGGCTTACGAGACATGTGCTAGTACGGTAGGCATTAATAATCAAGAACAAGATTTTTATGTAACTATTTCTGAAACATACATAGAAGTATTTTCAGACAAATCTATTCGCAAATTATCTCTGGTAGCACTTTCAGGACAGGAGCTAAGTGAAACTACAGAAAGTAAAATAAATATTACAAGAGGTATCAGTGACGCACTATATCTGCTTAGGATGGAATTTGCAGATGGAACAACAGTTCATAAGTTGATACATTTGTAAATTAACTCGATAAGTCAAAACTGTCCAACTCACTCCCCATAAATTGCACGTACCTTATCTGCGTACATTTCCATGATTTTCTTACGCTTTAACTTCAACGTAGGGGTCAATTCGCCTCCTTCCACTGACATCTCTTTGTCGAGCAGTTCAATGCGTTTGATTTGCTCCCAGCTTCCAAATTCTTTATTGAAGGTATTCACTTCCTCCATTATTCTATTTCGAACGTCCGTAGAAGCGACAAGTTCAATGTTGCTGTCATCGGCAAGCTTAACATTTTTGCGTTTTGCCCATTCACGCACAAAGTCAAAACTAGGCACAATCAAGGCAGCAGGGTGCTTCTCCCCTTCACCAATCACCATTACCTGCTCAATAAAGCGCGATTCTTTGAATTTATTTTCCATTGCTTGAGGAACGATGTATTTTCCTCCGGACGTTTTGAAAATTTCCTTTTTACGGTCCGTGATTTTAAGGAATTTTCCTTCCACAAATTCACCGATATCTCCTGTGTGGAACCAGCCGTCTTTCATCACTTCAGCAGTCACTTCAGGTAAATTGTAGTATCCGAGCATTACGTTTGGACCTTTGACCAAGATCTCTCCGTCCTCTGCAATTTTTACTTCAACATTGTCAATTAGTGCGCCTACAGTTCCAATGCGGATTCCTTTTTGGTGGCTGTTTACTGAAACCACTGGGGATGTTTCTGTAAGTCCATACCCTTCCAAAATGTCAATTCCAGCACCCAAGAAAATACGTGCTAAACGCGGTTGTAATGCAGCACTTCCCGAAGCGATAGCACGTACATTTCCACCCAGCGCTTCACGCCACTTCGAGAAAATGAGTTTACGGGCAATCTTCAATTTAAAATTGTACCAAGCAGAGCGCCCGACTACATCGTATTGATCTGCCAAGTTCACTGCCCAGAAAAATAAGGCACGCTTGATTCCTGTTAATTCATCTCCCTTTGCCATGATCTTATCGAATACTTTTTCAAGTAGACGAGGAACAGCTGTGAAAACGTCTGGTTTGACTTCACGAATATTATCACCAATCGTGTCCATGGATTCCGCAAAATGAATCGAACAACCTAAGTACATGTATAGATAATGCAACATCCGCTCGTACACGTGACAAACAGGCAAGAACGACAAGACTTTTGAATCTTTATCCGCTGGAATTGGCTCAATACATGCCTCAACGTTGGATAAAATATTTTTATGAGAAAGCATGACACCTTTTGGGTTTCCAGTCGTTCCAGAAGTGTAAATAATAGTTGCTAAATCTTCGTATTTCACTGGATCCATACGATCTTTAACATCTTGATCGGAAACTCCTTCCCCAAGTTTTTTTAGTTCAGACCAGTGCTTCGCTCCAGAAACATTTTCCATAGTGAATACATGTTCTAGCGCAGGTGTATCTTTCTTGATGTTTTCTATTTTTCCGAACAATTCCTCGTTGGCAAGGACACAGATTTTAATTCCTGCATCGTTGAAGATATAACGGTAATCGTTTTCAGAAATATTTGGGTAAAACGGAACGACAATCGCACCTGTCTGCTGAATAGCGATGTCCATGACATTCCACTCGTAACGCGTTCCAGATATAATTCCAACATTGTCACCTGCCTTAACACCAAGCGCCATAAGTCCTTTGGAAACTTGCATCGCTTCGTTTAAAAACTCTTGTGTAGAAACACCCACCCATTTCCCGTCGGTTTTGGTCACAAACATATTGCTGTTTGGGTAATTCTTCAGTTGGTGGTAAGGAATGTCAAATAGTCTTTTCGTTGGTATCATAGTTTTCATGTTATAGTCTGTACGAATATAATGAAAATTTGCTTCCTTCGGAAAATTCAAAGATTCAAGGATTTAAAAATTCAATAATTATCCTTCCTGTAATTGTGAGGATACAAAATTCAGTAAAAAACGTGCTGAAAAATATTCAACAAACATGTGTAAATATTAACTGTAAGGTATGGTTTGGTAATTCCCCTCTATATATAAGTAATAACGACTAACTTTAGATGTTATAAGTGTAACATTATTGGTGTTCTGATTGTTTTAACTGTAACGAATACTAAACCGATTTTGAGAAGACAAGAGTACAATACCGTAGTTGATATGCATGCCAACAATTTGTTTGGTTATGCATTGAGCTTTCTTCACGACCGTGAAGATGCGGAGGATATTGTACAAGATG
>CAZXRU010000046.1:0-2627 GCA_964643345.1 uncultured Fluviicola sp.
AGAAACAATGATTGGAATTTTTTTATCGGGAGTGGTTTTTAAGCTGATGCATAACGTTTTGCGGCTTGGCGTAGTGGCGGATTTTTAGCACAAAAGTTCAATCGAAGAACTGCACTTGAACCTACCACAAAACTGTCATACGAAGCACTGAACCCGCCATTACGCCAAACCGCTGTTATGCGTTCGTGCTTCTTTTTTCAACGTACCAGTCATAATTTCCGCACAACTGTTGGCTGTCGTAGTTTTTATTTAGTCAATTTCTTGATTTGAATAATAGCATTTTGATTATTGGGATTTAATTCTAATGATTTTTTGTAATTAATTAAAGCTAATTCGTAATTTTCATTCTCCAAGTAAGCATCTCCTAAGCTATCATAAGCATTCCAAGAATTTGGAAAATATTCCACATTCAATTTGAAAACATTTATTGCAGGGGTCTTGCCCTTTTCTTTTAGCAATTCATACCCTATAGTATTAATATCATTCTCAAATAAACGCAATAAAAACGAAATATCTTTTGCATTAATTTCATCTTTGATTTTAGAGTAGTTAATTGAAAATTCGGGGTTGGCAAGCTTTTTTATAAAGTCTTTCACATTATTTATTTTTCGGAAATTCTCTTTGCCTGATGTATTATTGGGGAACAGGTCTGGAATATTCAGCACGGCATCTGTTTTTTTTAATTCATCTGCTAAATTAATTGTAATGTGTTTAGAATAGTCGTGATAATAATAGAGATGAATTACCTTTTCATTTAAGTCGTAAATAGTGGTGTATTGAGTTCCTCCTAAATCGTTTGGAAAACTCTGATGTAAAGTATCGCTCAAAGCTGAAAGGTAAGATAATGTTGTATCTACTTTTGTTTCCATTAATTTTCTGCCATTTTGATAAAATGGTATATTTACTTCATCCAAATTTGGTGTTTGAGAAGGGCAAAAATTTGACAGTAAGTATTTACTATCATTACCTTTTGTTAATACATCTCCCTCGACTACTAAATAATTTCCATCAGCATCTATGAAAATCCACATACTTGAAATAAGCATCGCTGTTAAATCATACTTTTCAACTAACTTATAAACTTCATCAATATTTTGACATTTTTGCATAATATGTTTTAACATATTATTTTGGGGAACCAGTTTATTTGGATTTGATTTCATTGGTCTGGCGTTAATTGAAAAACCATCAAATACTAATCCTTTTTCATTCATACCACCTTGAGGATAGAAGTTGTCAAAACCCACATACATACTTCCGTAATTTCCATTTTGCCCTTTCTCAAACCACATTCTTGTATTAGGATTCCAATAGTCTTCATTATTACCAACAAATGTTTTATTATTTAGTGTGATTTTATAAACACTACAAGCATATATGTTGTAGCTAAATAGAAAAAGGGAAAACAGGGATGTTAATAATTTCATTTTTTGATATTTTAAGTGTTTCTATTGAAGTATTGTTTAGTTACTGATATTCACTTTGTGTGTATAATCTACAAATCTGCCAGAAGGAGAATGATAGCGAAATAATCCACCCCTTGTGCCAACCCAAATGTTTCCGTCTTTTCCTTCAACAATAGTCCAAATGTCAATATTGCTTAGACCGTCTTTTGCTGTAAACTGCGTAAATGTCTTTCCGTCATACCGACAAAGTCCACCGCCTTGTGTGCCTGATTTACCTGTATCACTACCAAACCAAAGATTTCCATTTTCATCTTCATAAAGACAAGTAACGATATTGTGGCACATTCCGTCCTTGTCAGTGAAATGCTTAAACACACCTGTTTTGGTATCATATCGGCACAGACCATCATATAAATTAGCGAACCAAATGTTACCTTTTTTATCTTCTATAATACTCATAATTTGACTGCTGAAACAACCATCTCCGTTGACTTTAGTAAATCGGTTTAAAGAAGAATCGTAACGGCTCACACTTCCTGCTCTTTCGCCAGCCCAAATGTTTCCTGTATTATCTTCTAAAACACATTGAACAGCATCACTTCCTAATCCGTCTTTCATTGTAAAATGTGAGATGGATTTTTTATCAGTCTTTTCTGTAGATGGGGTATAACGGCATACTCCCCAGCCATTTGTTCCAAACCAAAAATTTCCGTTTTTGTCTTCCAAAATAGAATTGATTTCGCCATTGCATACGGGTTCATTTTTCGTAATATCAGTAAATGATTTTCCGTCATAATGACAAACACCTTTAGCAGTTCCAAACCAAATATTGCCAGCTTTGTCTTCTATAATAGTATAAATGAAGTTATCTGAAAGTCCATCACTTTTTGTGAAATGAGTAAAGTTGTCTTTGTCAGTGTTGTATCGGTAAACCCCTTTACCAGTAGTTCCAAACCATAGATTTCCGCTATTGTCAAGTAAACTGCAACGAAACATTTGTTCCAAGTCAGTTTTGTTTTGTCCGCTACAAAATGAAATACAGGCGAAAACAAAAAGGATTGAATAAATTAGTTTAAGTGTTAAATATTTTTTCATTGGTCTGTTTACTTTTTAGTGTTTCTTTTTTTCTGTCAGTTTGATGTTAGCACTGTCGCCCTAGTATGACGCATAACGTTTTCTGGCTTGGCGGCGTGCCGACTTTTTAAAGTAAACTCAAATTCG
>CAZXRU010000047.1:0-2314 GCA_964643345.1 uncultured Fluviicola sp.
GTCCTGCAGGTGGACGGCTACGCCGGGTATCGCCGGCTCACGCGGGGCGAGCGCGAGGGCGGCCGGCCGCTCGTGCTCGCCCAGTGCCGAGTAGGCGGGGTCGTTACCGAGCCCCGCCCCTCGCAGACCCGGACGTGCAGATTTCCCGCATCCGGTTCCTCACGGTCCAGCTTCGCTCAGGTGTGGCTCCATTGATGCACAATCCTGGCCGCTGGCAGGGGATACCTGTGGAGGATCCGTTGCATCCGGTCCCAGGTCAGCTTTCCAGTCCGGCTGCGGCGTGAGAGCCCGCTTTTCCAGATGCGCTCGACCTGGTGGTGGTACCACTTCAGACGCCGGATGTTCCCCGTGATCCCATAGTAGGCATAGTGGCCCTGCATCACCCGCGCCAAGTACTGCTGCTGGACCCTGAGCGGCAAGTGCAGGTGCTCCGAGCACCATTCCCTGACCGCCCGAAGGGCCCGCGCGTAGCGATCCTTGGCCGTGACTTGACGCACCACCGGCTTGCCCTTCCGAGACTTGCCCCAGACATGGGTGAAGCCGAGGAAGTTGAAGGTGGTGGCGCTCGTCGCCGGGTGCCGCCCTTGCGGGCGCTGGAAGCGGAAGTCCACATAACGCGTCTTGTCGGAATGGAGCCGGAGCCCGTACCGTTCAAAACGCTTGCCCAGAACGGCAAGCATGCGCCTGCCGTCCAGATGATCCTCGAAGCTCATCACGAAATCGTCGGCGTACCTTACCAGCTGGCACCGTTTCCGCAGGCGGGGCTTGGCCACTCCGGCGAACCACCTGTCCAGCACATGGTGCAGGAAGACGTTTGCCAGGAGCGGGCTGATCACACCGCCTTGCGGGGTCCCGGCGACCGTTCTGCTCAGGATGCCCTGTTCGAGCACCCCTGCTTTCAGCCACTTGTCAATCATGCGTCGGATGACGCCATCCCTGATCCGCAGGTCGAGGAAGCCTCGCAGATGCCCGTGGTCGATGCTGTCGAAGTATTTCGAGATGTCAGCATCGATCACCCAGCGTTGGCCGGTCTCCATGATGCCGTCGCGCAGGGCGCAGAGGGCGTCATGGGCCGACCGCGCTGGCCGGAAGCCGAACGAGCAGTCCAGAAAGTCCTGCTCGTAGATCGGCTCCAGCAGCATCACGATCGCCCGTTGCGCCACCTTGTCCTCGAGTGTCGGGATGCCCAGAGGCCGCTTGGACCCATCCGCCTTCGGGATGTAGTGACGGCGTACCGGGGGCGCGCCGTAGCTTCCCGACTTGATCCGGTCCAGGAGGCTCAGGAGATTTGCCTCGAGGTCGGTTCGATAGTCGTCCGCCGTGCGGCCATCGATGCCCGCCGCGCCATCCTTGCGCGTCAGAACCCAAGCCTCGTACATCCAGTCGAGGTCGATCAGGTGGTGCAGGGATGTGAACACCCGCTCCGGGTGCTCCCTCGCCTGTTCGGCTATCCACTGCTGTTTCGTGTACACGTTTATGGGGCTCAGGGTCCCCTCCTATGTTTCCCATCAGTGGCTCTGGTTCCGTGACACCCCCCTTCCCTCCTTCGGGTCCCGCCGGCCACGGTTCCCCGCTCTCCTCGGTACTATGAGGGTGCTACGACTTCCCGCCCCCGCGTGTCCTTCGGCTCATTGTTTCGCCTTCCGGGTCCACGTGGCCCTGCGCGTTCGTGTCCGCCGAAGCGCTCCCCGTGACAGGCAGGGCTGCCCCGGGGCCGGGAGCCTTTGGGTCGACCGGCGCTCCGATTTCCGGTTTCACCCCCATGGGCGTGAGCGGGATCTCTCAGGTTCCCCGGCGATCCATCCCGTGGCTTTGCGGTGGCCCAAGACCCCGGACGACCCCTCTTGCCTCGCCATGGCGGCCGGTCGGGTGCTGCCCCCGGGCCCAACACACCGAAGGCGTCGTCACGCACATGATATCGGGGCTAACCCCACCGCTTCACCACCCGCTGTCTACGCTTCACGACTGACGTTGCCGCCACCCATGCAAGACTCGCTTCCGGCTGGCGGGCTGCGCCTTTGCCGGGCGGGCGTCGAACCCGCTGGATCGCTGCGAACGGTTTCAGTGCATCTGTCACCTCCTTTCCTCTCTCATCCCCCGTTCCGGGGCTTCGCCTGACGCAAGCTGGGCCCATAGCCGCCGCAAGTTCTTCGAACTCGCCGACATCGCGGGGAACATCCGCAAGGGCAAGCCCGCCAAAGAAATCTCACCGATCGCGTTTGAGGCCGTGAAGCGGATCGATGCCCTGTTCGAGATCGAGCGCGATCTTGACGGCCTCGACCCTGCCGCCCGGCTCGAAACGCGCCGACACCAC
>CAZXRU010000048.1:0-2290 GCA_964643345.1 uncultured Fluviicola sp.
TTACCCGTTAAACTTGGCCATTGGTTTCTATAGCTCGAAGCAAAACGCGCACACCGATGAGAACCAGCTAATGCAGGATTTAGGTAGAGGGGATTCGCATAAAACTGCGTAAACTGTGGATCCTGCGCCATAGCACTTGTGGAGAGAAATCCAAACAGTAAGAGCGTGTATAATTTAGTTGCTTTCATAACCTATAGTTTAATAAATCGATTGCCAACATGGCTTTGTTTTCCAGTAAATTTAATTGTGAGTTGATGTGATAATTCTCTTTTGTCAGTCATTCTACTGATTGAATAATCGGCGTTGTAGTACATCGCAAAATGGTCAAATTTCATTCCTATCGTAGCTGATGGATCATAGTTGGAAGAATAGGATCCTCCAAGAACTATTTTATTCCAGCCAAAGTTAGCTCCCAGCCAAAGTTCTGATAAAGGTCCCTTATTCTGATACACAGCATAAGGTGAAAGTCTCACATTTCCTTTTCGTGATACCCAATCAGTCCCTACGTTCGCGACAAAATGGTAATCAGCTCTCTCTGGATTAGCAACTGAATTGCTATACATGTTATCTTTATGTCTAAATAAATTATCCATCTGAACCCCTGCAAAGAACCACTTTGTATTGACCATTAAACCGGCACCAAAATCTTTGTACCACAAATCCTTCCCAAGGGGTGCTGAACCATCAGGATAGTAATCACGCATGATTCCTCTTTCTACTTCAACTGCAGTGACATCGGTCATACGATCTTGGTAAAGGGACTTATTTCCCATTTTAAATCGAACTGATGGCTCAAAGGAAATGGTGTTAGAAATAGAAATTTTTGGAGAGTAGGTTAATGCGACATCTGCAACGTGCACTCCCCCATTTCTATACATTGCGTGATTCATCTGAATTCCAATTCCACCGCGCATTCCGTACACGTAATTATCCACATTCACTTGATTCATCAACAATTCATTCTCTTGTCCATACCATTGCAGGCGCGACAACGTTTGCACGCGTGGTGCCAACTGTGTACCGGCTGAGCTAAAATTCACGTCAGACGCCGACATTCCAGGAATACTGAACTGTGGATCTCTGTAATTTTTAAGTGCAATAGGATTGTCCATCATGTTTTTCACCTTTCGTGTATAGGCAGAAAACTTATGTTTGAAGGAAAGTGAATAATCTGAACTACTTTTCACTGATTTTCTCTTAATTTCTAATTTTTCAATGGATTTTTCTTCAGATATCGCGCTAATTTGATCAGCAAATACTATTTCTCCTGAATGATTACTATTCAGTGTATGAACTGGTTTCACATTCAAATTACCAATAAATTCTCTTTGGTTCTGGTTGGTGTTCGCAGTGAACGAATTCAAGTTTTGATTGCTTTCTGGTTGATTGTACCTGTTCTGACTCGAAGCCGATGTTATTCCATCACTTACGACATCATTTTGGGAATAATCCACTTGATGCGTTCCATCCCCATTCGAAGCAACAAAAACTTGGTCGTTGTGTTTATCTACTGATCGACTTCTATCTTTATAGGTTCCTGTTGAAGCAGTTCCCAAGGCTACATTGATTCCAGATACATTATGACGACTGTCCATATGCGCCATTTGTAACGACGTACTAGTGTCATCTCCCATTGGAATTAGCGCGAGGATCAATCCAATCCCTGCAACTGATGCACTGGCAAGATCCATAAACCAAAGTACGGGTCTATCTCGCTTCAAACTTTCTTTTCTTGTATAGACAACGTTGGATTTTTTCAAACGTGCGCTCTCCCAAACATCCTTGTCGACATCCAATTCAGGATGAAGCAACAAAAATGTCTTCAACTGTTCGACTTGGGAAGGAGTTAAATTTCCCTCTGTCAGCTCAAACAACCATAAGTCAATATTTGAAAATGAAGGGTTGCTCATACTAGCTCTACTAATCCTTTTAACTGCTTTTTAATTTTTCTACGAGCTCTAAACAAATAAACTTTGACCTGTGATTCGCTTACATCCAAAATATCCCCAATCTCCTTGTAAGAATATCCTTCAATATCTCTAAGAAGAATAATACTTTTTTGGACAGGAGGCAAAATGTTCACTGCTCTGTTTACCACCTGATTTGATTCGAAACTACCAGGACTCACCTCTCCTTTCTCATATGTTTCCATTTGATCAGAAAACGAAAGTCGTTTCTTACGGTTCGAAAAATTAATCATTGCATTGTGCGCGGTTGTAAACATCCAGGACTTCGCTTTTGCTGGATCTACCTTTCTGCGATTCACCCAAAGTTTTTCAAAAACATCTTG
>CAZXRU010000049.1:0-1788 GCA_964643345.1 uncultured Fluviicola sp.
CAAACCGTTAGGGGTAATCAGACGTACAGATCCAAAATTGATAATGAAAAATGAATAATAAAGAAATTGGTTGGGCATATTTTTATAACGAAGCATTAGAATTTTCTGATCAATTTCAAATTCAGATGTCTAAACAATTAGAACTGAAATTTAGATTAATGCTTGGTCTAACGTCAAAATCAAAGAAAAACAAATTCATGTTGTTTGTTGGCATGGAAGAAATGAAGACAGTTAACCAAGATGGTTATTCATTTGCGCTCATAGAAATAATTTGTCCAAACAGTTTTAGTAAAAAGATTACAGCTTATTGGAAAGTGAAAAATGATATAGACTTGTTAAGTGTTACTCAATCAAACAAATTAACAGATAATGAAATTGAATTTGGTTGGTGTTCAGATTTTGACAAAGATTATTTCTTGAAATTTTATAATTCTCGAAAGAAACTTAATAAAGAAGAAAACAATATTTCGTTTGATGTTGAATTTGATTTCAAATTATTTCCAGATTTAAGTATCAAAATTTATCCAATTGGAAAATTACAAGAAGAACAAATAGCAAACATTCGAAAAGCATTTGTACAAAATTTGACATGTGCTTACGTTTCTGAGATTACAAAATCGGAAGATTCACATTCATTAATAATTGATTTTCAAGATCAGGCGTTTGATGTGGGGACAGATGAATTATTAAAAGCAATTCAAGCAATTAGTGCATCTGAGAATGGTGAAAAAATAAAGAAATTAATAATTGAATAAAAATAAGGACAACCCCTAACACTGGTTTGGCTACATGCCTTCAATTTCGCTTCGAAAAAACGATTTTTATGAAAAAAAATAATCTAACTTCGAATTTGAGTTTACTTTAAAAAGTCGGCACGCCGCCAAGCCAGAAAACGTTAGGGGTAATCAGACGTACAGATCCAAAATTGATAATGAAAAATGAATAATAAAGAAATTGGTTGGGCATATTTTTATAACGAAGCATTAGAATTTTCTGATCAATTTCAAATTCAGATGTCTAAACAATTAGAACTGAAATTTAGATTAATGCTTGGTCTAACGTCAAAATCAAAGAAAAACAAATTCATGTTGTTTGTTGGCATGGAAGAAATGAAGACAGTTAACCAAGATGGTTATTCATTTGCGCTCATAGAAATAATTTGTCCAAACAGTTTTAGTAAAAAGATTACAGCTTATTGGAAAGTGAAAAATGATATAGACTTGTTAAGTGTTACTCAATCAAACAAATTAACAGATAATGAAATTGAATTTGGTTGGTGTTCAGATTTTGACAAAGATTATTTCTTGAAATTTTATAATTCTCGAAAGAAACTTAATAAAGAAGAAAACAATATTTCGTTTGATGTTGAATTTGATTTCAAATTATTTCCAGATTTAAGTATCAAAATTTATCCAATTGGAAAATTACAAGAAGAACAAATAGCAAACATTCGAAAAGCATTTGTACAAAATTTGACATGTGCTTACGTTTCTGAGATTACAAAATCGGAAGATTCACATTCATTAATAATTGATTTTCAAGATCAGGCGTTTGATGTGGGGACAGATGAATTATTAAAAGCAATTCAAGCAATTAGTGCATCTGAGAATGGTGAAAAAATAAAGAAATTAATAATTGAATAAAAATAAGGACAACCCCTAACACTGGTTTGGCTACATGCCTTCAATTTCGCTTCGAAAAAACGATTTTTATGAAAAAAAATAATCTAACTTCGAATTTGAGTTTACTTTAAAAAGTCGGCACGCCGCCAAGCCAGAAAACGTTATG
>CAZXRU010000050.1:0-1736 GCA_964643345.1 uncultured Fluviicola sp.
GTTAACAAGCAACTAAGCCTGTGCTTCACGTTTAGTCAATTCAGTTTTCAGACGTGCAATTGTTTTTCTGATGTGACGGATTTGTAATGGGTTTTCGATCGGAGAAACTCCGTGTGTTAGCCTCATTTTTTCCATTTGGTCTGAAAAACCTGCAACTTTGCCTTTCAAATCTTCAATTGAAAGTTTTGTGATTTCTTGCTGCTTCATTTTTAATACTATTTTTCTGGTATAACATAATCGTTGCGCACAACGAATTTGCATTTCACCGGTAATTTCTGAGCTGCCAGACGAAGAGCTTCTTTAGCTACTTCATAAGACACGCCATCCGCTTCAAACATGATGCGACCTGGTTTAACTACTGCTACCCAGTGACTTGGAGCACCTTTACCTTTACCCATCCTTACTTCGGCTGGTTTTGAGGTAACTGGCTTGTCAGGGAAAATACGGATCCACACTTTACCTTCACGCTTCATGTATCGAGTAACGGCGATACGAGAAGCTTCAATTTGACGTGAAGTGATCCATCCCGGCTCCAAAGTTTTTAATCCAAAAGACCCGAAAGAAACTGTACTACCTCTATGTGCAATACCTCTGTTTCTTCCTTTCTGAGCTTTTCTAAATTTGGTTCTCTTTGGTTGTAACATCTTTAATTCTTTTAAAATTCAATCATTCCGATAATCGGATGCTTATTTTTTTCTTCTTTTAGCTCCTCCACCGGCAGGCTTTCTAGCACCACCACCACTTTGTTGATTCTGACTTGAAGTCATACCAATATTTGGAGAAAGATCACGCTTACCATACACCTCACCTTTACATATCCAAACTTTAATTCCAAGTTTACCATATGTAGTTTGAGCTTCTGCTAATGCATAATCGATGTCAGCTCTGAACGTATGTAACGGAGTACGTCCATCTTTGTACATCTCTGAACGAGCCATCTCTGCGCCATTCAAACGTCCGGAAATCTTAACTTTGATTCCTTCTGCTCCCATTCGCATTGTACTCGCTATGGACATTTTAATTGCTCTTCTGAAAGAGATTCTTGCTTCCAATTGACGTGCAATTCCATCCGCAACTAATCGAGCATCCAATTCTGGACGTTTCACCTCGAAAATGTTGATTTGAATGTCTTTTTTCGTCAATTTTTTCAACTCTTCTTTCAACTTGTCAACTTCTTGACCACCTTTTCCAATAATCACACCTGGTCGTGCTGTGTTGACAGTAACGGTTACCAACTTCAACGTTCTTTCGATGATGATTTTTGAAATGCTTGCTCTAGATAAACGTGCACGCAGGTAATTACGGATTTTATGATCTTCTACGATCTTATCCTTGTAATTTTTTCCTCCATACCAATTAGAATCCCATCCCTGGATGAAACCTAATCTATTTCCTATCGGATTTGTTTTTTGTCCCATTTATCTAAAATTATTCTACGTTTTTACCGTCTACAACGATAGTAACATGATTTGACCTTTTTCTAACTCTATGCGCTCTACCTTGTGGAGCTGGTTGAATTCTTTTCAACATAGCACCACCACCAACTTCAATTGTTTTCACAACCAACGTTTCATCTTCGATACTTTTACCTTCGTTCTTTTGCTCCCAATTTGCGATAGCAGAACGTAGTAATTTCTCAAGACTCTTAGAGGCCTCTTTAGAATTGTGTTGCAATATATTAAGAGCTTTATTTACTTCAACTCCCCTTACAAGATCTGCAACCAATCTCATCTTTC
>CAZXRU010000051.1:0-1728 GCA_964643345.1 uncultured Fluviicola sp.
ATGGCGGCAAGCGTGTGCGGGTGCCGAGGACCGAGCACCGACACGAAGCGGTCCAGGGTCTTCTCGGCCAGCCGCAGCGCGCCCTCGAGGTCGCCGGCCCACCGCCGGAAGATCGCGAGGTCGTTGCCCGCGACCAGAGTGTGCGGGTGCCCGTATCCGCGGAGGTCCCGGTAGTCGCGATAGATCTCCTCGGCCGCGTCGCGGGCCGTCTCGTGCCTGCCCTCGGCCCACCGCACCGTGGCCTGCTCCAGCCGACAGGTCAGCGTCACGCGGTGGCGCACGCCGAGCAGTCCCTCGGCGCGACGGCTGGCGTCGTCGATCAGCTTCGCCGCCTGCTCGAGTCGGCCCAGGCGGCGCAGCGTCACGGCGTACGTGTGGGCCGCCTGCAGGCTGCGCAGATGCGCCGGACCGAACTCAGCCAGGAACGCCTCGTGGGCCTCCTCCAACTGATTGCGCGACGGTACAAGATCCCCCACCTCGCGCAGATCCGCGCCGTAGTTCTCCTGTGACGACTTGGCGAGCGACGGCTGGACGCGGCGCCGCCGCTCCAGCGCCTCCCGGTCCAGCCGGGCCGCCCGGGTGAACTCGCCGACGAGCCGCACCGACACGGCCAGGTTGCTGAGCGCGTTGATCGACAGTGCGTCGTCGTCGCCGAGCAACTCCTTCAGGCCCTTGGTGGTCTGCTCGTCGAGCTCCAGGGCCTCGAAGTACTCGCCCCGGGCCCGCAGGTCCGCCGCGTAGCTGCCGGCCGTGACCAGGGTGTACACGTCGTTGTCACCCATCGTGCGGCGCAGCTGTTCCAGCGTGTCCCGGTTCATCTCGTACGCCTCGGCCTCGTGCCCCTGGTCGCGCAGCGCCAGCGCCAGCGGGTACCGCAGCCGCAGCACCCACGTGTCGTCGGCGCCGAACCGGTCCAGCCACTCGGTGAGGATCCCGGTCGCCAGTTCTCGGCAACCGGTGTAGTCGCCGCGCCGCCAGAGGTACCGAACCATGTCGATCAGCAACTGCCGGATCTCGGGCAGGTCCGAGCCCAGCGCCCCGGCCGGCTCCAGGTGCGGCCGCAGCGCCTCGTAGACCGGCCAGTTCTCGCTGTTGTCGGGGTTGCCCCGGTCCGCCTCGGCCAGCACACCCTGGATCTCCGCCCGGCGCTCGGCCTGCTGGGCGGCGGTGAGCCGGGACCGCACGATGTCCTGGGTCAGGCGGTGCACCACCACCCCGCCGGCACCGGCGCCGGTGTCCACCCGGGCGAGACCCAGCCGGCCGATCTCGCGATTCAGCGAGCCGTGCCGGGTCGGGTCGTACATCCGCTCGTCGATCGGCGCGAGCAGCGCGGTGAGCTGCTTGTTCGAGATGAGCCGGTAGGGGATGGTCTCCGGGGCCATGAACGCGAACAGTTCGAGCAGGCGGGCGGCGGCCGGGCTGCGCCGGCAGAGCTCGTCGTAGGCCACCCGCACGGTCGACGCGATGGTCTCGGAGTAGTCCGCCGGGGCGCTCTCGTCCATGGCCTGCACGCCGCTGCGGTCCAGCAACGCCAGATAGTCGGAGACGGTCATGCCGGTGCTGGCCAACCACCCGCCGGCCTGCTCCAGCGCGAGCGGCAGGTCACCGAGGCGGCTCGCCAGCCGGTCGGCGTCGGTCTCGGCGATGCCGGGCACCCGGCGGCCGATCAGCTCGCGACTCTCCGCCCGCTGGAACACGGTGACGTCGAGCGTGGCCATCCGGCTGCTC
>CAZXRU010000052.1:0-1642 GCA_964643345.1 uncultured Fluviicola sp.
TAACGGTTTCGGGCTTGGCGCCGTGCCGACTTTTTAAATTAATTGTTGTTCCGAAGTTAGATTAATTTCATTCACAAAAAGCGTTTTTTCGAAGCGAGATTAAAGGCATGGAGCTAAACCCGGGTTATGTGCATAAAAGCGTAATTTAAAGATCAAAATCCATGTTTCTTAAATACTTCTTGTTGAGATCTATTATTTCGGCTACTTTCAGTCTCCATATAATCCAGGACGTAAGGTTTACCCGTTTGGATATCGGTGCCCCCCGACCATCGCAAGTAATACTCTTGACTACATCCTGTACAATACGCAGTTTCCTTTCCTTCGGTCACATAAAACTTTCCGTTTTTTGAACACATTCGATGATAAATGAACCAAGTCTCATTCTGTGACGACTTTTTAGTTTTACCATTATTACTTGCGCCAACATTGGAGTTCAATTCATTTGAATTTTTACTACTCGTATTAATTGTAACAATTTTTTCTCCGTTTCTCTTTGCATCATACCATCCATTAGTCAACGCTGCAATACGAGCACTTCTAGGAGGATGGGTTTTGCTACCGGCTTCGCTAAGGGATGAATATGTTCTTTTAGCTTCCTCAATAGTTGCTCCTAACTTATAAAGCATAAATCCAGCAAATTTATCCGATTCCAATTCCATATCATAACTATTACCTTTACTCGATAATGTATGACCTGATAAATGATGTGCAATTTCATGAGCAAGGATAGCTAATTCAGTATAATTTGTTGAAGTCTCATCTTTAATTTTCTCCATAAATTCCTGATTATATAAAATGTAACGATCACAATTTCCTTCATCATCACACTTAATTACTGCGCAAGCATTATCAACTGAAGAAGCTTTAATTTCAAAATTTGCTGGTAATCCCGTCAATTTCATTATTCTTTGAAGGGCATTATCTGCTTCCGTGTCAGAATCAAAAGAATATACTTTTTCCTTTATCATTGCACGGTCGAACCCACAGGAATTTTCAATTACAAAATCATACTTACTTTCAGGTAAATTTGATTTATTTTCAGGCATAATAGCAGAATCAGTTTTGTGACTTGGGTCAACATCCTTTGGTTCGGAGTCTGAACATCCATAAAACGCAAATGGCATGGCAAGTAAAAAAAGTATTGTTTTCATTTTTAGCAGTTTATGTTTATATAATTAAATTGGTCAAGAAGAAATTTTGTCATACATGATGATGTGTTCAACATCTTCGACATTGTTTGCTTCATCCAAAAAAACCTTGATTCTTATAATTTTATGGGAATTATGATACTCCGAAATATAGCGTTCTAGAGGTTTGTCATCGTATTCCCAAAATACATTCCCTCTTTGGGCTATGGGATATAGTGCAGTTTTCTTACCGTTTATTTCACAGGTATGAAATGGTGAGCCTATGATGTGTTTTAATTCAAAACAACCGTAATGTCTTGAATAATTTGAGCATTCTTGCTGCAGGATTTTTTGAATAAGTGCATTCATTTGAATCTACATTTTTTTCTGACTAAAGGTTTACCAGCTATTTATATAATATACTCAATTATTTTAAATTTTATTGGCATTTACTATTTTTTTTGTCATCAAGTGCTTTCAATGCTGTTTTTCACCCCGTTTATATTGCACATAAC
>CAZXRU010000053.1:0-1529 GCA_964643345.1 uncultured Fluviicola sp.
GACGCCGCGACGACGCACCTATCAGCACATCCCATGCTAAACTTAACGCCTATGCGCGAAGGCGGGGACCCAGGCGGCGGCCGGGCTGGGCTCCCGCCTTCGCGGGAGCACATCAGGAGATGGAACAAGACTCCAGCGCGTCCCCGCGAAGGCGCATAGGCGTTAAGTTTAGGGATTCCCTAACAGGCGTTGATGTGATTCACGCTAGCGATGCTTCTAGGTATCCAAGATCAGGATTGGCCTGAGGTTGTTTCGCGCCTGGAGGGTGCGATCGATCTGGAGGCCTCGGCGCGGGCTTTCGGGGCGTTGCAGCGGAAGCGGGAGATACGCAGCGCCCCGGACCTTCTGAGGTTGGCTCTGGCTTATGGGCCGGGAGGGCAGTCGCTGATGCAGACGACAGCCTGGGCGGAGCTTCAGCAGGTGGCCTCGCTCAGTCCTGTGGGGCTGATGTATCGGCTGCAGGCCTCGGCGGACTGGCTGGCCGCGATTGCGGGCAGCCTGCTGGGGCAGCGGGAGGCGGCGGCGGTTGCGGGCCTTGGTCTTAAGCTTCGGGTGGTGGATGGATCGGTGATCAGTTCGCCGGGCCGGGGGCGGCGCTGGCGGCTGCACGGCGTCTATGATGTGGCCGAGGAGCGCTTCAGCGCCCTGGAGCTGACCGGCGCTCGCACCGCCGAGGCGCTGGAGCGCACCGCGATCGGCCCGGGCGAGCTGGTGATGAGCGATCGAGTCTATGCCCGTCCCGACGGGCTGCACCATGTCGCCGAGGCCGGCGGCGACTATCTGGTCCGACTTGGCCGGCGATCGCTGACGCTGGCTTTTGCCGATGGCCGCGGGTTCGACCTGGCCGAGGTGCTCGACCGCAGCGACACGGACGGCAAGTGCGACCTTGATGTCCTCGTCCTGGACGGACGCGACGCCAGGCGGGCGCCGCTTCCGGCCCGTCTGGTGGTCCTCAGGAAGCCGCCCGAGGCCGCCGAGAAAGCGCGCAAGCAGGCACTGCGCGCGAGCCAGCGTGGCGGCCACAAGAACGACCCCTTGAGCCTGCGCGCGGCGGAGCATCTGATGCTCGTCACCTCACTGCGCGCTCACCAGGCCGACGCGGACGCGCTCGGCGCGCTCTATCGCCTGCGATGGCGCATCGAACTGGCGTTCAAGCGTCTCAAGAGCCTGCTCCACATAAACAGGCTGCCGGCCAAGGACGAGAAGCTGGCCAGGGCCTGGATCTTCGGCCACCTCATCGCCGCCCTCCTCATAGAGGACTTAAGCCCGGAACTCCGGGACTCTCCCCCCTGAGCCACAGACTTCCGCTGCCGCGGCTCCTTCGCTCTGGCGCGTGACCAGATTTCTCGCAAAAGCGCTGATCCAGGCCATCCTGGGAAGCATCTCGATCGGCCGGCTACTCGCCAGCGCTCGCCGCCTCCGAAAACGACTCACCGAGACGCCGCGACGACGCACCTATCAGCACATCCCATGCTAAACTTAACGCCTATGGGCGCAGGCCGGGACCCAGTGGCTCCGACGGTGAGGCT
>CAZXRU010000054.1:0-1412 GCA_964643345.1 uncultured Fluviicola sp.
GGATCAAGTTCAAAAGTTGGGGATTAGGCATAAATTTTAGTTAATCTAAAAAGAAAAAAATCAATATTTCTGACTCCTCTAAATTGAGATCTAAAGGCTTTAATTTTCGCGTTAAATGATTCGGCAGAAGCGTTGGTAGAACGATTATCAAAATAATTGAGGATTGTTTTGTAATGATTCATGATGGTTCTAGAAATAGTATTAAATGATTTAAAACCTGATTTTGCGACTTTTTCATGCCATTGAGCAAGTCTTGTGTAGCCGTAAATTTTCTTTTTTGTGGTTTCAAAAATCCAGTTTAATTCTTGAGATAGCTGGTAAGCAGCGAGAATATCGGGATATAAATCAAATAGGATTTGGGCGCGTTGTTTTTGACTTTGAGTCCATTTATTTCGATTTTTATACAAGACATACCTGCTTCTTGCAAGTAACTGTTTTACTGTATCCCCATTTTCTAAAATAATAGGTCTATATGATTTTTTATTTCTTCGAGCCTTTTCTATGGCATCATTTTCTCGGTCTATCGCTTGCCATCTGTGCTTTATTCTTAACTCTTGTACTGCTTCAATGGTTAGCTTTTGAACATGAAATCGATCGGTCACAAGTACAGCGTTTGGGAAGCATTTCTTGGCAATTAAGTTCATGCTACCAGCCATATCAAGCGTTATTTCTTCTACTTTATTCCTTAACCTGAGAGGAAGTTTTTGAAGCTTTTCAATTACCGTTTCTGAAGATGTTCCTGCAATGATTGCAACGATACTTCTCTGCTTTCCTTTGGCTGATTTGTTCGTTAAAACCGTATAAAGCTCTCCATGTGACAGAGCCGTTTCATCTAAAGAAAGCTGTTTACCTAGATTCTCAGGAAACAGAAGAAAATCTTTAGCGTGTTTAAGCTGATTCCAGTCTTTAAACTCACTCAACCAGTCTTTGTATTGTCGCTGTAGTTTTCTTCCGCTAACACCATAAAATGAAGCGATTGTTTGGCAACTGTGCGCTTTAGAATCGACTGATTTCTTTTAAAAAATCCGCAAACTCTCCTGTCATGCGGCTACCTTTTGCAACTAAATTCCAATCTCTTTGAACAATACCATTGGTTTTCTTATCTGTCCAACGTCTTCTTTTGATATGAAGAAATACAAGTTTTCCTCGTAATGGAAAGTCTTGTATAGTGATTTGATCATGAAAACCTTTAGAGATTAAAGCCTTAGAATGATGCTCAATAGGAGGCTTGTTTTGCTCTTCAAAATACAAATGCAAGGTTTCATTATCGGTTTCTGTTTTCAACAAATCAAAATGCTCAACCAATAATTCGGGTAAGATAAGTTTCAGTAAATCTATATTTCCTTCCAAAGCTTTTTTTCTCAAAAATCAGAATTCTTCATGAATTAACCCCCAACTTTTGGTTATGATCC
>CAZXRU010000055.1:0-1390 GCA_964643345.1 uncultured Fluviicola sp.
ACGTTATGGGCAAGCTAAAATGACGACACTGAAATATTACATATTGACCCTTTTGACTTTCTGCTCTTTGACATTATTGGCACAGAATGGGCCAGCAATTATTAATGACTCAGACGGATTTACAAATGTTCGTAACGGACCTGGGGCAGATTATGAAGTAATTGACACATTGTTTAATGAAGACTTCTTCTACTTCAAATTTGACGACAATTCAGATTGGGCAGAAGTGACGGCTTGGAAAGGAAGACAAATTAAAGGCTTTATCCATAAAAGCAGAATCCAAGAAGTAAAGAACCTTGACAATAAATCACTCAAAGAAATCATAATTAAAGTACTCGACAGACAAAGAATCTTGGCTGACAACTTCAGAGCTGCTTGGAAGGCACAAGACAGTCTAGCCTACCGAACAGCCGTAAGAGAATTGGAGTATTACAACGACACTAAATACGACCCGATACTGCAAATAATTCCAGAATATTTCTGTTCGACCAATGATGCTGAAATTATTGACAAGTTCTTTGCGGCAATGTGGTCTGACAAAGGATCCGCTAATGAAATGCCTTCATTCTCAATTGGCGACTGCTTGATTTGTAATCCTGACTTGGTAATAGAACAACTTGACATAATCACTAACAATGAGCAGAAAACATTAATTCTTAACCACATAGAATGGGGATTGATGAATCATTTTGACGTTGATGAAGATGGAAATTCGGACGACAAAGAATTTAAAGAACTAATTGCACGGGTGAATAAAGAAAGAAAAAAAGCCAGCCCATAACAGCACCTAAGAAAACATGGGGCGGACAGTGGTTTCCGCAAGGTTCGTTCTTCGTGGCTACCTTTGTCGCAGGCCGACAGGTAAGTGCTCCGAAAAGCCCCACGTTTCTTAGCTGCGACACGTTATGCCTCATTTGGAATGATAAGTGCGGTGATTGATTCGAAGCACATCTCCAGATCAACGGATCGATGTCCTTCCCGTTTGAGTGATCAGTAAAATGAACGTGAGACGCTTTTCGGATAGATTGTTTCGCACGGAAGTCATTGTCGGGGTATCGCAGGAACTCCACCGCTTTAGGAGATCGATCCTGGAATTAGTTACCTGAAGGATCATCTCCAGACGGGAAGGTCAAAGTGAAGCTATCTAGTTAACAATACCGCCCGATGCCCCTCTCAGAACCATCAAAGTGCGAAGCCCGGAGAAGAAGAACGAGGCATAACACCATGTATGCTTCAGATTGGCTTCAGATCTTGAAAGCCTGAATCATTCTGTTTATCTTTATCAGGCTCAACGAGAAAATGCGGAAGCTTAGGCCAATCCGCAGCATACATCAACGTTATATTGAATTGGACAAGCTTTAGTGGTATTCTACAGATTTTTCAGCAAGTA
>CAZXRU010000056.1:0-1374 GCA_964643345.1 uncultured Fluviicola sp.
AACGTGCTGCCGGGCGACTACCGGGTCGGCTTCCGGGTCGGCGACGGCCCCACCCAGTACATCCGGGGCACCGCGAACCCGGCCGAGGCCGCGACGTTCACCGTGGTCGCCGGCGAGCACACGGTTGCCGACGACACGCTGCTACGGGTCAGCACGGTGCAGGGCCGGCTGACCGACTCGGCCGGCGCGGCGGTCGCCGGGCACCTGGTGGAGGTCGCGCTGGACGACGAGTCCGGCCAGGTTCGGTACGAAACGAGCACCGACGACGACGGCGCCTGGAGCGTGAGCGGCGTCTTCCCCGGCAGCTACGTGGTCGCGTTCATCCGGCCGGACCACTCCCGCCGCCAGTACGCGTACGGCAAGGGCACGCACGCCGCCGCCGAGCGCATCGGGGTCGGACCGGGAACGACGGTCACGGTCGACGACACCTGGGCCGACGGCGCCACCCTGACGGTCACCGCGACCGACGCGCTGACCGGCACGCCGGTCAGCGACTTCTGCGTCCACGTCTGGAACATCGACGGCAACGGCTGCACGACCGGGACCGAGGTCACCGTCGAGGACCTGCCCGAGGGCAGCTTCGGGCTCAGCGTCATGCCCGGCGAGAAGAGCTTCCACCTGTACGCCGAGGGCGAGACCGTCACGTTGACGGCCGGCCGGACGACCACCGTTTCGGTGCCACTGGTCCGAGGCGGCAAGGCGACCGCGGTGATCACCGACCGGGCCACCGGCGCGCCGGTCCGCGGCGCGTGCATCACCCTGAAGGTGCTCGGCCGCGGTGGCCTCGGCGACAACCACGGCATCAAGTGCAGCAACGCCAACGGCAGGCTGACCACCCCGGCCGTGGTACCCGGCACGTACGAGATGTTCGTACACGGCACCGCGGGCTACGGCCACCAGTGGGCGGGCGAGACCGGCGGCACCGGTGACCAGCGGGCCGCCGCCCGGATCAAGGTCAGGCCGGGCAGGGTGACCCGCACGCCCGACGTCCTGCTCGATCCGGCCGGCACGATCACCGGCACGGTCACCGACGCCGAGGGCCGGCCGCTGGCGGACGCGTACGTGTCGTACAGCTCGTGGAGCTCCGGCGCCGGGCCGTCGCACGGGGTCAACACCGACGAGAACGGCCGCTGGACGCTGGACCAGCTGGGTCCGTACGCCTGGCCGTTGCAGTTCAGCCACCGCTGGAACACGGTCTGGTCCGGTGGGGTCGGCAACCGCTTCGACGCCGAGCCGGTGCCGGTCGCGTCGGGATCGGTCACCACCTACGACACGGTGCTGACCACGAGCTCCCGGCTCACCGGCACGGTGACCGGGGCGGCCGGCGCCGGCACGTACAGGCGGATCGAGGCGGTCAACGCGGCCACCGGCGAC
>CAZXRU010000057.1:0-1346 GCA_964643345.1 uncultured Fluviicola sp.
GGGTGGCGTCGCCAGCGAGCGGGCGGCCCGGACCAGGATGGCGGCGAGCTCGTCGACCGGCCGGCCGTCGGCCAGCGTCCACTGTTGGAGCTGTTCTGCGGAGAGCATGGCGAGCAGCGCCTCGGCGCGAACGCGGGCGTCGGGCGTTCCGGCGTCCTCCAGCAGGACCTCGACGTGCCGGCGCCAGAACGGGTAGACCGGTTTGGCGAACCGGCCGCCGGGAGTGCCGGTCTCCGAGAGCAGCACGAGGTCGAGGGAACGGACGGTGTGCTGGACGTAGGCGGTGACGAATGCCGCCAGCCGCTCCGCGCCCGGGGCGCCGGGGCCGAGGGGCGGGGGGCCGTACATCAGCTTCTCGTGCAGTTGGCGGCCTCGGTCGTCGAGCAGGGCCGCCGCCAGCCCTGCCTTGTCGGTGAACCGGCGGTAGAGGGTGCCTTTGCCGACTCCCGCGGCCGCGGCCACGTCGTCCATGTTCAGTCCTGCGATGCCGCGTTCGGTGTGCAGTCGGGCGGCGGCTTCGAGGACGCGACGCCGGTTGCGTGCGGCGTCGGCTCGTTCCGGCGCCGGCTCGCCGAGCACCGGTAGACCCGGTCGGCGCGACTCGGTTGCGGAAGCGGACTCAAGTCCGCTACGGTTCTCCATAAGCGGACTTTAGTCCGGTTATCTTGTCGTCGCTACCGCGACCCGCTGATCAGGAGTTCCGCATGAACGTTCTCGTCCTCGGCGCCACCGGATACATCGGCTCCGCCGTCGTCGCCCGGTTGTCCGCCGTCGGCCACCGCGTCACCGCCGTGTCCCGGTCCGCCTCCGCCGCCGACCTACCGGGCGTCACCGCGGTGCGCGCCGACCTGCTCGACCCGTCAGCCGTCGCGGCCCTGGTCACCCCTGGCGTCGACGCCGTCGTGCACACCGCAGCACCGCAGGGCGAGGCCGAGTTGCCCGTCATCGACACGCTCACCCATGCCCTCGCCGCCAGCGGCCGCCCGCTGGTGTGGAGCAGCGGCGTCTGGGTCCTGGGCGCAACCGGAACACAGCCCGCCGACGAAACCACGCCGCCGGCGCCGATCGCCATCGTCGGCCCGCGCCCCCAGGTCGAAACCCGGGTCCTCGCGGCCGACGACCGCGGCGTACGCGCCGTCGTCCTGCGACCCGGCATCGTCCACGGCCGCGGCGCCGGCATCCCGGCGATGCTCGCCGGCTGGGCACGGGAACTCGGCCACGGCCGCTGGGTCGGCTCGGCGACCAGCCCGCGCTGGCCCCTGGTCTACATCGATGATCTGGCCGAGCTCTATCTTCTGTCGCTGACGCGGTCGACAGCCCACGGCGTCCTGCACGGCGTCGCCGAG
>CAZXRU010000058.1:0-1315 GCA_964643345.1 uncultured Fluviicola sp.
AAATTCAAGTCAACTATTCGATTGTTTACAGCCTGAAAATGGGGTAAAATCTCAAATTCTTGCATAGATGATTTCGGAAGTTCCAGAATGAGTCGATCTAGTTCGGTGATTTTTTTGGCTTTTTCGGGCAGTGCAACTCTGAGCCATTTCGCGACAATGGAGAGGGTCGTTCCTTGAATGAGAACAGACGTTACTGAAATAAAGAAGACAATATTGAAAATCATATTCGCTTTGTCAATTCCTGCCAGAAGTGGATACGTTGCAAACACAATAGGAACAGCACCACGTAGTCCAACCCACGAAATGTAAAACCTTCTTCTCAATTTCATCTTGAAGAACATCAAGCTAATAAAAACGCTGACTGGTCGCGCGACTATGATCAGAAACAATGAGATGAGCATTCCTATTCCAAAATAGGGAATTATTTGTGAAGGAAAAACAAGTAGGCCCAACGTAAGGAACAGAACGATTTGCATCAACCAAGCTAAACCGTCGTACATTTTTAAAATGGTTTTCTTGTGAATCAGGTCTTGATTTCCTAAGTACACAGCACAGATGTAAATGGCAAGAAAGCCATTACCACCAATAGCGTCAGTAGCTGAAAATGTAATGAACATTAATGCGATCACCAATACCGGATAAAGTCCCTCAAAGTCTAGTTTTATTTTGTTTATGATGAATTTACTAAGTCTACCAAAGACAAATCCAGCAATCCCTCCCACGATCATTTGTTGAAGAAACATTGGAATGATAGACCAAACGGATAGATCCTGATTTATTACCAACGTTAAAAAAGCAATAGTTAAAACATAGGCCATCGGGTCGTTACTACCACTTTCTAGCTCTAAAGTTGGACGTAGATTGGTTTTAAGCGCTAAGCTTTTTGCACGCAAAATTGAAAATACTGCAGCCGCATCCGTAGATGAAACGATAGAACCCAAGAGCATGCTTTCATAAATTGTAAAATCAGTAACGAACCAGACAAATGTTCCGAGGGAAACAGCAGTGAGTAAAACACCTACCGTTGAGAGTACAATCCCTTCTCGTAGAATTGGTTTTACTGAAGTCCAGCTGGTGTCAAGACCACCGGAAAACAATATGAAGTTCAACGAAACAATACCTATGAACTGAGCAATTTGTGGATTATCAAAATTGATTCCGCCAATACCGTCAGTACCTGCCAACATTCCAATTGCTAGGAAAAGTAATAGGGTGGGGACACCAAATTTGTAAGAAGTCTTACCAACAATAATACTTAAGAGAAGTAATAAAGAGCCAACTAGCAGTATATTTTCAATCGTTAAATTCATTCTTT
>CAZXRU010000059.1:0-1309 GCA_964643345.1 uncultured Fluviicola sp.
CTGAGCCGCGGGACCGGCGCCACCGCGCCGGCCCCGCGTCACCCCTGTCAGGCGACGAACCGCGTCCGACGGCGGCGCGCCACCAGCAAGCCGACCGCGCCCGCCAGCAACAGCGCCCCGCCGGTGCCGGCGATCGCCGCACCCATCGGCCCGGTCACCGGCAGGCCACCACCGCCGCCGGAGCCCGCTCCGGTGCCGTTGACCAGGATGGCCGCCTGGTTGTTGCTCATGTCCAGGTCCTTGTCGAACTGGGAGCACTCGCACGGCTCGTTCACCGACACCCGCCCGGCGGCGTCCGCGATGACCTCGTCGATGCGCAGGCCGAACTCGTACGTCTCGGCCGTTCTCGCGACCAGGACGGTATCGGACAGGCACAGGTAGGCCCGGTGTCCCGGCTCGGCCGGCTCGTCCCACTCGGGCCGGCCGTCCACCACCTGGATGCAGCCCTCGGGCACCGTCACGACGGTCGTGCCGGCCGGGATCGACACGTTGGTCCGGGCGGCCGGCTCACCGGCCCGGCTCGAGTCCACCGTGGCCGGACCGTTGTTCCGCACGCCCACCGCTGCGGTCACCAGGTCACCGGCCGCGCCCCGGACGTCGGCGCCCACGGCCGCCAGGTCGGCGCCGTTCGTGCCGGTCGCCCGCACCGCGACCGCCGTCCAATCGTTGATCGGGTTGACGTCGGTCTGCCGGGCGGATACCTGCTCGGCCAGCTTGAGCGCCTTGCCGGTGCCGGGCCTACCGAAGCCGGGATAGCCGTTCTCCTCCAGGTAGACCTCGCGGTCGGCCAGTTCCGCCGGCGTGAGCCACTCCAGATCGGCGTGGTACGCGCCGGGTGCCATCGTGTCCTTGCCCAGCCGGTACGGCATCACGGCGCGGTATGCCCCACTCGGCTGTAACGCCTGGTCGAACGTGCACGTGGTGAGCCGGCCCGCGCGGTACCGGCAGTTGCGAAACGTCGTGGTGGTCTGGAACGCGTGGTCGGCTTGGAAGATCACCGAGGCACCGTCGACGACGGTATCGCCGACGTTGCGTACCACCAGCGGCACGGACAGGTTCGCGCCCGGCTTCGCGCTCAGCCGCACGATCGGGCCGGCCGCGAGGTCGACGCCCGCGGACACCCGCACCCGAGCCGTCGCGGTGATCGGGTCCAGGCCCTGGGCGGCGAACGTCGCGGTGACCGTTCCGGTCGCCCCCGTTTCGGCGTCGTCGTCGGCCGTGACGAGCGCGGTGAAATGGCCGCGGCTGCCGTCCGGGCCGAAGCCCATCTCCCACGGGTCGGAGCAGACCAGCCGGGTCGGCGTCTCGG
>CAZXRU010000060.1:0-1276 GCA_964643345.1 uncultured Fluviicola sp.
GGATTCTAGTACGGGAACACCGCTTCGGGCGGGTCCTCACCGACCGTGCCGTCGATCGACTCGCGCAGGAGGTCGGCGTGGCCGTTGTGCCGCGCGTACTCCTCGATCATGTCGATCATCAGGCGACGCAGGCTCAGCGCCTCGTCGGGGTCGTCGCCGAAGCCGTACACGATGCGGACGTCCAGGCCGCCCTTGGCCAGGGCCTCGGCCACGTTGCGCCGGGAACGCAGCACGGCGTCGTGCCACAGCCCGTACAGCGTTTCGGGTGGGTCGCCGGCCGCCGACGACCACGGGTGATCCGGGGTGGCGTCCCAGTCGACGGTGTCCCAGGGGGCCGGGAGGTCCTTGCCGAGCAGCATGGTGCCGAACTTGAAGTCCTCGACGAAGGCGAGGTGTTTCAGCAGGCCGCCCGGCGTGATCGCCGAGACGCCGACGGTGGCGCGCAGACCCGCCGCGTCCAGGCCCGCGCACTTCCAGGCGAACGTCGCGCGCTGGCGTTCCAGGGCGCCGAGCAGCGTGGCCGCCTCGTCACCGGCCGCGGGCGGGCCGGGAATCGCCTGATCGTCGGTGTCGGTCATGCCGTGGGCCTCTCAGTCCGAAGGAGAATCCGGTGCACCGCGCCCGGCGGGAATCCGCCGTTTGCCGTCCCCGGGGGAGCCGCCGCACGGCACGCCGGGCGGGATCACCCGTCGCAACGGCAACGGCAGCCGGGCGTGGATCGCCAGGCCGATCCCCTTGAGGCTGCGCCGGCGAGTGGTGATCTTCTCGGTGCCGGAGCGCTCGCCCAGGGTCCGGATCACGATATCGGACAGTTCCGCCACGGTCGCGTTGGCGAACATGTCCTGCAACGACAGGTTGATGTCGAACTCGTCGAAGATTCGGCTGGTCAGCACGGTCGCCTGCAGCGACGAACCGCCGAGCGCGAAGAAGCTGTCGTGCACGCCGACCCGGTCGACGCCGAGGATCTGCCGGAACCAGCCGGCCAGTCTGAGCTCCATCGGCTTGCTCGGCTCGACGTGCCCGAGGACCGGTGCGGTGTGCGGGTCCGGGCCGGGCAGCGCGGTCAGGTCGTACTCGCCGTCCGCGGTCAGCGGGAACTCGTCGAGGATCACGAAGTGCCGCGGCACCATGTCGCGGGGGAGCTGGCTGAGCAACTGCTGACGGATCCGCCCGGTGCCGAGCGACGGATCCGGGCCGGTCACGTAGCCGACCGGCACCGGCATGCCGTCCGGGCCGGGCCGGTCGACGACCAGCGCGTCGCGGACGTCCGGGACGT
>CAZXRU010000061.1:0-1190 GCA_964643345.1 uncultured Fluviicola sp.
GGCCTGGGCGGCCGGGTCGAGCGTGGTGCTCGGCGCCGTCGTCGTGGACGCCTCCGGCGCCTCGGTCGTTGTCGTCTCACTGGCGGCGTCGTCGTCGCCGCCACAGGCCGCCAGCGTCAGCACCAGTGCGACGACCACGAACGCGCCAGCGGCGATGGTCCGGAATCGATGTCCCAGCATCTGTCCCTCATCCGTCGTTCTCACCCCAGGCGGTCACCTAACGTAGACGCGGCGCCACGCACATGCCAACCGTTTCGTCACCTTTGATGGCGTTTCTCCGCGGTTGAGTACACGACGTGCGCCTCGGTGCGGATGCTCGCCACTACCACGAGCGCGGTACTGGGCAATGCCGCGGTCGTCGGATGCGGGGCCGCGGGCTCCCCGTCACGCTCGACGTCATGCGACGCAGATCCCTCGTCCCGATCGTGCTCGTCCTCGGCGCAACGCTCCTGTCCGCCGGTGACGCCTCGCCCGCCACCGCCTCGCCGGCCGACCACGGCCCGGGGCGCCCCGGGCCGGCGGTCGTGCGCGTCGAAGGCGGCTGGGTGCGCGGCGCCCGATCCGCCGATCACGTGACCTTCTCGGGCGTGCCGTACGCGGCGCCGCCGGTCGGTGAGCGGCGGTTCGCGCCGCCCGCTCCGCCCGGGCCGTGGGAGGGAGTCCGCGACGCCACGGCGTCCACCACTCGATGTCCGCAAACGGTTCGGGGCGACGACGGGTCCGACGTCGTCGTCGGCGACGAGGACTGCCTCCACCTCGACGTGACGGTGCCGAGCCGGCCCAGCGGCGGCCGTCACGGCCGCGCCCGCCCCGTGCTGGTGTGGGTGTACGGCGGGAACTTCGTCGACGGCGCGGCGAGCGACTACGGGCCGGCCCGGCTGGCGACCGAGGGCGATCTCGTCGTCGTCACCGTCGACTACCGGGTCGGTGCGCTCGGGTTCCTGTCGTCGCCGGCGCTCGACGCGGCGGGCAGCCCGTCGGGCAACTACGGCCTCGAGGACCAGGCGGCGGCCCTGCGGTGGGTGCGCCGGAACGTCGCCGCGTTCGGCGGCGATCCCGACAACGTGACCCTCGCCGGCCAGTCGGCGGGATCGCGAGCCGTGTGCGCGCACCTCGCATCGCCGGCGAGCGACGGCCTGTTCGACAAGGTGATCCTGCAGAGCGGCGGGTGCGCCAACGAGGCGAAGTCC
>CAZXRU010000062.1:0-1153 GCA_964643345.1 uncultured Fluviicola sp.
GGCATCGTGGTCGCCGCGGCGCACGGCACCGGCAACGCCGGTCACGGCCATGCGCTCACGCTGTTGCACGCCGATCAGCAACTGCCCGAGTTGAAGCTGTCCACGCTCGCCGACTGGCACGCCGAGGACGCGGACGACGCCGCGTTGGCCGCCTGGGGCTGGGTGCTCACCGCGGACGACGAGGCCCGGCGGCACTGGCTACCGCGCGCCCGCGGTGTCGGCGTGGACGTCGAACGCGGCTCCCGGTTCCGGGGCCGGTCCGCGGCCCTGCGGCGGTTGGTGGCCTGCCTCGACGCGGCCCGTCCGACCGGCCGGGCGCTGGTCGTCACCGGCTCTCCCGGGGTCGGCAAGTCGGCCGTGCTCGGGCGGGTGGTGACCACGGCGGATCCGGCGATCCACGACGCGCTCGCGCCGGACGACGACGCGGTGCGGGCCACCGTCGGCACGGTGTCGTGCGCGGTGCACGCCAAGGGCAAGAGCGCCCTGGAGATCGCGGTGGAGATCGCCCGGGCGGCGTCGGCCGGGCTGCCGTCCGCACCGGCCGACCTGATGCCGGCGCTGCGCGAGCGGCTGTCCCGACGGCCCGCACGCTTCAACCTGATCCTCGACGCGCTCGACGAGGCGGTGTCGCCCGCGCAGGCGCGCACGCTGGTCCGCGAGGTGATCCTCCCGCTGGTCCGACACCTCAGCGGGCTCGGCGTCCAGGTGATCGTGGGCACCCGCCGGGCGGACGACCGGGGCGACCTGCTCGCCGAGTTCGGCGCGGTGGCCGACGTCATCGATCTGGACAGCCCGGAGTACTTCGCCGAGTCGGATCTCGCCGACTACGCGCTCGCGACGCTTCGGCTGGTCGGGGCGGAGCGGCCGGACAACCCGTACACCGAGGAGTCCGTCGCGGCGCCGGTGGCCCGCCGGATCGCCGCGCTCTCGCACGGCAACTTCCTGGTCGCCGGGCTGGTGGCGCGGGCCCGGGGGATGCGCGACACGCAGCCGGTGGACCCCGCCCAGGTGACGTTCTCGGCGACCGTGGGCGACGCGCTCGACCGCTACGTGCAGGGGCTGCCGCACGCCGGGCGCACGTCGGCGCGGCTGGCGCTCACCGCGCTGGCCCACGCCGAGACGCCGGGCCTGCCGGTCTCGCTGTGGCGGTCGG
>CAZXRU010000063.1:0-1134 GCA_964643345.1 uncultured Fluviicola sp.
CTTGGCCAGCAGCTGTGCGGTTGTATAGGTATGCGGCACGATTTCCGAGTACACCCGGGCCTCGCGCACCCGGCGCGCGATGAGCTGGGCGTACTGGGCGCCGAAGTCGACCACGAGCACGGGCCGGGGTGTCGTCATGGGCGCAGAGTTTAGCGACGTGAGCGGTACCGGTCCCGGGGCGGGTGGGGTCACCGGGTCCAGTTCCGGGTCGTCGCGTAGCGGACGTTGCCCGCGTGATCGTACGCCCGGATCTGCACCTTCATCTTCTTGGGCTGTTTCGACGCGGTGATGGTGAACAGGTACCCCGACGTCTTGTCCGTCTGGATCAGCTTGCCGTTCATCAGCAGCTCCACCCGGTTGACCCCGTAGGTGTCGGACGCGCTGACGCCGATCTTCACCTTGCCCTTCACCTTCGCCTTGTTCTTCGGCGCACTGGTGATCTTCACGGTCGGGGCGGTGTTGTCGGCCACGATCGAGCGGGCGTACGAGCTCCGGTTGCCGGCCCGGTCGTAGACGTAGACGGTGAGCTTGACCGTGCCGTTGCGCTTGCTCGCGTTGTACTTCAGCTCGTACGGCGCGGTGAGGTCCTGGGTGACGTACTTGCCGTCCACGTACAGGTCGACGTTGCGCACGCCCGAGCCGCCGGTGTCGGCGATGCCGGTGGGCTTGACCGTGACCGTGCCCCGCACCTTGGCCCCGGAGGCCGGCGACGTGCCGGTGATGCGCGGCGCGGTGCGGTCGGTCGGCACGGCGAACGCGGCGGCCGCGTCGATCTTGCCCCAGAGCGCCCAGGACCCGATCGACCGGGCCGAGTAGGCGATGCTGCGCAGCAGCGAGTAGCCGGTGTAGGCCGGGTTCTGGCTTTTCACCAGCGCGGCGGCGCCGGCCACGATCGGCGCCGAGAACGAGGTGCCCTCGGCGACGGCGTACCTGCCGTGGTGGTCCATCGTGGTGACCACGCCGGGTGCGGCCACGTCGACCCAGCCGGCGCCGATCGCGTTGCGGCTGGTGAACGCCGCGGGCGCGTCCGAGCCCGGGTGGGTCGCGGCGACCGACAGCGTCTCCGGGTACGCCGCCGGGTACATCGGCGTGGTCTGCGCGGTGGTGCCGCCGCTGTTGCCGGCCGCGGCGACG
>CAZXRU010000064.1:0-1098 GCA_964643345.1 uncultured Fluviicola sp.
GGAGTGGGCAGATGGCAACCGGGGACGACGGGGCGGCGGCGCGGCTACGGCGGTGGGAGGAGTCGGGGGCGACCTGGCGGGTGGTCGTGCGCACCGAGGACGACCTGGTCATCGCGATGATGACCTGCGATGCCGGCGAGGAGGTGGATCGGTTCCGTTCGGCCGAGCCGGCGTTACGGGCGTACGTCGGCGCCCGGGACCGCAGCGATCAGGAGTCTGCGCCCTGATCCCGGGCGGCCGGGACGGGGCGGGGTCAGGTGACGGCGGCCGCGGCCGCCGCGGTCACGCCGAAGTAGTCGCTCTTGCGGGCCTCCGGCAGGTGACCGCGATGCCGGCGGTCGGCGGGATGCCGGTACAGGCGGGGAATGTGCTTGGGGCAGTGGATGTACGCCTCCACCACCTCGGCCATCACCCACTGCTCCGGGCGGCGGCCGGGCACCGGGTCGGCCGGCAGGCCGGGGTACCAGGACCGGATCTCGTCGTCGTCGACCAGCGCGGCACGGCCGTTGACGTGCAGGCCGATCAGGTCCTGGACCAGGTCGACGAACAACAGTCCGACGTGCGGGTTCTCCAGGATGTTGCCGCGGCTGGCGAGTACCCCGTTTCCGCGGTACTCCGGCCAGGCGAGACGGTGCCGGTCCAGCACGGACACGAAGCCGGCCGGCCCGGCGCGGAACGTGCTGTCACAGGCGCCGTGGGCGTCACTGGTGGCGACGAACATCATCTCCTGCCGGGTGATGAAGTCCCGCATCCGTTCGTTGAGATGGTCGAGCAGTTGCCGCTGGTAGAACTGCTCGGCTCGCTCGGTGGTACCGAGGCGCTGCTGCAGGCGGCGTTCTCCCGACAGGTCAGCCGGGCAAGCGTCGGGGGTCGAGTTCTGCATGGACCGCTCCTCCGGGGTGGTCGACAGAGGCGCTGGACGGCCCCGCGGGGATGCCGGGGCGGTCCGGCTTCCGGCAACGTACCGCAACGTGGGGGATCCGTCACTTTCCGTGCAAGTTGCACGAGAGCAGGGCGTGACTTGAAGAATTTTGCAAGTGATAAAGTGGCGAAGCCTTCAGTCGATTGGAGGTGAACGATGCGAGGGAGGCCGGCATG
>CAZXRU010000065.1:0-1090 GCA_964643345.1 uncultured Fluviicola sp.
AGTGGGGCGCCGCGATGCACACCGACCTGCTGGACGCGGTGGACCACCTGGTCGCGTCCGGGGCCGTCGACCGGTCCCGCATCGCGATCATGGGTTGCTCGTACGGCGGGTACGCGGCCCTGGCCGCCGTGGCGTTCACCCCCGGGGTGTTCGCCTGCGCGATCAGCCTGTGCGGCCCGGCGAACCTGCTCACCATGCTGGCCGGCGGGGCGCCGTACCGCACGCCGCTGGCCGGGTTCATGCGCGCGCAGGTGGGCGACCCGGACACCGAACGTGACCTGTTGTGGCAGCGCTCACCGCTGTCGAAGGTGCACGACATCACCGTCCCGGTGCTGATCGGGCAGGGCGCCAACGACGTCCGGGTCACCCGCGACGAGGCGGAGCAGATCGTCGCCGCCCTGCGCGACAAGGGGGTGCCGCACGACTACCTGCTCTTCGCCGACGAGGGCCACGGCCTGACCCAGCCGCAGAACCGGCAGACCTACTACGCCGCCGTCGAACGGTTCCTGGCCGAACACCTGCGCCGGCCGCCGGCCGCCGGGCCGGGGCACTGATCAGAACGCGTGCGGGCCGAACCGGCCCCAGGCGACGAACGCCGCCAGCAGGAGCAGCACCACGTTCATGACGACGGACTGGTACTCCCGGCGCCGGCCGTGGACCGTCGCCGCGCCGATCATCATCAGCACCAACCCGGTCGCGGCGAGCGGCACCAGCACGGTGGCGACGTCGATCAGGGCGGGCAGGATCAGCCCGATGGCGGCGAGCACCTCCAGCGCGCCGATCATCTTGATCACCCCGGGCGGGAACGACTCGGCCCAGCCCATCCGGGGGGTGGCGGCGATCTGCTCCTTCGACTGGGTCAGCTTCATGAACCCGGCGCCGGCGAACATGGCGGCGAGCACGATCGTGACGATCCACAGGACGACGTTCATGCGGTGGTCTCCTCGATGGGTGGGCGAAATCAGGAGGCGGCGCGGGCCCGCTCGACGATGCGGCCGCGTTCCGAGGCCGGGAACCGGGCGAGCATGGCCTTGAGCTCGGCGGCGCCGGTGTTCGCGCCGAAGACCTCGGTGCCCGGTTCCATGCGTAC
>CAZXRU010000066.1:0-1053 GCA_964643345.1 uncultured Fluviicola sp.
TACGCACGCTCCACCTGGCTCTGCAGGTCGGCCAGGTCGGTGGCGGGGATGCCCGCTGCGGCCATGCAGGTCCGGTAGTCGGAGGCCAGGGCCGGGGCCGTCGTGTCCTGCGCCTGGCGTAGCCGGTCGACCAACTGGGCGGCCAGGGTCTGCTGGCCGTCGGGTACGGACGGACCGGCGGCTGCGGCCGCCTCGGTCTCGCAACGGCGGGCGTCCGCGATGGGGTCAAGGTGGGTGGAACCGTCGTCGTTGGCGACGCCGTCAGCCGCGGCATTGAGGACGAGGCGGGCACCGCCGGCCCGGACCAGATGGTCTGCCACACCGAGATCCTGGCGCACCGGGGCGAACGCGAGAAGGTTCCCCGGGCCGACGTACTCACGGTCACTGGTCGCGTTGTACCCGACGATCCCGTACGTGTGGCCGGCACGGCGCATGCATTCGACCGCGGCGAGCCGGGCGGTCCACCAGGCACGGGCGTCGGCGGCCTGACGCTGGGCGGGGGTGCCGTACACCTGAGTGATGATCTTGTCGTAGTCGGCCGCGGGTGCCGCGGCCGGTGCGGCGCCGCTGCAGGCGACCAGCGCGGCGGTAGCGACAACGGCGAGACAGCGCAGCCGGCCACGTCCAGGGGTCCATGGCCGCGACGGTAGCGGTGTGCCCGGCCGACCGGGGTGCGGTGCGGCCGCAGGGTCACACGAACGGTGTCGTGACCGGATCCTCCCGGCTGGGTGTGTCCCCGCGTAGGTGCGCGGTCTCGCGCCGCGTCATCTCCCGCCACGCCTCGCGGGCCGTGGTACCTCACGGTGATCGTCCCGCCCGGGGTGCGGGGCGAACAAGATCACTTCAGTGCTCACCGTTGTACCGGTCTCCCTCAGCCCGAAGCTTGACCGCGGAACGGACGAGAGAGGCGATCGCCGGTGAGTAGGCGCTGTGGGGCCATGCGATCACCGTGGTGACGTCCGGTGCGTCGAGGACGGGCACCGCGACGTGGTCGGGCCACTGCCAGGCGCGGCTGGAGGCGGGGATGACCAGCAGCGTCCGGCCGAGCGCTAC
>CAZXRU010000067.1:0-1038 GCA_964643345.1 uncultured Fluviicola sp.
ACTCCCGTCCGTTTCTCAGCACCGGCGCTGTGGAGGAGCACCGGTTGGTGCCCGACGCTCAGCGAGCGTCGGTCGGGTCACGCCCGGGACCGGCGCAACCCGGAACTTCACGCCACCGCCTGGGTCAGCGCAGCGTGTTCAGCAGGTCGAGGCCGCCGATGTTCAGGCCACCCGCGTTGGTCAGGCTCTGGGTGACACCGTCGATCGCGGACGCCTCGGTGGCCTTCTTGTGCCCCTTGCGAGCCGTGTCGCCGTAGCCGTCGCCCTGCGCGCCGCCGTCCGGGTCGACGTCGTCCTGGTCGTCCGGGTCCGGGTACTCGCCGTCGTTGTCGCCGTCGTTGTCCCCGTCGTTGTCGTCGTCGTTGTCCCAGTCGTGGTCGCCGTCGTTGTCGCCGCCGTGGCCGCCGTGGCCGCCGTTGCCGCAGGCCGCCGCAGCGTTGGCCTCACCGAGGATGCCCAGCGCGTTGCCGCACAGGTTCACCGGCACGTGGATCGGCGCGGCGATCTGGGTGCCGTTCAGGATCCCGTTGTTGTCGTTCGAGTCCTGGTCGAAGCCACCGTTGCGGCCCGCCTCGTTGCTCGCCGCGGCGGCCGCGTTGCCCTCGCCCGCGACACCGATCGAGTTACCGGCGATGTTCAGCGGCACGCTGATCGGCGCGTAGACCTGGGTGCCGTTCAGGACCCCGTTGTTGTCGGTGGAGTTCTGGTTGACCCCACCGTTCTCGTTGCGCCGGCCGAACCCGTTGCCGCAGATCGCCTGGGCGTTGGCCTCGCCGAGCAGGCTCAGCGCGTTGCCGCAGATGTTGATCGGCACGTCGACCGGCGCGTAGATCTGGGTGCCGTTCAGGATCCCGTTGTTGTCGTGGGAGTCCTGGTCGGCACCGGCGCGGCCGCTCTCGGCGCTCCGGCCGTGCCCGTGGTGGCCGCCCTGGCCCTGACCCTGGCCCTGACCGTGGCTGTGGCCGTGGCTGTGGCCGTTCACCCCGGCACCGGCCGCGTTGGCCTCGCCGAGCAGCGCGACCGCGTTGCCGACCAGGT
>CAZXRU010000068.1:0-1034 GCA_964643345.1 uncultured Fluviicola sp.
CACCGCCCACTACGTCACCGAGGACCTCGACGAAGGCCCGATCATCGAACAGGACGTGGTGCGCGCCTCGCACCGTGACGACGCCCGGGCGCTGGCGCGGCTGGGCGCCGACGTGGAGCGCACGGTGCTCGCCCGGGCGGTGCAGTGGCACTGCGAGGACCGGTTGCTGCGGCACGGCAGCACGGTGCTGGTGTTTTAGGACAGATCGCCGTTGATGAAGCTTTCGTCGGACATGCGTCATTCAACCGGATGGATGTCCTGGTCATCCCCGTTCAACAGCGCGAATACATCCTCGCTTGTCGGGATGATGACCACCAAAACGTCGCCTCCGTGCCATCCACAAGGGAAGGCGCGCCTCCTATACTCCGCTACGGATTGTCCATGGGGGAGGCACACCGCGCATGCACGAGGGACCGTCGTGACCGAACCGGACGCTCCGGCGTTGCGGCTGGACGTGCTCGGACCGTTACGGGCCCGGCGCGGCGGCGAGCTCGTCGAGCTCGCGCCCGAGCAGCAGCGGGTGGTGCTCGGCGTGCTGGCCCTGCACGCCAACCGCCCGATCGGCCGCGAGCAGCTGATCCACGCGGTGTGGGGCGCCGCGCCGCCGGCGTACGCCGTGAATCAGGTCCAGAAGCGGGTCTCCGCCCTGCGCCGCGCCCTGGAACCGGTCCGCCCGGCCCGCGGCACGTCGCGGGTGCTGCGCTGGACCGACGCCGGCTACCTGCTGCACCTGCCCGCCGACGGCCTCGACCTGGACACGTTCGACCGGGGCCTGGCCCGCGCCCGCGCCGCCCGCGGCGCCGGCGACCTGCGCCAGGCCGCCGACGCCCTGCACGCCGCGCTGCGGCTGTGGCGCGGCCCGGTGCTCGACGGGCTGAGCAGCCCCCTGCTCGACGCCGAACGCGAGCGCCTGGCCGAACGGCGCGTCGGCGCCGTGGAGGACCGCATCGAGGTGGACCTGACCCTGGGCGCCGACCACGATCTGATCGCCGAGCTGCGCCGGCTGATCGCCCAGCACCCGCCGAATCGCCAAC
>CAZXRU010000069.1:0-1032 GCA_964643345.1 uncultured Fluviicola sp.
GTCCGATCCGGTCGGGGCCTCGGTCCGGGCAGGATGTGCCATACCGGAAGGCTATGGAGCCGCACCCGGCCGGCCCTGTCGCCGATACACAGGACAGGAGGCGGGCACCGTCCTCGGCTTGACTGGTGCGGCAGAGCATGCCGGGAGGGGCGTACCCATGTCGTCGGTGGAGAAGTGGTTCCCGTACCGGCGCGCGGGCGGCGCGCTGGAGCTGTTCGCGTTCCCGCACGCCGGCGCCGCGTCCACCGTCTTCAACGAGCTGCGCGAACACCTGCGCCCCGGCGGTGTCTCGGTGGCGGCGGCGGTGCTGCCCGGGCACGGCCGGCGCCTGCGGGAGCCGCCGCACCGCCGGATGCAGCCGCTGCTCGCCGAACTCGCAACGGCGCTCGCCGGTGACGGCTACGCCGCCTTCCAGGGCGACTACGCGCTGCTCGGCCACTGTTCCGGCGCGCTCGTCGCGTACGAGACGGCCCGCCTGCTGGTGAACGCGCCGTGCCGCGATCCGCGGCTGCTGGTGGTCTGCGGCTGCCTGCCGCCGCGGGTGGTGTTCGACACCGGCATGGGCCGCCTGCCGGCCCGGGAACTGCTCGCGCAGACCGCGTCGATGGGCGGCACCGACCCGGACCTGATCACCGACCCGGACTTCGCCGCCGTGCTGGAGCGGCCGCTGCGCGCGGACTGGGAGGTCTACGACGCCTACGCCTACCGCCCGGCGCCGCCGCTGCCCATACCGATCCTGGCCGTGCGGGGCGCCGACGACGGCAACGTGGACGCCGCGGACCTGCGGGTGTGGCAGGAGCAGAGCACCGAGCCGCTGATCACCGCGGAACTCGTGGCCGGGCACTGGGCGCTGGAGGGCGACGGCGCGTCCGCACTGGCGCGGCACATCGAGGCCGCGCTCGCCACGGTCAGCCCGGCGTGACCGTCGTGGGCTGCGCCACCACGGTGTGCAGCACCGCCAGGAAGCCGGACACCAGCCGGTCGGCGCCGTCCGCGTCCAGCGCGTCCCCGCGGTAACGCAGCATCCCGTGC
>CAZXRU010000070.1:0-1015 GCA_964643345.1 uncultured Fluviicola sp.
TGAGCGCAGGTCAGCACGCTGTCCGCGGCGATGACGACACCGGCGCCGAGCGGGTGGTGATCATGCTCGGTGGCGTGGATCGCCACGGTCCACGGGTCGGGTGGCGGCTTGGTCATGACCGCTGCGCCGTCAGGCGGCGCCGGTGACGCCGCTCGGCGCCGATCCCGGCTGCCACGACAGCGTCACCTCGAAGTTCGCCTCGGTGGCGGCCTTCGCGACCATCCAGTTGGCGGTGCCGGTGACCTTGACACCGAACTTGACCTGGACCGCGTCCGGGGCGATCTCCTTGAGCTGGTCCAGCAGGACGCGGGCGGCGTCGACCGCCGGGCCGATGGACTCTTTCACCGTGCCGGCGATGTCGCCGACCCCGGCCGGCCGGAACCCGGGCACCGGTTCGATCTCGAAGGTGGTGACCGTGTCGGCGTCGACGCGATACCGGACGACCTCGGACGACATCTGCGCCAGCTCCATCCCCACCCGGATGCCTGATCATGAAAGGCGCCGGAAAAGCGCCGGGTGGCAATGTCGCACGACCGCCCGAGCCCGGGCAATACGTCACGTCAAGATCTTGATTAGCCGGTCCGAACGGCTGTTCCACGGGGTCCGTCCGGCCAGGTCCACAAGAGATCGACAATGGCCTGCACTGTCGGATATCCGAATCCGTCGGGACGGTCTTGCGGCTTCGGGTGCGCGTCGGCAGAATCGGCCCAGCGCCGACCAGCCGAGCCGGCGGCCGACACGATCATGTCCGGGTTCGTCCCGCGATGCCGAGGAGCGCCACAATGCCGGACGACAATCTCAGTCTCACCGAGACGTGCGCGCTGCTCGTGCTGATGTGCGAGGCCCGCGAGGTGCCGAACACCTACCTCACGAAAGAGGCAAAACTTTCGCTGAAGCCAGGGGATCGCAACAATCTCGTGAAACTGGGTTTGATCGAGGTCCGCCAGGACCGCCGCCGGCTTTTCCTGAATCTCACCGATGCCGGCTGGGGCCGCGGGCTGGCCGTGATCGGCAA
>CAZXRU010000071.1:0-1015 GCA_964643345.1 uncultured Fluviicola sp.
CAGCTACGCGATCAGCAGCACGTCCGGTGACGACGACCAGCTCTACGGTGATCTCGACCTGCAGGGCGCCATCACCCTGCTCGGTGAGCCGCAGGCCAGCGGCGCGCGGCCGGTGATCGCGCTGATGCTGCCACCGGCGCAGCGCGACCGGGCGATCGACAGCAACGGCACGGTGCGCATCGAGCAGGTCGAGATCCGCGGCCAGGGGCTGGCGATCGCCGGGGATGGCGGCCTGCTGCGCGCCCGTGGCAACTCGCTGATCCTGCGCGACGTGCTGCTGCGCGATGGCGCAAGCCTGGGCAGCGGCGGCGCCGTGCATGCCGAGTCGCGGCTGACGCTGGAGCGCGTGCAGGTCCTGGACAGCCAGGCCTCGCGCGGGGGCGGTCTTGCCTTCGTGCCGGACGGGATGCCGATTGCCGACATCACCGACTCGCTGTTCGAAGGCAATACCGCCACCGGTTCGCCGGGCGAGGGCGGGGCGTTCTGGTCCAGCATGGGACTGATCGGCTTCATTGGCAGCACCCTGCATGACAACACGGCAGAACGCGGCGGCGGCATCGCGCTACAGGGCTCCGGTACCGGCGTGATCCTGCGCAACAGCACGGTGTCCGGAAACCAGGCGGCGCTGGAGGGCGGTGGCCTGTGGCTGGACGGCGCCGGAGCGTCGGTCGAGTCCTCGACCATCGCCAACAATGCGGCGGCACCCGGCGATGATTCCGCAGGCCTGGGCGGCGGCATCTGGATGGGCAACGGTGGCTCGGCCAGCCTGCACGCCAGCCTGGTGACCGGCAACACCGCCCAGCAACGCCCTGCCGCAGGGCCGTTGCCGATCACCTACCCGCATGCCGCCGCGTGCTACGGAACCCTGGCCACGAGCGGCTACAACCTGTTGCAGTCGATCTCCACCGACCAGCTCTGCGCGTTCACGGCGAGCACCGGCGACCTGCTCGGTGCCACCTCCGGGCTGCAGCCGCTGGCCGACAACGGCGGACCCACCCCGACCCACGCCATCGCG